>NZ_JBQKFH010000017.1:0-46041 GCF_052119425.1 Enterococcus cecorum
TTAGATGAATACGGCGGGGCGATGGTGTTCTTGAATGGCTTTAGAGAAATTTTATCGAAATACAACCTAACGCCCGAATTAATTGCCAATATTTTAGAAAGGGGTGCAGATCATGAACATATTCAGCCAAGAAGCAACGCAGGAATTGCAAACAATGATAACTGAAATAATTAGAAAAGAATTGCCTCTTGTGGTTGCTGAGGTAGTCAGGGAGCAGATACAGCCACAAGGATATATCAAGGCGGAAAGAGTTAGAAAAGAATTGCTAGACAACATAGCACCGCAGACGCTAGAAGAATTTAAAGCGCTGGGTTTAAAGTCTTACAAGATGACTAGCCCACGCATGACATTTTACAAGAAGTCAGATATAGACAAGTTTATGATGCAATTTGAACAATAGAAAAATTATATCGAGCGTACACAAGAAAAGAGAGGAAGGCTAAACATGAACGAATCAGATTTAGAATACTATCACAAACAACTAACACAAGCCATTGATAAACTGGCCACGCTTGCAAGCTTTGACGAGTCTACAAAGTGCATTGAATGGAAAGACGGCAAAGAAATTCATTTGAATAAGTATGAAGTTGTTAGAAATACAGTAAAAGAAGTAATTGACGAATTGGAAGTAATCGAACTAGTTTACTTCATTGAATCAGAAAGCTAGAGGCATCGAGTAAATGAATTTCAGGGCAATAAAAAAAGGCTTACCCACCCGACCAAAGGAAGTAGCCTTACAAGCTATAAAATGCTTTTATTGCCCTTATTTTACCAAAGACAAGGGGGCATTTCAATGTATAAACGAAATATTTTACTAGGGTTGTTAGTGGGGCTAGGCATCGCGACCATCGCAACACCTAAAATTATTCTATTCATCGCTATTGTTGCGATGCTTTTATTGATACTAGATTTTGATGAATATCAATTGAACGATATTTTGAAGGGAGCTGATCAGCATGGAAAAAACCATTCAAACATTAAAGCTAGATAATAGAGAATTGATTGAGGAGTTAAACGAAATTAATTGCAGAAATACAAATATTATCAGAGAACTTCTTGGAAAAGCAAGAGATAGAGAAGTAGGACAAGCGCTAAAAGAACTAAGCGACAACAACAGAAGATTAATCAAAGTAATTACAATTTTAGAATACTTAGAGGAGTTAGAGAAATGAATATTAAAGAACTTAGAAAAATCACTAGTACAGATAAATTCACAGAAATGCCACTATCAACACAAGCGTATTATTTTCATTTATTCATCAACGCCGACAAAGATAATTTTGTGCAAAACCCTAAAGCAATTCAGAGGTTTATAGATGCTGATGATGACGAGATAGAAATATTAGAAGATGAAAACTATATTGTAAAATACGAAAGTTATGGCGTAATTTTGAATGATTTGAGGGAGATTTAATGACAGATAATAAAAAATATTATTACTTAAGATTAAAAGAAAATTTTTTTGATAGCGATGAAATAATTATGCTTGAAAGCATGGAAAAGGGCTATCTATATAGCAACATACTTCTTAAATTGTATTTAAGAAGCCTTAAAAATGAGGGTAAATTGATGTTCAATGACAGGATACCGTTCAATATAGATATGTTATCCCGAGTTACTAGACATAGTGAGAATGATGTTGAACAAGCTTTACGCATATTTGAAGAATTGAAACTTGTTGAAATTTTAGACAATGGAGCTATTTTCATGAGTGACATTCAGAACTTCATAGGCAAAACAACGACGGAAGCAGACAGAAAAAAAGCTTATAGGCGTAGAATTAACGCTGAAAAAGAACAAATAAAACAAAATAATGGAGAAAATAAAAATAACAACATTATTGCTAGTGGTGGTGTTTCAGGACATTTGTCGGACATTTGTCCAGACAAACGTACACCAGAGAAAGAGATAGAACTAGAGATAGAGAAAGAGAAAGAACTACAACAAGAGACAGAGGCAAGCGGTCAATTGTCGTTGTCGTTGTTGTTTGAATTTTGGGAGAGTAACGGTTTTGGGATGCTTGCACCAAAGACAAGACAAGACCTTGCTTATTGGGTTAAAGATTTTCAAGAGATAGGAGCAACCGAACAAGAAGCGCTGGAACTCATTCAAGAAGCTTTGAACCTTGCTATTAACGCAAATGCACGACGCTATAACTATGTGAATGGCATTCTTAAAAATTGGGAGGCAAAGCGCTATACAAACGTTAAGCAAGTCAACGCAGATCGTAAAGCAAGTGCAGGAATGCGAAAAGATATGACAGACAGACAGCGCGAAGATTATGAAAAAGTCGAGCGTGAAGCGATGGAGAACCCGAACAGCATATACAATGCGTTTTAGTGTTTAAAATCGTTTATCAGGCGTTTTGAATTGTCTGAGTGTAAATTATACTAGATTAGATTTAAAACGCCTTAGAGAAGAAACTAGATAGCAAAATGCGCTAATTTCTCTAGAACATAATCACGGAATAAAGAAAAACGAGTTGAAATATCTTCCTAAGGGTATTACACCCCCTAAGCTAACAAATTGATTTTAAAACCTAACTACAGGGAAAAGACGAGCAAAAAAGGAGCGTGGGTATTTTGGAAATAGCAGAACCATTCAAGAAGATGTACGGGGGCATTGTTGAAGCAGGTATTTGCCCCGTATGTGGTAACACTATGTACAAATGGGCGAAACCTACAAAGACAGCGAAAAGAGATGGCGCGGTTTGCCCGAGATGCAAATATATTCAGCAAGCAACCGAACAGCAGAAGCGCGATGAAGAAATTTATATCCAAAAGCAAAAAGAAAAACAATTAAATTACATGAAACGCAATTCAATTGTGAATGATAATATAACATTGAACTATACTTTAGAAACTTACAAAAATGACAACAGAGAAAGCGAGCAAGCAAAAATCAATGCTAAGTTTTGGCTTGATGCATTAGAGAAAAAACCCGTGCATATTGTACTTACTGGAGGCACTGGAGTAGGTAAAACACATTTAGCGGTAGCCATCGCCAACGAGTACCTCAAACGGTCAGACTATACAAAGAAAGTTATAGTAATCAACTATAGGGAGCTTCTAGAACAATTGAAGATAGGTTTTAACGATCCTAAAGTATACAAAGAATTACAAGGTTATCTCATGCAGGAAGTGAAGAAAGCTGATTTTGTGGTTATAGATGATTTAGGGGCAGAGCTGGGAGCAATAGAAAACCGAGCAACACCCACACAATACAATTTAGACACATTACAAAGCATTGTAGAAGCACGTTTGAACAAGGCAACACTATTCACAAGTAACTTTAATTCTAAGGAGTTACGTTTAGCATACGGCGAGCGTATATTTTCAAGAATTATGAACAACTCAAGCTATAAAGGGCAACTACTAGCATTTAGATTTGTTAAAACACAAGATAGACGGGTTAAGAGTGATTTTTAAACAAGGGAGGCAAGCGATGAAGCAATTAAACGATATTGAAACAAAAGTACTTGAATTAATTTCATATAGCGCAGATTGCCCGACATCATGCGAGTATATAGCAAGTAACGCAGGCATTACAGAAAGGACAACAAAGAAAGTTATCAATAGCCTAATTTTGAAGGGCGTTCCTATTCTAGGCGGTAGGGGCGTAGATGGCAAAAAGTCAGGCTATTATATCCCACGAACAGAGGAAGAGCGACAAGATGGCTTGCGTTCATTTACTAACCAAATTAAAGAGATGATCAAACGACAAAAAGCACTTGAAGCCATCGACCTTACAACGTGGAGGAATGCAGAATATGAATGAACTAATCAGCGACAAACTAACAAAGGCGCTTGACTTTGCAGAACAATTGAAGCGAGCCACATTATACGATGAACAAAGAGCGAACAAAGAAGAATTGCTATATATTGCAGATAATCAAATAACGTTACTCATGCAAGTTTTGCGATTGCTGGAAGAGTAACCTAATATTTTGAAAACTTGTAAAAACTTGTCATTTGAAAGGGGTGTTGCCTATGATTGTCTAGGCGGTGGAAGATGGCAACTAATAAATCACTTTACAACTACTACAAAATACTACTTTTAAAAATTAATAGCATTAAAGGAGATAAGATAATTATGAAAAAAACAATTCTTGATCAATTTAAAAATATTAGAACATTGAACGAATATTATAGACAAGAAACAAAGAAAGTATACGACAATATTTATTTGTCAGAGATTGGAAAAGGCGAAAAGATAGACAAGTTGAAAAAAGAATACAATGAAAAATTAGCTAGTTATAAAAAAATAGTAATTAATGAACTTTCTAACGCATTAGAAAAAATGACATTGCCTACTGATATAGTTACTAGTGAAGACGCCACTTATCAATTGAAATTCAACAATGCCTTGATTATGTTTAAAGATGGTCTAGTAAACGAAACAGCTGGGCTGAACATTATCAATCAATTCAAAGATGATACAGTCGCATTAAATGCTTTTAGCGCTTATTTATCGCGACGAAAGGACGAGCTAAGTAATAAATTATCCGATGTGATTTTTGGCATTTCTGACAAACGGCAAGTAATTGAAAAATGAATGGTTTGATTGATAGTGTTAGTAGAATTGATGTTGATTATTTATTTAACCTAGATAGTGACGATGATAACATTGTTGATAGTGATTTATACCTAAGTGGTTACGAGGATATAATAAACACATTTAGCGATGATATGCAGGCTATTATAAAATAAGATGGGGGCGATGCTACCCACCTACCCCTATTTTTTGAGGTTCACGCCGTCACTGCACATTTTTTCTCACGCGACTTTTTGAGCATAAAAAAATAGCCCTAGAAAACTAGGACTAAAGAAAAAACTTGATTTCTAAGCTAAACAGCGCTTGAATAAATTATATCATAAGGGGCGGTAATATGGCAAAGTTTGATTTGAACAAATACAAGAAAGACAATGAAAATGAAGTTGATTATCATAAAACTAAAGATAATTTAAAAGTATTTTTGAGCGCTTATTTAAAAGCAAGGGAGCGCGTAGGAATGCCAAGAGAGCCAAAATTGACAGCTACATTGTCAGAGATACCCGTTTCAAGTGGTAGAGTATCAAAAGAAGCAGAGGACATTCTTATATACAACGAGCAGGCAAAAGAAGAATTTTTAGAATTACATGAACTTTTTATTAGAGGGTACAGCGCTATTCAACACCCATTTAAGCCTGACATTGCAATGCGTAGGAAAAAGATATTTATGGATCGTTTCGTTTATGGATATCCGATTTTTATGGTCGCTGAAAGAAATCATATCAGCGAATATCTTGTGAGTACTGAAAGTAATGAAGCTATCGCACAATTTTGCAATGAATTAGATATTTTGGAATATAAAAAGGGTTAGCCAATTGATAGGCTAGCCCTTTAATTGTTCGCGTCTTTCTTGAATGTAGCTTTCAAATAGTTGTAAATCTTCTTCAGTCGCATAATTTAAAATGAATAGTTTGCCTGATCGTTTATAAGCTTGTTGATTAGTCTTTGCACGGTTCTTTTCTCTATACTTACGGTTAGCGATGGTTTGTTTATTTTCTGATTGCATCGCTTGCACCTCTTTTCTAAACATGATATAGTGTAAATAGAAAAAGGTTAGCACCGTTTGAAGACGGTAGCGGAATTTTTGTGACTAGATAGCCGTAAACCCTGCTAAAAGTTTAGACGGCTATTTTTTATTGTCTTTATTGTTCACTAGCACGATTAACGTCGCAAATGCAATCATTAAGCTTAGTGCTTCATAAACAGACATTGTGCAATTTCCTTTCTTCAGAATGTGAGTAAGAGTTTTTACACTCATAAGCACCACCCCCAGAAATGAGAATTGCTAACCGTCTTTAACTTTACTAACCTTATGAGTTTATTATAATGTATACGGTAAACAAACACAATAGTTTTTGAAATATTTTTTCGCTTAGTTGGTATTTTCTAACTAAGCTTTTTTATTTGCTTGTTTTCGCCTTAGATTGCTGATTAATTGCAACGCTGAGAGCATTCAAATAGCTAGGCAATATATTTATACCCCTAAGCACTCAAACGCCTAGAAACGTGTTTATTTAGGTTATATGAGAGCATAAAAAAAGAGGTGACCGTCAGCACAGGGAGTACAAGCCCCCAGGGTGCCAGGATTACCTCTTTTCACTTATTATATCAGAATACACATCTATTTCAAGTGCTGGAGCTTCTTTCTGATTAGTTAGGGTATTTATATTACTAACCGAAATACATTGCCTAGAGTGTTTAAACTTGCCATTTCTTACCCCTTAAAAAGAGGCTGACCCAAAAGTATTTTAGCAAGATAACTAAAAAAAGAAATCCTTACGATGAAATAAACAATTAATAATAAACAAAGAAAATCCGAATATTCAACTTGATTACTCATAAAATCAACGATGAATATTCGGATTATTTAGATACTCATTTTTTATAAGAGACTAATGGGTCAGCCCCAACATCATTCAACTTCTTTCTTGTATACGCCCGATAATTATTTTTTTGAACCACTTTTTGAACATCATTTTGAACTAAAAGCCTATTATATTGTATTTGTGTTTATTTATTTAAAAATCATGGAAGTGCGCTTGTATCATGGGTTTGTTGGTATTTGTTTATTTTTGCTTGTTAGTTAAAAACATAAAAGATGTAAGACATACGTATGAATTACTCAATAAACAAGCAAAGGATGAAGAAACATGAAAGCATTTATCAACAACAAACTAACTATTTTAGTGAATGATCCTAACCAAGAAAAGGCAATTAGCCAAACTTTTCCAAATGTCGTGGAAACTTATGATGAAACAAAAGCCCAACAATTTGCCCAAGCTTTGATGAAATTAGCCCCAGCAAATAGCGAAGTTGTCAGCATCATCGAAACCACGCAACGTAAGATTATCGCCAAATAAAAATGGCTTAGAATATAAGAAATATTGGAGGAATCAAACATGAAAAAATTATACCTAACTTTTGAAAATGAAAATGGCAAAAAAACAAGCATCACACCTAAAGTCTTTGCGGAAAATTTAGAGGCTGATGTGGTACGCCAAGCAATGGATGAAATGGCTGGACTTGGCATTTTCCATAAAGATGAGTACGGTTTATACACCAAAGTTGCCGGTGCGCGCTACGTAGAAACGATCGAAACACCATTATTTAGTGTCGATAAATAATTTTTTAGAGAGGCAGTCCAATCTGTCTCTCTTTGTCGTGTTATAATGAAGTCAAAGTATAGGTTATGAGAGGATTGAGAATATGGATACAAAAACAATTTTTGGAGAAAGCTTACTTGCATTAAATAAAACAAAAGATTTAGATAAAATTACAATTTCAGATATTTTGAAGAAGGCTGGTTTTAGTCGTCAAACTTTTTATAATCATTTTGCCGATAAATATGAACTGATTCAATATGTATACAAGCAAATGATTATCCCAACTTTTGATCATTTGTCTGCAGATTTTGATTTTACGGCGAATATGTTGGTTGCTTATCAAAACATGCAAAATCATCGGAAATTTATGCAGCAAGCTTGCCGGTTCAAAGATCAAAATAATTTGCAGGAATATATCTTTTATCACTGCTATAATTTTGACTTAGCTTGGTACCAATTATTGTTTAAAGGTCCGCTCCCAACCGAAGTACTGCTGGCTTGTCAATATCATGCCCACGCTTGCACCCATCTAACACTAGAGTGGATAGAAGACGGCACTTTTGACTACCAAGAAATCGTCGAAAGCATCGTCAACACCCGCAAAGCCAGCCTCAACCCCCTCTTTGAAAAACACAACAAACCAATGCCGTATTAAACCAAGGATGTGAGGTAGCTTGGGCAGACATGAGAAAATTCGTGTTTACCCACCGATGAGAAAATCAGTCAGCTTTAAAGATTTTCACAATCGGCGGGGCAAATTTTCAAAATGTCTAGCTACCGAACACAGATTAAAAAAGGTCGTGAGAAGGGTCGAACAGCTACAAGCAGCTAAGTTTGTCCGGAATGACAGGAAAATCCACTATTTTTAAGATTTTCCTAGGCAGGCCGGCTTAGATGCGATGTAGCTACCCTTCGAACGCCGTAAACCAAGGATGTGAAGCGACTCGGTCAGCTACGAGCAAAAGGTTATCAATCAACTTGGGCAAATACGAGAAAATTCATGTGTTACCTACTGCTAAGAAAATCGGATGAAAGGAGATTTTCTTAAGCAGGAGGGTGAATTTTCCGAGTATTTAGTTGATTGATACCGATAAGGATAAGTTTGTCCAGAACGTTGGGAAAGTCCAAGAAGTAAAGACTTTCCCAGACGGATTGCTTAGATGTTCAAAACTTGATTTTTTCGTGAAATTGTCTATTATCTTTGCATTTTTCTTGCGTTATACTAAAGCTATCAAGGACAAAGTGAGGGAAAGAGGATGGAATTAAGAAAATTTGGTTTAACAGATTTGATGGTATCGCAAGTTTGTCTTGGTTGTATGGGATTTGGTGAGGCAAATAGTGGGATGCATGCCTGGACGGTGGATTATCCAACTTCTGCGCGCTTAATTCATGAGGCTCAAGGGCTAGGCATCAATTTTTTTGATACTGCGATGAGTTATCAAAATGGTACGAGCGAAGAATTCTTAGGGCGTGCTTTGAAAGAAAATAATAGCCGTGAAAAAAGTGTGATTGCGACTAAGTTCATGCCGCAAATACATAGCCAATTGTATCCAGAATTAGCACCAAAAGCTTATATTGAACGCTGTTTGGAAGATAGTTTACGCCGCCTACAAACGGATTATATCGATTTATATATTATGCACGCTTGGGATGAAAGTATTGCGCCACTTGAATTGATGACGATTTTAGATGGTTTGGTAAAAAGTGGCAAGGTACGTCATATCGGGGTGTCAAACGCGTTTAGTTGGCAAGTCGCTCAAGCTAATGAAATCGCCAAAGCACATGGGTTGACGCCGTTTGCATCGATGCAAGGTCATTATAATTTGATTTTTAGAGAAGAAGAACGTGAAATGTTGCCGTACTGCCAAAAAGAAGGAATGGCCTATACACCTTATAGTTCGCTAGCTTCTGGTCGTTTGGCTCGTCTGACTTCCGATTCGAAACGTGCGCAATTAGATACTTACGCCAAAGGAAAATATGAAGCGACTAAAGACCAAGATCAAACAATAATCCAACGAGTTGCGGAATTAGCCGAAAAGAAAAACACGAGCATGAGTGCTATTGCTTTGACCTGGTTAATGCAAAAAGGCACCTTTCCAATTATGGGTGTTACCAAAGACCGACATTTGACTACCTTATCACAATTAGAGTGTGTCACCTTAACCCCAGAAGAATGCCAATATTTAGAAGAAAATTACCATGCCCACGACCTAGTAGGAATGATGAAATCAAGGATGTGAAGCGACTCGATCAGCTACGAGTAAAAGGTTATCAATCAACTTGGGCAAATACGAGAAAATTCATGTGTTACCTTCTGCTAAGAAAATCGGATGAAAGGAGATTTTCTTAAGCAGGAGGGTGAATTTTCCGAGTATTTAGTTGATTGATACCGATAAGGATAAGTTTGTCTAGAACGTCGGGAAAGTCCGAGAAGTAAAGACTTTCCCAGACGAGCTGGCTTATACGCCGAAGTAGCTAGTCGCTGAACACAGATTAGAAAAAGGATGTGAGCCGGGTCGGTTAGCTTTGATGAAAATTGAAATAGATAGACAAAACGAGAACCTCCGAATCAAAAAGAGGTTCTCGTTTTTTTAAGTCATAAATAATTGGATTAAAATACCGGATAGAATTAAGATAATCGCACCGCCAAGTCGGTTTCCCATTTGTGCAAAGGCGATGAGTTCCATACGATTGCTAGCAGATAGCACCGCGACATTTCCGGTACCGCCCATACTGTTATTGCACATTCCAGCAGTAATCATGGACTCAACTGGATAAAGACCGAATAATTTACCGAATATACCGGCTGCTACAGAGATTACCGTCACACTTACGACACAAAGTACGACAAATTGCCAAGTTAACGCTTGAGCTAAGACATTTAAGTTTAATAAGGCAATCCCAATCGCAGCTAAGACTGCCGCGGTTAAATTTTTGACAATTAGTTGGTTAAACATAACAGCTGACTCTTGATAATAACTAGGAATAAAATTAAAAGCTTTACAGATAAAAACAACAATAATCATAAACGCATAAGCATGAACTTTCGGTACAAAATAATTCAAAATACTTCCACTTAAGAAAAAGGCGATAGATAAGGCAAGTCCCACGCCCATTTTGGCAATATCTAATTTTGGTGCAGGCTGATTTAAATCAACATCAATCTTCATCAAAATTCCATGGCCATTTTGTTTAGGAAAGTTTTCGCCAATTTTGCTGGTCATAGCCGCAAAAATAATCGCCAGTACATTACATAAAGCAGAAGCCGGAATCAAACGTGAAATCACCGCTGCTGAAGAAGTGTGTAGGCTACCTGCATAAATACTAGAGAGTGGCACGACACCAGCACCGATTCCGCCCGCCATCGCAGGAAAAGCTACATACATCACCGAGTCTTTGAAGCCATTTCCTAAAAGCATGCCCACTAGACCGACAGCAAAAAAGCAACTAACCATTGAAAGAAGGGCAACCGGGATAAAACGTACCGCTGCTTTCACTAATAAATCACGGTTCATTCCTAAAATACTCCCTGTAATCAAAGCCGCAATATAAAAGTCCAAAAAGCCCATGTGGTTGACAAAATCTTTGGTTAAATCCACCGCACTATCTGGCAAAATATGGAAAGTGGCGATGGCAGCACTAGCAAAGATACAAAAGACCGCACCGCCGCCAAGATATGTTTTGACAATAGGAATTTTGGTCCCTAGAAAATGGAAGAGATTGCCTAATAATACTAAGACGGCTAAGGCACCTAGAATATTATGTGGTAATTTATCTACGCTTAACGCTAAGATTAAAACAAGTAATAAAATAAGATAAACTGGAAGGGAGATGCCGGCAATTTTGACCGACATCCATGATTCAAGTTTGTTTTTTTCACGAGTCAATTCCATCATCTCCACTCCTTATATATCCAATTCGCGGTATTCAGGAGTCCATTTCATGTCTGCCACGGCTTGTTTGACATCTTTTATTTCTTCGCGGTTTAAGCCTTGATCGACCACGTTTTGCGCCACGATTTCAGCAATTTTTTGGGAGAATTCGGTGATTTTAGCAACAGGTGGTAAAATGGCTGCCCCTGGTTTACTACTATCAACAATTCCTCCTAGGGCACGGCTTGCTTTGGCTAAGATTTCTCCATTGACGCGAGTGGCAGTAGAAGCAATCAATCCAAGTCCTAATCCTGGGTACATTAAGGCATTGTTTGCTTGCCCGATTTGATAAGTTACCCCTTTGTAAGTCACGTCTGCTGCAGGGATACCAGTTCCGACCAACGCACGTCCATCTGTCCAAGCAAGCAAATCAGCGGCTTTAGCTTCAGCCAGTTTGGTTGGATTGGATAATGGGAAGATAATAGGTCTTTTCGTATGTGCAGCCATTTCTTTGACGATACTTTCAGTAAATGTTCCTGGTTGTGTTGAAGTACCAATTAAAATCGTTGGGTGTACAGCTTTCACAATGGCTTCTAGATTGGTTAATTCATCAGCATTTTCAAATTCGCTTCGTTCGCGGACAAAAGCTTTTTGACCAGGTGTTAAATCTTTGGTATCACTAAATAGCAAACCTTGTTTATCCACGAGATAGAAATGTTTGCGCGCTTCTTCTTCACTCAAACCACTTCTTACCATTTCTTCAAAAATCAAATTACAAATCCCTACACCAGCAGTTCCGGCACCAAAATTTAAGATAACTTGGTCTTTTAAGTCTTCTTTAGAGATATTTAACGCACCAAAGATTCCGGCCATTACAACAAGTCCAGTTCCTTGAATATCATCATTGAAGGTGGTTAATTGATCTTGATATTTATCTAGAATTTTTGCGGCATTGCTTCGGCCAAAGTCTTCCCAGTGTAATAAAATTTCAGGGAATAATTTTTCAGTAGTACGCACGAATTTTTCAATAAAAGCATCATATTTTTCACCGTAAATTCTTTCATGACGGTTCCCTAGATATAATGGGTTGTCGAGTAAGGCTTGATTATTTGTACCAGCATCAATAGAAACAGGCAACACTTGGCTAGGATTGATACCAGCGGCGGCCGTGTAGACCATTAATTTTCCAATGGCAATATCGACGCCGTTCACTCCCCAGTCACCCATTCCTAAAATTCCTTCTGCATCTGTGACGACGATTAAGCGAATATCACGACCCGCTGCGGCATTTTTTAATGTAGCTTCGATGTTTTCAGGTTCGTCCACTGATAAGAAGGCGGCATCTTGTGGTTTTAGGAAGATTTCGTTGTATTGTTCGATGGATTCAGCCACCACTGGATCATAAACAACCGGCATAAATTCTACTAAATGTTCATCAATTAAGGCATAGAATAAGGTGCGGTTGGTATTGAATAAGTTCATCAAGAAGATTCGTTTTTCAAGACGTGATTCTTTGCTTAAAAATTGACCATATGCTTGGACTTTTTGTTGTTCCAAGGTTTGGACAGCGCTAGGAAGCATTCCGGTCAAGCCGTATTTTTGGCGTTCTTCTTTGGTAAATGCTGTTCCTTTGTTTAAAAATGGGTTGTTTAAAATTTCAAAACCGTTCATCTTTAGGTCCTCCAATAGTTTGTTTTTCTTTACGTGCGCTACTTTACGCTAAAAAATTTGTTATAGTCAAAAGGATGATTTATAATAAATTATATTTATATGAGAGGTACAGGCGATGAAATTTAAGGATTTGGAGTATTTTCAGCAGTTAGCGAAATTGAAGAGTTATACGAAGACGGCGGCCTTTTTTCAGGTGAAGCAGCCAACGATTACCTATGCCGTCAAGCGTTTGGAAGAGGAAGTACAGACGGAATTGCTTGTGCGGAATCAGTCGCATGCACAAATTCAATTGACACCTGCGGGCAAAATTTTGGCGAAACATGCCCAAAATATCTTAAAAGAACTCGCTTTGGCTAAGCTGGAAATCAATCATTTACAAGATATCCGCGTGCGCTTAGGATTACCGCCCATTATCGGTAATTTCTATTTTCCAAAGGTGTCCAAAGCCTTAGCCGCCCAGCAATTATTAGCCAAACTAGAGATTTCAAATTCTGGTTCACAGGAGTTGTATCAAGCTTTACTCAAAGGGCAACTGGATTTAGCGATGGTTGGTATGTTGAATCCTTTATATGATGACCAAATAGAGATATTACCGATTGCTCAAAAACAGTTTAAGATTGTTGTGGGGCGCCATCATCCACTCGCTAAACAAAAATCAGTCGCCTTTAGTGAGTTAGTAGAGGAAAAATTCGTGGTGTTAAACGAGCAGTATATTCACCCCAAAGCGATGCAAAAATTAGCCAAACAAGCAGGCTTTACCCCAAAAGTCATTTATCAAAATAGCGATTTGAACATTCTAAAAGGGATGATTAAAGAAGGGGTGGGGATTGGATTTTTAGTGGAAATTGCGGTAGATGAGCAAAAAGATGAGCTGGTATGTCTAGAGATTGCCGATAAAAATCAGCCTTCGTTTCATATTTCCTTGTTATCGCGCAAAAATCAGCCAGCCAGTGTGAGCCAACAAGTCGTACAACAAATTTTAGAAGAAAACTTATTATCGTAAAAACAGCCAACTGATAGCTAAAACTGTCAGTTGGCTGTTTGTGTTTCACGTGGAACATTTAACTGTTACGCGTGCTGAAAAGTTGACGGTAATTGGCATGGTGCAAGACTTCCTGCCAATTATCAATGTGGTAAACAAAGGTATCCTGCGACAAAGCCCGCACCAAACTTAACTGAAAATCAATGCCCTGATAGGAAATATTTAGTTTAGGGGCAAATAACAGTGACTCTGCTTGGATAATCAAGTGTTTGGCGATTAGATATTGCAACGTCAAAGTCCCATCTGTAGTGTGAATTTGTTGGAAAATCGGTACTTTGAGTTGTGCTTCTTCTCGCGTCATTTTCGTTTGGACTAAGCGCGTGCGTTGATAAAAAATATTGACAAACCGTCTAAACAAACTGATTTGATGGTCATAATATTGCGGCAAATTTTGATTAAATCCATCATATATATAGCTCAAATATTCGTGATACTGGCTTTTGTTGGTTAAATCCAGATGAACCCCAAAGAGATATTGATCCCCCAGAGGCACCACGCGCACCACTTCACCCATTAAAGTGAGCGGCTGGTGGTCACGCATTAAGGTAAAGGCCATTTTTTGATTGAGCGGCACATTGAGCATTTCTTCATTCATAAAAGAAAGGCCTGCTTCAGAAATATCATGCGTTTGGGTTTGATACAGTTGACCATTGAGCGGAAATTGCAATGGATAACTTGCCTTAAATCGTTCATAACTGCGATAACTTGGACGCCCCACGAAAAAGAGTAGTGCAAAAGTCAGATTAAATAAGTGACTCAGCAACCAAAAACTAATCACGCTACCATAGAAGAGTTCAGTCGGTGTCTTATTAAGATTAAACCGAATTAAGCCAACTAGCGCGAGTAGCCAAAGTAGAAAATGGGGCCAACCATAAAGAATGTCTTTTTTGCTCGCTTTGGCATTTTTATCGGTCACCTTGAAGCGATGTTCGCCCAGGCCAATCCATTGTTTGAATACCGGAATCGTCAAAAACGGTGCGAGAATGGTTTCTTGGATTTCGCCCCAACGTGGTGTGCTCACTTTGCTAGAGACTTCTTTTAGTGCAAGTTTTTGGAAAATTTGGCAAGGAATCCAAAAATACAACAAAGTCCAAAAGTTGGTGTCCACGACTTCCCAACCGAGCAATGTATAACAAATCGGCGCTAAAATAAATACTAATCTCCTTAAAAAACTCCACCAATATAAATAACTATTTAGATAAACAATTTTTTGACCGAAAGATAAGTGTTTATTCGTGAGTAGATGAATATTTCGCACACTTTGGACCACCCCTTGAGCCCAGCGCACACGTTGTTTAATCATGCTTGGGATATCCACAGGAGTCAGTCCACTAGCCATGGGTGAAAGCGTGGATAAATTTTGGTAGCCAGCAATATTCATCCGCGCACCTAATTCGAAATCTTCCGTAATCGTATCGGTTGGAAATCCGCCCGCTTGCATGATGGCTTCACGTGAAAGTACCGTATTCGATCCGGTATAAATCGCCGCACCATGGGCATTGTTTAAAATATTAATTTCCCTTGAGAAAAAGTCTTGCTCATTTGCTACATTTTGTTCGACAAAGAGATTAAATTGGAAAAGGTCCGCATTGTAAAAGCTTTGTGGTGTTTGCACAAGGCCCAGCGGTTTGATTTTCTCATCTTGTCTGCGTTTGTACTGATTCTCCACGAAAAAAGGTACCGTTTCAAGTAAAAAATTACTATAAGGAATCATATCCGCATCAAAAGTCGCCACTAAAGGAGATGTAGTCTGACTCAAAGCGTGATTGAGATTTCCGGATTTGGCATGTTTGTTACCGGTCATACCGATGTGAGTGATGCCGAATTCCTCTGCCAGTGCTTTGACTTCGGGGCGGTTACTATCATCACAAAGATAAATATGTACCTTTTGTTTGTCTGGATACTTCATCTTTACACAGGCATTGACAGTTTTTCTAAGAAGCGCGACATCTTCATTGTGTGTGGCAATCAAGACATCGACATCCGGATAGTCTGTTGCATTGGCCTGTGGTTTGCTTAATTTTTTGGCTTTTTGCTTATTGTAGATCAAGATCATCCCCGTAAAGGTTGAGGCCACTTCACACAACCATAGTAAAACGCCAAATACCAATACCCACCAAGCTTGGTGAAACGGCAAGGTAAAGAGCCCCCGCCAAGCTAAATAAATAACAGAAAACAAAAACGCTAAGGTAAAGACTATACGTTTTGTTAAACTCAAAATATCACCTTCTATTGTTATTAAATATCTATGAATTACAAATTGTTAGTTATCTTAATCACTCAGAATTGTTTGGTTTCTTCCTTGTTCTTTGGCACGATACAAAGCTTGGTCTGCCCGATTGAGTGTTTTGAACAGATTTTCGTTTCTTTGTTTATGCGCAATCCCTTGTGAAAGTGTCACGGTGTATGGAAAATCAACTTGTTGCTGACAAAACGCAGGTAAATTCTCTTGTAGCTGCACTAAGTTTTCGCATGATTCGCTAAGATTATTTCCAAAGAGTACAATCACCATTTCCTCGCCGCCAAACCGAAAAATTCGTGCGTTTGAACTTTCGATTTGCCGGAGATAATCCGCCACGAATCTTAATACGCGATCTCCTACTGCATGTCCATAGGTGTCATTGAACTTTTTAAAATAATCAATATCTAAAATACCGATACAACACTCTTCGCCGCTATTTTCCAGGGACAGCAGGAGTTGGTTGAGCTTGCGGCGGTTTTGTAATTTCGTCAGTGGATCAAAGTTGCTCGCTTGATACACCTCAGATAAATCTTCAATATATAAGCTCATCAAGCCGTTGCCAACTACACCAGAAGCTAGTAATATCAAGCAATCCAGGATAATAGTTGGATTCAAACGCCCGAGCATTAAGTGTAGGATTATCGAACTTATGACCATGAAACTCATCGTCAGATTCATCTGATGAAAAATCGACAAATGCTTTTTACTGTACTTGCTAATCAAGGGTAGAGTGCCCATCAAATATAAATAAAAAAACAAATTAACCACGCTCATCAGATTCGATCCAAAGATAAAACGCGTTAATGAAAGGAAAAAGATACTAGCAATGACCACGGACCAATCGAAATAAATACAAGCAAGCGCAATCAAAATAAAGCGAAAATCAAAATGAATTTGAAACGCGACAAAGGAATAATTCATTAAAACCGTGCCAACTAATACCACCCAAAGACAGTAAAAACAGTTTCTTTTGAGCGGACCAGCCCGTTTTTGATCTAAATAATCATTCATTCGAAAATATAAGTAAATCGCCAAAGTCAAGACACTAATATTGGCTAGGATACTATAAAACAAACAAACACACTCTTTATTTTAAAACACTCTTTCCAATTTTTTTTATTATACCGCTAAATAGCAACTATTTCCAAATGTTATCTTTCAAACATAACAAAATAATATAAAGTATGAAATTTGCTTACCTGTTTTCATCTTGTCTAGATTGTGGTAGTCTATAGGTGGCAAACGATTGCAAGTATTAAAAAAAGTATGACCAACAATTCAATAAATAATAGAGAAATTTGAGGTGAAGAGATGCAAAGCCAATATATTTTATCCATCGACCAAGGAACGACGAGTAGTCGGGCCTTATTAATCAATCATCAAGGAGAAGTGGTCGCGAGCTCGCAAAAGGAATTTCCACAATATTTTCCTAAAGAAGGTTGGGTCGAGCATAATCCGTTAGAAATTTGGCATAGTGTGCAAACCGTGATGGCTGGGGCGTTTATCGAGTCTGGTGTCAAGGCGAGTCAAATTGCGGCCATAGGGATTACCAACCAACGTGAGACGACCATTATTTGGGATAAAAAAACAGGCAAGCCCATCTATCCAGCTGTGGTTTGGCAATCGCGACAATCCAGTCCACTCGCTGATCAATTAAAGCAGCAAGGTTTAGAAGAATGGTTTTATCAAAAGACCGGCCTTCGAATAGATGCTTACTTTTCAGCAACTAAAATTCGCTTTATTTTAGATGCAGTCCCTGGCGCGCAAGAACGAGCAGAAAAGGGTGAATTACTTTTTGGTACAGTGGATACCTGGTTGGCTTGGAATCTTACTGGTGGAGCAATCCATGTTACTGATTATACCAATGCTAGTCGAACAATGTTATTTAATATTCATCAATTAACTTGGGATGAAGAGATATTAAAATTACTAAATATACCAGAATGTATGCTGCCAGAAGTCAAAGAAAATTCGACTGTCTATGGCTATACGCAACCTGATGTCTTTTTTGGTTGTAAAGTGCCCATCGCAGCCATGGCCGGAGATCAACAAGCTGCACTTTTTGGCCAACTTGCTTTTGAAGAAGGCATGATAAAAAATACGTATGGGACGGGTTCATTTATTGTGATGAATACCGGTCATACGCCGAAACATTCGGATCATCAGCTGTTAACGACGATTGCCTATGGTTTGAATGGTAAAGTCAATTATGCGCTGGAAGGGAGCATTTTTGTGGCCGGTTCGGCGATTCAATGGCTACGTGATGGTTTGAGAATCATTAAAAGTGCCAAAGAAAGCGAACAAGCCGTCTTAAAAGCTAGTCTAGATGATGAAGTGTATGTCGTGCCGGCTTTTGTTGGATTAGGGGCACCATATTGGGATGCCGATGCAAGAGGGGCCATTTTTGGGCTTACTCGAGGGACGACGCGCGAAGATTTAATCAAAGCCACCTTACAATCTGTGGCCTATCAAGTGGTAGATATTATTGATACCATGCAAAAAGACACGCAATTAACCATTCCACAGCTGAAAGTGGATGGTGGGGCAGCTCGGAATCATTATTTGATGCAATTTCAAGCAGATTTATTAGATATCGAAGTCCAACAAGCCGGTAATTTGGAGACCACTGCCTTAGGTGTGGCTTATCTAGCTGGCTTAGCGGTTGGTTTTTGGCAAAATGTAGATGAACTCAAAGCCATTCATACCATCGGCGCAACTTTTACCCCACACATGAGCGAACAAGAACGCCACAAACGCCTAACCAACTGGCAAAAAGCCATCCAAGCCACCCAAAAATACAAACCAGTAAAATAAGGTTGTGAGGCAGCTTGGTAAGACATGAAGAAATTCGTGTGTTTACCTACCGCTGAGAAAATCGGATGAAAGGAGATTTTCTCAAGTGGGAGGGCGAATTTCACAATGTCTAGCTGCCGAACACCGTGAATAAAGGTTGTGAGAAGGGTTGGTCAGCTACAAGCAGCTAAGTTTGTCCGGAATGTCAGGAAAATCCTCTGCATTTAAAGATTTTCCTAGACAGGCCGGCTTAGATGCGATGTAGCTACCCTTCGAACACCGTGGAATAAGGTTGTAAATTGACTCGGTCAGCTACGAGCGGATTGCCCAATGTTGGCTATCATAACTAAAAAATAAAGTAAAGGACACAAAATGAATCCAAAACAAGAAAAAATCATTCAGCAAATCGAACAAAAAATGAAAAATCAATTTGGTGGGGAAAGTAGCGGCCATGATTATTGGCATCTAGTCCGAGTGAAAAATCTAGCTCAAAGTATTGCCAAAAAAGAATCCGCCAATCTATTTATTGTGACGTGTGCTGCGTTACTCCATGATGCGATTGATGAAAAATTAGTTTCAGATGTTGCCAAAGCGAAACGCCAATTACAAGAAGAGTTGCTAGAAGTGGGATTGACCGCAGAAGAAATAACATGGATTTTGCAAATTATGCAAGAAATTTCTTTTAAAGGTGGCCATAATCCGCAGACTCCTTCCACTTTGGAGGCAGAAATTGTCCAGGATGCTGACCGTCTTGATGCCATTGGAGCGATTGGGATTGCGCGGACCATGAGTTACTCAGGTTTTCATCATAGATTGATTCACGATCCTCAGAAAGTTCCACGTGAAACACTAACATTAGAAACTTATCGTAACGGTCAAGATACCGCGATAATGCATTTTTATGAAAAGTTATTGAAGTTAAAAGATTTGATGAACACTACGACGGCTAAACAAATGGCCCAACATCGTCATCAATATATGGAAGAATTTTTGACAGAATTCTATGCAGAATGGGAGGGCGAATGCTAAAAAACAAAAATAAATAAAGTTTTTACTCCTTGCTTTCTTATTTAGTTAGTGAGAAGTTTTTTGTAGCACAATTTCGAAAGTCTAGCTAAAATAAGGACTCAATAAAAGTAACTAAACGAAAAGAGCAAAAAGAAGGATATTCTCTTTGCTCTTTTTGTAGTCTAATTTCCGAATACAGACGATACTACTTACTCATTTTCTTCCACGTCATCTATTATTTGTTGTATCTCTTCATCAGTAAGTTTGCCTCTATATGCATTTTTGATAAATCGAAAAATAATATTAGGGGCAGTTTGATTCGCTTTAAACTCAATAATGATATTTCGTACCCCTTCTTTTCTTTCTTCTAGCCTTCCTTCTATTTTACCTTCTTTTCTACCTCTTTTCTCGCCTATTCTTTCTCCAATTAATCGCTCGTCTTCAAGTCTTGTTGCATAGTCCATCAGTTCTCGCCTCTTTTCTGAATCTTGGTTATAATAATCAATTTCCTTCATTAATTTACTTGCTAGGGGATTGGTTTGATTAGGCTTTTGGTTCATCACATCGATAATCCCTGCCAAATCATTTGATACTTCACCTTCCGTCCCCTTTGAATTGATAAAAAGCACATGTGAATGCGTATCTAAGCGTAAATTCCGAATCGTGTCTTCATATTGATGGAATTGGTAGCGGCGTAATCTATAGCTAAACGGATCAAATGCACATAAGAAAATAACAAAACTTTCTTTTAACTTATGGAAGTTCTGTCCTTTCATTAGGGTTTCATTATCAATTTGTGACTGATAATAGCGTGCACGTTTTCCTAAGTCGCCGGTATTTTCCACCTGCATTTCAATATCATAATAACGTTTTTGGTCATCTTGCACCACGGCATCAAATCTAACACCGCGAGTGGAGGCTACTGGGGTAATGTCGTGTTGGATCTCTTTATGAACAATGCTAGTAATGTTTAGTTCTGGTAAAATCGCGCGGATAATGGCTAAACAGTTCTCCTCACTTTTCATAATCCAACCAAAGATAATATCGTTGGTCAATCCAAAATACACTGGATTTTTATTTTCTTTTTTCATGAAAATATCCTTTCTTCTCCACAAATTTATTATACTATAAAACCTTTTCATTGGATATCAAAAGAAGTACGAACAGTCAACTCGCCATTGGACTCAAAAAATCCAAAAATCATCTAGTATAGTATCTGGAGTATAAGTTTTTTGCTGCTACTTATTAAATACGCAAAAAAATCTCAAAAGCGCGAAAAAACCTCCCAAAATTTTTGGAAGGCTTGTTCATTTATTTTTATCTTTTAGACATGTGCATACTTTTCAAATAATCATTCTATTCTGTATCACATACAACACTTTTTTAGGCGAACCAAATCCACCTATCCTTTGGCGTGCAAGGGGTAAAGCAATTTTTACGGATTGCAACTGTCAAAGATTATTCAGGTAAAAAAAGAGGTATACTGGGAAAACGAAAGCTGTAGACTTATTAGAAAGGTAATTCCTTCATTATATAAACCAAAATCACACTGCATCAAAAAGTTGGCAAGCCCACATTTTGTTCCACGTGAAACATTTAGGCAGAGAAATCAATAGAATAGGCATATATTTGCTGGGCCGGTCTTATTAAGCATGACTAGGGAGCGTATTTTGTCATTGACTAGTTTTAAGATAGAAAAATGCTATAATAGATGAAGGAAAAAGCTAGGTTGTTTTTGCGGATAAAGGTTTACACTTTGGCGGATTTACGGTAAAGTAGTAATTGTTCTGTGAAACAAAAATTCTGTTTCACAAAAGAATCAGTCCTAGTAGAAAAAATTGAGGTAAATAGATGAACCCAGAAGAATTTAAAGCAAGTTTGGCGGCAAAGGGTATCGAATTAACACCCGTCCAGGAACAGCAATTTGCACGATATTTTGCTTTGCTGGTGGAGTGGAATGAAAAGATGAATCTGACCGCCATTACGGAAGAAAAAGAAGTCTATCTCAAGCACTTTTATGATTCGATTATGCTTGGTTTGGCCCTACAATTAGACGAAAATGCCAAATTATGCGATGTCGGCTCAGGAGCGGGTTTTCCAAGTATTCCGTTAAAAATTGTTTTTCCTGAGTTAAAGGTGACGATTGTGGACTCGTTAAACAAACGCATCCAGTTTTTAACGCATTTAGCTGCTGAACTAGGCTTAGAACAGGTGGCGTTTTACCATGATCGGGCGGAAACTTTCGGGCAAAATCCTAAATTCCGCGCACAGTTTGACTATGTGACTGCACGGGCGGTGGCGAGATTGAATGTCTTGAGCGAATTGTGTCTGCCATTAGTGAAAAAACAAGGCTACTTCTATGCACTAAAAGCAGCGAAAAGTGAAGAAGAACTGCAAGAAGCGCAAAAAGCCATTGCCACATTAGGCGGAAAATTTATAGAAGATATTGCCTTTGCATTGCCGGAGTTAAACGATGAGCGCCATATTTTAGTGATTCAAAAGCGCAAAGAAACGCCGAATAAATATCCGCGCAAACCAGGATTACCCAATAAAAAACCGATTCAATAATTTATGGAGGTGCACGAGTTGGTACGCATTATTTCAGTAGCAAATCAAAAAGGAGGCGTTGGTAAGACAACAACGACCGTCAATTTAGGGGGTAGTTTAGCTTATCTTGGCAAAAAAGTGTTGTTAGTCGATATCGATGCCCAAGGAAATGCAACAAGCGGCGTGGGGATTAGAAAACCCGACGTCAAAGAAGATATTTACGATATTTTAGTCAATGAAGTCGACATTAAAGAGACGATTTTACCAACCAGTCGTGAAAATTTATTTATTGTGCCAGCGACTTTACAATTAGCCGGGGCCGAAATTGAATTGACTTCCATGATGGCTCGTGAGTCTCGTTTGAAATTAGCCTTAGATGAAATTAAAGCCGATTACGATTATATTTTGATTGATTGTCCGCCTTCTTTAGGTCATTTAACTATCAATGCTTTTACCGCGAGTGATTCCATTTTGATTCCGGTACAGTGTGAGTATTATGCCTTAGAAGGTTTGAGTCAGTTATTAAATACGGTTCGTTTGGTGCAAAAACATTTCAATCCAGATTTGGCCATTGAAGGTGTCTTGTTGACGATGTTTGATGCCAGAACCAATCTCGGAGCTGAAGTGGTCGAAGAAGTGCGCCGTTACTTCCAGGAAAAAGTGTATGAAACGGTAATCCCACGCAATGTCAGACTCTCAGAAGCACCAAGTCATGGCTTGAGCATTATCGATTATGATATTCGTTCAAAAGGAGCCGAAGTGTATCAAGCTCTAGCAAAGGAAGTGTTAGCGCGTGAAAAATAAAGGCAAAGGTTTAGGACGTGGCATCGATGCGTTATTCCAAGATATTGAAGAAGTCGATGTGAAAAAAGAAGAAGTATTGGACTTACCGCTCAATGAATTGCGACCAAATCCTTATCAACCGCGAAAAACTTTTGATGAGCAGTCGTTAAAAGAATTGGCCAACTCCATCGAACGTTCTGGCGTGTTTCAACCGATTATTGTCCGTCGTTCACAGATTAAAGGATATGAAATCATTGCCGGAGAACGTCGCTTTAGAGCTTCAAAACTTGCGGGCAAAACGAATATTCCTGCAATTATCCGTAACTTTGACGAAGAGATGATGATGCAAATTGCGGTCTTGGAAAACTTGCAGCGTGAAGATTTAAATCCGCTAGAAGAAGCCGAGGCCTATGATATGCTGATGAAAAACTTGAAATTAACGCAAGCGCAAGTGGCTGAGCGTTTAGGCAAGAGTCGTCCGTATATCGCCAATTATTTGCGCTTGTTATCTTTACCAAAATTAGTCAAAGAAATGGTCCAAGAAGAGCGCCTATCGATGGGACAAGCCCGCACACTACTAGGCTTAAAAGATAAGAGCAATTTATTAAAACTAGCCAACCGTTGCGTCAAAGAAAATCTTACTGTCCGTCAATTGGAAAAACTAGTTTCTGAGATGAATGAAGCCAAAGAGAAGAAAAAAATTCCGCGCTTGATGAAGGAAAAACCGTATTATTTACGTGAAAGTGAAGAGCGTTTGATGGATAAATTTGGCACCAGTGTAGCGATCCAAGAGAAAAACGGCAAAGGAAAAATCGAAATCGAATACCTTTCACAAAATGATTTAACCCGTATTTTAGATATTTTGGATATTCATTTTGATTCATAAAAACAAGGAAGCAATTTGCTAGGCTATTCCTTGATGAAAGTCCGTGAAAAATTAGCGAAAAAAGAAATAGGTGAGGCGTATGTTTGATTTAAATGATATTGTTGAAATGAAAAAACCGCATGCCTGTAAGACGAATCGTTGGCAAATCATTCGCATGGGTGCCGATATCAAAATAAAATGTCTAGGATGCGAGCATATCGTCATGATGCCTAGACGCGAATTTACCAAAAAAATGAAGAAAATATTAGTGAAAGCTGAGGAACAATAAAAATGGCATTAACTGCTGGAATTGTAGGTTTACCAAATGTCGGCAAATCTACTTTATTTAACGCAATTACAAAAGCTGGCGCAGAAGCAGCGAACTATCCTTTTGCGACCATCGATCCTAACGTCGGCATGGTGGAAGTCCCTGATTGGCGTTTGAAACGATTAACAGAATTAGTCAAACCGAAAAAAGAAGTCCCAACCACCTTTGAATTTACCGATATTGCCGGAATTGTAAAAGGAGCAAGTAAAGGGGAAGGACTAGGAAACCAATTTTTAAGCCACATTCGTCAAGTGGATGCGATTTGTCATGTGGTCCGTTGCTTTGACGATGAGAATATTACTCACGTTGAAGGTCGCGTGGATCCGATTGCCGATATCGAAACGATTAATTTAGAGTTGGTGCTAGCGGACTTGGAATCTGTGAACAAACGCTATACTCGTGTAGCCAAAGTCGCTAAAACCAAAGATAAAGATGCGGTGGCGGAATTGGCAGTCTTAGATAAGATTAAACCTGTTTTAGAAGAAGGAAAATCTGCTCGTAGCGTCGAATTTAGTGAAGAAGAACAAAAAATTGTGAAGGGCTTATTCCTATTGACGACCAAACCGGTATTATATGTCGCAAATGTGTCTGAAGATGAAGTGGCAGATGGCGAGAACAATCCGTATGTCAAACAAGTAAAGGAATTTGCAGCAAGTGAAAATGCAGAAGTCATCATTGTTTGTGCACGGGCAGAAGAAGAAATTGCCGAGTTAGAAGAAGAGGACAAAGCTGAATTTTTAGAAGCGATGGGGATTGAAGAATCAGGCTTAGATCAATTAATTCGTGCAGCCTATGATTTATTAGGTTTAGCGACTTACTTTACAGCCGGTGAGCAAGAAGTCCGTGCTTGGACCTTTAGAAAAGGGATGAAAGCTCCTCAATGTGCGGGGATTATCCACTCTGACTTTGAACGAGGCTTTATCCGTGCTGAAACTGTATCTTTTGAAGACTTAGATCATTATGGCACGATGCATGCGGCTAAAGAAGCTGGTCGTGTCCGTTTAGAAGGTAAAGATTACGAAGTGCAAGACGGCGATATTATGCTCTTTAGATTTAACGTTTAAAAAAGTTCTATCACAAAGCCTAAAATTTTGTTACAATGTAGATAAGAATCCGCTTTACTGACTATTCAGTAATTGGAAAGGGGAACTTGGAAAGTAGATGGAAGTAGAAACACTTAGAGAATATGTTGCACAAAACCGCGAGCTAGAAACACAACTCACCAAGCGTAATCAGCAATATATTTTTGACTTGAAAAAAGCATTAAACGCAGCGAACCTCTCTGAAGAAGAATTAGCCGTTGTTTTACATGAGATGTTGCCAGTTTTGGTGCGTGAACAAAAAAGTGGCGTCACTGCGCGTCAATTGTTTGGCACTGTTTCTGAGCGTACAGATGCGATTATTAATAAACCAGCCGAAGAAGCCAAACCAAATAGCCAACCAGTGATGATTTGGTTAGATAATTTCTTATTGTTATTGGGATTATTCGGTCTGTTTATCGGTCTAGTTGCTCAGTTTAGTAAAGGACAAGCCCAACCATATGGCGTGTTGACGTTATTTGGTACAGCGGCAGTCGGTGGCTGGGTCTTCTATCTGATGCACCGCTATGTCTATCAATACCAAATGCCTGGCGCAGATGTGAAAAAACGTCCTCGTGGGGGCAAAGTCATTGCAATCTTAGTTGGTAGCTTTGCATTATGGTTTGTCGTAATCATGGGAAGTGCCTTGATTCCACAGCCAATCTTAAATCCAATTATCATGATGATTTTAGGGGCCATTGCTTTAGGTTTGCGTTTCTATTTGAAGAAAAAATTCAATATCGTCAGCAGCCTATCCAGCCCACGTACTCGTCAAAAATAACTAATTGAAACAATCAACAGCCTACAAACGTCTTTTTTCAGAGATGTTTGTGGACTGTTTTTTTTAGCAATTTGATTGAACTCATTTATACAGGATGAATCATGGATATCCTATACACAATAGTTATTGAAGAATAGTTACATTATATTATGTCGATAGCAAGTAGATATTGTTGCTACAAACAGATTCACTTATAATAGGAATAGGTTGTAAATCTATAAAAAGTATTCGTTTTTTGGTGGTATATTAATGTAACACATGAGTACTTGCTTGAAGGAGGTATTGCGGATCTTTTGAAGTCTTTTAAATAAAACATTATTTATTAAATTATAGGAATAATGATGAAACCTCCGAGAAGTAAGAGTATTTTTAAGGTGTTTTGTATTTTCTTATTCAATATGAAATCATCTCCTTTAAAAACAATTATGCCTATATATTAGTAGAAAATTCACATGTATCATTTTATTTCCCATATAAGGGATAAGGGGGAGAGTTATGGAAAAATTTGGAACGGTATTTAAAAAATTACGAGAATCTAGACATCTAAGCTTAGCAGATATTTCAAAAATGGGCGTTTCTACTTCACAAATATCACGCTTTGAAAATGGTGAAAGTGACTTGACGATTACGAAATTCATTGCAATCTTGAAAAAAATGAATATTTCCATTGATGAATATCTTTATGTCGTTAATAACTTTAAAAGAGATGATTTGAGTGAACTTTTGTATCAGATAAATAAATATCTCATAAACCATGATGCTAAGGGATTGAAAAACTTATTAGTTATTTACCAAGAAAAGACGGATGATTCAATTTATCATAGGTTGCATATTTTGATTATAAAAATTAGATTGTCATTTTTAAATTCTTGTAATCAGTATGAATTAAAGGATATTAAAGAGTTAAGCGAGTATTTATTTAGTGTCGAATATTGGGGAATATATGAACTATTAATTTTTTCCAGTGTGATTGATGTGTTAGAACCGCAATTATATATGACGTTGTTACGAGAGATGAATCGACGAGTGGATTTTTATAAAGATATTCCTAGAAATAAAAAGTTAATTATCATTATGAATATCAATGCTTATATTACCTGTGTTGAGGCAAATGATTTTATTTCAGCGGATTATATCGAAAAACAAATTGTACGAATGGATATTGAAGAGACGGATTTATATGAGCGGTTGTTTTTTAAATATGCTAAAAATATTTATAATTATAAAGTTTCAAAAGATGAGAAATATTTAGAAGTGATTAACAAAATTATTGCTGCAGTCAAAATAGCGGATAGCCAGCATCTAGCTGAAAATTTTGAGGAACATTTAAATAAGGTACTGCAGCTAAATGAGTAAAGGGATTGCCTAGTAAGTTTTTGTTTATCCCATATATGCAAGGAGTAGGATATTATGGAGAACTATGGAGAAATTTTTAAAACTTATCGCGAAGCAAGAGGGTTAAGTCTAAAAGATATTGCTGAAAGTGGTTTATCTACTTCACAGTTATCTAGATTTGAAAAAGGAGAAAGCGATTTAACGATAACAAAATTTATTAAGGCTTTACGAAAAATCAAAATGCCTGTAGATGAATTTATGTATGTAATGAACGATTTTAAAAAAGATGAAATAAGTGGTTCATGGGAAAAAATACAAACGCTATTCTATAGTAAAGATGTAGCTGGATTAAATAAGTTGTTGATTGCACAGAAAGAAAAAACAGATGAATTAAATATTTTTAAACGTTTAAATACTATTATTATTAAGATATATTTAGGAAATCTTACGAATAAAAAAACACATAGTGAAGAGGATATGGAATTTGTCATTGATTATTTGATGAAAGTGGATTATTGGGGAGAATATGAATTATTGATTTTTTCTAATTTGTTATCCTCTTTAAATCACGAAATGAGTATGATGCTGTTAAAAGAAATGAATCGTCGGACGGATTTGTATAGAGAGATTTCAAAAAATAGAAGAATCATTGCTTCGATGAATGTTAATGCCTTTATTATGTGTATTGAACGAAATAAATGGTTAGATGCACATTATTTTGAAAAACAACTAGAAATGACCTTTTTTAAGGAAACAGAAATTTATGAACGTTATTATTTTTATTTTGCTAAACAAATGCTCAGATATAAAAAAGATGGAGAGGATAACGCGATTATCGAAATGAAAAAGATTATTGCTGGATTAAAATTGGTGGATTGCCATAATATTGCCAGTTCATTTGAAGAAGAATTAGCTAAAATGTTGGGTAGTGATAGCTAGATTGCATATATGGGATGAATTTTAGATTAATGGAATTTGGGTATATAATGGGCTCATAGATAGCTCGGAGGTGTTTAAACATGAAATTATCGCCTTATATTCTTCATACCGATACTGACGAGGGTAGAGTTTATTATAATACCAAAAATAATCATTCATTTTTTATCAGCTCTCGATTAGTTGAGAAGATGAAAGATGATGTAGAAATACAAAATCAGTATGAAACATATTTAAAATCCTATCACTATAACCAAGAAGATAATGAATTCGAAAAAGTCACAGCTAAGATTACAAAAACGGACGAAAAAATTCTAGAGTTCACAATTTTAACACATGGAGATTGTAATTTTAGATGTAAATATTGCTATGAAAAATTTGAAGATATTGTAATGAGTGAAGAAGTGGAACAGGCAATTAGTGAATTTGCTGAAAAATTATTGTCTGTAAAAAATTATAAGCAATTTCATGTTCACTGGTTTGGCGGGGAACCACTTTTAGGCTATCGAACCATTAAAGCTTTATCTAGTAAATTTCAAGAATATTGTGATAGGTATGGAGTTACCTATTCTTCAGATATTACAACAAACGGATTTCTTCTTACGCGTAATAAACAAGCAGAACTTATTGAAAAATGTTCAGTTACTAGCTTTCAGATTACAGTAGATGGTGATCAAGAAGGACATGATAGCCAACGTGTTTTAGCAAATGGTCAAGGTTCTTATCAAAGGATATTGAATAATTTAAAACAACTATCTTCTAGTACTTTTCAATTTAATTGCATAATTAGATTTAATTTATCTGAATCGAATTTGGTTTCGGTAAGTAATTTTTTAGATCAAGATGGTAAATTTTTGAAAAATGATGAAAGATTTGAGTTACTTTTTTACAACGTTTCTGATTGGGGACAAGGATCTAGAGAAAAAGATTATTGTGTACGAATGTTAGCAGAGGATAGGAGTTATGAATTTGCTAGAAAAGCCTATGAAAATGGGTATAAACTCAACTATCCAGAAAGTTTGTTGCATAATTCATTTACTTGTTATGCCAATCGATTAAACCATTATATGTTCAACGTTAGAGGAATTATACAGGCGTGTACGATTGATTTGTATAGTTCACAAAACGTTTTTGGAAATATTGTTACGAAAAGTATCAATGAAACTAAGCGGAAACATTGGGTCAAAAATATAGATGTTGAAAGATGTCAGGATTGTCCCTATGTGTTGATATGCAAGTCTGGTCATTGTCCTTTAGTTAGGAATAGTAAAACTAGCTCTTGGGAGAGGCTGTGTCAATCGAATAAAAGACGGATACAGAAGAGTTTAGCTTTATTTGCACTGACAAAAGGTTATAACGATGTGCTTGACGTATTATAAATGAAAGGAGTTTTACTTTATGAATATTTCAGAAAACAAAACATTTAACGCTGAGCGTGAAATAAGTGTTAATATAAACTTTTTCTGCGCTAATTCATAAGAAGCATTGAAAGTTAAGGTATAAGTGTGTCTCCCCCACATATACCTTAACTTCTTTTATTTGAAAACAGAAAAAAGGAGTGTTTTTATGCGGTTATTTCGTTATGTACATCGCTGGCGCTTAGGATTCTTCGTCATGGCAGTTCTCGGCGCCTTTTGGGGGTTAGTTTCGCCCATCGTCATTGACAAAGTGTTAAATACAGATCAGCTAACGGACATGGCTTCGTTATTGAAGTTGACTTTATCTGGTCTAGGTGTGTATGTGCTTTTTAATGGTTTGCAGTATCTATCCGATGTAGTAACCTCTGAAGCCACACAAGAAGCTTTGGTCAATATTCGTCGACAATTGGTGCAACGGAAATTATATGCCAATGAAAAAGCAGCCAAATCCGATGCCATTAATCTCTTGAGCCAAGATGTCGAATTTTTCCATGATTACTATGTAGAAGAAGTGTTTAAATTTGTTGCCATGCTACTTAGTTTTTGTGCAGTGTCGGGTTATCTTATCTTACAAAATGTGAAACTCGGTCTACTATTTGTTATTCTTTCTTTATTGCGACCACTGCCACAATTATTACTAAATAGCTATACGGAAAAAGTCGGTGAAGCGCAAGGGGTTGCCCGTAACGAGGTGATGGCGCAGTTGATGGATTTTGTGAAAGGTCGAGGCACCATTTTACATAATCAAGCCAATCAAGCGACATTTGCCGATATGAAAACGCAGATTATGGATTATGAAAGTAAACGTGCGAAATACTACTATATCTATAATTTTCTATTCTTCTTTAATGGGATTACTATGTTTTTAGGTCGAGTAGTACCGATTGCCTTATACTTTTTATTCCCTCACTTTTTTGAAGAAACGAATTTTGCAGCACTTGTGGCGATGTTTATTGCTTCAGGTACATTAACAAATCCATTACAAACGATGATGTACTCGCTGTTAGCCTTTCAAGAAGCAAAAAGCACGACAGAAAAAGTCTATGCGGTGCTCGATGAAGTCCCTGAAAGTCCGCAAACGAATTATGTCGAACAGCTTCAACGTTTGGTCTGTACGGATGTTGCGAAAAGCTTTGATAAAAAACGTATTTTACAGGATTTTAACTATACTTTTGAAGCCGGCAAGCATTATTTAATTCGTGGGGCAAGTGGTAGTGGTAAGAGTACCTTACTCAAGCTCATTAGTAAAGAAGAAACCCTCGATGCAGGGAAGATTGCAGTTTATGATCATTTACAGCACTCCTTTACAGACTTTACGCAAAATGTCGGGATGATTCAGCAAAATCCGTATCTATTCAATGCGACTATCCGCGAAAACCTCAGCCTTGGTCAAGATTTTCAAGACGAGCAATTGTTAACGGTCTTACAACAAGTCGGATTGGATCAAGAATTTCCTGAAGGTTTGGATTTTCAAGTGGAAGATAATGGGAAAAATGTTTCTGGCGGTCAGCGGGTACGTCTAGAGATTGCACGCTTTTTATTGCGGCAAAAAGATATCCTACTCGCCGATGAAATTACTGCGGCACTCGATCCAGCAAATGCACGTAAAGTCCGTCAACTCCTACTTTCACTACCAATTATGATTATCGAAGTAGCACATTATGTAGACGATTTAAGTGTATATGATGCAGTGATTGATTGGGAGGTGGCTTAGATGTTTGTCAAAATTATGGGAAAAAAGGTTGTAGCTCTTTTAATACTATTAGGCTTTATTTCAACGCTGTGTATTTTGTGTGAACCATTGATTTTAAAACGACTTTTCACGCTTGAACACGCACAAGGAATGGATCAAGTCTGGAGCTTTATCTTCTATGGTTTGTGCGTTTATCTTTTACTTTATGCCTTGATGTTAGCGGATAATCTGTTGAGCAATTATTATATGGTCTATCGTACGGGCGAGTTGCGAGTGAAACTGTATCAGCTACTCACGACACGCAAGCACTCCTATACTGAAGACGAGCAAATTGCTATTTTAACGCAAGATGTCGAATTCTTCTTTCAACAATATATGACAATGGCATTATTGGTACTAGTGAGAATACAATTCATCATCGTGTTGTCTGCGTATTTGTTATATCAAAATGTCATTGTAGGTGCATTATTTATTGTTTGTGCGACGTTATCGATTTTTGTTCGTCACGCCTTTGATAAAAAAATTGACGAATCAGGGGGCAAGCAATCAACGACTCGTAGTACCTTGCTATCAAAAATCATGGACGCGATGAATGGTCAGCAAACTTTACGCATGAATCAAGCTTTGGATGCTGCTTTTTCACAAGTGAATGACGCAACAGTCGCTTATGAAAATGCGCGAAAAAAAGCGACTGTCATCCGTAAAGGGGCACAATTTGTTTTAGGTTTAGTTGGCTTTATTGCGCAAGTCTTACCATTGTTTATCGGTTTTTATCTTCAAAGTTTGGGTGTTTCTGGGGTAACGATGGCGAGTTTGATTGCGATGTTTGTAGCGTCTAGATCTTTTGGTACTAGCATAGGTGAAGCGATTGACTGTTATAATCAGCTTAGAGCAAGTAATTCCATCAAAGATAAATTTGTCGAAATCTTTGCATTAGAAGAGACTCCTCTGATTGTTCATCCAGCTGCAAATGCCCAACTTTCACAATTACAAGTGCAAGATTTAGCGAAAAGTTTTGGCGAACGTATCTTGTTTACAAACTTTTCACAAGCTTTTGAACGCGGCAAAAAATATCTCTTAACTGGTCCGAGTGGTTGTGGGAAATCAACCTTCTTTGCGATGCTTTTAGGCGATGAAACGTTGGATGAGGGACAAATTATTTTCCGTGAAAAAAATGGTCAGACAGTGGACAATTTTGCGGCTAATATTGGCTTGATTTCACAAAGTCCGCATTTATTTAATCAGACCATCCGTTACAATTTAGCGTTAGGTTCTGATTTTACCGATGAACAAATGCTAAAAGCGCTCGATCAAGTAGGGTTAACTTCGGAATTTACCGATATTTTGGATGTGAAAATTGAAAACAATGGGGAAAATATCTCCGGTGGGCAGAAGATTCGCCTAGAGATTGCGCGTTCGTTACTGCGTCAAAAGGAAGTACTTTTAGTTGATGAAGCCACGGCCTCCCTTGACCCAGAAAACGCCAAAAAAGTCCACGAATTGATTTTGAGCCTACCACTAACCATTATCGAAATCGCCCACCATATCGACCAAAAAGCACACTACGACCAAATCATCGCATTGAAATAAAAGGTTGTGAAGCGACTCGGTCAGCCTCGAGCGGAGAAATTTTTCCAAGATATTAGAAAGAGTCATAAAGCTTATTCAATATAAACAAAAACACCTGTAAGTTTCGTGCTTGCAGGTGTTTATTTATGTGCTTTTATATTTATAAAAATGAATCAAGATAGTCTAACTGAATCTCATCGAATTTTCATTTTTATATTGACATTGTGAAAAAATTACGATACGCTTAAAACAACAAAAACGTGATAGTAAAACAGAGAGGAAGAAGTTAAATGTAAGATACGAAACATCGAACTATAACAGGCGAACGGTATTGCTAGCTCGCTTGTCTCATTGAATTGAATAGCCAAAAAAGCTAGAGATGCTAAATTTCGCCTGATCATCTATGATTAAAGGAGAGATTTTTCGTGTTTCGTTCATTTTATCTTTTAGTAACTTCGCAATCGCTAGCTAACTTGGCTGATGTTTTTTTACGCTTAAGTTTGATAGCGGATATTTATTTAGTCACGCATTCTGTGATGGCTACCACCGTCATTCCTGTATTAATTGGTTTAAGTGCTTTTATCTCCAGCTTTTTGGTGCCATTAGTGACCAAAAAATTGCCAATGAATCAAGTATTGAGTTTTACGCAACTGGCTAAGACGCTACTTTTACTCTTATTGGTCGTTAGTTTAAACATTTGTGCTTATCCTATTGCCGTTGTTTACATTTGTATTGTAGGGATTTCGATTTTTGATGGTTTTGCGCAGCCGGTGAGTACTGCTTTAATTCCTACCTATTTGACAGATTTAGCTAGAGGAAATGCCTTGTTTGCGACCGTTAGTGAGATTATTTCGGTTGTCGGCTGGTCCTTAGGTGGTATCTTGTATGGCTATTTGCATTTAGTAGGTAGCTTGTGGGTTATTTTTGCGTTGTATTTGTTGGCGAGCATCCTATCCTTTGTTTTGCCTACTGCCCAGTGTGAGGTTATCGAAAATGAGACCAGTTGGCAAAGTGTGACAAAAGGATGGCGCTTCATTTTTACAAACAAGACATTGAGTGTGGTGGTCGGTTGTAATTTGTTCGAAATTTTAGCCAATAGCATTTGGGTTTCCTCAATTATTTTGGTTTTCGTTACGCAGATTTTGCATCAAGATGAGCATTATTGGGGATATATCAACACGACTTATTCACTGGGCATCATTTTAGGTGGTGCTTTGATTTATCGCTATGCTGAAAAGGTGAGTGGCAAAAAGGGTAAGAGTATTATTTTTGCGTTACTTTTTGCTGCGAGTATGACGTTGCTTGGCTTAGTGAGTGCGAATGCTTGGATTTTTCTTATTTGTTCAGTGGGGATTGGCTTCTTCTCACAATTGAAGGAAATTCCGGAAACCGTCTTACTTCAATCAGCGGTGGCAGAAAATCAGTTGGTCCATCTATATGCTGCCTTAGAAGTGATTAGTACGCTTAGTTTTTCTTTATTTACTCTAGTCATGAGTAGTCTAGCCCAGTATTTTGGCGTTCGTGTTGTATTTATGATTGCTATTTTGGCCTTGGTCGTTGAAGCGTGGATTTATTATCGTAATCAAAATCTTATAAACGAATAGACACAAATACCTGTAAGTTTCGTGCTTGCAGGTGTTTTTGCGGTGTGTCTATGGAAGAATGGTCAGAAAATGAGCGACAAATGAGCGATAAATGATTGATAAAATGAGCGATAAATTCCCCCCAACCTTAGCAATTTGATGAGAATCTAGTCAGAATCCTTGACTTCTCTTGTTTTTTTTGCTATGTTCATCATTAAAAATATCCAAATTTTTATGCCGGACCAATCGCTGAAAATCACGATTGTTTGACATAAAACCAATCAAAAATTTATTAAACGAGGTGTGTGAAGAAATGTCAAATTGGGAGACTAAATTCGCGAAAAAAGGATTAACGTTCGATGATGTTTTGCTTATCCCAGCAGAAAGTCACGTCTTGCCAAATGATGTCGATATGAGCGTGCAACTTGCGAAAAATATTAAGTTGAACATTCCTATTATTAGTGCAAGCATGGATACCGTCACTGATAGCAAAATGGCGATTGCAATGGCACGTCAAGGTGGATTAGGGGTTATTCACAAAAATATGTCCATCGAAGCTCAAGCAGATGAAGTTCGTAAGGTAAAACGTTCAGAAAGTGGCGTTATCATTGATCCATTCTTCTTAACACCACAAGATTTAGTCAGTGATGCAGAACACTTGATGAGTAAATATCGCATTAGTGGGGTGCCAATTGTTGAAACATTGGAAAACCGCAAATTAGTCGGTATCATTACCAACCGTGACATGCGTTTTGTGACAGATTATTCGATTGCAATTGAACAAGTCATGACGAAAGAAAATCTAGTGACAGCGCCAGTTGGAACTTCACTAAAAGATGCCGAAAAGATTTTACAACAACATAAAATCGAAAAATTACCAATCGTGGATGAAGCAGGTCGTCTAAGTGGTTTAATTACGATTAAAGATATCGAAAAAGTAATTGAATTTCCAAATGCAGCTAAAGATGAACATGGTCGTCTATTAGTGGCTGCAGCTGTTGGGGTTACAAGTGATACTTTTGAACGTGCCCAAGCGTTATTGCAAGCCGGTGCTGATGCGATTGTAATTGATACTGCGCATGGTCATAGTGCAGGGGTTTTACGCAAGATTAAAGAAATCCGCGAAACTTTCCCTGAAGCGACTTTAATTGCCGGAAATGTAGCGACTGCAGAAGGTACGAAGGCTTTATATGATGCCGGTGTCGATGTCGTCAAAGTTGGAATCGGACCTGGTTCTATTTGTACGACTCGTATCGTTGCGGGTGTTGGTGTGCCACAATTAACAGCGATTTACGATGCGGCTAGTGTGGCTCGTCAATATGGAAAAGCAATCATTGCCGATGGAGGAATCAAGTACTCAGGTGATATCGTGAAAGCTTTAGCCGCTGGTGGTTTTGCGGTGATGCTAGGAAGTATGTTAGCTGGTACGGATGAATCTCCAGGTGAATTCGAAATCTACCAAGGTCGTCGCTTCAAGACTTATCGTGGTATGGGATCATTAGGGGCGATGGAAAAAGGTTCAAGTGACCGTTACTTCCAAGGTGGCGTGAACGAAGCCAATAAACTTGTCCCAGAAGGAATTGAAGGTCGTGTCGCTTACAAAGGTAGTGTAGCCGATATTATCTTCCAAATGATTGGTGGATTGAAAGCTGGTATGGGTTATGTCGGAGCCGCTAATTTAGAAGCTTTACGTGAAAATGCCCAATTTGTACGTATGAGTGGCAATGGCTTACGTGAATCTCACCCACATGACGTCCAAATCACTAAAGAAGCACCAAACTACTCCGCCGAATTTTAATAAAAGGTTGTGAGGCAGCTTGGAAAGCCTCGAAGAAATTCGTGTGCTTACCTACCACTGCGAAAATCGGATGAAAGGAGATTTTTGCAAGTGGGAGGGCGAATTTCACAATGTCTAGCTGCCGAACACCGTGAATCAAGGTTGTGAGCCGGGTCGGTCAACTCCAAGCAGCTAAGATCCGAATTGGCAGAAAAGTCCGCAAGGTTAAAGACTTTTCTAGCCAAGGCGGCTTAGATGCACAGGAGTTACCCGGCGAACACAGATTAAAACAAGGTTGTGAGCTGGGTCGAACAGCCACGAGCGGATAGAGCAAATCAAAAAATCCTAGTCTACTTTTTGCATGTAGGCTAGGATTTTTTAGTTTATACAGTACGGGCATCGTCTTGGCTAAAGTATTGCATCCGTGGTTTGTCTTGATATTGCAGCAATTGGTCAACTGTCACGAATTCATAGCCTTGCGCACGTAATTGTTCAATGATTGGAGTGACCGCATCAATGGTGGTTTGATAAATATCATGCATCAAAATAATCGAACCAGGCTGTACCGTTTGTAAGACATGTTGCACAATCAGCGGTGTATTTTTTAGCTCCCAGTCACGTGAATCAATATTCCACTGGATGATGGCCTTGTCGATAACCTGTGCACCTTGGCTATTAATCGCACCATATGGCGGACGCAAAATCTTAGGTAGCTTTCCACCTGCTAGATAAATAGACTTATCGGCTTCATGGATATCCGTTTTGATTGCATCTGGAGCCATCGAACGTAAATTATTATGCACATTAGAGTGGCTACCGATTTCATGCCCTTCACTTGCGGCCCGTTTCACCACTTCAGGATATTGACGTGCGCTACTTCCTAACATAAAGAAAGTGGCCTTCACTTGTTGGGCTGCTAAAATATCTAACAATTGATTGGTGGTTTGCGCTTTTGGACCGTCATCAAAAGTTAAAGCGATGTACTTTTTATTCGGATCGAGGCCAGGCAGTTGCTCTTGGGTTTGACCTATGGCATAGTTTTGATCGATATAAGGTAACACTAAATTCAAAGGTAAGCTTACAGTTTTTAGATTCCCAATTTTCTTATCTAAAGTAATTTTTAGCTGATTATCTTGAATTTTCATCTTTTGATCCATGTTCAGATTTTTTAAATTTAAGACTTGATCAATCACTTTATCAGGCGCTTTGACTTGCTCTAAAATCTTTTGTTGCACAAGTGGTTTGATGGTGAGTAGATTTTCATCACTACCAATAATTTGTTTAGCACTTGGAGTTTGTCCTGTTTCACTAGAGAGTAAAAGTGCACTCTGTTGCAGTGGTTGCTCATGAAATTTTTCCTTGTCTGGATTCCATGTGAAGAATTGGCTGGATAGCACAATTTTATTCATTTTTGGATTTAAGACATGCTTTTCGATTTTTTTAATCCAAGTTGTACCCGCATCAATTTTATGTTTTTTCTGGAAAGCGACCTTCATCTCTTGGAATTTTTCTTCTATTAAAGGTTGTTCTTTCGTGAATTTTTCATTTTTCGGATGGAAAGTTACGGTGTATAAGCGTTTTTCTTGAACTTTTTCTTCACTAAAATCAGCTATTCGTTGCTGTTTAAGCAGTTGTTTTTGAGCCGTTTCAAAGGTATCGACTTTTTGCTGGTCTTTGTTATGCCAGATAAACACAATTAAAAAGGCAATCCCCAGAACAATCACCGCTAAAGGTAAGTGCCACATCCAACCCGTTTTATGCTTTCTATGCTCTAGTTGGACTTCTCGGTGTTGTCTTCTAGAATTTGTCGTTTTTTCATTTGAATTGTCGGTCATTTTCCCACTCCTTTTTCCCCTAATTCTGTGAAATAAAAAACTCATTGATTTTTCATTTTCGTATATACACTAAACTTATCATGTTTGAAAGCTGAATACAAGGGGACTTTAGACTGAAAATTTTTCAAAATATTTTCAATGATAATAACGAATTTTGGATAAGCTGTCATCTGACGTATTGGCTAATAAACAATAATAGTTCACTCTGTGAAATATTTTTCTTGCATTTTTGTTTAGAAACCGATATCATATAGTTCGTAAAAAGAAGGATGTGAGAAAATGCAAGCATCTAAGCAATGGAAGATGATGGGCACGTTTATTGATTTATGGATAGATTCTGATTTAGATTGTGAAAAAATATTCATAAATATAACAGATGAATTATTAGCTTTAAATCAGTGCTTTTCAGCCAATCAAGAAACCTCTGAATTAATGCAATTAAATCACTTAGCAGGAGTTTGTCCAGTGGCTGTGAGTCCAGCGCTTTTTTCGTTGATTTCAATTGGCAAGCAGCATAGTTTGGCACAACCTAGCCATTTGAATATTGCTATTGGTCCTTTAGTGAAATTGTGGCGTATTGGTTTTAAACAAGCGAAACTCCCTACACCAACAGAGATTTTTGCGACCTTACCATTGCTCAATAGTGAACAAATCATTTTAGATTCACAACAGCAAACGGTATTTTTAGCACGAAAAGGGATGGAAATTGATTTAGGGGCACTTGCTAAGGGTTACATTGCTGACTATTTAATGGCTAAATTGAAAAAACAATGCCATAGTGCGATGATTAATTTAGGTGGTAACTTTTTAGCTTTTGGTCCTAATCCAAAACGTGAAAATGGCAAATGGTATGTAGGCATTCAACATCCACAAAAGCCACGTCACCAACATTTAGGAATATTAGCAATTGAAAATCAATCTGTAGTCACTTCAGGTATTTATGAGCGTTTTTTGACGGTTGATGGAAAGCGGTATCATCATTTGCTAGATTCGCAAACAGGATTTCCTTTTGAAACGCGGATGGCCAGTTTGACGATTGTTGCAAACCAATCCTTAACCTGTGAAATATGGACAAGTCGTTTGTTTGGTTTACCTATTTCAGAGGCATTAGCAGTGATTGAGCAGCATCCAGAACTTGAAGGAATTATTGTAGATCAAGAAAATCAGGTATATCTTTCTTCAGGATTGAAATCTTTTTACTATCCAAATATTTAAGATTATAGGGGGTTAATTTTTATGAAATTAATTGCTATTGTAGGAACAAATTCACAACGTTCGACCAATCGACAGTTACTAGCATATATGCAAAAACATTTCGCTAAACAAGCAAGTATCGAGTTGGTAGAAATTAAAGATTTACCGATTTTTAATAAACCTGCCAATCGTAAAGTACCAGCAAGTGTTTTAGAATTGGCGGAAAAAATTCAACAAGCAGATGGTGTGATTATCGGAACGCCAGAATATGATCACTCGATTCCAGCGGTGTTAATGAGTGCTTTGGCTTGGTTATCTTATGGGATTCATCCATTATTAAATAAACCTGTGATGATTACTGGTGCCTCTTACGGAACATTAGGATCTTCAAGAGCACAAGCACAGTTACGTCAAATTCTTGATTCACCAGAAATCAATGCGACAATTATGCCTAGTTCAGAATTTCTATTGGCTCATTCATTACAAGCATTTGATGAAAATGGGGATTTAATCGATCTAGATACCATTCATAAGTTAGAAGGTTTGTTTGCTGATTTTCGCTTATTTATAAAAGTGAATGAAAAAATGGTTCATGCCAAAGAAGCCTTGAAAAAAGATGCAGAAAACTTTGATTGGGAAAACTTGTAAGAAAAGAGGATACGTCTATGAAAAAATTTGTTGGCATTGTCGGTTCAAATGCAGAACTATCATATAATCGTAAGTTATTAGAATTTATTCGTCGTCACTTTAAAACAAAATTTGAATTAGAATTATTGGAAATTGATCAAGTACCAATGTTTAATCAAGATGAAGATTGGCAAGAGAGCTTCCAACTAAGATATCTTTATAATAAAATTACCCGAGCAGATGGTGTGATCATTGCAACGCCTGAACACAATCACACAATTACTGCAGCCTTAAAGAGTGTTTTAGAATGGCTATCTTATAAGGTTCATCCATTTGAAAGTAAACCAGTAATGATTGTGGGTGCTTCTTATTATGATCAAGGAACTTCTCGTGCCCAAGTTCATCTACGAAAAATTTTAGATGCTCCTGGGGTCAATGCTTACACCTTACCGGGAAATGAATTTTTATTAGGAAAAGCCAAAGAAGCCTTTGATGATGAAGGGAATATTACCAATGTAGGTACGGTGAATTTCTTAGAGACTTGTTTAGATAATTTTGTAAAATATGTGGATGTAGTCAGTCATTTAAAAAAGCCTAAACCAATTGAACCAGAAGATTTAACCGCTTCTCATCCAATTGCTACTACGATTACTGAAATTGATCCAGATGACCCAGACTGGTTAGAAAAAGCAGCCGAATTAACAGGCGCTGTTTCAGGAGATACTTATGTGAAGTTAGATAATGGCCTATTAACAGTGAACCAATTAAATATGTTTTTAAAAGCTATGCCAATTGAATTAACTTATTCTGATGATAATAATCAATTTTTATACTATAATGCTAGTCACCAAGATCCGGATACCATGTTGGCTAAACGTGTGCCAAGTCAAGTGGGTAATCGACTATCAACAGTTCATAATTCTTTACCTGCAAATCGCATGAAAAATGTTGAGTGGGTGGTTGGTACTTTGCGTAACGGTAACCAAGAATATGTACGTACGATTGTGCCAGGTTCCCCAGAAGGCATTATCAATACGCATAACTATCAAGCGATGTATTATCCTGATGGTTCATTTGCTGGAATTAATGAAATTGTCTTTAATTTTAAACCTTGGTTGGATTGGTATTTACAAGAAACAGGTCAATACCTAGCAGGTGGCAAAGTAGCAGCAATGCCGTCAGCCGATGCCACTTCTGGAGCGTCACAAGCTGGGGGGCAAGCTGATGCCACTTCTGGAGCATCTGAACATTAAAAATAATTGATATCAATGAAAAAGCGAATAGCCAGCTTAAGGATTTCACTTAAGTTTGGTTATTCGCTTTATTTTGTGTGTTTTAATGTTAATCAAGAGAAGCAGTGTTGTGTAACCGGCCATTTCAGTCAGTGTTAAACCACCATCTGGCAAATGATTTAAACTAGTAAAATCTTTAAATATGGTGGATTTTCCTGTCATTCCGGACAACCTTAGCTTTATCAGTATCAATCAACTAAATACTTGGAAAATTCACCCTCCTGCATAAGAAAATCTCCTTTCATCCGATTTTCTTAGCAGAAGGTAATACATGAATTTTCTCGTATTTTCACAAGTTGATTGATAACCTTATGCTTGGAGCTAATCGACTTGGCTCACAATCTTATTTGACGGTATTCGGCAGCTAGACATTGTGAAATTCGCCCTACCACTTGCAAAAATCTCCTTTCATCCGATTTTTGCAGTGGTAGGTAAGCACACGAATTTCTTCATGTCTAATCAAGCTGCCTCACAACCTTATTTGATAACTGTTACGCCGCCCATGTATGGAACTAAGACTTCAGGGATGGTCACGCTACCGTCTTCGTTTTGGTAGTTTTCTAAGATAGCCGCAACCGTACGACCAACAGCGAGCCCTGAACCGTTCAACGTGTGGACATATTGCACTTTACCATTTTCATCACGGTAACGAATCATGGCACGTCTTGCTTGGAAGTCCTCGCAGTTTGAGCAAGAACTGATTTCGCGATACGTATCTTGCGCTGGAATCCATACTTCTAAGTCATAGGTTTTAGCCGCAGAGAATCCCATATCACCAGTTGATAAGGCCACCACACGGTAAGGCAAGTTCAATTTTTGCAAGATATTTTCAGCGTTTTGCGTCATTTTTTCTAATTCATTGTAAGATTCTTCTGGTTTGGTTAATTTCACCATTTCGACTTTGTTAAATTGGTGCAAGCGAATCAAACCACGTGTATCACGACCGGCACTCCCAGCTTCTGAACGGAAAGAAGGGCTCAAAGCAGTAAAATAAACAGGTAGATCCGCTTCTTCTAAAATTTCGCCATTATAATAGTTGGTTAATGGCACTTCAGCCGTTGGAATCAAAGTCAAATCTGTGTTGGCTAATTGGAAAACATCTTCCTTAAACTTAGGAAATTGTCCAGTCCCAAACATTGAATGGCTATTTACAATATAAGGGGGGATGACTTCGGTATAGCCTTCTTTGCCGTGTTCATCTAGCATGAAGTTGTAAATCGCTCTTTCCAAACGGGCACCTAACCCTTTATAAAAGACAAAACGACTACCAGACACCTTAGCCCCACGTTCAAAGTCTAAAATACCAAGGTTTTCAGCAATTTCCCAGTGAGGTTTTGGTTCAAAATCAAATTCGCGAACCGTTCCATGACGGCGTACTTCGACATTATCATCTTCATCTTTACCAATTGGCGTGCTTTCATGTGGCAAGTTTGGCAAAGTCGTGGCGATGGCAGTTAGTTCTTCGTCGATTTGGGCGATTTGTTCGTCCAAGGCTTTGATTTCTTCACCGACTTTTTTCATTTGGGCAATTTTGTCATCGGCATTTTCTTTATTGCGTTTTAATTGCGCAATTTCACCAGATACGTCATTTCTAAGTTTTTTCAACTCTTCTACTTTGACTAATTCTGCGCGGCGTTTTTCATCTAAAGCGACAAATTCATTGATTTTTGCTTCGTCGACATTGCGGGTAGCTAGTTTTTCTTTAACCATGGCTACATTTTGACGAATCATTTTAATATCTAACATCAAAATCCCTCCAAAAAATTTTTTTATCTTCTCATCCACAAAGTCATAGGGGCAGTAAACAAAAAAGTCCTAAAGCATAAGAAAATCTCTTACACTTTAGGACGTAAATTACGCGGTGCCACCTAAATTTAGTATCTACATACTACACTTTGTACAGGATAACGGTTGCGAGCCGTCACAAATTTCTTTGCGAGTCCTATCAGAAAGTGGATTCGCTATCTTCCATACAGTTTTGCACCACCCAACTGCTCTCTAAAAAGGAGTCAATAACTACTAGTCTTTCCAGGAAATCTATTTACGCTTATTGTAGCTTAAATTTTAGATTTTGCAAGTGTTTTGGCAAATTTGTGCAAAAAATAAACGCAGCCACCTAAAAAGAATGACTGCATATATTTATTTTTTGATTTTGCCTTTTTTAATAGGGAGATGCATGATGAAACTCGTCCACTCTGGGTTGGATTTAGCATAGATATAGCCGCCGTGTAAAGCGATGATACTTTGGGCGATGGCTAATCCTAATCCTGTGCCGCCTGTTTCTTGTGAGCGCGATTCTTCCACCCGATAAAAGCGGTCAAATAGTTGTTCCAGAGATTTTTGCGGAATCATTTGGCCATTGTTTTTTACCGTAATGATGACTTCCTGACTAATTTGCTCTAGTTCCACGACAATTTGGGTAGCACCTTTACCATATTTTAAAGCATTGGAAATCAGATTATTAAAGACGCGGACAATTTTTTCGGTATCGCATTCCATCATGATTTGTTTTTGATTGGCCTGTACGATAATCTCGATGCCTTTTTTCGCCGCTTCCAGTTCAAAATCGACGGCTAGCTGCTCGACTAATTGCACCATATCAAAAGTAATGTAGTAAATCGGCACACTAGATTGGCGAACCTTCGTATATTCAAACAAATCTTCCACTAAGGATTTCATCTGTTTGGCTTTCATAAAGGCGGTGTGCGTATATTTCAACAATTCCTCTTCTGAATGATATTGCTTATCTTCTATTAAACCTAAATAGCCAATAATCGAAGTCAGTGGCGTACGAATATCGTGACTCACGTTGGTAATCAATTCGTCTTTAGATTGCTCGATTTTGCGCTCTTCTTCAATCGCCATCATGGTACTATCCACAAGACCATTGATACTTTGAATAATCCGATTTAAATCTCCCTTCAGTTCAAAAGGAATCCGATAATCATAGTTCCCTTCAGCGATATAGTGCAACTCACTAATAATATGACGTAGCTGCATTTGTTTATACCGCCGATGTAGCCGCCAATAGAGCACCAAAGCATCTATCACAAGAAAGATTGGAATCAAAAAGTTACGGCCACTCCAAAATAAATCATTATCTAAATTTTGTGAGAAGATAAATTTCGTTTCAAAGATAGCGTCTTGCAGATTCGGCGAACTTTTAATGATTGCTGAAAGAATGACCAGTAACGAGACATTTAATAGTAGTAATAAAATGACTGTTACAATTCCCTCGGCAAATAATTCGCTGATTTCTTTGGAGGTGAGTACGATTTTTTTATTGTCATGTACCGCTTTTGTCTCTTTATTTTGCATCTATCTTATACCCTACACCCCAAACAGTTTGGATAATCTTTTCGCCACCAGTTGCTTCTTCAATCTTGTCGCGTAAATGACTAACATGCACCATGACCGTCTTAGCAGAAACAATACTTTCTTGTTTCCAGACACGTTCAAAGATTTCGTCTGCACTAAAGACACGATTCGGATGAGAAGCAAGTAAGTATAAAATGCCAAATTCTAAAGCTGTTAATTGAATTTCTTTGCCGCTAATCGTTTTTACCTCATGAGAATCTCGATTAATTACTAAGGAAGCCACCTCTAAAATTTCAGGTTGGTTGGCCTTGACTTGCATTTTCGTTCTTCTTAATAGAGACTTCACGCGCGCCATAATTTCTAAAGGATTAAATGGCTTAGTGACATAATCATCGGCACCCGCTACAAGCCCTTTGATCTTATCCATATCCGTTGATTTTGCAGTTAACATAATAATTGGAATTTGTGACTCTTTACGTAAAGCTTTCACCACTTGCATACCATCTACTTCAGGCATCATAATATCTAAAATCAAAAGCTCAATATCAGGATTTGTGCGTACCTTACTTAAGGCATCTTTGCCATCATAGGCTTTGACTGGTTCATAGCCTTCATTTTGTAAATAGATACTTAATAGTTCTACAATTTCCTTATCATCATCAGCTACTAAAATTTTCATACAAAAAAGCCTCCTAACATAATATATAGAAGTAAGTAGATTTTACTCACTTATTTTAGACTTATCACTAGCCTTATTTTAGCAAAAATTGGCCCGAAAAGAAAAAAATATCAAGAAATTTACCAAAAAATTTTACTGCTAAATCAGAAATATTCGCTAATTATCGAAATAAATAATCGATTTATCGGTTAATGTTCGTTCTTTTCTAGGTATTTTTACGTTTTGTAGAAATACGGACGCTTATAAACAACATAAAAGCAAACTTTAAGAAACTTCTATTTTTTAGTTGACGAAGGGCTAGAAACTTGATATACTAGCCAATGTCTTTGAGAGATGATAAAGATAGCTGCTTGAATCAGTCAGATTTAGATAACTTTTTTTGAAAAATATTTTTAAAAAAGTGTTGACAAAAAAAGACGGATTTGCTATTATAAAAAAGTCGCTAAGACATAAAAAACTTGACAATCGATTGAATCTAGTGTAAGATTTAAGAGTTGTTAGTTAAATAAAGTAGACCTTTGAAAACTGAACAAATAAATGCAAACAACCAATGTGTAGGGTCTTTAACTTTTGAGTTAAAGAAAAATACATGCAAGCAATAGCTAGCAAAATCAATTTTG
>NZ_JBQKFH010000018.1:0-45710 GCF_052119425.1 Enterococcus cecorum
TAAGATAAGCATTTACAACTTGCTTTTTAAACTCAAAAGAATATTTGGACATAAAAATACCGACCTCCAATTGTTAGATTTTATGGTCTAACTTTTGGGGGTCGGTACAAATAACCATTCAGTCTTCCTTCTTTATTACCATCTTATTTTAGTAACTAAATATCGCAGACAAGTGATTGATGATGAAATATCTGATTATGCCAAAGCTACTTTTGAAAGAATTTCAGAATCGTATCATATTACTTTAGTTGAGTGGAATCATGACAAAGATCACATTCATATTATGTTCAAAGCTCATCCTAAAACAGAATTAACAAAATTTGTAAGCGCTTATAAAAGTGCCAGCTCAAGATTGATAAAACGTGACTTCCCAAGAGTCAAACAATTTCTTTGGGAAGAGCAGTTCTGGTCTAAAAGTTTTTGTCTGTTGACGACTGGTGGAGCACCAATTGATGTGATTAAGAAGTATATATAGATAGTAGGTGAATCTTATGGAACAACTAAAAGCATATAAATTCAGAATCTATCCAACAGAGGAACAAGAAATCTTCTTTGCCAAAACTTTTGGTTGCGTTCGTAAGGTCTACAATCTAATGCTTAATGATCGAAAAAAAGCATATGAAGAAGTTAAAAATGATTCTTCTAAAAAAATGACTTTTCCAACACCGGCTAAATATAAGAAAGAATTTCCATTTCTGAAAGAAGTCGATAGCCTCGCTTTGGCCAATGCCCAACTTCATTTAGATAAAGCATACAAGAATTTTTTTCGGGATAAATCTGTTGGCTTTCCACGTTTCAAAAGTAAGAAAAATCCTGTTCAGAGTTATACAACGAATAATCAAAATGGTACAGTTGCTTTGATTGATAGTAAATTCATAAAAGTTCCTAAATTGAAATCATTAGTAAGAATTAAGCTTCATAGACAACCAAAAGGGATGATTAAATCTGCTACAATATCACGGCATTCTAGCGGTAAATACTATATTTCTTTGTTATGTAAAGAAGAAATTAGCGAGTTACCTAGAACCAATTCTGCCATTGGTATTGACTTAGGTATTACAGATTTTGCGATTCTTTCAGATGGACAAAAAATTGATAATAATAAATTCACGTCCAAAATGGAAAAGAAATTAAAACGTGAACAACGCAAGTTATCTAGACGTGCCTTATTAGCTAAGAAAAAAGGTATTCCTTTATCTGAAGCTAAAAATTATCAAAAACAAAAACGCAAAGTAGCTAGATTGCATGAAAAAGTAATGAATCAACGTACTGATTTTCTGAATAAGTTAAGTACAGAAATTATCAAAAATCACGATATTATCTGTATTGAAGACTTAAACGTAAAAGGTATGTTGCGAAATCATAAATTAGCAAGAAGTATTTCTGATGTATCTTGGTCTAGCTTTGTGGCTAAGTTGCAATACAAAGCTGACTGGTATGGACGTGAAATCATTAAAGTGAATCAGTGGTTTCCGTCTAGTCAGATTTGTTCAGAGTGCGGACATAAAGATGGCAAGAAATCGCTCGATATTCGAGAATGGACTTGCCCTATTTGTCATACTCATCATGACCGTGATATCAATGCTAGTATCAATATTTTGACCGAAGGTCTAAGAATACAAACATTGGCTTAGGTACAATCAAAAACCGTAGGAACTACGGGGATAGCTTGGTAAATAAGAGAAACCGCTGTTAGTGAAGAAATAAGCTATCAAGTATGCTCTATTCCCAAGAAGCTCCCACTTCAAGCGTTAAGAACCGTTAGGTTTAGCTAAGTGGTGAGTAGTTCACTAACCTTATGCGTTTATTTTATTGTATACGGTGAACGGATGTAATCGTTTTTGAAATTTTTTCTCGCTTAGTTGGTATTTTCTGACTAAGCTTTTTTATTTGCTTGTTTTTGCCTTAGATTGGTGATTCATTATTAGGGAAAATATTTATACCTTGGCGCACTTGAACCTCATTTTGGGACATTTTGTACTGCTATCTACATAGGACATGATCACATTCGAATAAGCGGTTTTGAAGATGTTTATTGATTTTTGTTTGTTAAGGACTTAAAATTGTGATAAAATACCAAAGACAAGGCGTTTTTAGCAAGACACCAGATTAATAGGAGGAAATTTTTGTGAAGATCACATTACTATATGGTGGACAAAGTGCTGAACATGAGGTTTCGATTTTATCAGCATTTTCCGTCTTAAACGCAATTTACTATGATTATTATCAAGTTCAATTAGTGTATATTACCAAAAATGGTCAATGGGTAAAAGGACCGTTATTAACACAAAAACCTGAAAGCCAAGAAGTCTTGCACTTAACTTGGGAAGGTGAAGGTAAAACGGGTCAAATTATCAACCCAGGTGCGATTAAAGAAGAAGGGACAATTGTTTTCCCACTTTTACATGGACCAAATGGCGAAGATGGGACGATTCAAGGATTTTTAGAAACTTTGAAAATGCCTTATGTCGGTACAGGAGTTCTTGCCAGTGCGTGTGGCATGGATAAAATCATGACCAAATATGTCTTACAAGCAGGAGGCATTCCACAAGTGCCGTATGTTCCAGTGTTAGCCATGCAATGGAAACAAAATCCACAATTAATCTTTGAACATTGCGAAGGTTCCTTATTATACCCAATGTTTGTCAAACCGGCGAATATGGGTTCAAGCGTGGGAATTTCTAAGGCTGAAAACCGTGATGAATTAGAAGCAGCTTTAAATGAAGCATTCTTATATGATACACGCGTGATTATCGAGCAAGGAATTGAAGCCCGTGAAATCGAAGTTGCTGTTTTAGGTAATGAAGATGTTCGTACGACTATGGCGGGTGAAATTGTTAAAGATGTCGCTTTTTACGATTATAATTCAAAATATATCGACAATAAAATTGTGATGCAAATTCCAGCACAAGTACCTGATGAAGTGCAACAAAAAGCACAAGAATATGCCAAAAAAGCTTATACGATGCTTGGTGGCTCAGGATTAAGTCGTTGTGATTTCTTCTTAACCAATAAGAACGAATTATTCTTAAATGAATTAAACACAATGCCTGGATTTACACAATTTAGTATGTATCCAAGCCTTTGGGAAAAAATGGGCTTACCTTATGGCGATTTAATTGAAGAGTTGATTCAATTAGGCTTGAACCGCTTTAACCAACGTCAAACCTTAATTACAGAAGCTCCCGATGGCGATAAATTGTAAAATCAATATCCCAAACACCTTTGCAGCCATCTTGCAGAGGTGTTTTTCATTGAAAGTTAGCAGGTGACTATTTAGTAACCTTAACAGATTGGAGACAAAGAAAAATGAAATTAACAATTAAAGAAATAGCACAAGTCTTGGGGATTTCTGGCATAGTAGATGAGCGAGAAATTTCTAGCGTGGAGTTTGATAGCCGTAAAATTGAAAAAGATGGCTTGTTTGTACCACTTCCTGGAACGCGCGATGGTCATGATTTTGTCCATGCAGCAAAGGAAAATGGTGCGATTGTCACTTTCTGGCAAAAAGATAGAGTAGAGGTGCCGAGTGATATAGTGGTTTTACCCGTTGCCGATGTCACGAAAGCTTTTCAGACACTTGCCCAGTACTATAAACAAAAAATTGCTCCAAAAACGGTGGCAATTACCGGTTCAAATGGGAAAACGACCACCAAAGATATGACAGCTAGTGTGTTAGCGCAAAAATATCGTACCTATAAAACCCAAGGCAACTACAATAATGATTTAGGTGTACCTTATACGATGCTTCATATGCCAGATGATACAGAAGTGTTAATCTTAGAAATGGGAATGGATCATGCAGGTGAAATTCATTTTCTAAGTCAACTAGGGCAACCAGATGTGGCGGCTATCACTTTAATTGGAGAAGCGCATTTAGAAAATTTAGGTTCACGGAAAAATATTGCTAAAGCGAAAATGGAAATTGTGGACGGCCTAGCGAAAGATGGCGTGCTTTTTGTGCCAGCAGATGAACCTTTACTCGCAGACTTGATTGCGCCTCTTAGTCAAGAAGTACAAACATTTGGCTTGGCACAAGGCGATTTACAAGCAGCTATTACTAATGAAACTAGTGAAAGTACTTCTTTTGTAGTCGATGAAGAAACTTTTGTCATTCCAGTTTTAGGCGGGTATAATGTCAAAAATGCTTTAATTGCTTATGGTGTGGGTCGTTATTTAGGACTTTCCCGCGAACAAATCAAAAATGGTTTGGCTCAAGTGGAATTGACCAAAAATCGCACACAGTGGTTACAAGCAAAAAATGGGGCAAAACTCTTAAGCGATGTTTATAACGCCAATCCAACAGCTATGCATCTCGTGCTTGAAAGCTTTGGTCGACTGACTTTACCAGGTCGCCGAATTGCGGTATTAGCTGATATGTTGGAATTAGGTCCGGATAGTTTAGCGATGCATGCAAGTATGGCTGATGCAATTGTTGGCCATTACGATTTTGTCTATCTTTATGGCGAACAAATGCAAGCACTAGCCAATCGTCTAACTGAATTGAATGTGCCTCATGCTTACTTTATTCCAGCACAACGACAAGCCTTTTTAGAACAAGTGAAACAAGAAATAAAACCAACAGATAGTGTCATTCTGAAAGGAAGCAACGGCATGCAGCTATCTGAATTAGTCGCTCTTCTAACTGAATAATCAAGAAACGCTCTAGCTATAATGCTTAGAGCGCTTTTTTATGCTTTCAATGCGTGAAAATCATCAAAAATAGGCAGCTGTGTTATAATTAAAGAAAAAGAAAATGAGAGGTGATGTGCGTGAAATCAATCGTAATTACAGGTGGTGCGCGTGGGATTGGCCGTGCCTTGGTTCAACACTTTGCAAAGAATTGGCAAGTTTTTGTCATGGATATTGATGAAAAGGCTTTAGCTGATTTACGGCAGAATGTGGAAGAAAATGTGCATTTGTTTACTGGAGATTTAGCTAATGAAGAGGATTTGACCCAGTTTGTGGATTTTGTCTTAACTCAGTCGGAAAAAATCGATGCCTTTATTCATGATGCTGCAATCGATCGTAAGGGACTGCTTTCGGGTGCGAGTGCGAATGATTTACTGGAGGTTTTGAAGGTGAATGTAGTCGCGGGTTATGCTTTGATGGCGGCTTTTCAAAATCATTTTACACAAGATGGTGCAGCAATCTTTTTATCCTCTACGCGAAATCATCAAAGCATGCCAGATAATGAAACCTATGTGACTTCCAAGGGCGCGATTTTATCAATGGTGCATGCTCTAGCCAATAGCTTAGCAGGAAAGGTCCGCGTGAATGCGATTAGTCCTGGTTGGATTGAGACCAGAGATTGGCAAGTTCCAAAAGAAGCAGTCGTGCTCTCACGTGAAGACCATGCGCAACAATTAGTGAGACGAGTAGGTGTACCAGCCGATATCGTGGCGATGGCGGAGTTTTTACTCGATACACAAAAAGCCGGTTTCATTACTGGACAAGAAATGATTGTCGATGGCGGCATGAGCAAACAAATGATTTATCATGAAGAATTTGGCTGGACGTATCATGAATAAGCTTTCATTATTTTTTTGAATAGTTGCTATAAGGGAAGAAAAATGTATAAATGAAACTTTGTGATAAAATAGACTTGTAAGAAAAATTGAGAGAAATAATATATAGAAAAGAAGGAATGAATCATGAAAAAAACAAGTCGTCGGGTCGTAGTAGTAGGTACAGGTTTTGTCGGTACAAGTATTGCTTATTCTATGATTAATCAAGGCATCACCAATGAATTAGTGTTAATTGATGTCAATAAGGAAAAAGCAGAAGGAGAAGCACTTGACCTTCTAGATGGCGTTGCATGGGGTAGTCAAAATGTCAATGTTTGGTCTGGAGATTATAGCGATTGTAAGGATGCAGATATTGTTGTAATTACGGCTGGTGCGAATCAAAAACCAGGACAAACACGTTTAGAATTAGTCGATATTAACGCCAAAATCATGAAATCTATTGTAACTGAAATTATGGCGAGTGGTTTCGATGGTTCTTTAGTGATTGCTTCTAATCCTGTAGATGTTTTGACGTATATCGCTTGGCAAACTTCAGGACTTCCTAAAAATCGCGTCATCGGTACTGGTACGACACTAGATACTACTCGTTTTAGAAAAGAATTGGCTTTACGTTTACACCTTGATCCAAGAAGTGTGCATGGCTATATCATTGGTGAACACGGTGATAGTGAAGTGGCTGTTTGGTCGCATACCACAGTGGGTGCCAAACCAATTTTAGAATACATTGTGAATAATGAACATTTGAATGTTGATGATTTAGAAGGCATTGCGGAAAAAGTGAAGAATGCTGCTTATGAAATCATTGACCGTAAAAAAGCGACTTATTACGGAATCGGTATGAGTACTGCAAGGATTGTGAAGGCCATTTTGAATAATGAAAATACGATTTTACCGGTTTCGGCTTATTTAAACGGTGAATTTGGTGAAGAAGATATCTTTACCGGGGTGCCTGCAGTGGTGAATCAAGAAGGTGTGCGTGAAATTATCGAACTCCGCCTAGATCCAAAAGAAAAAATTCAATTTGCTAAATCAGTCGCACAATTGCGTGAAGTTTTGGCTACGGTGAAGGATTAATCAGAATTGAAATGAGAATCTACTGAGAAATTAGATGAAAAAACTTGAAAACTTGCTGAAAGTTTCAAAGTGTGGTATGCTACTTGGTGGAAAAGTGCAATGAAACAATTGGCAAAGAATTTATTGTAGGAAGTAGAACTTTCTAATAGATAGATAATTGGGCTAAGATCTTTATCCTAGCCCTTTTCTTTACGTATAGACCCATGATTTGGCAGTATTTGTCAATCGTTTTATCGCCTAAAATTTAAATAGACTAGCGGGATGCTAAATGAACGTCTATTTAAGCGAGTGTTTACTCAATTTAGGAGGATTTATTTGAAATTTACAGAACTTAATTTATCAGAAGCATTATTATCTTCAATCGAACGTAGCGGATTTGAAGAGGCAACCCCAATTCAAGAAGCGACTATTCCTTTAGCTTTAGAAGGTCGCGATGTTATTGGACAAGCCCAAACAGGTACCGGGAAAACCGCTGCCTTTGGTTTGCCGATGTTAGAAAAGATTGATCCAAACAATGCGCAATTGCAAGGCTTGGTCATCGCGCCCACTCGTGAATTAGCGATTCAAACCCAAGAGGAATTATATCGCTTAGGTCGTGATAAAAAGATTCGTGTGCAAGCTGTCTATGGTGGTGCGGATATTAACCGCCAAATCCGTCAATTAAAGAATCGTCCCCATATCGTTGTTGGGACACCTGGTCGAATGCTAGATCATATCAACCGTCACACATTAAAACTTTCAACTGTGCAAACGCTGGTCTTGGATGAAGCAGATGAAATGTTAAACATGGGATTTTTAGAAGATATCGAAGCCATTATCTCTAAAGTACCTGAACAACGTCAAACGCTATTATTCTCAGCAACGATGCCACCAGAAATCAAAAATATCGGTGTGCAATTCATGCAAAATCCAGAACATGTACGGATTAAAACGAAAGAAATGACCGCTGATTTAATCGAGCAATTCTTTGTACGTGCAAAAGAATATGAAAAATTTGATATCATGACCCGTTTATTAGATGTGCAAACACCTGAATTAACGATTGTCTTTGGTCGTACGAAACGCCGTGTGGATGAATTAGCGAAAGGTTTAGAAGCACGCGGCTATAAAGCAGAGGGAATTCACGGAGATTTATCTCAGCAAAAACGAATGAGTGTCTTACGTAGCTTTAAAAATGGTGATTTAGATATCCTAGTCGCAACAGACGTGGCCGCTCGTGGTTTAGATATTTCTGGTGTGACCCACGTTTATAACTATGATATTCCACAAGATCCTGAAAGCTATGTTCACCGGATTGGTCGTACAGGTCGTGCCGGTAAGATGGGTGTGTCTGTCACTTTTGTCACGCCAAACGAAATGAGTTACTTACACGTCATCGAAAACTTAACCAAAAAACGCATGACACCATTACGTCCACCAACCGAAAAAGAAGCCTTCAAAGGTCAATTAGGCCAAGCGATGGAAGAAATTGAAGCGAAAATGGATGAAAATGGCTTGGAACGTTACATGCAAGCGGCTGAAGAATTGTTAGAAGAATATTCTGCACAAGATTTAGCAGCATTATTAGTCAAAACAATTGCCAAAGACCCAGCCGATATGGTTCCAGTTAAGATTACCCCAGAACGTCCATTACCACCTAGCAAAAAAGGCTTTAATAAAAATAATCGTCGTGGGGGCAATTCACGTAATCGTCGTGACTACAACCGCGATGGCAAATATGGTCGCAATAAAAAAGACTATGGTAAAGACAAACGCCGTGAAAATCGCAAAAACAATAAAGGTGAAAAGAAACGTGGCTTTGTTATCCGTAGTAACCATTAATCAATAAGACATTTAACCAATTCAGTTTACCTGGTATAAAAAGGTTAGCTGGGTTGGTTTTTCTCATTTTTAGGTAATATTTTGATGTTTTATTGAGAAGTAGTGGGAGTTATAGGGATTTAGTTCATAAATTACTCTTAAATTTTCAGAATGTTTTTTGTTTTTTTAAGAAAATTTTGGTAGAATGGGTGTAGTTTTGAAGAAAGTGAGAGAAATATGATTCAAGGGATTGGCATCGATGCGGTGGAGTTAGATCGTATCCAAGAAATAATTGAAAAGAAATCCAGTTTCATCCAACGGGTATTGACTTCCAATGAATTAGCGATTTTTGAAGGTTTATCGTTGAAACGCCAGGTGGAATTTTTAGGTGGTCGTTTTGCGTGTAAAGAAGCCTTCTCCAAAGCTTGGCACACTGGTATTGGTGCAGTAGGCTTTCAAGATATCGAAATCTTACGCGACGATAAAGGTGCGCCTATCGTGACCAAATCGCCTTTTGATGGAGAAGTATTAGTGAGTATTACCCATACCCGCGATACAGCCTTTGCGCAAATTCTCTTACAATCAGGAAAGAAGGAATAACAATGCAGGCTTCTTATTATCGCCCGACGAGAATTACTGTCGATTTGTCTGCGATTAAAGAAAATATTGAATTACATAAGCAAAAATTAGCTTTGGGTCAGTCGATTTTTGCCGTAGTGAAAGCTGATGCCTATGGACATGGCGTACTTCCAGTTGCAAAGGCGGCAATCGAGGCTGGTGCTGTGGGCTTTTGTGTAGCTACCTTAGATGAAGCCCTAGAATTACGTACAAATGGATTTTTAGAACCGATTATTGTTTTAGGTCCGATTGATTATGAAGGGCTGAAATTAGCAAGTGAATATGAAATCAGTATTCCAGTAGTGGATTTGGATTATTTAGATGGATTAATTGCTAAGGTACAAACTTTATCATTATCGAAACCATTATTATTACACTTGGCAATCGATAGTGGGATGAGTCGGATCGGTATTCGCACCAAAGAAGAATTACATCAAGCAGAAGCAAAAATATCCGCTCATTCAGATTTACTTTTTGAAGGAATTTTCACTCATTTTTCAACAGCTGACCAAGAGGATGATAGTTATTTTAAACAGCAGATTTCAATGTTTAAAGCCTTACTCGGTTCATTATCTCAACAGCCTAAATATGTCCATGTGGAAAATAGCGCCACGACACTTTGGCACGAGACTTTAGGAAACATCGTACGCTTAGGTATTTCAATGTATGGTTTAAATCCATCAGGTAAAGCGCTTGAATCACCAATCACTTTACGTCCAGCTTTATCTTTGACTTCAGCGTTAACCCAAGTCAAGTTTGTTAAAAAAGGAACAGGAATTGGCTACGGGAAAACTTATGAGGCTCAGCAAGACGAATGGATTGGAACAGTGCCAATTGGTTATGCGGATGGCTTTATTCGAAAATACCAGGGTTATCAGGTACTAGTAAATGGCCAATTATGCGAAATTGTTGGCAGAGTATGTATGGATCAGATGATGATTCGTTTACCAGAACAAGTCGCGCTTGGCAGTAAAGTAACGATTGTCGGACGCGATGGCCAACAAGAACGAACTTTACAAGATATGGCAGATTACGTGGATACGATTCATTATGAAGTGGCGTGTCTTTTATCGCCGCGTATTCCAAGAGTCTATATAGAAGAAAAGAGGTAGACCATGATTCGCAGAGGAGACTTATTTTTTGCGGATTTATCCCCTGTTACGGGCTCTGAACAAGGTGGGGTGCGCCCAGTCGTGATTTTGCAAAATGATACGGGTAATTTTCATAGTCCAACGGTAATTGTGGCAGCTATTACCGCGAAAACTTCGAAATGCAAATTACCGACACATGTAGAAATCACTTCTCATGCGGATAACCTAGACCGCGATTCAGTTGTCTTAACAGAGCAAATTCGCACCATAGATAAATGTCGCCTGAAAGAAAAAATTGGTTCCTTAGATGTCGAACAAATGCAGCAAGTCGATTATGCCCTAAAAATCAGCTTAGGACTCATCCCTTGCCACGCATGCAAAACCAAAGAAAAACAATAACAGGCTAGTGGAAGGTCGTAAATCGGCTCGATCAGCCATGAGCGGATAAGTTTGTCCAGAACGTCGGGAAAGTCCGAAAAGAAAAGACTTTCCTAGACGAGCTGGCTTATACGCAAAGTGGCTAGTCGATTTACGCCGTATAGAATAAAGGATGTGAGGCGGGTCGAACAGCTCCAAGCAGCTAAGATTGTCCGGAATGTCGGGAAAATCCATTATGTTTTAAGATTTTCCAAGACAGGCCGGCTTAGATGCACAGGAGCTACCCGCCGAACACAGATTAAATAAAGGTCGTAAATCGGCTCGATCAGCCATGAGCGGATAAGTTTGTCCAGAACGTCGGGAAAGTCCGAAAAGAAAAGACTTTCCCAGACGAGCTGGCTTAGATGCACAGGAGCTACCCGCCGAACACAGATTAAATAAAGGATGTGAGGCGAACTTGATCCACATCCATAATAAAGAATATGTAAAGAGCATCTGTATCACGTTGTGGATAGCGCGATACGGATGCTTTTTTGATTAATCAAATTTTGGATAAATAGCTACACGATTTTCCTGAATGGGAATAATTTGAATCGCTTGCTCGTAAAAGTTTTGTAAGTTATCGGGTTGCATCAATAAATCGAGTGGACCTTGGGCAAAAATTCGACCTTGTTTGAGCATCAATAATTGATTTAAACTATCAGGTAATTCATCAATATGATGGGTAACAAAAAGCAAAGTAGGTGCCTCTGGTGTTTCCATTAATTGATTGATAAAACCTAAAAATTGTTCTTTCGCAAATAAATCCAAGCCATTGCACGGTTCGTCTAAAATCAAAAGTTCAGGTTTACTGATTAAGGCACGGGCGATTAAAACAATTTGCTTTTCACCTTGAGAAAGTACTTGAAATGGTTTGCCGATTAAATGTTGGGCATGCAATTGAACTAAAATTTCTTTTGCCTGTTCCAATTCGCTTTTCTTATATTCTTGATAGATGCCAAAGCTTGCAAATTTTCCAGATAAGACAATTTTTTCAGCACTTTCATATTGAGGAATGCGTGTTTGCATGTGATTGGCAATCCACCCAATTCTCTTATTTAATTCAGGAATAGAGGTATGACCGAATGTTTGACCAAGCACGGTTAATTTACCAGTTGTCGGCCAAAGATTTCCAGTAATTAATTGCAAGAGTAGTGATTTTCCGGCACCATTTAGTCCTAAAATCCCCCAATGCTCGCCTTTTTTGATTTGCCAATTGATATCTTGGAGTAAAGTCAGTTGATTTCGAATTAAAGAAACATCTTCAAAAGATAAAATCATGTGACCACACACCTTTCTATTTTTCTTCCTTTTATATTTTTAAATTATAGCGCAACAAAAAGAAATTGCAACGGTAGTAAAACTTATGAATATAGATTGAAAACGATTTAAAATTCGCTATAATAAAGATAACGAAAGGGTGGTTGTATGTTGGAATTGTGGCAAACCTTATTGAGTAAATGGCGTTTAGGCGAAAAAGTGCATCAAGGGATTACCTATCGCTTGGTGAGTAAGTCTTTTAATCAGTATGAGTTGAGTAAAATTATCATTGGTCCATGTGGGGAAAAGAATTATCATCCACGGATTATGATTGAAGAAATTGATGGTCGACCAGTGGCGCAGAGCTTAATTGATTATGAAGTTACTCCGATTTTGAATCTAAAACGTGAAAATGATGAAGAACAGATTAATCAAGCTTTTGTGCAATTGATGGAAGAATTTATAGCCATTGCTTAAAGTTTGGCAGAAGTTTATTAGATTTTTGGTCCTATCAACAGAATTTTCGCTTGCTACGAAGATTAGGGACTAATGAGGCGATGATTCGGCGTTCTTTGTTCCACCAGTTAGCACTATATTTCTATTTGCCATTAATTGGTGCAATATTAGAAACTGGAATTGCCTTACTCTTTTTGAGAGAGATTGAAGGAAAAAGTAAAAGAACCATCCTCTCCTTTTTGGGAGAGTGATGGTTCTTTTTAGTCATTATGAGCTCGTAACGCACTGATAATAGCGACGACATCTACCACTTCTTGGAACATGGCACCAATAAAGGTTGGAATCAATCCAAATGATGCGATAAACATTAAGACAACACACACTGCAATCCCAATGAGCACAGATTGTTGGGCAATTTTTACGGTATCTTTAGCAATCGTAATACTTTGGGCGACTTTGCTAAAATCATCTCTTAAAATGACGACATCTGCAGTTTCGCTGGCAGCCGTTGCCCCGTGAGCCCCCATTGCAATCCCGACACTCGCAGTGGCAAGCGCAGGAGCATCATTAATTCCATCGCCAACCATTGCCGTTAATCCGTGATTTGCAATGGTTTTTTGGATATGGCTAATTTTTTCTTCGGGTAGACATTCAGCAAAGACATCTTCAGTATCAATGCCGACTGCTTTGGCCACTTTTTGGGCAGCTAATTTTTTATCGCCTGTTACCATAATTAAGTGTTGTATTCCTAGATTGCGCAGTTGTTGAATCGTCTGTTTAGCTTCTGGACGTAATGTATCAGTAAAGGTAAAGTGACCGAGATATTGACCATTTTGTGCGACAAAGACACTGGTTTTATTGGTCAAATCTCGAGGAAGCCCCGTTTGAATCAGACTACTTTTACCAATCATATAAGTATGGTTCTCAACACTACCTTTAATTCCTTGCCCTTTGATTTCACTGATGGCATCAATTGGTAAGAATTCAATATGTTGATTTTTGGCTTCTTGGACGATACTTCTAGCTAAAATATGGGTAGAGTTTTGTTCTAGACTTGCTACAATTTGTAAAAAATCAGTTGTTGAAATAGCATCAGTATGCGCAATATTTTCAACTTTCAATATTCCTGAAGTGATGGTTCCTGTTTTATCAAAGGCAATGTTTTTTAGGTGAGCCAGTTTCTCTATTGCTGTTCCGTTTTTAACAACAATTCCATGCCGGCTTTCACGACTCATCCCAGCCACGAAAGCAATCGGCGCTGCTAAAATTAACGGACATGGAGAAGCAACGACCATGACTTGTGCAAAACGAATGGGATCTTTACTTAAATACCAAGCAATTCCACCTAGAATATAAGCAAGTAAAGTGAATGGAATGGCATATCTATCTGCCATTCGGACAAAGCTTGCTGGCGTTTCACTGGATTGTTGCACCAGTTGCACCAAGCGTTGGTACTGACTATCTACGGCTAAATGCGTTACTTTTAAATGTAAACTGACATCCCCATTGATCGCTCCTGACATCAAGTTTTCCCCTTGTTTCTTTTCAACAGGAATGGATTCACCTGTTAAGGAAGCTTCATTAATGGTTGCTACTTCATCTAATAATTCCCCATCGATTGGAATCATTTCATTAGGTTTAACGACAATTGTTTGCCCCACTTTAATTTTTTCTAGTGGATAGTCGACTAATTCTTCCTCTTCAATCACGTGAGCAATTTCAGGTGTTTGGTCGAGTAAGCTTTGTAATTCTTGGTTTGCTTTTTTTCCAGCATAATTTTCCAATGATTCGCCACCAGTAAGCATGATAAGGACGACTAAGCTGGCCCAATATTCACCAACGATTAGTGTTGAGACAATAGCTGTAATTGCTAAGATATCGACGCCAAAATTTCCTTGACGCAAAGTTTGAATCATTTCAATAAACATCGAAAAGGCAATGATACTACTGATAACGGTCACGATGACTTGTGCTGCTAGCTCTTGATGAAAAACAAATTGCAAAATAAGTGCGATTACGCCAATTAGAATAGTTATATATAATTTTTTTTGATCAGACATTTTTCTTCCCCTCTTTCACCTTGAGTATAGCATCAATCAAACTTAATTGATAATTAAATAACCTAATTGAGAACGATAATCGTTGATATATGTAATTGATAATCTTTTTCAATTGCAATTATTTTAAATTAGGTTTAAACAAGCCAAACCATACAAAATTTGGTAAAATAAAACTAAGGATGTGAGGCGACTCGATTAGCTACGAGCGGATAAGTTTGTCCAACACGTCGGGAAAGTCCGAGAAGTAAAGACTTTCCCAGACGGGGTGGCTTATACGCCGAAGTAGCTAGTCGCCGAACACAGATTAAAACTAAGGATGCGAGGCAGCTTGGGAAGCCTCGAAGAAATTCGTGTGCTTACCTACCGCTGAGAAAATCGGATGAAAGGAGATTTTCACAAGCGGGAGGGCGAATTTCACAATGTCTAGCTGCCGAACACAGATTAAACAAAGGATGTGAGGCGGGTCGATTTGAGATGAGTTGCTAAGATTGTCAGAATTAATAGAAAAAAGTAAGATGTGCTTTTTTAGATAGTAATTATAATGAATAGATAAAGAATAAGCGAGGATGTGATAACGATGAAAACAATTAGAGCAATCAAAGAACTTTACCTGATGGATTGGCGTCGAATTTTTTCCGTTCCTACAGCGGTATTCTTGGTGGTAGCGATGCTGATTCTACCTTCACTGTATGCTTGGTTTAATATCAAAGCTTTGTGGGACCCTTATGGCAATACGAGAGATTTACCAATTGCGGTGTATAGTGCGGATGCTGGAGTGAATTTAGAAGGAAAGAAAATTGATATCGGTCAAATGGTCAGCGAACAGCTCCATCAAAATCATCAATTAGGCTGGACTTTTGTGAAATCCAAAGACGTTTTAGAAGATGGGGTTCGTTCAGGAAAATATTATGCTGGCATTTATTTACCAAAGAATTTTTCCAAAGATTTAGTCAGTTTTATAGGTGGAACGATTGAAAAGCCTGAAATAGAGTATTTTTACAATGCTAAAATCAATGCCATCGCACCTAAAATAACTGATAAAGGCGCCTCAACATTACAAAGTGAGATTACGGATAATTTTATCGCAACTTCTAGTCAAATTTTAGCCGAAACGATGAACAAAGCCGGTGTTTCCTTAGAGACCAACTATGGCGAAATTGAACATTTAAGTCAATTATTGATGAAGACTAACGACAATTTAGCGCAAATGGATGCGTATGTGAATCAGTTAAAAGATTTACAACAAAAATTACCTGAAATTAAGGAAAAATATGCTTTAGCGCAAAAAGTTCCGAATTATTATCCAGAAATCAATCGACTGGCAGATAAATTAATCGCTGTCAACCAACATACCAATCAGCTAGATCAGGTAGGACAGACGCTTTTAAAGGTGCAAAAACAATTGCCAGCTATTCAACAGGTGCCTAACCGTTTAGATCAATTAAATCAAGATTTTTCCAAAGTGCAGCCAATTTTAACTAAGAGTATAGAAGAGGCGAAGAGTGCGATAAGTTTAGTAACTCAAGTGCAAGGGTTAGTACCAACGATTCAAGATTTTAATGACAAATCGAATCAATTACTAACAGACTCGGTTACAGGTGTCGAAAAATTCCAGGAAGCTTTGCCAAGTATTGAAAATAGTTTAAATCTGCAATTACAAACACTTTTACTCTTTTCACAAACCATGAGCAGCTTTTTAGACCAACTTAGTCAAGATTTGCAAGTAGTTGATCAAGCGCAACTTACCCCTGAGCAACGCCAACAACTACAAATGCTAGTCACAAAAATAGATGAACGAGTGAATCAAACGAAACAAACGATCGAAAAACAAATCCAATATTTAGAAGTACTAGGGAAAATTACGGGTAAAGATTTTAGCCAGTCTATCAGTCAATTAAATCAATTGTTAGCCAAAATCACTCAAATGCAAGAAAAGGCTGGACAAATCAATGGCGTGCTTGCTAATTTACCAAATCAATTAACAACTGCACAGAAGTTAGTGAGTCAACTTCAAGGGATAAACAATGATTTTAACCGTATCTTGCAAGAAATTGATTTAACTGGATTAAGTAGCCAAATTAATGACACGTTAAGCAATCAATTATTGCCAATCCTTAAAGACAGCCAAAAAGTATTAGGTGAGGTTAGCCAAATTGACTTAAAAGATCTATTAGATAATACAAATCGCGTGTTAAATCAAGGTATTCAAATTTTAGAAACAGTTTCTACGGATTTACCTAGTTATCAACAAAAACTTCAAGCAGCTAACCAACTTGCGAAAAGTCATATGGGCGAATTTACGAATGGTGTGAATCAAGCAGTGCAATTCTATCAAAATGATTGGCCACAAACCAAACAAAAATTGGCCCAAGCAAGTCAATTTGCACAACAAGATTTGCCAGTGATTGAAAGAGATTATCGACAAGCACTCAAACAAATTGATGCGAAAATGCCTGAATTAGATCAAACCATTCAGCAGGTGAATACGTTTATCAATCAAGATTGGCCAGTGGTACGTACAGCCATCCAAAAATCAGCGCAAGCCTTGCAAGTAGGCGAAACCAAATTGCCATTGGATGAACTAATCGAATTGTTGAAAGTGAATGCTCAAAAAGAAGCAGATTTCTTCAAAGAACCAGTGAAGTTAAAAACAACGGCCTTTTATCCAATTAAGAATAACGGTTCGGCTAGTGCACCGTTTTATACTGCACTTTGTCTATGGGTGGGCTCATTATTACTTTCAAGTTTAGCAAGTACGAGTGTGTATCTGAATGACCGTCAAAAAGGCAAATATACTTTACGTGAACAATTCTTTGCTCGTATGCTCTCGTTCTTAACGATAGGACTCGGCCAAAGCTTAATTGTTGTACTGGGTAATCTGTATTTATTGAATGTCAGTGTCACAAATCCAGGTTGGTATATTGCGTTTACTGTCTTTATTGGACTTACCTTTATGTCGATTATTTATGTGCTTGTTAGTCTTTTTGGTAATGTCGGTAAAGGTCTGGGAATTATCTTGCTGGTGCTTTCGATATCCGGTGGTGGCGGAAACTATCCAATCCAAGTTTCCGGTGCATTCTTTAGATGGATTAATCCATGGTTGCCATTTACGTATGCGGTCAATTTATTACGAGAAGCAACAGGAGGAATTTACTTGAGAAATATGTGGGTAGATATCATCTTCTTGATTTGCGCTGGATTATTATTTGTCATTTTTGGCACCATCTTCTTCCCAACAAACGACGCCATGGTGAAAAAATTCAACCACCGCACCAAAAACAGCCACTTCTTTCACTAAGGATGTGAGGCGGGTCGGTCAGCTCCAAGCAGCTAAGGTTTCCTTAACTTATGAAAAACGACGAAATGCATTTTATTGTGTATTTCGTCGTTTTTTGGTATTCGTGATATTTTGTGGTACAATGATGGGGCGATTAATAGAATTAGAAAGTAGGAAAAATATGTTAACAACAGAAGATTTTGATTTTGATCTACCTGAAGAACTGATTGCGCAAACCCCGTTAAAGGAGCGGACAAGTTCTAGATTGTTAGTGATGAATCGCCAAACAGGAGAATTAACTGATAAACATTTTTACGATATTATTGATTATCTGAATCCAGGCGATGCTTTGGTAATGAATAATAGCCGAGTATTACCAGCTCGCTTACATGGCGAAAAGGTCGAAACTGGCGCACACTTAGAAATTTTGCTTTTGAACAATACAGTCAATGATGAGTGGGAAGTCTTAATTAAACCAGCAAAACGTGCCAAAGTCGGAACAGAAATTTCTTTTGGTGATGGTCGATTGAAGGCAGTCGTTAAAGAAGAATTAGATCATGGTGGTAGAATAATTGATTTCAAATATGATGGGATTTTTCTTGAAATATTGGAATCATTAGGAGAAATGCCACTACCTCCATATATCAAAGAACGCCTAGAAGATCCTGATCGTTATCAAACAGTTTATGCCAAGGAAAATGGCTCAGCAGCGGCACCAACTGCGGGGCTACACTTTACTAAAGATTTATTAGCCAAAATCGAAGCTAAAGGTGTGAAATTGGTTTATTTGACACTTCATGTTGGTTTAGGGACCTTTAGACCAGTGAGTGTGGATAATATTGCAGAACATGAAATGCATAGTGAGTTTTATTCATTAAGCCCTGATGCTGCACAGACGCTCAATGAAGTGAAGGCGAATGGGGGTCGAATTGTTGCGGTAGGTACGACTTCTATTCGTACTTTAGAAACGATTGGTAGCAAATTTGATGGAAAAATTCAAGCAGATAGTGGTTGGACCAATATCTTTATTACACCAGGATATGAGTTCAAAGTAGTGGATGCTTTTTCTACTAATTTTCACTTACCTAAGTCAACTTTAGTGATGTTAGTGAGTGCTTTTGCGGGTCGTGAACAAGTGCTTGCTGCTTATCAACACGCCATTGAAGAAAAGTATCGTTTCTTTTCATTCGGCGATGCAATGTTCATTTTTTAAGTCAAAATAAAACGGGGAAGCTGCTCATTGCCTCCCCGCTTTTTTAATGGAAATCATCCGGTTCAATAAGATGTTCTTTTTTTGCCAACTCATTATAAAAGACTGCTTTTGTCATGTACATATAAGGATTAAGCCATAAATAACCAAGCCCTAGAGTCATAAAACATAAAATTTGCCAGCCGATGAAACTTAAATCTAAGACGAAATATTCAAACTTATGGCCTTTCATCATTTGCTCGCTGCGTTTCAGACATTCAAGTAAATCAGGACGTTCTCCGGTTTTTTCATAAAGATCATAATAGACAAATTCAGCCTGAGAGTAAGCGTAACCTTTGATAACACCCGGAATGATTAGTAGCAAACTCCATCCTAAAAGAAAAATTCCTCTTAAAATGTACAGGCAAAATAAAGGAATGAGATGCTTTCTAGAAATTGTCTGAAAGCCATCGTTGATAAGACTGATTTGTGTTTTTTTGCCACGACTCAGATTAATAAAAGTCCAAAAAATCGCAGTTAAAAGATAAAAACTAATTAGATCTACAAAACAACTTGAAGGTAAATCAGAGAAATCTAAAGAATAAGATAATACAGAATCAAAGGAGCGGTTTTGCAATAAGCTAGAATGAATCATAGCGTAAACAGTACTAGCTAAAAAGCCAGTGTAAGTAATACCAATGGATAATAAAGTTGGAATGAGGCAGATTAAAATCGCTTGCGTATAGCGCCCTTTGAGTAAATATTTCGCTTGTAGTTTTAGTTCAGCACGAGACATGAAATCACTCCTTTAAAGACATTATAGCAAAAAAAGTTTTCAAAAAATACTGAAAGTTATTCATGCTTTTTAGTTGCAAACGGTTACAACTAGTGCTATACTATCATTGTAAGGGAGGAAAGAAGCTGAGAGATAAAAGTAAATAATCAATAAAACACCCAAGATTTACTACTAATAATGGAAAAGGCGTCGACTATATAGCACGCATGAAACAAAAAAGTAAAAGAGAAAGTAGTAGCAAGAGCAACAAAATTTGTTAAATCTACAAGATTCACCTAAAGTGTATGCAAAGTCAACTTGCAATGTAGTGTAAGAGGTACGCAGTGAGAAAGTTTATTAGTGCCCGAATAATTTTAGTGTAGAGATTGTAAATGAAACAACGATTTGTAAAAAGCAAGGACTTTGCTACCAATCATCTCAGCTCGGCCTTCTAATTAGGACTCGGTTTATCCGGGTCCTTTTTTTGCACTTGATTCAGTCAATTGTTTGTTTTATGATAAAGAAAAAAAGATTTCTTAAATGGAAAAGGTGAGAGAATGGGACAAACGAAACCTTATGGCACTGTTTTGATTAAGGCGGCAAAAATTATTGATTGTATTGCTGAAAATCCCCATATCGGCTTACAAGAAATAGCTCATCAATGCCAAATGACCATGCCTACAACTTTAAAAATTTTAGATACATTAAATTTAATAGGTTATGTCAAAAAAAGCGAAGAAAAAACCTATCAATTAGGGGCAAAACTAGTACGTTATGCCAATCAGAATATCGAACAAATTGATTTGATTGAGCAAAGTTTGCCTCACTTGGAAAAACTACAAGAAAAAATTGATGAGACAATTCATTTGGGCGTTTTAAGTAATTCTGAAATTTATTACGTCAATAAATTAGAACCAAAATTTCAGTCAATTCGTATGTCATCAAAAGTTGGGATTAGTCGCCCACTATATAGTTCAGCGATGGGCAAGGCAGTTCTGGCGATGATGAGCGAATCTGAAGTGGATAGTTATTTAGAGACAAATGAATTAAAGCCATTTACCGTAAATACAATTACAAATCCACTAAAATTAAAGCAAGAATTATCAGAAATTAGAGCGAGTGGGATTGCTTTTGATAATGAGGAAATGGAAAAGGATATTTTTTGTATAGGTACTGCATTGATGAATAAGGGACAGATCGTTGGGGCGATGAGTATTAGTTTACCTAAATTCCGTGTAACAAATAGCTATCAAGAGAAGGTCATCCAAGCAATTTTAGAAGCAAAGGCCGATATTGAAAAAGAATTAAAATAATATACATAATTAGATGTTGAAGATTTGGTCATGGTGCTAAGTCTTCTTTTTTTTATGTGGAAAATTATTTAATAAGATCCCTTTCAAATATTTTGATTTTGCGGTATACTCTACTTGTATTTCTAAAAGGTAAATTATAATTTCCAAATAAGAAAGAGTGATAGAGATGAAACGTGTGGATATTCTAAACAAGCTGGCTAATTGTGGTGTCATTGCAGTGGTTCGCGGTGATTCAGCACAACAAGCAATCAAAGCAAGTGAAGCGATTGTTGCAGGTGGCATGAAAGGAATCGAATTAACCTTTACAGTACCAAATGCGCAAGAAGCCATCCGTACTTTGTCTGAAAAGTATGCTGATGATGAAGAAGTGGTAATCGGTGCAGGTACGGTTCTGGATGCTACGACTGCTCGTTTAGCGATAATGGCAGGTGCAGCATTTATTGTAAGTCCTTGTTTTGATATAGAAACAGCCAAAATTTGCAACCTATATCAAATTCCTTACCTACCGGGATGTATGACTATTAATGAAATGAAGGAAGCCTTAAAAGCGGGTGCAGATATCGTGAAATTATTCCCAGGATCTGCTTTTGGTCCGAAAATTGTTGGCGCATTCAAAGCACCATTGCCACAGTTAAACATTATGCCGACTGGTGGTGTGAGCTTGGATAATATGGCGGAATGGTTCAAAGCAGGTGTCGTTGCTGTCGGTGTGGGCGGTAATTTATTAGCACCTCTAAAAAATGAAGATTATCCTGCAATTACCAAAGTAGCGGGACAATATATGGCTAAATTACAAGAAATTCGCGAGGGATAGTTATGGCAGAGATACTTACTTTAGGAGAAATTATGCTTAGACTTTCAACAAAAGAAAACCGGTTAGCCTGTACAGATGAGATGCTTGCACATTATGGCGGAGGAGAAGCCAATGTAGCGATTAGTTTGGCCAATTTTGGTCATCAAGCATACTTTGCCAGTAAAGTACCCGATAATGCATTAGGTTTAGCGGTTAAACGGCATTTGAATCGTTTTGGTGTGCATACTGATTTTCTACTTTTTGGTGGTCAGCGCTTAGGTGTTTACTTTTTAGAACAAGGAGTGGGTATTAAAGCGGCTAATGTCATTTATGATCGCGCCTTTTCGAGTTTTTCTCAGATGACTGAAAATGAATGGGAAAGAATGGATTTGTTTGCAGGGATTGATTTATTACATTTATCTGGGATTACACCTGCTTTAAGTCCTGCTTGGCTAGAATTGTTAATCAAATTGATGAAAGAAGCAAAATCAAGAGGCGTTAAAATCAGTTTTGACATTAATTTTAGAGGTAAACTTTGGAGTCAAGCCCAAGCAGCGGAAGCACTAAAAAAAATTTTGCCTTATGTTGATTATTTATCTGCTGGTCGTCTAGATGCCCAATATTTACTTGGTATTAAGCATGCAGAACTTCTACCACTAGAACAATGCTACCAAGAAATGCAAAAACTTTATTCAAATATTCAAGTGATTTATTCGACCAATCGGACCATACTTTCTGCCAAACATAATCAGTTACAAGGAACACTTTATTATCAAAATGCCTATTATGAATCTAAAGTGATCGACATCCCTGAAATTGTTGATCGTGTAGGTGGCGGGGATGCTTATTCTGCAGGGATTATCCATGGTTTGCTTAGTGAATATGAGCCTCAAGCGATCGTAGACTTTGGAACCGCGGCTTCAGCATTAAAACATATGGTCTATGGCGACTGTAATCAATTTACGCTATCAGAAGTGCAAGCCTACCTTGAAAATGATTCTAGTAAAATAAACCGATAATATTTGTAAAAAAGCCTTTTCAAAACCGGTTTACTTATGTATAATGAATTTGTAAATTTCTTAAATGTAAAATATATTTTCTTTATAGGAAATAAGTGTAAGGAGGAAAAGAGAAATGCAAAAGATGGAAACGCGTTACGCACACGCACCCGAAGATATCCGTCATTATTCAACAGAACAGTTACGTAAGGAGTTTTTAGTAGAAGAAGTCTTTGTACCAGGCGATATTCGTTTAACTTATACGCATAATGACCGTATGATTTTTGGAGGAGTGACCCCTACGACAGAACCACTCGAAATTGTATTGTCGACTGAATTAGGTGTCGATTTCTTCCTAGAACGTCGTGAATTGGGTGTCATTAATATTGGTGGCCCTGGTTTTATCACGATTAATGGTCAAAAAGAAGAAATGAAAAAACAAGATGGTTACTACATCGGTATGGGAACGAAAGAGGTCAAATTTGAGTCTCAAGATGCAAGTAATCCAGCAAAATTTTATGTAAGTTCAGTGCCTGCTCATCACACCTATCCAAATATGAAGATTAGCATTGATCAGATTAAACCATTAGAAACAGGCGAAAAATTAACTTTAAATGAACGTAAAATTTATCAATATGTTCATCCAAATGTTTGTCAAAGCTGCCAATTACAAATGGGTTATACCATCTTAGAACCAGGTAGCTCTTGGAACACGATGCCATGTCATACACATGAACGTCGCATGGAAGCTTACGTGTATTTTGATATGGAAGCGGATACTAAAGTGTTCCATATGATGGGTAAACCGGATGAAACAAAGCATTTAGTAATGGGTAATGAACAAGCGACAATCTCACCTAGTTGGTCTATTCATTCAGGTGTCGGAACAAGCAATTATTCCTTCATTTGGGCAATGTGTGGCGAAAATATTACCTATACTGATATGGATATGGTCGCAATGGATGATTTAAGATAATACAATTAATAAGTATCAGAAAGGAAGAGATGAAATGAGTTTTGAAATGGATAAATTCCGTTTAGATGGAAAAGTAGCATTAGTCACTGGTGCGGTATATGGTATTGGTTTTGAAATTGCTAAATCATTAGCCAAAGCTGGCGCAACGATTGTTTTTAATAATTTGAATCAAGAATCAGTGGATCAAGGTTTAGCCAACTATGAAAAAGAAGGCATTAAAGCCCATGGTTATGTGTGTGATGTAACGGATGAAGAAGCTGTGAAGAAAATGGTGGCACAAATCAAAGAAGAAGTCGGAGTCATTGATATTTTAGTGAACAACGCCGGAATTATCAAACGTATTCCAATGATTGAAATGGAAGCTAAAGATTTTCGTCAAGTCATCGATGTGGATTTGAATGCACCATTTATTATGTCTAAGGCTGTCCTTCCAGATATGATTGAAAAAGGTGCTGGTAAAATTATTAATATTTGCTCTATGATGAGTGAGTTAGGTCGTGAAACAGTCAGTGCTTATGCTGCGGCTAAAGGTGGCTTGAAGATGTTAACGAAAAACATTGCTTCTGAGTACGGCCAATACAATATTCAATGTAACGGAATTGGCCCTGGCTATATTGCTACACCTCAAACAGCCCCATTACGTGAATTACAAGAAAATGGAGAACGTCATCCATTTGATCAATTTATTGTAGGTCGTACACCTGCTGCACGGTGGGGTACGCCGGATGATTTAGCTGGTCCTGCAGTATTCTTAGCGTCTGAAGCTTCTGATTTTGTCAATGGTCATATTCTTTATGTTGATGGCGGAATTCTAGCTTATATTGGTAAACAACCATAGTCTTATTTGACCAAAAAGTAAACCGCTTTTCATATAGGTATGGGTGCTTGTATTTTTAATTACGAAAAACCTTTGTATACAAGCACTCCACCTATTTTAAAATAACTAATAATTTATATTATGCTTTCAAAAATTTGTTGGTATAACTTAAATTAAGCAATTATTCATTTTCATAAAAAATCAAAATCATTTTAAAAAAGCCTTTACAATTGTTATGGTAAATGGTATAGTTTAATCAACAGATAAACCGGTAAACATAAAGAGAGGATGCGATAAAGTGATTAAATTAGTAGTTGTGGCTCATGGACATTTTGCTACTGGAGCGGCTAGTGCTTTGGAATTGATTGCTGGCAAACAAGAAGATGTGGCAGTGATTGATTTTTCTGAAGGAATGTCCGCGCAAACAGTCAAAGAAAAAATTGCAGCTGAACTGGAAAATCAATCAGAAGTATTAGTTTTGACTGATTTGTTGGGTGGCACACCTTTTAAAGTAAGTACTGAATTGATGACAACGTTCAACGGAAAAATGAATGTGCTTTCAGGATTGAATTTGGCAATGTTAATTGAAGCGGTATTTGCACGTAATATGTTAGACTTTGATGAATTAGTCGATAAATTAGTAAACACTGCAAAAGATGGCGTGGTTCATGCACAGTCTTTATTTGCTGCAGAGGATCAAGAAGATGAGTTCGAGGGAGGAATTTAAGTGACAAATAAAATTAAAACGGTTGCAATTGAAGAAATCAAAAATCCTGAGCGCTTTTTAGACCAACCTCTACTTACAAAAGCCGAAGTGAAAGCTGCAATTGATTTAGCGATGGAACAACTTCGCGTGAATATGGCATATTTTAAAGATGAATTTCCAACACCTGCTACTTTCGATAATCTTTATCCAAAAATGGACAATACCGAATGGACCAATGGCTTTTGGACAGGTGAGTTATGGTTAGGTTATGAATATACGAATGAAGAAGCGATGAAGGAGCTCGCACAAGCCAATGATCGTTCTTTCTTAGATCGTGTGGAAAAACGGATTGAGTTAGATCATCATGATTTAGGATTTTTGTATACGCCTTCATGTATGGCCGAATATAAACTTTTGCATACACCTGAAGCAAGAAAAGCCGCAATCTTGGCAGCGGATAAATTAATTGAACGTTATCAAGAGGTCGGTGGTTTCATCCAAGCTTGGGGTGAGTTAGGTAAGCCTGAACATTATCGTTTAATTATTGATTGCTTATTAAATATTCAATTATTATTCTGGGCGAGTGAGCAAACGGGGGATCCAAAATATGCACAAATGGCAACCCAACATTTTTACACTTCTGCCAATAATGTGATTCGTGATGATGCCTCAGCTTTCCATACTTTTTACTTTGATCCAAAGACGGGTGAACCTCTAAAAGGTGTGACACGTCAAGGTTATAGTGATGACTCAGCCTGGGCTCGTGGTCAAGCTTGGGGAATTTATGGTATTCCATTGACTTATCGCTTTGTGAAAGATGAAGATTGCTTTGGATTGTTTAAAGGGATGACGAATTATTTCTTAAATCGTTTGCCAAAAGATCATGTTTCTTATTGGGATTTGATTTTTGGCGATGGATCAGGTCATTCAAGAGATTCTTCAGCAACTGCCACAGCGGTATGTGGGATGCATGAAATGTTGAAACACTTGCCTGAAGTAGATAGTGATAAATTAACCTATAAATACGCGATGCATGCGATGTTACGTTCATTAATTGACAACTATGCCAATCGCGAAATCAAACCAGGTAGACCACTTCTTTTACATGGTGTGTATTCATGGCACTCAGGTAAAGGCGTGGATGAAGGAAATATCTGGGGCGACTACTATTACTTAGAGGCATTGATTCGATTCTACAAAGATTGGGAATTATACTGGTAAAAATTAGGAGGAATAGAAAATGGCAACACCAAATATTGTGATGGCACGTGTGGATGAACGTTTAATCCATGGACAAGGACAATTATGGGTTAAATCATTAGGATGTAATACAGTTATTGTAGCAAATGATGCAGTAAGTAACGATAAAATGCAACAAACTTTGATGAAAACAGTCATTCCAGGATCTGTTGCAATGCGTTTCTTCCCATTACAAAAAGTGATTGATATCATCCATAAAGCAAGTCCTGCGCAAACAATTTTTATTGTCATTAAAGATTTAGCCGATGCCTTAACCTTAGTGAAAGGAGGCGTACCAATTAAAGAATTGAACATCGGTAATATTCATAATGCTCCGGGAAAAGAACAAGTAACACGCTCTATTTATTTAGACGACAAAGACAAAGAAATTATTCGAGAATTAAGTGAAAGTTATCATGTAACATTTAATACCAAAACGACTCCTTCTGGAAATGATGGAGCACATGAAGTAAATCTTTTAGACTATATCTAAAGAATAGGAGAAAAAGAAGATGGAAATTAATATCATTCAAGCACTCTTAATTGGTGCATGGACCGCATTCTGTTTTAGCGGTTTACTATTGGGACTTTATACAAACCGTTGTATCATCCTTTCCTTTGGTGTAGGGATTATCTTAGGAGATCTACCTACTGCCTTAGCGATGGGGGCAATCAGTGAGTTAGCTTACATGGGATTTGGTGTTGGTGCTGGGGGAACTGTACCACCTAACCCAATCGGACCTGGGATTTTCGGTACTTTAATGGCTATTACAAGTGCAGGTAAGGTAACGCCTGAAGCAGCTTTAGCCTTATCTACCCCAATCGCTGTGGGTGTACAATTCTTACAAACTTTTGCTTATACGATTCGTGCTGGTGCGCCTGAATCTGCGGTGAAAGGTCTACAAAGCGGCAACATGAGCAAATTCAAAATGAATGCAAACGGAACAATCTGGGTATTCGTTGTCATGGGATTTGCGATTGGTTTCTTGGGTGCATACTCAATGGAAACTTTACTAAAATTAGTTGATTTAATTCCACCAGTATTATTAAGTGGTTTGAGTTTAGCTGGTAAAATGCTTCCTGCTATCGGTTTTGCAATGATTTTATCAGTAATGGCGAAGAAAGAATTAATTCCATTCGTACTACTAGGCTATATTTGTGCGGCATACTTACAAATTCCAATTATCGGAATCGCAATTATCGGTACAATTTTCGCCTTAATGGAATTCTACCGTCAACCTAAAACAGTAGCTGCAGACAACCAAGGAGGCGAACAAGATGACTGGATCTAACAAACTAACGAAAAAAGACTATCTAGTAACTTCATTACGTGCATTCTTCTTACAAAATGGCTTTAACTATAGTAACTATCAAGGAATTGGATATGCTAACGTGATTTATCCAGCGTTGAAAAAACACTATGGTAATGATCAAAAAGCCTTATGTAAAGCGTTAGAAGATAACTGCGAATTCTATAATACCAATCCTCACTTCTTACCATTCATTACGAGCTTACACTTAGTAATGTTAGAAAATGATCGACCAGAAGATGAAATCCGTAGCATTAAGATGGCTTTAATGGGACCTTTAGCAGGGATTGGGGATTCATTATCTCAATTCGTATTGGCACCATTACTTTCAACAATTGCTGCATCCTTAGCACAACAAGGATTAGCTTTAGGACCAATATTATTCTTCTTAGCAATGAATATCATCTTAACTTCAATTAAGTTAGGAACGGGTATGTACGGATACAAATTTGGTACGAAAGTCATTGATAAATTAAGCGACCAAATGGCAAGTATCTCACATGTTGCCAATATTATTGGGGTCACTGTTATCTCTGGTTTAGCAGTAACCTTTGTGAAAATTACCGTGCCAATCACCTATGCTGCCGGTAAAGTTCAAGAAGGTGCTGACCAAAAAATCGTTTCTATTCAAGGAATGTTAGATAAAATTGCACCAGCGTTATTACCAGCTTTATTTACTATCTTTGTATACTGGTTAATTAAGAAGAAAAAATGGACCACTTACAAAATTGTGCTCTTAACAATTGTTATCGGTATTATCGGTAGCTGGTTAGGAATCCTAGCATAATGAATACACAAACACTAACAATTATTGTATTAATTGTCATTGCAATCACTTCTGTTATCCCTAGTCTTTTACAAGCGATGGGGGCAAGACGTAACCAAAAAGAAATGCAAGAACAAATGAAAAAAAGAGAAGAATATCTCGCTAATTTGAAAAAAGGCGATGAAGTGATTCTCTTAGACGGCATTCATGGCAAAATTGTCTCCACCAAGGGAACATTAGTGGAATTAAAAATCTCACAAAACACAATTGTTTACGTTGAAAAAGAGAGCATAATGGGCAAATCCAGAGAACTACTATTTAAGTAGTTCTCTGTTTATTTAGAGGCTATCTAAAGCGTTGGTCAGACATGAAACAGGTCAATGCAACAGACAAAGAAAAGAGGCAATAGGATGATGCAAGACTTTCAAACGCGCCAAGATTATATCCTAGCATTAAAAGAAATCTTAATCCCTTTAAAAGAAAAGTATATGAGTCAACAAAATGGCCGTATTCATTTAGGGAATACAGGTACAACCTATACGCAAAAAACAAGCGAGGTAGAGGCTTTTTTGCGACCGTTATGGGGATTAGCGCCACTTTTATCGCAGCAAGCAGATGAAGAATTAGCTGAAATTTATCATAGTTATTTACGTGGTTTAATCAAAGGGGTCAATCCAATATCACCAACGTATTGGGGGCATCCACAAGAAGATCGGCAATTAATTGTAGAAATGGCGGCAATTGCGACCTCTATCTTGCTTGCTAAAGAAAAATTTTGGGACGTCTTATCACCACAAGAACAAAAGCAACTTCATAATTGGTTGCTTTTAGCGGATACGTGTGAAATTCCGCAAAATAATTGGCATTTTTTCAGGGTATTGATTCATATTGCGATGCGTAAATGCCAACAACCCTTTTCACAAGAGCAAATTGATACGGACTTTTTAGCTATTGAATCATTTTATGACGGGCAAGGGTGGTATTTTGATGGGCGTCAAGAAAAACGTGATTACTATATTGCTTTTGCTTTTCATTTTTATAGTTTGCTTTATTATAAAGAAATGCATACGGTAGATACACTGCGTTGCGCAAAGATAAAACAGCGTGCGATTCGATTTGCTCAGACTTTTCAGTATTATTTTGATGATAAAGGACGCGGATTACCTTTTGGACGTAGCTTGACCTATCGCTTTGCACAAGTTGCCTTTTTTTCAGCGCTTGTTTATGCCGATATTCAAGCTTTACCCTGGCAAAAAATTAAACAAATCATTAGCAGTCATTTTTCTTTTTGGTGGCAAGAAAAAATATTTACGAATCACCATTATTTAAGTATCGGCTATGGGTATGAAAATTTGGTCATGGCGGAAAGTTATAACGGTCCTGGTTCGCCATATTGGGCATTGAAGAGTTTCTTAATCCTAGCTGTTCCTAAAAATCATCCTTTTTGGCAGGAGTCTATGTCAGAAAAAGTCAATACAAATATTTTTGGTCAACCATATGCCATCCAATCAGCAAGAATGATGTTGCAACAAACCGATAATGGTCAGCAGCTTTTGGGTTATCCTGTGGCCCAATGGAGTTTATCGCAAAGTCAGGGAATAAGTAAGTATGCCAAATTTGTATATTCGACGCAGTTTGGCTTTTCTGTGACAAAATCAGCAATCGGTTATGCAGAGGGTGGCTTTGATAGTACGTTAGCGGTGAGTCTGGATAATCGTCATTTTGTCACCAAAGAAGAAGTGACCGAGTTTCATCTACTAGAAGATCGTACCATTCAAGTTTGGCAGCCGTTTACCGGTGTTTGGATTCAGTCAACGATTATTCCTCTGGGTAGCTATCATCTGCGTATTCATCAGATTCAAAGCAATTATCCTTTATATTTATGTGACGGGGGCTTTTCTGTACAGCAAGAACCTCATTTTACGGAAAAGCATGAGGCAAATAAAGTCTCTTATCACAGTCAAAGGGGTCATATTTGCTGTGAGAATATCCAAGGGTATCAGGAGGCGTTTTTGATTGCCAACGCACCGAATACGAATGTGTTGTATCCAAGAACGGTGATGTGTGGATTAAAAAACAAGGTAGCAGCAGGAAAACACTGCCTAATCGGTTTGTTTGGTGGTAGTATAAAGCACTTAGAACATGTAGAGATCAAGCTTTCTGAACAATTAGTCTATATCCGAACATTAGGCAAAGAAAACATCATAAAAATCTAGTAAACCGGTTGAAATGATAACGGTTTCTTTGTAAAATATATCTAGAAAGATTGTTAGGGAGGGGATGATCTGATGAAAAAAGTAACCATAAATGACATTGCCAAGCTTGCCAATACTTCAAAAACCACTGTCTCCTTTTACCTGAATCAAAAATATGATCGGATGAGTTTGGATACGCGCAGAAAAATTGAGAAAGTGATTCGTGAAACTAACTATGTCCCTAGCATTTTGGCGCGCAGTTTAAATGATAAACAGACGAAATTAATTGGTGTATTAATTGGAGATATTACCAATACATTCTCTAATTTATTGGTGAAAGGTGCAGAGAGTGTGGCTCAAAAACGTGGCTATCAAATGATTATGGGCAATAGCAATTATTCACAAGATGATGAGTCCAAGTATATTGATAGTATGATGCGGCTAGATGTAGATGGCTTTATCATTCAGCCGACTAGTCATTTTAGAAAATATACGAATATCATGGAAGAAAATGGTAAGAAATTAGTCTTTTTTGATAGTCAGTTGTATGAATATCGCAATAGTTGGGTCAAGACTAATAATTATGATGCCGTGTATGATACGATGCAAGCCTGCTATCATGAAAAGGGATATCAAAAATTTTTGATGATTACGGCTGACCCTAACCGCTTAAGTACGCGTATTGAACGTTCACAAGGTTTTGTTAATTCTGTAGAGGATTTAAAGGTGACTTATGAGCAGTTAATTATTGAGGATAATGATCCGGATATTGAGAAAATAAAAGCATTTTTATTAAAGCATACCAATGATTTAACGAAAGTCTTAGTATTTGTACCGAATTGTTGGGCTTTACCAATTGTGTTTTCGGCGATGAAAGAATTAAAACTAAAGATGCCTCAAGTAGGTTTGATTGGTTTTGACAATATCGAGTGGAGTGGTTTTTCTTCACCAACTGTGACGACTATTGTGCAGCCAGCTTATCGTGAAGGTCAAGAAGCGATGAATATGTTGATTGATCAAATAGAAGGGACGGATAATACCACCAATCAACGGATACTAGATTGCGAAATTCATTGGAAAGAATCCACTTATTAAGTATCAGAGCAATTTTTGTGTGAATCAAGCAAAAATTGCTCTATTTTTTTGTGTTTTTTTAGAATAATTTTTTAAAAACTTTTACGGGATAATCACAATCTATGAAGTTATATAATTCAACTATAGACGAAAATTGAGACTGTATTAAATAATGTTGGGATGGGTTCCATAGTGAAAAATAATACCAGTATTTTCAAAAAATCGCCGATAAACCCTTGCAAAAACACTAGAAAACGCTTATATTTGTATTGTGGTTACTACCAGTTAGGAGGGTTTACAGTGAGGGAATTTAAGATAGCCGATCAATTTTATTTAGATGGTCAACCGTTTAAGATTCTATCTGGCGCCATTCATTATTTCCGGGTACATCCCGATGATTGGTACCACTCCTTATATAATTTGAAAGCTTTAGGATTTAATACGGTGGAAACTTATATCCCATGGAATTTGCATGAAGCACAGCCAGGCAAGTTTTGTTGGGAAGGTCAGCTAGACATTGAACGTTTCTTAAATTTGGCTCAGGAATTAGGCTTATATGCCATTGTTCGTCCTTCGCCGTTTATTTGCGCAGAGTGGGAATTTGGGGGCTTGCCTGCGTGGTTACTACAAGCAAATGTGCGTGTGAGAAGTTCAGATGTTGGTTATTTAAGACTGGTTCGTAATTACTATAAAGAATTTATTCCTAAATTAGCCCGACATCAACTGAATCATGGCGGAAATATCTTAATGTTTCAAATCGAAAATGAATATGGTTCTTATGGGGAAGATAAGGCCTATTTGAAAGCATTGAAGATGATGATGGATGAATTTGGGATTACGAGTCCTTATTTTACCTCCGATGGTCCCTGGCAAGCAACCTTAAGAGCAGGTAGTTTGATAGAAGAGGATATATTGGTTACTGGAAATTTTGGCTCAAAAGGAACAGAAAATTTTCAGATGATGCAAGCCTTCTTTGACTTACATCATAAAAAGTGGCCGTTGATGTGTATGGAATTTTGGGATGGTTGGTTTAATCGTTGGGGAGATTCCATTATCAAGCGTGATCCACAAGAATTGGTTGAGTCGGTAATGGAAGTTATTAAACAAGGCAGCATCAACTTATATATGTTTCATGGCGGAACCAACTATGGCTTTATGAATGGTTGTTCAGCGCGTGGTCAAAGAGATTTACCGCAAGTGACGTCTTATGATTATGATGCGATTTTAGATGAAGCAGGTAATCCGACAGCGAAATATCACTTGCTTCAAAAGGCGATGCAAGCTGAATTTCCAGATAACTTTTATGCACAACCGCTAGTCAAGCAAATGGGAAGTTATCCAGCAGCTCAGCTAAAGGAATGTGTGAATTTGACAGCGACATTAGATACGCTGAGTCAAGTGCACCAAAGTTTTTATCCAAGTAATATGGAAAGCTTGGGACAAAATACAGGATATATATATTATCAAACCGAACTTTTACGCGATAAACAGGATGAAGAAAAGATTCGCGTGATTGATGCGCGTGACCGTATGCAATTATTTATCAACCAAGAATTAGTGGCGACGCAATATCAAGAAGAAATAGGCGAAGATATTATGGTTGCCTATCCAAGTGAAAAAGTCACACTTGGCATATTGGTTGAAAATATGGGACGCGTAAATTATGGATATAAACTCACTGCACCAACCCAGAGTAAAGGGATTGGTCGAGGTGTAATGGTGGATTTACATTTTGTAGGTCATTGGAAAATGTATCCGCTACCTTTAGAAGATATTTCTAAAGTAGATTTCCAAGGTTCTTTTAAAGAAGGGTTACCTAGCTTTTATCGCTATACTTTCCACGTTGATCATCTGCAAGATACATTCTTGGATTTGCGTGGCTTTGGTAAAGGAGTAGCTTTTGTTAATGGGCATAACCTTGGTAGATTTTGGGAAAAAGGACCACTTCGATCTTTGTATGTGACGCAAAAATGGCTAAAGGAGGGAGCAAACGAAATTGTCTTATTTGAGACAGAAGGGAAATACAAAGAGCAATTGGTTTTTTCTAATACAGCAATTATTGATTATTAATTAAGAGAGGCGATAGTAATGGCAATTATTGGTACACGAATTGATGGACGATTGATTCATGGTCAAGTAGCAAATTTATGGACAACAAAATTAAATATTAGTCGAATTATGGTAATTGATGATGAAGTTGCTCAAAATGACATTGAAAAAAGTGGTTTGAAACTTGCATGTCCAGCTGGAGTTAAATTAAGTATCTTGCCAGTGGAAAAGGCAGCAAATAATATTCTTGCGGGCAAATATGATTCTCAACGATTATTGATTGTTGCACGATATCCAGACCGCTTCTTAAGACTTGTGGAATATGGCGTGCCATTGAAAGAATTAAATGTCGGCAATATGTCACAAACGCCAGAAACCAGACAAGTGACTCGTAGTATTAATGTCGTGGACAAAGATATTGAGGCATTTGAAGCGCTTGATGCTAAAGGAGTTCATTTATATGCACAAATGGTTCCTGGAGATACAGCAAAAGACTTCATGCCATTGTTAGCCAAAGTGAAATAGTGAAAATGATAAAGGAGGAGTTTTCTTATGATTCATTGGTGGCAAATTCTATTATTAACGTTGTACTCAGCTTATCAAATCTGTGATGAGTTGACGATTGTGTCATCAGCAGGTTCTCCAGTATTCGCAGGACTTATTTCTGGTTTAATTATGGGCGATATGAAAACTGGTTTAATCATCGGTGGGGGCTTGCAACTCGTAGTTTTAGGTGTTGGTACTTTTGGGGGTGCGTCAAGAATCGATGCGACTTCTGGGGCAGTTTTAGCTACAGCCTTTTCAGTAGCACAAGGAATTGATCCTGAAATCGCAATCTCAACCATTGCCGTACCAGTTGCTGCTTTACTTGTTTATACAGATATCTTAGGACGTTTCTCAACTACATTCTTTGCACATAGAATCGATGCTGCAGTTGAAAGATTTGACTATAAAGGAATTGAACGGAATTACTTGCTAGGCGCGGTTCCTTGGGCATTATCTCGTGCCTTACCAGTCTTCCTTGCATTAGCTTTCGGTAGTGGTTTAGTAGAAACATTGGTTAACTTTGTCAATGATGTGAAATGGTTAGCAGATGGTTTAACTTTAGCTGCTAGAATGTTACCTGGTCTAGGGTTTGCTATCTTACTTCACTACTTACCAATTAAACGTAACTTACACTACTTAGCTTTAGGTTTTGGTTTAACCGCTATGCTAACAGTCATCTTTAGTAATATCCAAACTTTAGGTGGCGCTGTAGCAGGTGTAGTGAAAGACTTCAACGGTGGTGCATTTAAGACATTACCTATGATTGGTATTGCTGTCATTGGTTTATTCTTAGCTGTATTACGTTACAATGAAACACAACGTAAGAATAATGCGCCAGTTGCACCAACTGCTTCAAATCAATCAGAAAGTGGGGAAATTGAAGATGACGAAATCTAACTATAAATTAACCAAAGAAGATTTTACGCAAATTAACAAGCGTAGTTTATTCACTTTCCAATTAGGTTGGAACTATGAACGTATGCAAGGTTCAAGTTATCTATATATCATTTTGCCACAATTAAGAAAAATGTATGGCGATGGTACACCAGAATTAAAAGAAATGATGAAATTGCATACACAATTCTTTAATACTTCTAACTTCTTCCATACAATCATCACTGGTATTGATTTAGCGTTAGAAGAAACAGACGGTGTAGAATCTAAAGACGCGGTCAACGGTATTAAGACTGGGTTGATGGGACCATTCGCACCAATCGGGGACTCTATTTTTGGATCATTAGTCCCAGCTATTATGGGTTCAATCGCTGCGACTTTAGCCATCCAAGGGCAACCATGGGGTGTCTTATTATGGGTAGCTGTGACGGTTGCCATTAACGTCTTCCGTTGGAAACAATTAGAATTCGCGTATAAAGAAGGGGTTAAATTAGTAACCACTATGCGTGATAAATTATCAGCTTTAGTGGATGCCGCTTCTGTTATGGGGGTATTCATGGTCGGAGCTTTAATCGCAACAATGATTAACTTTGATATTTCATGGAAACCTGCAATCGGTGATAAAGTTATTGATATTCAAGATTTAATTAATATGATTTTCCCTCGTCTAGTGCCAGCAGTCTTCACAGGATTTATCTTCTGGATTTTAGGACGTAAAGGCATGACTTCAACCAAAGCAATCTTAATTATTATCTTGCTTGCATTAGGTTGCTCTGCTGCAGGTTACTTCTTATTTGGTATGAAATAATGAAGCAATTAGTATTAATTAGTCATGGCAAATTTGCTGAGGAATTGAAAAAATCAACAGAAATGATTATGGGGCCACAAGATTGTATCCATACGGTTTGTTTCTTACCAGAAGAAGGACAAGCTGAGTTTCGTGAAAAATTCGAAAAAACGGTTAAAGATCTTGATGACTATGTTGTTTTAGCTGATTTACTCGGGGGAACACCAGCAAATGTCATATCGAAAATGATTCTAGAAGGACAAGATATCCAATGTTATGCCGGAATGAACATGCCGATGGTGATTGGCTTTTTAAACGGCGTGCTACTCGATCAAGAAGTAGATTTAGTTGGATATGGTAAAGATAATATTCATCATATTAATGAAATCATCTTACAAGATTCAGACGATGAGGATGAATAAAGGATTTTAAAAGGTCGCAGTTTAGAAAGTTGTGCATTCAAGTCATCCTTTTTCTAAACTGCGATTCTTATTTTTAAAGAGTGGGAGGATTATTATGTTCCAATTATCAAAGGAAGAATTAGAAAAATTAGGAGCTGAAATTACGACTCGTGAAATTCATCAAGAGCCTGAATTGTGGGAAGAGTTATTAACCAGTTTTACAGCTCAAGAAAAAGAAATAAAAGAATTTGTTAGTCAAATCAATGGTCGTGTGCGGGTGATTTTCACTGGTGCGGGGACTTCACAATATGTGGGAGATACCTTAGTGCCTTATTTAAATCAAAAAGCCGATACGAATCGCTTTATCTTCCATAGTTATGCGACAACTGATATTATGGCTAGTCCATTAGATTATCTATTTCCTGATGAACCTACGCTGTTGGTTTCTTTTGCTAGAAGTGGGAATAGTCCTGAAAGTATTGCAGCGGTCAATCTTGCCAATCAATTAGTCAAAGATTGCTATCATTTGGCGATTACGTGTGCGAAAGAAGGACAATTAGCGCAATTATGCCAAAAGGATACGCACAGCTATGTTTTCTTGATGCCTGAACGTTCTAATGATGCTGGTTTTGCGATGACGGGAAGCTTTAGTTGTATGTATTTAGCGACTTTACTATTATTTGACCAAACCGCTTTAGAAGAAAAGCAAGACTATGTTCGTCAAGCAGAAGTGATGGCTAATCAAGTTTATGATAATGAAGCGACTTTACAAGCTATTGTCGATCAACCATTTGAAAGAATTATTTATTTAGGATCTGGTTGTTTAGCTGGCTTAACAAGAGAAGCGCAATTAAAAGTGCTTGAATTAACTGCTGGAAAAATTGCGACCGTCTTTGATTCTTCCATGGGATTTCGTCATGGACCAAAATCGTTTATCAATGAAAAAGCGTTGGTATTCGGGTTTGTAAACAATCATTCTTATACACGACAATACGATGTGGATGTGTTAAATGAAATTTATCGCGATGGAATTGCCAAACAAGTGACTGCGTTGACCCAAGAAAATGATTTGAATTATGAAGGTCAATCATTTGTCTTTGATTCAAAAGTAGTCTTACCAAGTGGCTATTTAGTGTTACCATATATTGTTTTTGCACAAACGATTGCCTTACTTACTTCTGTCAAGATTGGCAACTTACCAGACACACCTTCGCCAACAGGTACCGTTAATCGGGTGGTAAAAGGTGTAACCATTCATGAATATCAAGCGTAAGACATTAGTTTTGAAAAGAGGAATGAAAAGAAAATGACTTTAACAGCAGGAAAAACAAAAGCAATGAAAAATTTAATGAGCGAAGATGGAATTATCGCTGCTTTAGCTATTGACCAAAGAGGGGCTTTGAAGAAAATGATGAAAGCCCTAGATTTTGAACCTAAAGCAGGAGATATTGAACGCTTTAAAGAGTTAGTCAGTGAAGAATTGACGCCTTATGCCTCCTCTATTTTGCTCGATCCAGAATATGGTTTACCAGCAAGTAAAGTACGTGCTGAAAATAGCGGATTACTGATTGCTTATGAAAAAACCGGGTATGATGCAACAGTTCCTGGACGTTTACCAGATTTATTATCTGTTTGGTCAGCGAAACGTATCAAAGAACAAGGCGCCGATGCTGTAAAATTCTTGCTTTACTATGATGTAGATGAAGATAAAGAAATTAATGAACAAAAACATGCCTTCGTGGAAAGAATTGGTAGTGAATGTGCCGCAGAAGAAATGCCATTTTATTTAGAATTGCTTTCTTATGATGCGAACAATGCGGATAATGGCTCTAAAGAATTTGCGAAAGTGAAACCACATAAAGTAATTGAAATGATGAAGGAATTTTCAAAACCACGTTATCAAGTGGATGTATTGAAAGTGGAAGTTCCAGTCAATATGAAATATGTGGAGGGCTTTGCTGAAGGTGAAGTCGTTTATACGAAAGAAGAGGCTGCGAAGTACTTTAAAGAACAAAGTGAAGCAACCAACTTACCATTTATCTTCTTAAGTGCTGGTGTATCAGCTAGCTTATTCCAAGATACTTTACGTTTTGCTCATGAAGCAGGTTCGACTTTTAATGGGGTGTTATGCGGACGTGCGACTTGGGCAGAGGGTGTGAAACCTTTTGTTACGGGAGACGAAGCACAAGTAAGAGACTGGTTACAAACGCAAGGACGCAAAAATATTGAAGAATTAAATGAAGTATTAAAGGTAACTGCGACACCGGTGAAATTGTAACTTATTGTAGTTGAAAGTTAGTTTTCATTTACATTCTCTTTATATAGTTTTTAAAGGAAAAATAGCTTTTTATTAAGATAGGCTTATACTTTTTCTTGCAATTTGTTATACTACTGTTGTATAGATGAGAAAGGAGCCATTGCGATGGTGGCGATGTTTAATAGCAAGCAGCCGTTGTATGATCAATTGGTTGATTTATTGAAGGAAAAGATTGAAACAGAGTTAGAACCAAATACAAAATTAGAGTCCGAACGTGAATTATCCAATCGGTATGGTTTAAGTCGAACTACAGTACGTCTAGCATTGCAAGAATTAGAAAAAATGGGATATATCTATAGACGTCATGGTAAGGGTACTTATGTTTCGGATTTGTCTAAATCTGCTAAAAATATCACGAGCGCCTATAGTTTCACAGAACAGACCAAAGCATTAGGTAAGACGCCTAAAACGGTCATCTTAGAATTTGAAACGATAGAAGCCAATAAATATTTTGCCAACAAATTGCAAGTTTCATTGGGTGAGCCTTTATATAAGATGAAACGATTGCGCCTAGCTGATAATGAGCCGATGATGTTGGAACGGACTTATCTTCCTGTCAAAAAATTTTGGAATCTATCGCAATCTTTATTGGAAACCAAACCGCTATATGATTTGTTTTCTCAAGATTATCATCAGATTATTCGGATTGCTGATGAGGAGTTTTATGCCAGTATTGTGCGTAATAAAGATATGGGTTATCTTGAAATCGAAGAAGGATCTGCTGTTTTGAATTTGGTACGAACAACTTATAATATTGATAATGAAGTTATCGAATATACGCTAAGTGTTGCTAGAGCTGATCAATTTCACTATCAAGTCAGACATATCAGAAATTAAAGTGAAGTGTATCTTGGTGGTTTGCCAAGATACCTTTTTTTAATAAATATACCAAGAAATGGGGAATAACAGTGATTAAAATTCATTTGAAAAATAGCCAAGATGAAATTGTAGAATACTATTATAAGGGCGAACGTTTGATACGATTGACGACAACTTCAGAGGATATGGCGGTTTTAGCTTGGAAGGAGCATGCTTTTCAAGAAGGGGATTATTTTGAAGTTGAGCTAGAAAATGTAGGAAACTATTTTATTGTTAAGATGGATGAAACTTTACCACCTACTTTTATGTATATCCCATCAAGTACTTGGCGTTTTCCAATTCTCTTTGCTGAAGAAAAACGTTTGGCTTCACCGGAATATTTGTTTATGGCTAAAAATCATAGTGTATATGTACGTAAAGCCTATGATTTTGAAATAAGTCAGTATAAAAACCTTGCGTATAATCCGCATGACCAAGAGCAAGTATCTGGTGCTTATCCACATGCTAGTGCCAATGTTGAAACACGAGGAGAGTCTGTCTTTTTTGCAAAAAATACGATTGATGGCGGCTATGCAAGTCTAGGACACGGTAAGTATCCATTCCAATCATGGGGCATTAACCAACAAGCCGATGCTGCATTAACGATTGACTTTGGTCGAAAAGTGAAGATTAATCGCTGCCATTTAGTCTTGCGTGCTGATTTTCCGCATGATTCTTATTGGACGCAAGCGACTTTGGTTTTTGATGATGGCTCCGAAATCTTGCCATTGGAGAAATCATCAGGAATTCAAGCGTTTGATTTGACCGAACACGTGACGCAAAAAGTAGTGTTAAAGGATTTGATTAAACACGAAGACGAATCCCCATTTCCGACTTTAATTCAGTTAGAGTGTTTTGGCTGGGAAGGTTAAAGTTACTTAATATTACTTGCAAAACATTGTGAGAACCGATATCATTAACTTTGCAATCGGTCTTAAAGGTGTTTTGCAAGTTTTTTTACCTATTAAGACGATTTGGAATAGGGTAATACAGAATGATTAGTAGAAAGAAAGGAAAATGTTTGATGTCAGAACCAGCGATTAAATATCGTTTGATTAAAAAAGAAAAACATACAGGGGCCCGTTTAGGTGAATTGATTACGCCTCATGGTACTTTCCCAACCCCGATGTTTATGCCAGTGGGAACTTTAGCTACAGTGAAAACCATGTCACCAGAAGAATTGAAAGAAATGGGTGCCGGTGTCATTTTGAGTAATACGTATCATCTTTGGTTACGTCCCGGAGAAGATTTAGTCGAAAAAGCCGGTGGATTGCATAAGTTCATGAATTGGGACCAACCGATTTTAACGGATTCAGGCGGTTTCCAAGTATTCTCATTAGCTGATATGCGTAATATTGAAGAAGAGGGCGTCCATTTTAAAAATCATTTAAATGGTTCACCGCTTTTCTTATCCCCAGAAAAAGCGATCAATATCCAAAATAAATTAGGCTCAGATATCATGATGAGTTTTGATGAGTGTCCGCCTTTTAATGAAAGCTATGATTATGTGAAAAAATCCATCGAACGTACTTCGAGATGGGCAGAACGTGGCTTAAAAGCGCATAAGAATCCTGATCGTCAAGGTTTATTTGGGATTATTCAAGGGGCTGGTTTTGAAGATTTACGTCGTCAAAGTGCTCGTGATTTGGTCAGTCTTGATTTTCCAGGATATTCCATTGGTGGTTTATCTGTTGGGGAAAGTAAAGAGGAAATGAATCGTGTGTTAGAATTTACAACCCCATTAGTTCCTGAAAATAAACCTCGCTATCTCATGGGAGTTGGTGCGCCAGATTCTTTAATTGATGGCGTGATTCGTGGAGTGGATATGTTTGACTGTGTGTTACCAACTAGAATTGCCCGTAATGGTACTTGTATGACTTCTAAGGGACGTTTAGTGGTAAAAAATGCGCAGTATGCAGAAGATTTCCGCCCAATTGATGAAAAATGCGATTGCTATACTTGTCGCAACTATACCCGTGCTTATGTCCGTCACTTGATTAAATGTGATGAAACGTTTGGGTTACGCTTAACTTCTTATCATAATCTATACTTTTTATTGAACTTAATGAAACAAGTTCGAGAAGCGATTATGAATGATAACTTATTAGAGTTCAGAGAATATTTCTTTGAAGAATATGGATTTAATAAAGCTAATGCAAAAAATTTCTAGATATGGTAGAATGAATTTGTATCAGTGAAAAGAAAGGAAATGTCAAAATTTGAATTTACTATCAATTTTACCTATGTTGATTCTTTTTGGTGGTATGATGTTTTTCATGTCTCGTTCACAAAAGAAACAACAACAACAAAGAGAAGAATTACTAAACAATATGAAACCAGGTAGCAAAGTAGTAACTATCGGTGGCTTACATGGTGTGATTTCTGCGATTAATGAATCAGCAAACACTGTGGACATCGACTGTGAAGGTGTAATCTTAGAGTTTGATCGTAATGCGATCCGTACTGTGACTGCACCAGCTGCTGTTCAAACTGAAGAAACAACTACTGAAACGGTAGAAGAAACAGAAGAAAAAGAATAATTTGCTTAATAGTGCTGTAGAAAAGGCTGAAAGATTCAATAAAAGAATTTTTCAGCCTTTTTATATTAAGGTCGTGAAGCAGCTCGCTCAGCTACGAGCGTGTGTTGTAATTGATGTAATTTCTTTTTGAAAATTACCTGAAAATGTGAAAAGTTTTTCAATTGTAAATAAGTTGTTCAAACACAGACAGAAAAAGAAAAATAAAAGTGATAATATTTCTCAATTAGATATAATGATATTTTATTTCGTTTAAATATACTTATAAATCAACGTTATAACGATGTCGAATAACTTTAGTTTGATATATTTATAAAAACCGTGAAAAAAATCACAGAAATCTATTTACAAATCTTCTCTGCTGTTGTATATTAAACGTGTGAAATGGTTAACAAAAAAATTATGCGAAGGCGCAGGAGGAACCATATGGCTAAGAAAAATGAAACAGTAGTAGAAGAAGTAAAAACAAATGATGTACAAGCAGTCATTGATGAACTAGCAGCTAAGGCAAATGTAGCGCTAGAAAAAATGAGTGACTTTGATCAAGAAAAAGTAGATTACATTGTACACCAAGGTGCCATTGCTGCATTAGATAAACACATGCTATTAGCAAAAATGGCAATTGAAGAAACAGGACGCGGGGTATATGAAGATAAAGCAATCAAAAATATGTATGCTTCTGAATATATCTGGAACAATATTAAACATGATAAAACAGTTGGTGTCATTAACGAAGATAAACAAAAAGGTTTAATTGAAGTTGCTGAACCAGTCGGCGTTATTTGTGGGGTAACACCAACAACTAACCCAACTTCAACAACAATCTTCAAATCATTAATTGCTTTGAAGACTAGAAACCCAATTATCTTTGCATTCCACCCAAGTGCTCAAAAATGTTCAGCTGAAGCAGCACGTATTGTTCGTGATGCAGCTATCGAAGCTGGGGCACCTGAAGATTGCATTCAATGGATTGAACACCCATCAATTGAAGCAACACAAACATTAATGAATCACCCAGGAGTTGCCACTGTATTAGCAACAGGTGGTGCCGGCATGGTTAAATCAGCCTACTCAACTGGTAAACCTGCTTTAGGTGTAGGTCCTGGTAACGTACCTTCATACATTGAAAAAACAGCTAAAATCAAACGTGCTGTTAATGACTTAATTTTATCTAAAACATTTGATAATGGTATGATTTGTGCTTCTGAACAAGCAGTTATTGTTGATAAAGAAGTTTACGATGAAGTGAAAGCAGAATTTGCCGCTCACAATGTTTACTTTGTGAAACCAAATGAAGTGGCAAAATTAGAAGCTGTGGTGATGAACGAAGCAAAAACAGCAGTTAATCCAAAAATTGTTGGTCATCATGCTCGCGAAATTGCTGCATGGGCTGGTATTGAAGTGCCAATCGATACCAAAATGTTAATTGTTGAATTAGACGGTGTAGGTCCTGATTATCCACTATCACGTGAAAAATTATCACCAGTTTTAGCAATGATTAAAGCCAACAGCACTGAACATGGTTTTGAACTATGTGAAGGAATGTTGAACTTAGGTGGTTTAGGACATACAGCTGTGATCCATACAGAAGACGAAGATTTACAAGTGAAATTTGGTTTACGCATGAAAGCTTGCCGTATCTTAGTGAATAACCCATCTGCAGTCGGTGGTATCGGGGATATCTACAATGAAATGATTCCTTCACTTACTCTAGGTTGTGGTTCATACGGTAAGAACTCTGTATCTAGAAACGTATCAGCCGTTAACTTGATTAACGTAAAAACTATAGCGAAACGGAGAAATAACATGCAATGGTTCAAATTACCACCAAAAATCTACTTTGAAAAGAATGCTCTATTATATCTAGAAAAAATGCCTAACGTTGAACGTGTAATGTTAATCTGTGATCCTGGTATGGTCCAATTCGGATATGCGGATATTGTTCGTGGTGTGTTAAACCGTCGTCGTAACGATGTAAAAGTAGAAGTATTCTCAGATGTTGAACCAAACCCTTCAACAAACACTGTTTACAAAGGATTAGAAATGATTGTAGACTTCCAACCTGATACAATTATCGCGCTTGGTGGTGGTTCTGCAATGGATGCGGCTAAAGCAATGTGGTTATTCTTTGAACATCCAGATACTTCATTCTTTGGCGCTAAACAAAAATTCTTAGATATCCGTAAACGTACTTACAAGATTCCAGTGGCTGAAAAAGTGAAATTTGTATGTATCCCAACAACATCAGGTACTGGTTCTGAAGTAACACCATTTGCCGTTATTACTGATAGTGATACACACGTTAAATACCCATTGGCTGACTATGCATTAACACCACATATTGCAATTGTTGACCCACAATTTGTCATGACTGTTCCTGCATCAGTTACAGCAGATACTGGTATGGACGTATTAACTCACGCGATCGAAGCATATGTTTCTGTTATGGCATCTGACTATACTCGTGGATTAAGTTTACAAGCAATTAAGATTGTCTTTGATTACCTAGAAAGATCTGTGAAAAATCCTGACTTAGAATCACGCGAAAAAATGCATAATGCTTCTACTATGGCTGGTATGGCGTTTGCAAATGCATTCTTAGGTATTTCTCACTCAATCGCACATAAAATTGGTGGAGAATACGGTATTCCGCACGGACGTACAAATGCGATTCTATTGCCTGAAATCATCCGTTACAATGCCAAAGATCCTCAAAAACATGCGATGTTCCCTAAATATGATTACTTCCGTGCAGATACTGACTATGCTGATATTGCGAAATTCTTAGGTTTACCAGGTGAAACAACAGAAGAATTAGTTGAAGCATTAGCAACTGCCGTATATGATTTAGGTTGCCGTGTAGGTATCAAGATGAACTTGAAAGCACAAGGGGTTACTCAAGAAGTATTAGATGCAACAGTTGATCGTATGGCTGAATTAGCTTACGAAGACCAATGTACAACTGCTAACCCTAAAGAACCATTGATTTCTGAATTGAAACAAATCATCTTAAATGTTTATGAAGAAAAATAAGTAAATGAATAGATGATAAATCTGAGCCTTCCTACTATACTAGTGGGAAGGTTTTTTGAATATATATGAAGGTTTTGATTGAAGGTAAAATGCACCCTGAAAATGTGCGAAAAGAATTTTGAAAATTTTCGAGAAAAATACTTGACCTTGATTTTAATTCGTGATATTCTAACAAAGTTGCTGAAATCAAACGGCTAAATAAAATAAACTTTCGATGAGTTTTAAAGTTTTTGAAATTTAAGCTTGACAATGAATTGAACGTTTGTTATGATATAAAAGTCGCTGATTGAACGAGTGACAACTTAAAAAATATTTAAAAAAGTTCTTGACAATTTGTTGAGAGTTGAGTATGATTTAAGAGTTGTTGCTAAACGACAAAGTAGACCTTTGAAAACTGAACAAATAAATGCAAACAACCAATGTGTAGGGTCTTTAGTTTATTACGAACTAAAGAAAAATACATGCAAGCAATAGCTAGCAAAATCAATTTTGAGCTTAAAGTCATTTATGACTTATCAATACTTTTTATGAGAGTTTGATCCTGGCTCAGGACGAA
>NZ_JBQKFH010000019.1:0-45664 GCF_052119425.1 Enterococcus cecorum
TGTGCTTTATTTTTGTATTCACTTTCAAAAGATAAATAGAGATCTTTCCACTACTATCTAAATGGAAAGACCTCTATTTTTTCACATAGGGGCTACTTTTGGGTCAGCCCCACTATTTATAGACTATTCTTCAATTGAATGATTTTATCCTCTATTTCTTTGATTACTGCTATGAAATCTTCGTCAGATTTTCCTGTCGGATCCATGAGTCCCCAGTCATCATCAAACGGTCTGCCGATAAAAGGACATCCAACATCGCATCCCATTGAAATGGCAATATCAGGATCAGGTATTTCATCAATAAGCTTGCTATGATGACCCTTTGCATTCATATCTATTCCATATAGTTCTTTTACAATTCTGACTGCATGCTGGTTAATTTGATCCTTTAATTCTGTTCCAGCTGAATAGCACTCTAGATAATCACCGTACAAATGATTCCCTATAGCCTCTGCCATCTGACTTCTGCATGAGTTATGAACACAAATAAATGCCACCTTCTTTTTCATGACTTAAACCATCCTTTCGTGTTGTTTGCTACTTTCACAAGTGCAAGCATAACAGGGACTTCTGTCAGCACTCCTACTGTTGTTGCAAGGGCTGCCGGACTGGTGGTTCCAAACAGTGCAATTGCTACCGCAACAGCAAGTTCAAAGAAGTTTGATGCACCTATCATTCCTGCCGGAGCTGCTATATCATGTGACATTCCAAATATCTTTGAAGCTATATAAGCAACGAAGAATATAAATACAGTCTGAATTGTAAGAGGTACTGCTATCAGCACTATGTGTAATGGGTTTGATAAGATGACCTCCGTTTGGGATGCAAATATCAAAACCAAAGTAAGGAGCAAACCAACTGTGGTTGCGTTATCAAACTTATGAACAAAAGTGTTTTCAAAATACTCTATTCCTTTATTTTTAACTACAACTATTCTTGTTAATACACCCCCAACAAGTGGAATCACCACAAACAGAATCACACTGAAAAACAATGTTCCGTAGGGTACTGATACATTTGATACTCCAAGTAAAAACTTTACAATTGGCACAAATGCAATCAGTATGATTAAGTCGTTTGTTGCCACCTGTACCACAGTATATGCAGGATTTCCTTTTGTAAGAGTACTCCATACAAATACCATTGCTGTACATGGCGCTGCTCCAAGAAGCACTGCTCCTGCAAGATACTGAGTAGCAAGTTCTGGTGCAATAAAACCTTTAAATACTGTAAACAAGAACAACGATGCAATTCCATACATGGTAAATGGCTTGATAAGCCAATTCGTAATCCATGTAATGAAAAGCCCTTTAGGATTCCTTCCCACTTGTTTAATACTCTGAAAATCCACTTTAAGCATCATAGGATAAATCATAATCCAGATAAGTATTGCAATTGGAATCGAAATCCCAGATATTTCAAGATTACCAAGTGCGTTTGGTATGGCCGGTAATAACTTACCAATGATTACTCCGACTACCATACATATAAATACCCAGATTGTCAGATACTTTTGGAAAAAATTAATTCCTTCATTCTTTTTCTCTGCCATTAAAATCCCAGCTTTCCAAGCAGCTTAATTACTTCAGTGCTCTTTAATACTTTACCCATTGATACAACATTCTCATTGACTACAATTGCAGGCATACTCATAACACCATAAGACATTACCTTTTCCATATCCGTGATATATTCTACTTCTACAGAAAGACCAAGCTCCTCTACTGCTTTCTTTGCATATTCAAACTGTTCACGACAACTTTTACAGCCTACGCCTAAAACCTTAATGCTTGTCACTGTATTTCCGCCACAGCAATTTTCTGTTTGAGTATTACTTCCTCCACAGCAACATGAACTTTCTGCCTCATACTCATAAGTAGGTAGATCTCCATTGCAAGCGCACATTGGCTTTTCATTAACTTCTTTTTTCTTTCCAAATAAGCTCATACTTTTAATCTCCTTTACACTAATAAATATTGAATTGCGTTAAATAAGTATCCAACAACAATAATTCCGATTGTACAGATACCTATAAATACACCGAGTAGTTTTGGTTTTATAGCCTTTTTTAACATAATAATGGATGGAAGAGATAATGTGGTTACTCCCATCATGAATGACAACACAACACCCAACCTTGCACCTTTAGCAAGCAGCGCTTCTGCAATAGGAATGCATCCAAAGATATCTGCATACATCGGAACCCCTGCAATTGTGGCAATAATAACGCCAAATGGATTACCAGTCCCAAGGAATTTCACTATAAGATCTTCCGGTATCCAGTTATGAATAAACGCTCCAATTCCAACACCAACAAGGATATATGGAAAAACCTTTTTTAATGTTTCGACAACTTGTTCCCACGCATATTTAATTCTGTCTTTTACTGTTAGTTCTTCCTGTGGAATATCTATTTGTTTTGCTTTTCTTATAAACTCTTCTACCTGATTTTCAAGGTGTAGCTTTTCAATAAGTGTGCCTCCAGCAACTGCAATCACTAAACCAAGCACCACATAAATCACTGCTACTTTTGCTCCAAAGATACTCATCAATAAGACTAATGACCCAAGGTCAACCATTGGAGAAGAAATCAAGAAACTGAATGTAACACCTAATGGTAATCCGGCACTCGTAAATCCAATGAATAGAGGGATGGATGAACAAGAGCAAAACGGTGTAACGGTTCCTAATAATGCAGCTATGATGTTTGCACCGATTCCATGAAATCTTCCAAGTATCTTCTTAGTTCTTTCTGGCGGAAAGAAGCTCTGGATGTAACTGATGATAAAAATCAGTACACAAAGCAAAAAAACAATTTTTATCACATCATAGATGAAAAACTGAACACTCCCACCAATCTTCCCAGATGTATCAAAGCCAAAAGAGTTTAAGAACTGTCCAATCAATGTACTAAGCCACTTCATTCCTAGAACTTGATCTTGAATAAACATCCAAAACTTACTTAAGAATTGCATATCTGACCTCCTTATAGTTTTATGGATTTACATATATCAATGTATTATTTTAAGAGAAAGGCAATCTTAAATGATTGCCTAATATGTATTATTCACACTTATCGCAGCTGCATCCACCATCTGAATCAGTGGTTTCAAGATAATGAGAAAACATATCCTTAAAACGTTTTTTCCCTTCCTCTGAAATTGAGTAGTGCATCCATCGTCCATCTTTTCTAGAATCGACAAGCCCGCAGTCGCACAGCAATTTCATATGATGAGAAAGAGTCGATTGGGTAATGGATAACTCTTCAAGTATAACGCAAGCGCATTTTTCTCCATGATGTAGACATTCCAAAATACGAAGTCTATTTTCATCAGCAAGTGCTTTAATCATTCTCACGTCTTCTTTATAACTCATAGTTTCCACTCCTTCCTGTAAATCTACACTAATTCTATCAGATACATTCATACTTGTAAATATATCAAACTAATTATTGATGTAAATTTTCTATGGAGGTAGTTTAATATCTCTTGATTTAATTGGTCTTCTTGATTCATAAATAATTCGGTACGCACCGACCCCCTCATTTCGCAACATGTTAATAACTGTCCCAAAAACGCTCAAGCAAACAATAATAGTGTACATCTTTTCGGTCATCCACAAAGGGCAATTTTTCAGAAGGCTCTAGTTTAAAACCGTTTTTACGTAAAAATTCAAGCCTCGTTTTATCATCCTTTAAAGTACCCATCCAAACCTTTTTCGCATCTAATCGATAAAAGGCATAACTCAGCATTTTCTCAAAGATTTCTTCAGTGTAACTTCGAGCAATCTCTTCATTTTCAAAATAATAATGTAGACGGTATTCTTTATTTTTCGTTTTCATCAAGGGTTCAAAATGCACAAAACCAATCGTATTGAGAACATCGGACGTAAACTCGCGATTTTTTATATAGTGAGTGATTTTATTTTCATCAAAAACTAAAGGTACTTCAACAAACGGGAATTGGCGCATATCGTCATCTTTTGGAGAATTGAACTGTCTATCTCTCACACGAATCGCAAATATATTTTGGTCAAGCAGTTTGGTTTGAATCAAATTTAATGCTTCCCACTGATTGCTTGGGCATTGAAATGGCACTGCTTTTTGGAAGTATTCACTCTTGGATAGTCGCAATAAATCTTCAATATCGCCTTCGTGCCACAGACTGGCTTCTAATTCATGTAGCGAAGTGTGCACATAGATCCCTCGTGAGCCAGAAATTCCTCTTCTTTGCTTGATGGCTTGTTTCACAATGGCTAATTCTTGATTGATTTCCTCTTCTAGACTTTCATCGATGCCGGCTGTTTGTTGCCCTAACTCGAAATATATTTGCTCAGCCTTGTGCAACAATCTAATATTATCCAAAAATCTTTCCTCAGCCTCTGCCACCATCCGCTTATACTGAGAAAGGCGAATCATCGCACGCACCTTTGCTTCACTATCCTCTATTTGCTTTTGGACTTCTTGATAAAGTTTATTAGCCAAAAATAAATCTTGTTTTACCCCTTCACCACGCCAATAGAGTTCAGCTAATTGATATTTTGCCTCAGAATCACCTAGCATACTAGCCTTCAACAAAAATGGATAAGCCTTTTTTAAGCGATGTTGTCGATAGTATAGGATACCTAAACGCGCCATCGCATTTGATAGTCCTTCTTTTGCTGCAACGGTGTAGTACTTAATGGCTTTTTTCTCATTCATATGTCGAAATCTTGGCAAATAGAATAAATCCCCGAGAAAATCCGCCGCTAACGGATCTGAAAGCAAATAGAGTTGATCACGAAATGCTTTTTCCATGAATATAAATATTTCTTTAGGACAATACTGATTTTCATCCGCCCAGTACAAACGGCACGCTACCTCATACGGATTGGGATAATATAAGGTGTCATTGTCGTGATCTAGTGCGTTTTGTAATATCTGATAGGTTTTGGGATAATCCTTTTCATTCACAAAGCAACGAAACAACCACTGATAGGCCAATTCATTATCCATCCGTTCTCGATATTTTAGCTTAGGCATTCGATTGATTTCTTCTGCAGTCATATCTTCAATGTACATTACGTTTACCTGACTTCCGTTTTTTCTTTATTTTATCAAGTTTATAGCGGTTACACAATGTAAAATATCCTTGTTTTTTAGGTGGAGATGGTTTATTTATATTTCTTTGCATATTCACGTAAATATTTGAATGGAAACGGCAGCACGGTTAATGAACCTAAACGCACAAAATCCACATCCATTAAAGGTAAGAGTTCATCGAAAAAGACTGGAGCATCACCTATTGCTTGTACTTCACGAATAATCACACCTTTGTCCATCTTCTGCTTAGGATTTTTACTTTTTTCCCCTACACAGTATTGGGCCCGCTTCTCATCAATCTGCCAATAATGAATATCTAAGCTGCCTCTATATATTTCTGATTTGATTTGCTGATTTCTAAAATAAGGAAACAGGTGCTTTTGATAATTCATCACAAAATAATCATTCACTTTCTGTTTCAATGTTTTGTGGTGTAATTTTTGGATAAAATATTGTTGGCTAATTTCCGGTGTATTAAGATTCCGTAAATAGTCCTCTACACTCAATATTTCTGTTATCAGTGCCTCAGTTTTTGCTGTTTTTTTCACCTTGGTTAGAATCTCAAGCAAGTCATTAATCGGATATTTGGGGTTTGATTCAATCTCTTTATAAATTTTGCGTATTTTCGGAAATGCTTGTAACGAATATTGATCCGTCTTCTTTATCACATTAATTTGATCATACTGATTTATAATTAAGCCCTCAACATCATTTGGACTTAAAATTTCAGCATATTGATGATACTCCTGATAAACAAGCAAATCATAAGTAAATTCAGACATTTCAAACGACCCATTTGGCCAAATTTTCATTACAAAATACTTTTCACTGTTCTTAGATTCCTTGATAAAAAATATCCAGGGATTAGCATACGCAAGCTGTTGCCAATTAAATAATGAAAGCCTTTGATTTTCGATATCTTTTTTAATTAACAATTCCTTTACTATATTTTTTAATATCACTTCTTTACTTTCATCAAAATCTTCTACCGTCAAGTGCTGGATTAAGTATGAAGGATTATGAACATATGAATCGTCTTGGAAACGAGCCGCATAATATTTTTTCTGATGAATATAGACTATGTTCATTCCTTTTTTATTTAGATGCTTCACTTTTTTGCATTTAATTCCATATTTGGAGAGCAACTCATTCTTTATGGATTCTATCCGAAGTTCAGATTGCTCATCATTTACTAAATTAATCAAGTATATAGGAACACTCAAATCCTCAAGATGGTTTTCTACCTGAAAGCAGTGCGTCTGAACAGGATATTGATAGTCTGACTCAACCTCAATCAAATCAAATTGCACATAATCTTGAAAATTGAAGGTTAGGTTCTCAAATACTTCTGCGATAATCCCCAGCTTAGAAGCATTAAAATTTTCAAAACTACTAATATCAATAAATGGAATTGAGGGTTTTTCCCTATTGATACTCTTTTTTACAAAGCAATCTGAAAAATCACCTTTTCGTTTTCTTTTCAATGTACCGTTTGATAATAATTCAAATTTGGTCATTATCATTAAGTCTTTTTCTGATAGTTTCATCAAATGTTTGTTTTTCACAGAATTAAATCGTCGAGCTACAAAAGATAATACACCATTTTCCGTTACAGACACTTCTACTGCATCAAATTGATTGACTTCTTTTTGATATTTTTTTACAACTAATTTATGGTTAGTTATATATAATTTACCAGTTACATTGTTATACTTTAATGATTTTGTATGATAATTACTTAGCGCATTTAAAAAAAGTTGAAATAAACGATGCTTTTCAACCAGTACATCACAAGATACACAGACCGCTCGAAAATCCTGCGCATCGTATCCACTTTCGATATTATTTAAATCATATTTTGACAGACTATTTTTTTGACACATGATATAAAAAGTCGTTTCGTCTTCAAATACAATTGATTCAATCTTATCCGTTCCAAATTCACTTCGATCCACGACATCAAGAGAATTAGAATCGCAAATAATTTGAAAAAAATCAAAATCTCGGTCAATTTTCTTTAAATCATAATGAATCTTCAGCTTATTTGTTAATATTTTCATCTTATTTAAGCACCTCCGAAATCGACCATTTTAAATTTTTTATCATATCGTAGTCTAAATTATTTTGTAAATACAGATATGGAATTTCAACGATATTGCCTTGGCATGAAATACTACGAGAATAAGTTTGATCAGCAAAAATATTGATAATAATAGCACGTTTTCCATTTACTGAAAGCAGTTTTTCTTGAATTTTTGATACATAATCAACGGCAACTTGTTTATTCGATTCTTTCCAATATTTAAAATCAATATAAACCTGATGTTGAATATGGCAGTCAAATTTTTCGTAGTGTTCAGCGGGTAATTCTTCAATGGGAAACTCTAAATAATTTTTCAGCATCCATTTACCAATCACTTCACCAAGCGCGCCTTTGTAAATATTTTGGAACGCAACTGGCGAAAGGATATAATCATTGTTTTTAAAATCCAAAGCGTATTGATGTTTCTCAAAGTATGTAGCAAGTTCTAAGTTTTTCTGAATCCTATTTAATTTGACTTCTTGTGACGATACTTGACTCTTTCCTTTACCATCAAATACAATTTTTAATGTTTTAAAATCATTTTCTTGCGTAAACCAATAATGATTCATCGGCCTAGGCAGTTTGATATATAGCGATTGAAAGTTTCCTTGTAACTGACTATATTGTTTTTCAGAAAGAGTTGGATATTTTAATACTTGTTGTCTCATCTGCTGCCATATTTCTATATGCTTTACTTCCCAATTTTCCTTTGTATAAAGAAACTTATGAAGACTATCATTCAAACGAAGGCTAAAAGATTCTGCTTGATTTTGCAAATATTCATTTTTAGATTTTTTTAGTTTATTTGGATTTCGATTCGCATTAAGTATCACTTGAAACTCTGGATTATTCAATTTCTGACTAAAATCGGAGAAGTCAAATTTTTGAAAAATCTCATCATCTACAAACAACTTTATAACCTGATTTTTATTACTGGTTCGGCAAATTCGCCCAACAGCTTGTTGTAATATCGAAATGACTTGATTATTCATCGACCTTAATTCATTGTTTTCTAAATAAATTTTGCCGTTCCCAAAATACTCAGAAATATATTTTTGTGCTTGACGATGAGATATTTCCCCGGTCATCGCTAAATATTCCATTTGAAAAATACCACGATATATTGATTCTGTAGAAATAGTTTCTTCTAACTTACGTACAATAATATTCCTTGGACAATCAAGATACATACAGTCGAAATCTTTGTTGTCACTTACACGTTTATTTACTTGAATAACCTTTTTATTTTTAGGAATTTCATACTGCAAATTTTGTCCAATGCCAATCGTTTTGTAAGAAGAAAAGACAACGATTTTTTCCCCAGCTGCTAATTTCTTAATTAATTCTTGCTTATTTTGGTTAAAGTTTTGACTATCTATCGAGACAAAAAGTTCTTCAATTTTGATATCTTTGAAGTACCCATAATCGTTAAATAATTGTATTACCTTCTTAAACATAGAAATCTGTATTTCTTTTGAGTCGTTGATTAATTGGTTCGATAAGACTAGCATCGATTGTAGTTTCTTATCCTGTAAAAACAATATAATTGCTTCCAACATTTTGATAAACCGATCCACTTGATATTGTTTTAGTGGATATTTGTTTTCTTTTGCAAAATCTTGTGCAATTTTTTCATCAAGATATTTTTTTAACATGTTTTCTAATGACTGTTTCTCAATGGGAATGCACTCAATTTGTACTTGATTATATCCGAAAGTAAGTTGGTTAAATTTTTCATCTAAATAAGCTTGTTGTTTATCAGTTAAAATATAAAACTTTTCCTGTAGGTACAAACGTAAATATTCTAAATCATAATTGCCTAATACACTTGGAACAGTTGCAGTTGCAGAAATACCATATACTAAATTTTTAGATGCTAATTCATAAAGATAATATTCCGGAAAATAAGGCACTTGAAAAAACACTATATTGGTATTCAATGCATTGTCATCACCGTCAAGTAAAGAAAATAGTTTGAAGCCTTTTCCATAAAGGTTTTTAACATCCAAATTTTGATTATTGAAAAATTTTTGGTTTTTTCCTTCTGTTTGAATTTCTAATATTCGTGTATATAAATAATCATAACATCCTTCACTCAGTTTCATCACTTTCAAAATGGAGCTTAAGCAGTTGCTGTATGTTAATCCACGCTTGAGACTTGATTCGGAATTCTTGTAGACATTAACAATATGCGTCATACCATTAATAAAATAATTGATTGCGCCCATTAATTTTCCAAAAGCATTTTTTAAATAAATATACTGACTATCTTTTTTGTTGGTAATCCAGTTAACTTTTGCTTTATTATCTATAAAATAAAACAATTCTTTTTCTTTCACTTGAAGATATTGACCATCATTAAATAAAAAAGAACGATATTGATGACCATCCAATGATTGAACTGTCTTATAGCTATACTTACCATAATCCTGATAAATATTTTCAAATATCCGTCTGAATTCAGTAATCATCTCGCTCCCTTTTCCATCCAATGTAACCGTTTGAAACTCTTCATTAACTAAAAAATGGTGAATATTTGTAAACAATTCAATTAAGTTTACCTCATTTTGTGCACACTTCTTGATAATCTGGTTCATCAGGCTATCTTTGGTTGCATCAAACTCATCCATAAAGATAATCGCATTTTCCCATTCTTTCTTATTAATAAATTGATAGTTCGGTTCAATCAGAGTAGCATTTCCCAGAAAATACTTATCAATTGAAAGAAAAAATATTTTACGCTTTCTTGTAAAAACACACGGATATAGCTTTCCCACCCATTCCCAACTCGGATCATTTTCTAGTATCTCCAATTTAGTTTTTACACTACCTAATTCATCAAGCTTTTGGATGATAAGTTTACGAAATTCGAATTCAAAGCTTCTAATTTGTTGATCAACAGTCCTATTATCTGTGGTAGCTACTTTAATTGTATCTAGTAATTCTAAAAAGTTAGATAAATTTTTATACGCTGCCTGTTGTTTAATATCATTTGGGATCTTGTCCTGTAAATTCATAAACTCTTTCTTGACCATATCATTCATCGACTCTAATTGAATAACATACTTATCAAACTTCTTAGATAAACCTCTTTTTTCTGCCCTATGTCTAAATTCTAATACGGGTAAATTCTTCTTTAAGTTAGTAATAAAAAACACTGGGCGACTCGTGTCATCCATCTTTTCAAGTAAATTCAGCATTACTTCTAGCACATCATACGTTTTTCCCATGCCGGTGGGGATATCCAATAATAAAAGCCCCGATTTTTCCTCCAAATAATCTTGAATAATTTTCTTCATTTAATCACGTCCTATCTTTTTTTCATATTGACAAACAAATTTATAATAAAGTGGTAGAAAAAACAAAAAAAGTCAGAAAAACTCCTGACTTTCATCGCTTTATTTCTTTATTTTTTTCACTAAACCGACTACACCTAAAACTTTGGGTGCAAGATCGATTGCTTGTTCACCAATATTTTTGGCTTGTATCCCAGCGTTTTTAATTTGGGCTTTACGTTGGTCCTTTTTACTTTGACAACTATGGCAAAATTCACCCTCAGCATCAGTTAGCGGATGATTGCATTTTTTCGTCTTACATACTTCAACCAATTTTTGACCACACTTTGGACAATAATTATCACTCATTGAAAATTTGCGAAAAGTATCATATGAAGTACATAACGAATTTGGACAACCTTTGACACGAGACATAGTAATCACCTCATTGAATTATTTACTTCATTTTATCAAGAAAACCCTTTCAATTCAATACAATCATTTCACTTGGTATGTTATAATTATGCTGTAATTTGTTAAAGAAGGTGATGGAATGTCAGATGCACTCCCTGTCATTAGAGACACCATTGATCAATACATGCATAAACAAGAATTTGCGCGTGCTTTACATATGTTAAAAAAGCAAATTGTGCTTCATCCTGATGATTTTTCGTTAAAATATCGATACTTACAAATCAGCACCATTTATCTGCAAAATTTTCTCAATCATCCTGAAGTTGTACTCCAAATCATGACCAGTTTACCCTATTATGCTGCATTAAAACGAGAAGATTTTGACCATCCAGAACTTAAGGATAACATCAATAAAATTTGTCACTTGCTGCTACTGGTTGATGCTGAGGATAAGCGTGAATTTTTGAAGCAATTATTTAAACCTTTTTCAAAGTGGATGAATAACGATGCTTTTTTACAAGTGAAAGATGTAGAGGAAGTCAGAAAATTTGCAGCTATTCGGCGTTTATTGAAAAATTTACTTTTGCGCACAACGATTGATGAGTCAGGAAAGTGGATGTACACACTAGGTTTAGACTGGTTGACAGAAAGTGATATCAAACGAAACGGAGCACAAAAACTCCCTCTTGCGCATCATTGTCTAAAAAAATACATTGGCTATATAAATCATGAGTATTATCGTTTAACCGAACTTGAAGATACCCAAACATTAAAAAGAATTGGCGAAGAATGTATTTCACTAACTGAACGGGTGCAGTCGTTTTATGATATCAATCCTATCACCCAATACGCGTCTCAATTGATAAATGTTCGCTATAATCTTATTCGCATGATTCCGGAACATTTTTCTAAAGAGGCGTTTGAACAATTGAATTGGGAGGTCATCGTGCAAACCAAAGAAGAGTTGCGGCCCGTGATAGAAAAACGAGGAAATTTGAACGCCTATGCCGCTAGTCGTCGATTGTTACGTTGTCTTGAAAATGTTGAAAAATATGATTTAGTGCTAGGGGCGCTTTGTTATGGAGTAATGGAAAATACAGATAGCTTCCGTCCGCTTGGATTTAAACCCTTACTGCGATTTGTCAGATGTTGTTTGGCAAGCCAACAGGAATCTTTGGCAAAAAGTGAAATGTCATATACGCTTGAAAATAAAGACTTGACGAGTGAACCTGAAGAAATCCAACAACAAATTCACGAGATTTTAAATGCTGAATGGTATCAAAACACAACAATCATCGATACGAATCAAATGAAGCTAGATAAGATGAACTCTTTTCTTGCTTTTATCAATCAAAAATAATAATAAGGGAAAGCAAAGTGCAGAGATGCTTTCCCTTATGTTTTATCTTACAAGCGTAATTTATTAAAAGTTATTTATTCTCTACCTGCCATTTGCCATCGATTTTTTGATGGAAATTTTCGGATAGGTTTGGATTTTCAAAGATTGGAATCATCGTATCAAAACCATGTGCCAATGTTTGCTTTTCTAATTCATCACGATCTAGCCAGTAAACCTCGCCTTCATTTGAAGATTGGATTTCCCCAGAAAAATCATCACTTCGATACAAAAAGACCAAATATCGCGTTTGTTTATCGGCCATATAGAATTGCTTCACACCACAAAGCGTGACACTATGCAAGGTCAATCCAGTTTCTTCTTTGATTTCGCGGATAACTGAATCAACCAAACTTTCCGCTTCCTCAACATGACCACCAGGAAACACGATGCCTGGCCAATTCGGATTCAAACGATTTTGCACCAAGACTTGATTGCCTTTTTGAATCATACACATATTTGTTAATGTACATTTTTCAACTCTACTCATGAATCGGTTCACCTGCCATTTCTCTTTCAATTAATTCATTCGCTATAGTAAAAGCTTGGATGCGGCGTTTGGCCAAAGTGATTTGCGATTGATAGCGTTTGGGATTTTCCTTTTGTTCAAAGGTTTTGACTACTTCTGCTAATTTATGTAAGGTCGAATCAATTTGACGTTTTGCTTCTTTTAATTCATCCATTGAATAATCCATGTTACTCCTCCTCAATCCAAAAACTGTGAAAACCATAGTTAAAAATTTTCGCCTGTTTAGGCACTTGACGGATGGCATGATACACATTGACAAAATCACCAACGGCACTAGCAGTCATCGTAAAGCTCATTAACGCCCAACATACCGATACTTCGACGCTGAGAAATGGAGCGACGACATACCAAATCAGAAATGGAAGGATGCCTAAAACAAGTGCCGGCGCCAGTGACATCAAGATAAAGCGTAACTTACCGACCTTTTCCTCACAATAAACAAACATCGCACCCTGGTCAAGATAATTCCAAATTTCTTTTCTCGCCTGAATTGGAAAACATAATGCGTGAATGACTTCGTGAATGATCATCAACGGGTACATCAGAAAAAAATACACTATCCCTGCCGTCAGCCAATGAAAATTCAAAATCCACTGGTAATCTATGGAAGAAATCCGGTAAATCCCTGCCGCAAACATAACAATAAATAACGGAAGGCCAATGAGTAACCCTTGCAGAAAGATTTTATTCAGATTGTCACTTTCCTTAAATTGCGTGGCTTGATAAGGATAGGGCTGATTTTTGATTAATTGCGATTCATCTTTATACTTTCCCATATAATGTATTTGAAACATGACCTCACCTCGTAATCTAATCATACTATGAAGTCCGTCATTTTACTAGCCATAGAAAAACAAAAAAGCTGCCCTAAAGACAACTTTTTGCATGAATTATGAAACCTTTAGATAAGGCTGAATCGTTTGGGCTATTTTTTTATCAGATTGACGATTGATTTGTTCCGCTTTTAATTGTTCGGCAAGTGAGGGACATTCTTCAGGCATCCCACAAATATCGGCTCCAATTAAACGTTGATGACTGAGGACCTGACGAAGACTTTGCTGCAAGGTAGATATATCTAGCTGTCCTTGATTCCAATTCGTCACTGCATCCTTTTTTGTTAAAATATCCTTATCCACGGACAAATACATAGGTAAATCTGATTGATAATCGGCAAGTTTATCCATTGCTTTGTGACTTATAAAATCTTCTTCGGTAATGGCTTTTAGTTTTTGGCTATGAAAGTCTACTTGTTGAAAAGCTTTTTGACTTGGACCAGCTACAATGACTTGATGGAGCTGCGGATTTTCCTCAATACAGTTTCTAACCCAATCGCCACAAGTTAACATCTCGCCAAAGACCGCATCTTTCATATCGGTATGATGATCAAATAAGACCAAATCAAACGGCTCATGGATCTGGTCGCACATTAATTTCGTAATATAGTGATAATCGCCAGAATCCAAGAAATGTACGCCAGAAATGCCATGATGTGCAATCAATTGGTTTAATCTTTCCTGCGCTTCATCCGAACAAATCAATCGACTACCTATAACTTGACTACAATTGAAATGAGTAAAATTTGGATAATCCTCATAGTCTCCATTAAAATCCAATATATAATTTTCACTCATTGTATCGCCTTCTTATATAAGATTACATCTATTATATCACTTTGAAAAAATCCGACAAGCTTACTCATTTTGTTTGCGAACTGCTTTAGCGAGTGCAGCAATCTCTGCAGGTCTTGTACGACAACAGCCCCCAACAATTTGTGCACCTAAATGAATCCAATGTAATGATTGCTCAACTAAAGAACCTTCCCCTTCATGACTGTGGTGCCAAGTTTGAGTCGCGCCATCATAGGTTTCACCAGAGTTTGGATAAGTAACCAGAGGCTTAGATGATAAAATGCGGGTTTCTTGTAATAAGTCATCATATAGTTGTGGTTGCGTACAATTAAATCCGACTGCCAGAATTTGCGGACAAGCTTCCACCAAAGCAATCACGTCTTTTAATGCTGTGCCATCTGATATCTTACCTACTTCTTGCGCGGTGAAACTCATGTACGCTTCTACTTGCGGAAATTCTTCGCTTAGTAATTCTGTTAACGCTTGGACTTCTAACCTATTCGGAATTGTTTCTAAAGCCAACATATCCACTTCTTGTTCTAAAAAGAGTTGGATGCGCGGACGATGGAAATCCTTCAATTCTTGTAAGGTCACTTTTCCATATTTACCGTTATACTCTGAACCATCGGCTAAGTAAGCGGCATAAGGTCCCACATCTCCTGAAATTAATGGATAAATGGTTTGGGTCTTTTGTTCATCTGACAAATTTTGCCAATAATTATCGCGAGCTTGATGCGCTAATTGAACTGTTAAGCGAATAATATCAGCCGCTTGTTCTGGATTTAGTCCTGCTGCTTCGAGTCCAGGAATCGTCGCTTGATAGGTTGAAGTGGTTAGGATATTGCTGCCATTATTAAGGTAAATTTCGTGTAATTCTTGAATCACTTCTGGCTTTTCTAACAGATATTTAGCCGACCAAAGTTTTCCTGAGACATCATAGCCCATCGCTTCTAACTCAGTGCCAAGCGGTCCGTGTAAAACCAATATTTGCTTTTGTGCTAATAATTCCTTTAATCGTCCCATCTCATTCACCTCTAAAACTTTTTAAACTTCCAATAGTGGTAAGCATAACACAAAATAATAAATGGAATGCCAAAATACAATCCTGCTCTTTGTGATGCATCCCAGGCAATCCCAATAATAGAAATACCAAGTAAAATAACCGTGATATAAGGTAAAACCGGGGTAAATTGTGTTTGGTAGCTCAATTCGCTTAGATCATGCGTTTTTAAAAATTCTTTGCGGAAACGAATCTGCGCAATTGGAATGGAAAGCCATACAGCGACTACAGCAAAACCAGCAATCGATACTAAAGCTAAAAAGACCGTATCCGCCGCATAAACGCTCGCAAATAATGCTAACAAGGCGCCAATCATTGATAGTAATAAAGCACGCATGGGTACACCATGTTCATTGATACGCACGATTTTTTTCGATAACATTCCTTCATTGGCTAGTGACCATAACATGCGGCTAGAGGCATATAATCCAGAATTTCCTGCGGATAATATCGCTGTTAAGATTACAAAATTCATGATATCAGCTGCAAAAGGTATCCCAATTTTATCAAAGACTAACACAAAAGGCGCATCCGTTACCCCTGCTTCTTTCATCGGCAATAAACTTGCTAAAACAACAATCGTTAATACAAAGAAAATCACCAAACGACCAATTGTGGTGTGAATCGCACGCGGCACGGCTTCTTTCGGATTTTCTGTCTCACCAGCGGCAATCCCAATTAATTCTGTCCCGGAGAAGGCATAGTTTACACTTAACATCACCGAAACAAGTGCAACCATCCCATTTGGAAATAAACCTTGAGCTGTTAGATTTTGAAAATATGGTGCCTGATGACTCCCCTCAAAAGGTAAGACACCAAAAATGGCTAATGTTCCTAAAACTATGAAAATAATGATTGTAATCACTTTAATACTTGAAAAATAAAATTCCGCTTCAGCAAATAAGCGCACGGATAAAGCATTTAATCCAAAGATAATCATCGCAAATATCGCAGCGAAAATCCAAGCGGGAATATGTGGAAACCAGCGTCCCATCAACATTCCTGCCCCCAAAAATTCCGTCCCAAGTGCCACCGTCCAACAAATCCAATATAACCACGCCACCGTAAAACCGGTACCAGGACTAATAAATTTTGTTGCATAGGTATGAAAGGAACCCGTGACAGGCATCGCAACCGCTAATTCGCCAAGTGATAACATCACCAAATAAACCACTACAGCCCCGACTAAATAAGACAGTATCGCACCAAATGGCCCTGCTTGTGAGATGGTATATCCTGAACTCAAAAATAAACCAGTCCCTATAACACCACCTAATGAAAGCATGAATAGATGTCGGCTGGTCATTTTGCGTTGAAATTGTCCTTCTTCTTCATAATGATGATTTTCCATTCAAACACCTCTTAAAAAGTTGATGTGATTATCATAACACGAGTTTATTTAAGAATGTAATAGAAAAAAACAGCTGATAGTTATAGCTAGAAACTATAACTACCAACTATACTAAACAATCATAAACTCACCATTTTCAAAGCGCATGATCCGTCCAATTCCTTCTTCTACTACTTGTCCTTTTGCATTTTTTACTACATAAGCATTACGACGTGAAAGTGATTCATCTGCTAACCACTTCGAGAAATAGTAATAATCTCCTTCCTGACATTCAAAACTTTCATCTTCTAACAGGGGCAAAGTCAAGCGTTTCGGATAATAGATTTCTAATTGCTCATTTAGAGAATCTTCTTTGGCCAAAAGCACTGGTGAGACAAAGAGGTGGAGACGTGCAAATGGCGCACTCTCAGCTGAAATTTGTGCCTCTTCTCTTACTTCCTGTGTAAGCAAAGTATAACTCATTAACAAAATTTGATTTACTACTTGATCCAAGACTAAAAAATATAGCTTTTCCCCATCAAATTCTGGTGTCGCAAAATTCGAAATGACTTGCTGCTCACTCGCTTCATACACCGTAAAAATTTCTTTTGTCTTGGCATGGAATAAGACTAATTTTTTTGCATAAGGCTCAGCTTTTGATTGATTGTCAAATATATTTACATCATAATCAAAGTACCAATTAGCCATTCCAGGTACATTGGGCAAATATTCATGGTAAAGGTCAGTTATTTTACGCATGTACGTTACCTCTAGCATCCGTTACTTTCACAACTACTCTAAATTGACGTTCGGGATGGGTTTCTAAATTAACCATTTGAATCCGCGCTTCCAAAATATCCCCATGGCCATAATATAATAACGTACTGAACAAACCGTTATATTGCGCTGGCACATAGCCGATTTTCGTATTTTTGTAAAGTACCGCCACAGCATCTGGATCATGTGGATTGCCTTCTTCGCGGACTAATTGCACAGATTGTCCTAATCTTAATTCTTCAATGACATCTAAGCCATCGCAGTAAGCAAAGCCCGCCAAATGAAAATCCATAATATGGCGGCTTGGTTGATATTGCATTGTATTCATGATACTCCTCCTAATCATTTTTATAAAAATAACGAACTACCTCTATTAATTCTTCACTAAAACCTTCTAAATCACTTTCTGTAATCGCACCTTCACGTAATAAATTTAATAGAATCAAATCCAAGTCTGAGGGCGACAATTCGACGATTACACCTGTTTTTTTCTATCTTCCTTGATTATTTTATCTAATTGCCAAAATCGCTCAGAAACCAATTTAGTCTCATCGCTCAAAAGCTTGGTATATTCCTTAATTCTGGACGCCATGAAAGCTTCTTGCCAACCAGGAAGACGTTTTTTTAACAACTGCCAATCCTGTTTGTTTCCAACTCTTTGCCTCTCCATCACCTTCAACTATTATTTTACCAAATCCGATAAGCGCTAACAATAACTAAACGTATCTATTTTTAAATACTTGCTAAATAGATAAAATTCCAGTAACATTAAAGCTGAATTTAAAGTTAGAATTTAGAAGGAATGGTATTATGTCAACTTATACAATCAAGGATGCAGCGAAATTAATGAATGTCCCACCTAGCACGATTCGTTACTATGATAAAGAAGGGCTGATTCCTTTTATTGAACGAAAAGAATCGGGGTATCGCATCTTCACAGAAGAAGCCATCGCCACATTGAAGATTATCGATTGTCTAAAGAAAACGGGCATGTCGATTAAAGATATTCGCCAATTTTGTCAATGGGTCAATGAAGGAGATGCCTCACTAGAAGAACGCTACGAAATGTTTCTCGAACGCAAAGCAGCCGTAGAAGCACAAATGGCAGAGTTACAACAAATTATGGATACGATTAATTACAAATGTTGGTACTATGAGACAGCACTGAAAGCTGGTACTGAAGCTATTCATAAAAAAAGAAAATAATCATAAAAACGCCTATTACACTCACTTTTGAGCATACTAGGCGTTTTTTTAGATAAAGTCAGGATTAATTAATAATCTCTCCTTCATTCTTTTGGACTTTGGCTTGCCATTCTTGTTTTTGTTGCTGAGATAAAGCTTGCCAGTTCTCAATTTCTGCGACAATCTTTAATGGTTGGGCTGAACGATATGAACGCGTTAAATTACCAGGAAATTTTTTATCAGTCACATTTGGATCATTTTCAAATTCTCCTGTTGGAACGATTTTATAAACTCGCTCTTTTCCTGTTCCTTTTGCTAAAGTCGCAGCTAAGCCAGCCCCATTTAAATAGGCCGTGAAATAGATATGATTCATCACCAAGTCATCCTGATAATTCGATAAGCCACCCGGTACAAGTAAATCACCTACTTTCAAATCTGCTTTGGTGCCATGATAAAACGGTCCTTGATCTGTAGGAGTCGTGGGTTCAGCCTCAGCCAATTCCAAATATTTCTTCTCGTAATCGTGATTGCCTAACGCTTTATAGGCTTCTGCTAAATCTCGGAATAACGTCACATAAGCACTTTTGACCTCTTCATCATCGATTTTTTGCGCGGACTCTAAGGAAACTGACAACCATTTCACTCGTTCAAAAATATCCGTAGTCACTTTTGCAAATTGATAAGCCAATAAAAATTTTTCATAATCGTCATTTGTTTGCCGATACATTTTATCTAAAGTTGTCGCTGCCTGAGCTAATTCACCTTGTTCAGTCTGAATAATGGCTTGCATTAGCTGCTGAATAAATGGACTCGTTGGATTAAACCTCATATCACTCAACCTTTCTATTTCAGATACTTTCACGAACTTTTATTGTACACGATACTAGAAAGAATGCAAGTAGCAACCCTTTTCAATTTTTTGTTTGTGAATATTGACAAAGTGACCATTTTATATTATTATAATGTTGTCAGTATGATTATTTCCCTACTTTTTTATCCATTTCATGTAGCGGAAATAAAAAAGATAAAGTGAAATATTCTTACGCTACTGGCAAACATCATTCTCACTTTATCCCCCTCCCAATTAAGTTGTAAGGGTAAGGCCATGAGTAAGAGGATTGCTCATGGTTTTACTTTTGTCATCATGAAGCTATTTTTGAATTTCGTGGTAGTTTCGCATTTATGGGAATCTGCCATCGATTATCAATCTTTTTGGCACCAAGAATTTGCCCATTTCTACAATATTTCTGCACGACACTCTTGGATAAACCATATTTCTCAGGGAATTAACTAACAGTAACATAATTGCTCATTTTTCTAGTAAGCCTTTCTTTATACGGTTAAAACAACTTATCCAAAACTTCAAGCACGCCATCTTCTTCATTGGATGGACAGACAAATTTAGCCGCTTCTTTTACATTTTCGGGCGCATTTTGCATGGCATAACTTCGTCCACAATATTGTAACATTTCAATATCATTGCCACCATCCCCAAATGACACACATTGCTCAGGAGTTATCCGCCATCTTTGGACCAATTTCGCTAACCCTGATGCTTTATGACAATCAGGCATAATCAAATCTACCCAGCCATGTCCACTAGTTGTTACGTCCACTATGCCATTCAATTGTTGACACAACAAGTTGTAAAAGTAACTTGTTTTTTCATCTGGGACTAAAAGCGAAACTTTCAAGAATTGATCGTCAATCTGTGATAAATCATCTACCCACTTTAAGCGATGATAGTAAACTTTAGCCAACTCAAAAAATTCTGATGAAACATTCGCTCTTTGACAGTAAGCACATTCTACCCCACTAATAATCGCTTGAACTTCAGGATAGTTATAGCAGAGTTCAGCAATTCTTTTCACGACTTCACGAGGCATATCAACAGCAAAAACCAAGCGCCCTTCGTCAACAATATAGGCTCCATTTTCAGCAACAAAAGCAAATTCATGATGTTGCTCTGGAAATAAATCACGTAACTGATAGTATTGATTCCCACTTGCGACAACAAAACGACATCCCGCCTCGTTCATTCTAGACAAAATCTTCTCAAAACGTGGACGATCAAAGCTATAATCCGCCCTTACAAACGTACCATCTACGTCCACTGCAACTAACTTTATCTCGTGCTGACTCATATGAATCCTCCCATTTAGATTAACCCTTTTTCTAAACAATAATGATAAATGCCATCTTCTGCCACATGACCACAAACATCATCGGCAATGGCTTTGACATGGTCTAGTGCATTCCCCATCGCTACCCCTGTTCCTACTGTCTGTAACATCTCAATATCGTTGCCACCATCACCAAAGGCCAGCGCTTCTTCTTTGCTAAAGCCATAAAAATCCAAAATGGACGCCACACCTACACCTTTGCCGCCAGTTTTTGGAATTAAATCAAAAGCCTTATCCCACCAAGCTGCAATCTTTGAATCATGAACACCGTCTAAAACAATTGGATAATCATCCTTAGTACCGCTCATCATTATTTGGTAAACGACATGATTTCGCACCAATTCATCAAAATTATCAGCAACATTCACTTTAAAACCACCCACATTAAAGTAGGCCACCAATTCTTCATCTGCATCATTAGCCACGATAAAATCCTTAGTCGCAATCGATAAGGCGCGATTGACTTTGGCACTATTTTTGATAACAGTATGTACATCTTCTTTACTCAATGGATTGCTGTGGATATCGCAATCTTTAGTATAACAATAAGAACCATTAAAAGTTAAAAAAGCATCAAAGTCTACACCCTCAAAATGTGGGATTTGAATTGGTGCACGACCACTTGCCAGACAGAGTTTAATCCCTTTTTCTTGCAAGCGAATTAAGGTTTCTAACATTTTTTCTGAAATTTTCTTTCTATTCATATCGATAAGCGTGCCATCAATATCGAAAAAAATAATTTTTGTCTGAGTCATATACAACATCCTAACTTTAAATTCATACACATCAAGTATAACATAACTGACATTTGAAAACAGTATCATTTTACAAATTCAAAAAATCCCAGGAATGCATGATACACTCCTGGGTTTGCTTTGCTATTTTTGTTGGATGACTAGCTTGCGGTCTTGAATATTATCTTCTAACATGCCTTTGAAAATGACCGCTGTTTGTTGATCTGCACGTTTTAATAATGATTTCACATCGCCTTTTTTCTGAACATCTTCCTTGGCTTTTGATATAGCATCTAATAAGCTTTGTTTTTGATTAGCCTTAAATAAAGCAAAGGATTGATCATAAAATTTGATTGATTTCTCATCGATATTGATGTTTTTAATTTTTGACTTTGGTATTGTCACGGTTACTTTATCATCGCTTACCTTGATTTTAACCTTTTTCATATCAATACCTGCTGTTAATTCTGCCCGATAAGTCATCGCAAACGAATCTTTATTGATAATCATAATCCCTTTTTTATCATCATAATGCAATAACCCATTGTAAATCATTTTGGCAGATACTAGATCACTGGCATTTTCCAATTTATTTGAGATAAATTGATTGGTAATCACAGGTTTTCTAAAATGCTTAAACACCAGAAACCCTCCGACAAGCACCATGATTAGAATGGCTGCGGTAATAAGTTTTTTCATACCAAACGCTGCTAATTTTTTCATAACATCCTCCAATTATCTAATATTGATAAATTCTGTCAATATTTCTTCCCTCGATTCGCGACTAATTGAATCTATCTTAAAAGACTGTGTAAATTTCGCGAATAAGCATTGAATAATCCTGGATATTGACATAAAAGAATATTATCGAAAAAATAGATAGATGTAAATAGGCTTTATCTTAATATTTATCATAAATAAAGATGACATTAGACAGATGGTAAAAGTAACTGCTCGACCTATGTAAAAATTCCTTCAGATTGGACAAGTTTCATCTTTACATCAACTCTTGTCATTTCAAAAAAATTCGAATCAATATTAAAACAACGATCAACCATATGATAAGAATCGGCAAGGCATAATACCACTTTTTCATTTGATTAGCTGCTATCAATTCTTGAGCCTCATTTTGCGCTTTTTGCCATACAGGTTTAGGAATACACTTGATGGTCAACACAATTAACATTGGTAAAATGACCAAATCATCTAAATACCCTAACACTGGGATAAAATCCGGAATCAAATTAATTGGTGATAAGGCATAAGCAATGGTTAAGAAAGCCAAGATTTTTGCTAAAATGGGCGTTTCACTAGACTTCATCACCAAATAAATCGCAGGAATATCTTGTTTTAGCTGTTTGGCTCGTTGCTTTAGATTCATCGCGTACCTACTTTTTTGGGCGAACCGGATGACGTAAGATTGTTTTCATCTTCTCGGGTGCACATCTTCTCGGATCAGATAGGTAAATTTCATGATGATGCCGTTGCGAGCTAAAATCTTCTTCATAGCCAACTTCTGCGAGATAACTAGTCATTTTTTCCACCGTTTGAATTTCCGTATCATATGGACCGATATGCATCATTTGTACGACTTCTCCTTCATCAATCGTCATTAGTTTAGCCTGCGCTTTAGTCAATTTCTTTTTAGCGATGGCTTGGTTTTTGGCCCACTCAAAATCTTTTTCCGTGATAAAATCAGGCACACGAATCACCGACAACCATTGAAACAAATCTTTACGTGTCCAATCGTAGCCGTCGATTCCAAGTTGCCACCAAAATCCCTCAAGCGGTGGTACAACATATTCAAAAAAGCCAGGAATCTGATAATTTGTTTTGTAACTCATTTTTAGCGTATAACTCAAGGTATATAATTCCTGTACCGCCTTTTGATAAGCACCATTTTCTTCATTTGGATTGCCTTGCCCAGATATGCCAATAAAGTTCATTTTAGGTATGGTTACTATCTCGGGGGTTTTTTTAGGTTGATAAAGTGATTTAAATTCCTTTTTATAATCAAATGCCATTTTTTGTTACCTCTTTTCTTGTTTTGAAATTTGTGAACCAATGACCGTGCCTATAAACTGACCAAAGCCTGCACCAATTCCAATCCATTGCCAATCGATAACAATACTAATCATCATCCCTACAAAAAAGCCAATTAATATGCCTTCTATCAGATAACTCGTTTGTGCTTTTGTTGGATTAGCTTTCATATATTGGATACCACCGATAACTGAGATTGCTAAAAATACGAAACCAGCAATGATTTTTGTCAATTGCATCACCCTACTATTGAACGAAAATTAATAAACTGTTCATAACTTTTCTCAGGATCTTGCCACCAATAGCTGTATTTTGGCAAACGATGCCGCTGAAATTGTAGCCATAATTTGGAAATATCATTTACTGAAATCAAAACACCTTGGTATATCTCTAATTCAAGTACGATATTATCTAATTTTTTAGAATAATTTATCGCATTTTCCTGAATCTCAATTACTAATTACCAGTAAAAAAGTATGGATAATCTAAATTTTTATATTGCCATGGAATCGGAATACGAAAATTGATTCTCTTTGATAAATCGTAGGCTTGTTTTTCGGGCATAGGATTAACTGAATGAATGGTTGGGTATTGACCACTTCTTGTATAGACGGTCATCGTGTGAATCGAAAATTTCTTATTCTCTATTTTATATTCACACCAAAACCCCCGGTAATTGGCGGTCCCCCACATCGTCAAATCTAAGCCAAATTCTTTTGTAGGTGAAAAATCTAAATCGCAGCTTAATGCTAAAATATTAAAGGATTTTCCATTAAAAATAATTGTATCTTGTATCTGTTTGGTCATACATTTTACCACCTACGTTAATGCAAAATCGATGGACAAATCTTCAATAGAAACAAACTTTTTCCAAGCAATCATAAAGCCATAATAATCAGGATTGCGATTATACATTTCTGTACGCCAATAATCATAAAAAGGTAGCCAACGTTCAGAACTACTAACTTCGCAACCATCGAAATTGGTTATTATGCCCGATGCGCCAAAAGTAAATCCATCTTTTTCCCATTGATAGCCTTCACCAAATTCATCGCTTACAACATCAACCTCATTCCATGTTGTTAAATCAATATTAGATAAGAGTTTTAATGTCTTGATTTTATCTGGCGTTACACCAATCGGCTGCATTTTAAGTACACAATCGACTGAATACTCGTCATCAACAAAGTGATATTGGGTAATTTTCATCGGAATTGGCTGCTGATTTAATTCAATCCAAAAATAGCCCATCGGTGTTTCTAACATATGATAAGTACCTTCTTTAAAGTTAGGATCTACTGTTGAAAAATCTAATACTTTTTTATCCATTAAAGTTAGCACTCGTTCAATCGCCCGTTCTTCATTAAATGTTGAATATAACTTCGCAACGGTTTTTAATTTTGTAAGTGGAAAATTTAGATGTAGCGTTTCAGGAAAGCTCTCATAAATATTGATGATTTGCGCTTCTTTTAGCACATTTTCTTTTCCAACTGGCACCATCACCCAATCGTCTTCTGTCATCGAGCGGTCAGGGCAAGCATAAGTATATAATTTGCCATACCCCTCAAAAGCAACTTCAGCTAAACGTAATTTACCCGACTGTTTGAACGGTACCACTTTATTTGATGGTAATAAGGGATCACACTTTGGCAAAACCCAAAAACTAATCTGATCAGCAGTAAACCATTGATGATATTCCGTTATTTGTGAACCATCAGCTAAATCCTCGTCCACCAAGTAATACCGATTATCTCGAATCAGCAAACTGCAATCTTTCCAGTAAAAATCATAATCGATATTTTGCGTATAATGAAAACTTGGATTGCCTGCAAAACTCAAAATAATTTTACAGCCCCAAACACCATCAAATGTAACCAATAATTTATTTTCTCGAAGCACTATTTTTTCAATATAAGCATCATGTAGGTGACGTGAAATAGTCAAAAAGTTTTGAATTTCTTGTTCATTTGAGATATGTCGATAATTTGTCTGCTTTAATTTACTATCCAAATCCACACATTTTAGAACAAGCGAATGCGGCACGCGATTATCTCTTAAATTTTCCAGTATCTCAGACGAAATCAATGGTTGAATGCCGCCTTCCCCAATTTCATTCACTTGCCAATCACTTTGATCTGCATCTAAAAATAATAGCATCGGTTCATAAGATTTATTATTAGGTAAAAATTCATGTTGTAGGATTAATTTTGTTTTCGTTTTGTCCAGTATGAGGTAAACATAATCATACCAAACATCATTGGCTAGTTGATGTTTTTCGTACAAATACAGCCAAAAACCATTGAATAATAAAAACTTTCATCTAGACATCGCACAATGGCCTGCACCTGGTTCACCTCAAATCTTTTTTCTTTTATTATAGCAAAATTCATCTTAAAAAGGCAGACAAGTTGTCATTTTAAGTCTAGCTTTTCTTCTTAATCAATGCTAGAATACTTTAAGTAAATTTTAGTGAAAGGAATGGATGATTTGGCAAAGACAAAATTTTACGCGGTAAAAAAAGGACGTCAAACAGGGATTTTTCTTACTTGGGCGCAATGTCAAGAACAAGTCAAAGGTTACCCAGGAGCCATTTTTAAAAGTTTTCCAACCAAAGAAGAAGCACTTGCCTATTTACGTGGCCAAGAAGTAAAGGTAGCAACGCCCCAATCAGCCACTTCAAATTTAAAAACACCTTATGCTTTTGTCGACGGTTCCTATAATATCACAACGAAAGATTATGGCTATGGAGGCTTTTTACAAATAGATGAACAAACGAGAATCACCCTACAAGGCAAAGGCAACGATGCTGAAAAAGCGAGCATGCGTAATGTTGCCGGTGAAATTGATGGGGCGATGGCTGCAGTAAAAGCCGCACTTGACCATGATTTAACACAATTGATCATTCTTTACGATTATCAAGGCATCGAAAGCTGGGCAACTGGTGATTGGCAAGCCAAAAATGTTTTCACTCAGCAATATCGTGATACCATGCAGACTTTGATGAGACATATTCAAATCAATTTCGTAAAAGTCAAGGGCCATAGTGGTATTCCAGGAAATGAGTTAGCCGATCAGTTAGCCAAAGAAGCCGTTGGAATCAAGTAAAATGCATGAAAAAGCTGCGAGTCCGAAACTAGATTCGCAGCTTTTTTGCTTTATTCCGTAATGATTTTACTTTCGAAGACGGGTGAATTAGTAATTGTATCATGTACAGGACATGTAGCTTCAACAAATTCGATAAAGTCTTTAATTTCTTGCTCCGTATTATCCGCTTTTACATGGAAAGTAACAGATATTTTTGAAAACCCTTTTTTCGCATTAGGATTGATATAGCGGAAACCATCTGGATCAAGTTCACCTTCCAAGTTTACCTTGAATGATTTCAAATTGATTTTCTTCACTCTAGCATAGGACTGCGCCACAATGACTAGACAAGCACCTAATGAATTTAATAATGCTTCTACAGGATTCATGCCAGTATTCGTACCACCTAGATTTTTCGGTTCATCTAAAGTAAATTCGAATTCTCGAGATTTACAATTCACCTTCAATCCACCTAATGCTGTTGTTTCTGCCGTAAATACTTCAATTGCCATCAAAATCTCCTCCTCATTGATTCTACTTCAAATCATTGTAAGTGGAGCAACAACAAAACTTGCAGCGCTTACATCACTAGTGTAACAGTTTTTATATAAACATGTTCAATTATGAGCAAAATCTTACGCATGTTTTACTAAGCTCTCATACAAAGTTAGATTCAAATAGTTCTCTTGTCAACTTATCAGAATCATTGCAAGGTTTTATTTAAATATGTTATCAAACTTTTATTTTGTTACACTTTCATTTATGATTGAAAATGGATTATGACTGCCCGCTATCTTCCGCGATAAAAGGACAAACTAAATATAAGGAGATTGTAATTTTATTTTAAAGAAAGAGCCACTACCGGTTGAAGATAGTGACTCATTTCTCATACTGTAATTTTAACTCAAACCACTCTTCAGATACTTGAACAAAGCCTAATTTAGTAAACATGTGCTGACTTTGGTGATTAAACGAATAGATTTGCGCTTTGACATTTGGTAACTTTTTCGCTATGGCCATTTGAATTAGGACCTTGACACAGTTTTGACCGATATGGCGATTTTGAAAAGGTTTGGCAATCACAATGGCTATTTCTCCGTCTGAAAGTAACGTACAATCACCTACTAACTGCTCTTCATATTGAATATAATAGCAATCTCCATGGGTAGATAAATATTGATACATCCTCTTTAGACGCGGCAAATCATAAACAAAATCGATATTATCTACCTGTTTACATAGTTCTAAATCTTGATACCATTCAAGCGCTACTTTTTCATTGGGATAATATGAGACAAGCGTAATATCTTCATTAATCTGATACATTGAATGACCTCCACTTTACTCAATAAACTTACTCTTACTCTTTCGCTTCCTCATCACATAAAGCTTGATAAAACGCAGGAAATTGCTTTGCCAGCCGTAGCATTTTGCCGTCCTTATCTAAAAAACAATGGGCTGATTCAGCAAGGGCCACGATTTTTCCTGCTTCATTTTTCATCTCGTATTGTAAGATGAGCTTTATGCCACTAAATTTTTTCACAGTGGTTTCAATCATGACTTTATCAGCAAAAGTCGTCGTATTTTTGTACTGACATTGAACATCGATAACCGGAGAAATAATCCCCATCTCTTCTAACTTCGCATAATCCCAACCAATGTCTTTTAAAAAAGCGACACGGGCTTCTTCCATCCAGCGAATGTAATTAGAATGATGTGTGATGCCCATACGATCTGTTTCATAATATTGGACTTCATGTTGATATAGACTCATTTATTTTCCTCCAAATGTTTTAGCACTTTGTTTTTTAACCGTTGATAACGATATTGCGTATTTTGATTTAATTTTTCAAAGTTGTCTGGCATGAATTCAGCATTTTTATAAGATACGTGTAGATTATATAAACGAAACTGGTCAATCGTAAAATCAACCAATGTATCCTCTATAAAATTAAAATAATGGGTCATCCCACTCTCTGTTCGAATCCGATAGACATCACCGCCAACTAGTTCTCTGACTAACATCGCAGTTACCGCACATTGTCCATAACTTGGATCTACTGCTAAATCAAACGAAGCATCTTCTCGACAAACAGGCAAAGTGGTCAATTCATCCCAAGCATTGAGACAAGCCGTGAACAGTTTATCTAACTTTTGATGTAATTCAGGATTATCTTGATGCTCTTTATTGTAATAGCGGTAAGAAATCGGTCTGCCTGACGCGGTATACCATGTTTTGTGGTCATCATTTGCATTGAGACAATAATCAAGAAAATAACGAAATTGTACTAACTTAGACGCCTCAATCATTAACGAGTAATATTCACCCGTATAATAAGATAAGTGCAAATATAAACGCATCTCGATATAAGGTTCTTCATTTTCTGCTAGCTCTGGATAAATAAATAATAAATCCGGTTCAGCAAAGCCTATGTATTGTCCTTCAGTTAGTTTGTCATTTATCGCTTGGTCCATCCAATCACGCAATTCTATAACATTTGGATATTCAAAAATCGCATGAGTGGATTCAATATGTACAAATCGGTTCTTAATCTTCACAAAAGAGCCTATAAATTGACTATCTTGTTGGTTTTGATATTTTTTCAATGGTTCTAAAAAGAAGGTTACCGTGGTTTCGCCTAACTTTATAGAACAATGTAGATAATTTTCCTCTGACATAGTTATCCCTACTTTCCATGAGTTTTGATATCTGACAAAATGAAATCAACTGCCTGCTGCAAGGAAATCTCTGCACGAAAAATCTTTTCATTTAAAACGTCAGAAATATCGCTATCCTTCCACCAACATGCCATTTTCTCTGCACCAAATTCTTGACTTTGACTTCTAGTCTGATGGCGTTTTAATGTTTCTTCAAAAGGCAAATCATAATAATATGCAAAAATAGCATCACCGAACAACTCTTTGACAAATTGAAAAACCGGCCGATACCAAGTTGCATTTAATATTCCTTCTAAAATGACGTAATTTTCATGTTGATGGGCATATTCTAGCAAATGAATAATGAATGGAATCGTCTGAGAATAAGGACCGTCTTTGGTATGAAGCATTTCACGACGTACAACATCTTGAGAAATTAGCATCGTCTCAGGTCTTAATTTTTCTTGCAATCTTTTAGCCACACTGGTTTTCCCACTGCCAGAATTCCCACGTAAAATAATCAAAAACGCCATTTTTCCTCAGCATCCTTGTCATTTTTCTATATTATACTACCTATTTTTGGATAAAAAAAGATAACGACACCGCCAAAATTGCAGCATCGTTAACCAATAGCGTTAGATTAGTTTTTCGATTTGAGCGATTTCGATTTTTTTCATTGTTAGGATTTTTTGATTGATTTTTTGATAGGTCACAGGTGAAAGCTTTGTTGCAAAATCGAGAAACATCCGTGGAACAATCTGCCAAGAAATGCCATATTTATCGACAATCCAACCACACTGTTCACTTTCAACCTCTGCAGAAAATCCCTGATAAAACGAGTCGATTTCTTTTTGTTTCATCTTGACCTTCACTTTTTATGTACCCTAAAAATTTTGAACGATTTGCGTCACTTCATCCACAAATCGTGTATGATTAATATCTGCACGAACTTCACACTGATTCAATAAATCTGATAAGTGCTCTTTTTTGACTAACCAACCTGCCATATCATTGATTCGATGGGGAAATTCTTTAGGTAAAGTTTCTGAAAAAGTAAGTTGCGTCTGTTGTTTATTTTCTCTGATTTCAAAAGTGAGCGAACCATCCGCCCATTCATAGCTAATTTTTTCAGTTGGTTAATAAGTGAGCAATTTCATTTTTTCCTCAAAATATGGTTCCTCACTATAGAAACGAATAGCCTCAAGATTTTCCATTAATTACAATTCTGGAAACCATTTGGCAAACCCTTCTGTTGTCGCAATCAAATTCCATGTCACATTAGTTGAAAGTGAGCCTTCTACCTGCCAAGATAATTGCCATTATGTGCCATCTTTTGTGATTTGATAGACCATTCTCATCGTCCCCCGATATATAGTAAATGCTAACAAACATAGTGAAAGTTAGTGGAGAAATTATACCAAAATCACCAAATTTCATCCATTATATCGCTTACAATTTGGACTGAAGAATCAAAAGTAATTTCTTTTGCGTATTTATAACTATTTTGATAATTTTTCCACAGTCTTTTCTGATAATCAGAATTTCTAATGTTATCAATTTGTATTGACCATTTATTAATTGCCTCAAGCGAACCTCTTTTATTAGCTGTATTATTTATTGCCCTAACTAATAAGCTTCGATTGATTTCAGTATTACGAATCTTCCATAATGTAAATAAATCATATCTATCTCTAGGTCTTGTTGAGGCTTCTCCCCGACTAATTACAGTTTCTATTTTTTCAGCGATAACTGTTTCAAGATTATATGACATAATATCGATTTCATCTTCAGAAAAAATTGAATACAATCTATACTCAACCTCGTGAGGAGTGATAGCATCACCAGTTGTAACATCAATAAAAACTATTTCTCTTAGCGTATCGTATATGGCGTTAATTCTAATTTGAAATCCACCATATATATCATCTTTTCGAATAGGCTTTACAGAATCAAGAACAAATCGAAAACCATCGCCATCATTTTGATTGAAAACTTCATTAAAAATGTTACATAAATTGGTTTGTGTTAATTCTTCGTTTTTAATTGATACATCCAGATCCATAGTGGTTCTTTTTTCAACACCTATCATATTTCCAATTAGATATCCACCCTTTACAATAAAATGATTTTTATAGACACTTTTTGAAATCATACGTAATACTTGTTCGATCAAATAGGATTGTTGAATTTGCTGAGGGGGAACATCTTTTTCTTTTGCAATATTTTTTTATTTTAGCTTTAAAACTATTTGCATTAGTAAAATTCATTATAGTACCTCCAAGTAAGCTTGAACTTTTTTAGTAACTCTAAACAATTTAGCATAATATAATAATTTAGAGTAATCTATTTTTCCCATCTCAATATATGCTCTAAATGACGGGCCAACAATTTGTGTATCAATACTATATATACCACGCAAACTTTCTGTTAAAGTACGTTCCACATCGTATACACGAACAAGTTGACCTGCAGGGGTGCGAGTTTCGACTACTCCTATATCATAATTCTTACGTAATACGACAGGTTTGATTCCTGCTTCCTTTAATATTTTCGTATTCGTTCCATATGGAAAACTCATAACTGGATTAAAAGGTACAGTTAATGATAACCCATGTAACCAAAGTGCTGTTTCTAGTGAATAGATACCTTTAGGAAACTTATATTGTAGGACGAACAAATCATCTATATACACATCAGGTTTACGATAAATTCCAGAAACATCTTTTTCTAACTCCCCTGTTTCAAGTTTATTACGTACTATAGAATATGGTACGCCCGCTTCTTTTACTTGGTTAAAAGTAATAAAACCTTTATTAGATTCCAATAACTGATTCAAATCTTTCACTTTTATCACCTCACAACAATATGCTAACATTTACATATAATGTTAGCATATTGTTTTCAAAAATACAAATATAATGCAAAAATAATCATGCAAAATAAAAAAAGACTATCCATTAACAGATAGCCCAAAATATCATACTCGTTGGAAATAATTATAAAATAGCTCAACAATTACTGTCTTTATCTATCCGGATTTCTAAACTATCCGGCAAATGATGTATTTCCGTCTTAATAAATTCAGGATAAAAATAAGTCTCTTTTAAGTCTTCAAAATTTAACCAAGAAAAATGATGGGTATGAACCCCTTCGATATGCGTGAATTCATTACCACGAGTGAATAAATCTGTCTGTGTAACATCTAATAAAAAATATAAACATAACTCATGATAATGCTTTTGATTCACATCTTCAGTAAAAAATGACTGATCTAACCATAATGGGCGAATAATCTTGGGTGAAATCTGCAACTCTTCTAGCATTTCTCTTTGAATAGATTCCTCGGCAGTTTCTCCTAATTTGACACGTCCACCCGGTAAATAATAATATGGTGAACACTCATCGCGCATCGCTAATATTTTTTGATTATCAATGATGATTCCGCATACCCGATAATTAAATTTCTGATTTGCAACTTCAAAAGTAACGTCCATTTTATCTCCTTTTATTGAATATTTATGAAAGATATTTACTCGCTTCTCGAATGCTCAAATTAGCCATTTGCTCTTGATATTTTTCCAAAAAATCTCGCACCCAGTCTGGATTCGTTTTAGAATATTCACGCAAGGCCCAACCAATTGCTTTATTGATGAAAAATTCATTTGTACCAAGACAATTTAAAAGAATTTGTTCAAGTTGTGTCGTATTGGTTTTCTCTTTGAATCGTAATTGATACAAAATTGCAATACGTTGAACCCAAATATTTTCCTCCCGGGACCAGGCTAACATCTCTTCATCTACGCGTGAATCTTTCAATGCAATATTACCGACTACTTGTGACAGAAAATCCACGGTATCCCACCAAGATTTTTTCATTACAAGGGCTTTAACGGACGAAATATCTTCAAAACTCAGCTGCTTTTTCATCGCCAAAAGATACTCATAAGCCAAATACTGAAATTCACGATGATCATCCGTATAACATTGTTCAATAAATCTCCAATCGATTGAATCTTGCTTTTTCTCATTTTTCAAAAAGTCTTTATAAAGATTCTTTCTATCCGCTGCAGCAATCCCATAAAAGCTAAACTGGTCTTTCATATACTTAGACATTGAAATGACACGTTCTGGATTGCTATGGGTTTCAAAAAGTTTTTTAATCGTTTCGTACTTGCTCATCACTTATCCATTCCATTCTGTTTTCTCATTATATAATTTGTCAAGAGTATTCCTTGACGCTCAACTTGTTGCATTTTAACAACCTGATAGCCTCTTTTTTCAAAAAATGGTTTGGCTGTGATTGAAGCATGGGTCGTAATGGGATGCTTAACTCGCTCTTCCAACAAATCACAAATTTGCGAGGCCACACCCATTCTTTGATAACTCGGAGAAACATATAAACGATCTAAGTAGCCTGTTTTATCCATATCTCCAAAACCAATTATCTGATTATCCATCACTGCTACGAGACAATCATTCTTCATTAAAGACGACTGCCATTTTTCTAAATCAGGATTTTTCGGTGCCCAAACAGCTAATTTTTCGGCTGAATAATCCTTGGCGTTGGACGTATGTACGGTATGAAAAAACAACTGAACTACCTGTCGTAAATCGTCTTTGTTATACTTCCTAATTTTCATGTGTGATTTACTCCCAAATTCTAAAAATATACTTTAAACATACATCAACAACTAGTGTCATGCAAATTATCACGAATGAATGAACAACCAAATTTCCATCTTCGCTTGTAGTTTCATTCCAACAATAATTTGCTAACATTTCAGCAATCATTCCAGTAAAAATTCATTAGGGACTCTTACTCTCCAACTCCCTATTATTTATCAATTCTTTGCTGATTATATTTCTCCAGTTTTATTTCATTTCTTTGAATTTATTTGCGCTATCTGTTTACTATCCACAAAATGTGTCGCATACTTTCGCTCAACTTCAAGTCTACCACTTTTACTAAATCGGAGTTCTTTCTCTTTTTTCTTCCCCCCTAGCTGATATCGACTAACGGAGGATTTCAGAGCATTTTTTTGTGCATATTTATAGATTTGCTTCAAAATTTTGGTCATCTTATTGAGATTACACGTACATGCTTTCTCTAGATAAGATACTTTGCCAAATCGCCAATCTTCATAATTTTGCTTAGTCAGTACACCAATTTCCATTAATACATCCACTGGGACAATATATCCTCGTCGCTGCCGTTGATTTTCAGCCGCTTCAATTATCTTTTTGATTAATTGTTGAGCATTCACTTTGCTCTCTTCCTTTGTCTATTATCAATGATTTAAGTTTCCATATTTTGGGAAAAGGCGTATTTATTAAATATGACCTTATATGAGATTTATTTATTATTATTCTCTGACATGCCAATTTCTTGCAAGAAGAACGTATTTAACGCTTGCCAATCGACCTTATGCGTGATGGTTTGATTGTTAAGATAAGCTTCAATTTCTGGGATGGACTCTTCGATATAGGTATGAATATCCACAATTGGGGCGATTTCAGCTAATTCTGGACTCGCCATTTTGACGCTTAACAAATTGTCCACTGAAGACTTGAATTCTGAGGGCAAGCAGGATTGGACTAATTCATCAAATAAAACTGGTGGTGCCGTATGGTATTTTTGCAGCCAGCGACACGCTAATATAGGACGCAACGCATAGAAATATTTTTTCGGTTGTACCATATCTCCACTTAAATACTTGGTAAGATGACCTTTAGCAATCGATAAATAGTGATACATCATGCGTTCTTCGGATAGGCACATCGTCAAAATAGGCGCGAATCTTGCTGCAAAATCCGTGTGAACATACACAATCGACGAATTCATCCATTCAAATAGCGTTGGATTGGACTTTGCTAGCAACTTCAAGGTCTTGTCCAAATCCCAGCCACTCACATCCCACGTCTCATCAATTGGCAACTCAATGACATCACAATCTGGCGTCAATTTAAGATAATCTTGGGCTTTGCGTTTGTAGATAAAGCGCACATCAAAATCACTATCCGGCGAGGCAAATCCCCAGGCACGACTACCGGACTCCACTGCCCATAGCACTTCAACACCATATGTTTCTTCAATTTCCTTTAACTTTTGCGGCACTAAAGCCATCATTTCCGCTTGTGTTTTCATAGGTGGTCCTTTCTGAGATTATTTTAAAATGGTAATGAGCAACTTTTCTTTAACATTTATTAGCAACATTTTCTATTTTTCATTACGCTTCATCTGGCGCCTGTCCATCATGTGCCTGCCACTTACATTCTGTGATTTCAATGTTAGTAAATATGGCTTTAAAAGACGAATTTTCAGGACTGCAAGCATAAATTCCAAACTGTATCTCATCTGTCGCCTTATGCATGTGGCAAATTCTCATCTGCTTATAATTGATACCATCCTCAGAACATTCAATACAATAATCATCTTCTCTTCTACTAAACCTATACCACATCATTCTGATATTTGCATCAATTTCTGTCGTAGCCCAATCTGAGTAACCATTATTCGTAGCTACACTACCAAGATGCTGAAATTTTTCATTTTCAAACTCAATAGACGCTTTCAACCAGTTTTCAGCATCAAGATACATAACCACGCCACACTGGTCAAAACGCACTTTACTATCAAATTCTGTTTTCACAATAAAAGAGAAGAACTTTTCTGAAGACTTAATCTGTAAAACAGGTGCATTATCATTTCTAAAATGATAATATGTTCGTTGCCATAAGTCAGTATATGGATTAGTTACAATTTCGATTCTATCATCGGTGATAATATATTCCTTAGGTTTTCTTGTCCAATTCCATTCATTTTTATTAATCTTCATATTATATTAACTCCTCCCCTAAAAATAAATATGTATATCTATTTTACTGGCTCTAAATAAGTAATTGGATTTTGAGCAGAGTGATTTACTTTGAGTCTAGCTATTGACTTTCCTAGATAAAACTGTTCATTATCATCCATTGATAATCCTTTTTCAAAATTATCATCCTCGAAAAACAATCTATTTTCAAGTTTCGGTGTAAAGACAATATCTTTTCGAGGCAACTTATCTGGCGCATCCTTACAAACATACCATCGCGACGGCTTAAATACGGCTATAATTAAAGAGTTTTAGACACCAAAAACATATTCGACGGTTTTCACTCTTTCTTTAGATGCCCGCCAAATCCATCTAACGCTGTTATGTTATATAGTAACTTTTCATCCTTTCCTCTACTCAGCAGCTTATAAGCACTGAATGAAAAAAATCCAGTGCTTTCTCTAGATAGGATACTTTGCCATATCGCCAAGCTTCATAATTTTGTTCAGTCAATACACCAATTTCCATTAATACATCCACTGGGACAATATATACTCGTTGCTGACGTTGATTTTCAACTGCTTCATTTATCTTTTTGATTAATTGTTAAGCATTCACTTTGCTCTCTTCCTTTGTCTATTATCAATGATTTGAGTTTCCATATTTTGGGAAAAGGCGTATTTTTTAAATATGACATTATATGAGATTTATTTATTCTTCTCTGACATGCCAATTTCTTGCAAGAAGAACGTATTTAACGCTTGCCAATCGACCTTGTGTGTGATGGTTTGATTGTTAAGATAAGTCTCAATTTTAGGGATTGTCTCTTCGATATAGGTATGAATATCCACAATTGGGGCTAATTCTGGACTCACCATTTTGATGCTTAACAAATTAGCCACTGAAGACTTTAGTTCTGAAGGCAAGCAAGCTTTGACTAATTCATCAAATAAAACTGGTGGTGCCGTATGATATTTTTGCAGCCAACGACACGCTAATATAGGACGCAACGCATAGAAATATTTTTTCGGTTGCACCATATCTCCACTTAAATACTTGCTAAGATGACCTTTAGCAATCGATAAATAATGATACATCATGCGTTCTTCGGATAGGCACATCGTCAAAAGTGGCGCGAATCTTGCTGCAAAATCAGTGCGAACGTAGACAATTGGTGAGCTCAGCCATTCAAATAGTGCTGGATTGGACTTTGCTAGCAACTTCAATGTCTTATCCAAATCCCAGCCACTTACATCCCACGTCTCATCAATTGGCAGCTCAATAACATCACGTTCTGGCTTCAACTTTAGATAATCTTCGGCCTTTCGTTTATAAATAAATCGCACGTCAAAATCACTATCCGGTGAGGCAAAACCCCATGCGCGACTACCAGACTCCACTGCCCATAGCACTTCAACACCATATGTTTCTTCAATTTCCTTTAACTTTTGCGGCACTAAAGCCATCATTTCCGCTTGTGTTTTCATTTACATTCTCTCCACCTAAACAAAATCAATCTCAAATAACGAATGCATGAATAGTAACTGTACTCATCAGATGAAATACGCAACCCATTAAAAATTTACTTAAAATCAATTGTAATGATTAGCTATTATCTTATAATGCATAGAATTATTCTTTTGTTCATGATAATTTTTAATTTGAACCATCCAGAAAGTTTTGAATAGACTTTTGGAGATTTTTGCTATACATTGTTATTGAATTAGTAAATTATAATAATAAAATAGCTCAAACAATGATTATTTTAGCATCAGTCATTGAATTTCTTTTTATTTACATGTAGAACTATTTTAAAAATATACCCATAATGAAGTTTTTATTTCACCTATAGATTGATTTTTTATTTGACAATACGAAATTTAAATGGGTTCTTATAATTTTATATTCGAAAAGTAGTCTACTCTACATTAAAGGATGTTTTATGATGGTTGTCTAACATAATTCGTTTTTCACTACCTTTTCTTACTTTTACAAAATGATGTTCTATTAATGCATTACAAATTGCTTCCTCAAATTCGTTAGTTATTTTTGGATATTTGTTTTCCCAAACTGTAGCAATATTTTTAATTTCTTCTACAAGAGTAATGTATTTAATCAATTCAGAAGTTGGAGAATTGTTATGGATTTTCGTAATTATCCATTGAACTTTTGCATCAGTAGAGAAATTACTTGTCAACAAATAGCTTAATACTTCATCATTTAAGAAATTTGAATTTAAGGTCATTAGTTCTCCTGAATCATTTAGCAATTCTACAAATTCTTTTTTATACTTAAACTCAGCAAAAGATTCACAAATAAATTCAATATTTTTTTGGGACAGATTATCCTCCATCACCTTTTTAATAACAACATCTTTCTCCGTACTAATGTGTCTCAAAGAAACTCTTTTTCCTAAAATTTCTAACAGTTTAAAAGCATTAGAATCTGATATGTTTGAATTTATCAACTCATACAATAAGTCTTCTTCTAGTTCGAGTTCTAATAACATTTCCAAAATATCATCTTCTTTTTCTTTATATGAAATAATTAATTGTAAAATTCTATCATCATATTTATTATCTATAAGAGTTTCTATATTGTTTTTGGAAACTGCAAATAGGTCTCTTTGTATTAGTAATTTTACCCTTGCTTCATCCATAGAAAAGTAGATGCTATTTATTTGTTTATCTGCATACAAAATTACAAATCTAAATAATATATCATTCACATCTGGATCATTAAGCAAAGAATTACAAACATCTACATTAGATTCCAAAATAGCCTTTGAATTGTCTTCTGATATATGTCTTTCCAAATAATGTATAAACTCATTATCATATTGTTCTGACATATTCCAATAAGCATTTATATTTTCACAACTGCATATAACCTTATCTGTTTCAAGCAACTTAATCATGATTTCTTCACGATTGCCAAGCGGCTGTAGAGCTTTTAAATTAGAGATATTTGTTTTGTTTTTATTTAAATACTTCACCTTATACTCTTCTTCAATTTCCGACAATAATATTTCAACTACTATTTCTTCTGAATTATTAAAGTCACATTCTGGCACGACATCATCTATATACATAGATATAAACCGAGAAAAATTACTTTCTACATACTCTTTTGTACAACGTAAACATTCTTTGTAGTAAACACAATCCAACAAACTACCATAATCAATGTTTGATGAAAGAAAACGATGCGCCAAAAGAGAAACATTATCAATATTTAGTTTATAGGCTTGGATTTTTTCTAATTCACTAAGTATTTCATCAGTCACATCCATTTCATTTAAATGTGTAAATTTGATTTCAGATAATTGAAGATTGTCAAAAAAAGCATTAAAATCCTTCGTATTTATGAGTTCTACAATTGGTTCATTTTCCTCAAAATATCTATTGAATAGTTTTAAGCTATCTTGTTTTACCTCCTTATTAGTAATAATTGAAATCAGTATATTTTTAAAGGCGTTTTCATATTTCTCAGTGCACAAATCCAAAAGTTGAAGTACCACATCTGAATCGTTATTTACAAATACTTCTACAAATTTTTTTGTCTTTTCTAAATCAAACGTATTTAATATCTCTAATAATTCTTTAAATAAATCATTGGCTTTTACCGAATTAACAAGTTTCTCAAGTCTATTATCATCATTAAATAAAAAATACTCGAGTAATTTCTTGTTTAAGATATTAAACCTACTGAAATCGGAATCATTTAAGCGATTCGCTATTTCGTCAGGTGTTTCTAAGTTAAGGAATATATCTAATTTTTTTCCTTCCAATAAACCTTTTAGGAATATAACATCATTTCTTTTTAATACTTTATTCGTATCAACATTAAAATTACCTTTGTAGTACCAATATGTTTCATCAAGTAAACCATCAACTATTAAAAACCTAATTAAAGGAAAATAATGATCTTCAACTATTCGATTCCCATATTCAAACACAGTATCCATTTGCTCCTGATTCATATTTTGTATCAATTTTGTATATGAATAAATTTCTACTTCTTCTATCTGTTTTTTTAAAAAGTCAACACGTTCGTATAATCGTTTAAGCGACTCATTGTTATCTTCAGGCATATTATTTACAGTTTCAATTTTGTCCTTGTTATTTAAAACGAAATGATTCAAAAAATCATCATATCCATAACTACTAGAGCCACTATTATAACTTATTAAATACCATTTATCCTTTTCCTTGCTCCAGTTTCGTAAGTGTTCTGACCAAGTAACATTTCCCATGTTTTGGATTCTTACATCTACTGGGATCATTAATGCCATAGCTTCGTATTTATCGTTTTCAAAACGATCGTTTAAAAAATCAATTCTCTGATTAAGTTCCTCTAACTCTAATTCAAAATTTTCAATCACATTTTTTCTGTGACTTTCTAATTTATCGAAAGCGCTTCGTATATAACCTTTATCTTCTTGTAGCAAATCAAATTCATTAGGAAAAATATTCTTAAGCGTAATAAGTGCAAAAAGCTTATTTTTATCTAATTCCAACGGTTCTAAAGGAATAATATTAGAATACACAATAAACTCATTAACAATATTCTTCAATAATCTCATATCATCAACATACAGTGATATATTCGACAACACTTTATTGTCTGGCGCTTTTGAAATGCCCAATAAAAGGTTTTTGAGTTCGCTCTCGCTTGTTTTAGAATCTACTACCGGAACAATAGGAATAATAAAATCAAAAAATTTCGTTCGATTCTTTGAGAAAAACAAACCATCTTTCAACATATAGACAAATTTAATTATTCTTTTATTGCCGTTAGTAGACACAAATGAGTTAAGCAGGAAATTCAATTCTCTTAGCTTTGTAAAAATATCAATATTTCCATATCTGTCTAAATCTTCAAAAACTATCACAGTTGATTCCGAACTATTTAATAAATAAACGATTTCTTTAATATCACGATCTAATATTGTTTCATCTTGTGCTTCGTCATTTACACTTGCTTCAGCACCCTTTAGATTAACTTTAGATACTTTTATTTTGCTTCCTTTAAATGCTGAGTACATAAAAAAGCTTACTGGCACAATGAAAAACAAAAAGCATAAAAGCCAATAACAGCTATTGCTAATTTTTAATGAATAAGAAAAAAATGGTAACAATATATCTTTTAAAAACCACATCAATAAAGAAACACTGAAAGCCGCAGATAAAAATACTTGCGAAAATAAATGAAATTCATTCTTGTTTCTTTTAAAATTGAATTTACTTAACGGTATCTTTTTTATTTCAATTTGAGAAAGCATTTGATTTATCAATTGTCTTTCTATTCTATTGGAATAATTTTCGTCCTTACTTTGATCTCCAGATTTCTCAGTATTATCTTCATATTTGCCCAAAGAAACTGTAATTATGTTTTCAATTTTTTTCTTTGCAGTATATGATTTCCATACAGTGCTCTTACCAGCTCCGTAGATACCGGTTATTGCAATATTTTTTATATCTTTGTTATCAAAAGCGTAATCAAGAGCTTCCGTATATACCGGTTCAATGTTTTCTAAAACATCAGGCGTTAGTGAATTAAATTTCTTCATAAATACACCATCTTTATTAAAAATTTTTTATTATTCCAGACCATAATATTGTTAAAATACTTCATCTTAAAACAGGCTTAATGAAAGTTTATGAGATAAAGCGTACTTTTAGTTTCCACATCATTTTTATATTTTTTGGTAAACAAACCCTGTATGATGTTATCTCCTCCTTCCGTTTTTCTAAACTCAAAATCTTATTTTTAAATTATTTTATCCAAATAGCTTATAATATGAGTTTTCATTATCTTGCTGCTGGAATACATCTTTTATTCATTACCTATAGCTATCACTATTTCCTTTCCTACTTTTGCTTTTGCATTAACGATATGTCTATTTTATTATCACCTTTTAGTTTTATAATCTGATATAAATCGGCTTCAATTCTAGGTAAGAAGTTCGAATAGTGGCGTGTAATACATCCAGAATAGCAGTGAACATTCCCAAGAAAAATACTTCTTTTACATTGTTGTTAATGATGTACTTAATGAAGCATTCTTTTTTAAGTACAAAGTCAAAATAATAAGTATCTTCATGGAAACATTTTGCAACCTGCTACCATGATATGGATGCTTATGATTTTGACGAAAGCACTTTCTATGGCGCACTTTTTATCATTTATACCATACACTCCATATGGAACGACACGACTGCATGAATGTCATATCAAACTGGTAGTTTGCAGAAATATATCTACATACAATTTAACGTTATTAACGTTAAATTGTGAACCCACTTTACTAATTAAAATGGTAGCATTGTTCTTTTCAAGAATTCTTCATCGTTAGAAACAGACTCCACATCGAAGTAAGGGTTACTGTGATAGAATACCTTATTCTTTTCTTGACTAAGATATGCCATACACACCTCTCCAATTACTGTCTTGTCTTTGACATATTTGCGATAATGCAACAGACAATCATCACCAATAATTTGATCTGCACAATATCTTCCTAACACATTAGTATTATCTTCACCAGTGATAAGAATTGTATCAAATGGGCATTCATGAGCGTATACACTTTCTTCTCGATCGCTAACTAAGAGGATATAGAATTCATCTGGCATGGAATCAAAATCCTTTTCAGTCGATATATACGCATAAGACAAATCTTGGTCTGGCTCTTCTTTTAATTTCTGTTGACGAACGCCAGATATACTATGTCTACGTTTTTCTATATATACATCTCTGACATACTCTTCTTTAAATAAAACTAAAAAATCACTCCATGTTTTATTCAAAAAATCCAATGTTGCTTGAAGTTGATCTGATAATTCCATCTTTTCATGTTGTACATCTTTACGGAAAAATGGACCTATTTCTGTTTTATTTGAACTTCCTAAAATACCCATTGAAAGCTTGTTTGCAATATCCGCAGTGTGTTTAGTTCGATTGTTTATTGCCTCAATATATTTAAACTCATCAGATTGAGATATATTATTGAGCCACGTCTGCATCTTTGGAAAAGCAGCACTATATGTCTGTTGATTAAATGTTCTAGTCATTATCTGGATATCCACTGAATCTACAGCTTTTCCCTTATTTGCTAACAAACCAGCATTTATTATCTGGCTCATAGAATCCAGCGCATTCATTGTGTACTGAAAAAAATCCCTAAGTAACTTATCAAATAAGAACAATGGATCTACTTTTTCACCAGCAACTCGTAACTCATAAGCGGGAGAATTCTCAGTTGTTATAGCTAATTTTTTTACTTTCTTACCATCTTCCGTCACGCAGTCTACGAAGTCGTCTACAATATCCTGCTGCCAACGTACGGTCTTCATTGTCATTTTACCAATTATATTATTCAATGTATCTGCACAATACTGTACTATAGATATATTTTTTTCAGTGTATTCAATAAATTGCCACGCAGAATATATCTTATGCGCAATTAAATCTTTTCTAAGCGAATCATCTGCCATTATTAATCACCTCTTAATACTTTTAATTCTACATAGAATTTTAATTTATCTCTCCAATACCATTCTTCATCGATTCAATAGCAGTATTCACTTTTTCAAGTTCTACCGGCACATATTCTCCACTAATTCTAATACCACCACCAAGCAAACCAAACAGTTGTTTCGAAGTATTAATATCTAACATCAACGTATCATCAGATAGTAATTTGTTGATCTTATTAGACACGTTTACTGCCAATAATCTTTCTGCTTCTTTCTTCTTTTCTATCTGAATTGTCTCATCTTCAATATTCTCTACTATTCGCGCATTGCTAATAATCTTTATTTCATAAGCTGTTCCTAGCATATGATAGATGAGTTTCATCATATGTTCCTTTGCTTCATCAGATGTCATATTTAATTGAACACTCTCAAATTCAGTGTCTAACATTTCGCCTATCTGCGTATTGTTGCCTAACTGTATTCCAGTCTCATTATTTTCTTTTTTCTCGATAATTGCTTGTGCTTTTGTCTTACCTGAGACAAAGCTCTTTACATCCACCCACTTATCTTTGATCCATGGTTTTGCTTTTGAATACCACCAAGGACTTATCACATATTCATGTAATTGAACCGTGCCATATATTACTGCTGCAGCAATTGCTTCTCCAACTGCTTGCGCAAGTTGCTGTTGTTCCGGAGTTAGTCCAACACTTTCTTGCTCATATCGTTCTATCAGATATTCATATTGAGGTTCATCAATCTCAACTTCCTCCCATTCTATGATATCAGTCGTTTTATTGTTCTCATCTTGGCTTACACCTCGAACCCTATTTTCATTATCCTTGGACCTAACAAGATGATCCCCCTCTCTCAGAATTGGTCTATATAACTTTTCGCTCATAAAATATCATCTCCTTAAACTGGTATTATTATTGCATACGTTAGTTCTATGTCATAACCCAGTGCTTCCATCATTCTAATAAAGGGCTTATTCACAACCCCATAAGGCTGTATTAATAATACAATTGACGTATTGGCTAGTAGTACCAATTTTCTCTCCCAACTGGTCCTGTGTCTTTCCCACTTCTAAGCATTTAATTTCACATCAACTTCAATATTATTTTTTATCATTTTACATTCTCGTAAAAATATCATTAATATCAAAGCTAACTTACTGGCTCTATATAAGTAATTGGATTTTGGGCGGATTGATTTACTTTGAGTCTGGTAATTGACTTTCCTAGATAAAACTGTTCATTATCATCCATTGCCAATCCTTTTTCAAAACCTTCATCCTCGAAAAACAATCTATTTTCAAGCCTCGGCGTGAGAACAATATCTTTTCGAGGCAACTTATATGGCGCATCCTTACAAACATACCATCGAGACGGCTTAAATACGGCTACAATTAAAGAGTTATAGACACCCAAAACATATTCGACGGTTTTCACTCTTTCTTTAGATGACCGCCAAATACCTCTACACTGTTATAAAGTATCTTTTCATCCATTCCTCTTTGATAAAGCTGATTGATTTTAATAACCATAAATATGATGTTTAATATCTTGTTCTGTTAATTCCACTGCACCATTGATTTGTTCAAATTCTTCAACAGTTAACGCCTCAGAAGAATGATGACCAGAAACAATATTGGTTAACTTGATATCGTTCACATAATTAAATGCATTAATTAACGAGGCTTCTGCTGCAAATGCCTGGTCTTCAGTTAAATTTGAATTGATAATGATTTTTTTAACTTCTAGCCCTGCAGCATGAATTTCTGAAATGATTTGTTGTTTTAATGTAAGCGTCCAATAACAAGGTGTATCGCATCTATCTAGTCCTCCAGTTATACTGTATTCAAACAGAAGATTGGAGGTTTTTTATGATGAAACAACCCATTGTCCATC
>NZ_JBQKFH010000020.1:0-43683 GCF_052119425.1 Enterococcus cecorum
GCTAGGGTGGAAAAGTCCAGTTCAATACAGAATTCACCTTATGAGTGCATAAAAAAACGTAGTAGACAAAACTACTACGCTAATAAAGTCTAACTTTTGGGGGTCACATCATAAAGCATGTCGCTTTCTTCTTTTTTGTATTTTTTTCTAAAAAAAATCAAAAAAATGATTGACAACGATTTCAATCATGTGTATACTGAAAACGTAAACAAGGGACCGGTTCCATAAGAATGAAAGTTTTGCTCTTATCTTATTTTTTTGATCAATGTGGGAACGGTACCGTAAAGAAAGGAAGAAAAAAATGGAAAATCGTGAAATTGCCCAAGCGGTTATTGATGCTGTCGGAGGAAAGGAAAATATCAGAAGTGTTGCTCACTGTGCGACTCGTCTACGTTTAATGGTTAACGACCAAGATAAAATCGACGGTAAGACAGTTGAAAACATTGAAAAAGTTAAAGGCGCTTTCTTTAACTCAGGACAATATCAAATAATTTTTGGGACAGGTACAGTAAACAAAATTTATGATGAAGTGGTTGCATTAGGTGTTAGCGAATCATCAAAAAGTGAAATGAAAGCGGAAGCAGCCAAATCTGGTAATGTTTTCCAACGTATGATTCGTACCTTTGGTGATGTCTTTGTTCCTATTATTCCAGTCTTAGTTGCTACCGGGTTATTCATGGGGTTACGTGGATTATTGACACAACCACAGATTCTAAGTATTTTTGGCATGACACCAAAGTCAATTGATCCGAACTTCTTACTTTATACCCAAGTGTTAACGGATACAGCTTTTGCCTTCTTACCAGCTTTAGTTGCTTGGTCAACATTTAGAGTATTCGGTGGTAGCCCAGTTATTGGTATTGTATTAGGTTTGATGTTAGTTAACCCAGCTTTACCAAATGCTTATGAAGTTGCTTCTGGTGCTGCAAAACCAATTATGTTAATGGGATTTATTCCAATTGTTGGTTATCAAGGTACTGTCTTACCAGCCTTCTTTGCCGCATTACTTGGTGCGAAGTTAGAACAACGTCTACGTAAAGTGATTCCTGATACTTTTGACTTGCTATTAACACCATTCTTAACACTATTAGTGATGAGTTTACTTGGATTGTTAGCCATTGGACCAGTTTTCCACTCACTTGAAACAGTTGTCTTAAACGCTACTGAATTCGTATTAAACTTACCATTTGGTTTAGCAGGTATCATTATCGGTTTCTTAAACCAATTAATCGTTGTAACTGGTGTTCACCACATCTTCAACTTCCTTGAAGTACAATTACTAGCTAATACTGGTAAAAATGCCTTCAACGCAATTATCACATGTGCGATTGCTGCTCAAGGTGCTGCTTGTTTAGCTGTGGGTGTAAAAACAAAATCTGCTAAATTAAAAGCATTATGTTTCCCATCAGCATTATCAGCTTTCTTAGGAATTACAGAACCAGCTATTTTTGGGGTAAACTTAAGATATGTTAAACCTTTTGTTATGGGCTTAATCGGTGGTGCTGCAGGTGGTTTTGTTGCCAACATTTTAGGTTTAGCAGGTACAGGTATGTCAATCACTGTAATTCCTGGTACATTACTATACTTGAATGGCCAATTATTCCAATACTTATTGGCTAACTTAGTGGCAGTAGGTGTTGCCTTTGCATTAACTTATACAATCGGTTATAGTGATAAAATGCAAGAAAACGCGTAATAGAAATTAGAAGGGAAATATCAGATGTTAGATGGAAATGTAAAAAATTCAAAATATCCCATTGGTTATCATATTACACCTTTAGCTGGTCTATTAAATGATCCAAATGGTTTAGTAAAATTTGAAGGTATCTATCATGTGTTTTATCAATTAAATCCAACAGATACGATTCATAAAAATAAACACTGGGGGCACATCTACTCTGAAGACCTTATAACTTGGCATCGGGCGCCTATCGCTTTGGCTCCCGATGCTTGGTATGATAAAGATGGGGTGTATTCAGGTAGTGCAATTATTATCGAAAATCAACTACATCTTTATTATACAGGTAATGTCATCGATGAAGCAGGAGAGAAACATAGCTATCAGTGTTTAGCGATTTCAAAAGATGGCTTTACTTTTGAAAAACAAGGGCCAATTTTCGAACATCCAAAAGGTTTTACGCGCCATGTCCGGGATCCAAAAGTTTGGTATGATGAAAAAGAGCATTGTTATTATCTTGTTGTTGGCGCCCAAAGAGAAAATTTAACGGGGACAACTCTACTCTATCGTTCAATTGATGCCAAGAATTGGGAATGCTTAGGCGATTTAGTTACAAATCCAGACATACTTTCTCAAATTGGTTATATGTGGGAGTGCCCAGATTTAGTATTTATTGATAATCAAGCTGTTTTTATCTATTCACCTCAAGGAATTGAAGCACAAGGGAATCAATATCATAATATATATCAAACAGTTTATGCATTGGGAGAGTTTAATGAAGGGCATTTGCTGTTAGATGATGATATGCAAGAAGTTGACTTTGGCTTTGAATATTATGCGCCCCAAAGTTTTTATGATGGAGATAGAATTTTATCATATGGTTGGATGGGAATCACTCAGCCAGAATATGAATCAAGCATGCCAACGATTGAAGAAGGTTGGATTCATTGTTTGACAATCCCGAGAGAGTTAACACTAGACGGAAATAAATTATGCCAAAAGCCTGCAAATGAAATCTATCAATTAAGAAATCAAGAAGTTCAACTATTGAATGGAACGCAAGAAATACAGTCATCTATGATTGAGCTTATCTGCGAAGAAGAAGTTCAAGATGATTTTAATATTACGATTGATGATGTTTTCACCTTAGCCTATCAAGCCGACACCCATGAAATAACTTTGATACGAAAAAACTGGTATACAAATGAGGAAGAATACCGTAAAGTTATACTTGATGAACCATTACAAAATTTTGACTGGTTTATCGATGGTTCGGTAAGTGAACTATTTGTAAACTCGGGTAGATATGTTGCAAGTGCACGTCTTTTTAATTCAACTTATTGTCAATCAAAGAAAATTGAAATTAAATCCTCGCAGTCATTTGTTAAAGGTTATCAATTAGATGCAATGAATGTTCATTAATCTGAAATGGTTTTAGTCTTGTACTAGAACCATTTTATTTTTATAATTAGGAACGAGAAGGGATGAAATGCAACTAAGATTAGCACAATTAGAGGATTTATCTGACATTTTAACCATTTATGAATCAGCTATTCAATTACTGGCCGAGCAAGGTTCTACTCAATGGCAAGATGGCTATGGACCAACAAAAGAAAATATCCAGGTTAATATTTTGAATCAGGAACTATATTTATTAATCAATGATAGCCAAATTGTGGCGCTTGGAACATTACAAGCTGGTATTGATCCGGTGTATTCTGCCATCATCGGTCAATGGAAGGGTAAAAATAACTATTTATCGATTCATCGTATCTCTGTTAATCCATCGGTTCGACAAAAAGGCTACGCGAAACAGCTACTTCAAGCATTGATTTTACAAGGAAGAAAATTGGGGTATCATGATTTTAGGATTGATACACATCATCTCAATAAAGGTATGCAAAAAGCTATTCTAGATACTGGATTTCAATTTTGTGGCGAGGTCCATTTTCCAATCCCTGATGGACACCGTTATGCTTATCAGTTATATGACAAGGTTGATTAATACTTGAAATATTGTTAATATAAGAAGGTAAGGACGGTGCAATATGAAGAAAAGACTAAAAAAGAAAAAAGCGTACAAAAATTATATTCGTTCTATTTTTAAGGGCTATGAAGAAATGCTTGAAAATCCTGAAATTAACGAATTACGCTTTGAATACTTAAAAGAAGAAACGATTCTATCAAGAGATGACAAACAACAAATTCGCTTTAGAACTAAAGATAAGTGAGAAAGAACAATTTAGGCTTGATACATCAAGTCTAGATTGTTCTTTTTTTCAAGCGATTTCATGTAAATTTAATAAAAAGTATGTTAGAATAAATATAAAATGTTAGGAGGGATTTTCTATGCCTACATCTCAAGAGCAACAGCCAAGTTTTGGTGAGGTAAAAGCTAGTGCCTCAAAAAATATTGGACAATTATTACAAGATTTGCAGTCTTTTGAGCATGCAATTGAAACTGAAAATGTGGCTGAAATTTATCGCATTTATCAAGGAAAACTGCATAAAGAACTTAAAGAAACCTCAAACCAAAATCATGAAATTGACAACTTGTTAGCCAGAAAATTACATGATGCTTTATTAGCTAGATTTGAATATCTACAGTTTGTCAAAAAATTAAGTCCAACACTTTTACAATATCGAATTGGACAATATTATCATCAACGTCCAACGATTATGGTTGATGTCAGTGTGCCTAAAATCTATATTGAGCCAACAGTTTTAAATGAATGGCGTAACTTTAATGAAACGGATCAATCTCAACTAAAAGAAATCGAACAAAAAATCAATCAATTAGATGTACAAAATCTAACGTTACAGTCTGAAGTAGAAGAATTAGAGAAAAAATTATCGCCAATTAATAAGCAGATTCAACAAATGTCTCAACAAAAAACGATTTTTAACCGTGTGAAAAACGAGGAAGAATATTTACAATTGTTGAATACCAAAAAACAATTAGAAGCGGATATACAAAAGCTAAATGCCCAAAAAGATGATGATACAACGCTAAATAGAAGAAAAGAGGCTTATCAGCAAGATTATTTCAATATTCAGCTACATCGGGCATTAATTACAAAAGAATTGCGCTTAGTTCAAAAATACGCGACTTCTTTAGATCATTTAGAAGCTGAATTAATGCAATTTATTACTGATTATTTATTACCAAGAGAGGAGGGTCAAGCAAATGACAAAGGATTCTAAACTTGAAGTACAAGAAAAAGAAGTGATGCATTTTTCTGAATCATCCATTCCTCGAGAAGATATTGATTATACCGCTGTCAATGAAGAAATGAATATCCAGACAGTTTATGATGAAACCAAACAAAAAGATCATCAAAAAATTCTTTCATTAATTCAAGCAGCTGAAGATGAACTCGCCGATTTGAAATTACGTCGGGTGATTATGGAAGCAAATTTTGAAAAATTATTGTCGCTTTTTCATCATCATGTATTAGATGAACATAAAATCTCCGCTCTAGCAAAGCAAATTTTAATTGAATATATTAGCTACGAACTTCTTAGACCGTTATCTGCCATTGATTTGCAAAAAGGAGATAGCTTCAATCGTTGGTATACCAAGCATTTTCAAGTCATCCATCGCTTAGACGAGCAAAATAGACTCATTTTTGAATTTCAATTAAACGTCTTAAACCCAAGCATGAATGCTGCATTTATTCCATTGCTAGCTTTTGATTTACTTTCAAAAGAAGTGGAAATATTTGATCATCATATGGCTTCTTTGATCCGTTTATGGTATGAAGACCATATTTTATCCAGAAATCAACTGGCTTTATTTAATCATGACTTAAATCAGCTCTTACTCTATGCCAAAAAATTAGGATTTACGGTTGAGCAAAGTTTATTAGATAATGCTTATGAATTGATTGTTAACTTTACTAGTCAAAGAAAAGTTTCAGAGTTAATCATTGATCGCATCTTTATTAAATTAATGTCTGTCAAAGAATATGATTTTGAATTAGTTGAGCAGCAGGCTTTCGAAATCCTGCTTGATCATCAGCAAAAAGTAAAATTTTATCTTGATGAAAATCAGTTTGCTCAAATTACCATCGATTCTGCTCAACAGCGACGATCGATTCTTGATTTCTTAACTAGTTATCCATTCTTAGTGCCACTGTTAATTGGTAGCGAGTGAGAATGGTTGAATCTAATTGAAAATGAATTTTCTAACCAATATAAGATTTTACAATATGAACCAATTTTAAAATTATAATAATTATAACTAAAAGGTTGACCGATAACATATTTTTAGTTATATTTATATTGAGAGTTGTCTCAAATATTTAAATTATTGGAGGAATAGCCATGTCATTAATTGGTAAAGAAGTAATTGAATTCAAAGCAAATGCATTTCATAACGGAGAATTCATCGAAGTTACAAATGAAGATTTTAAAGGTCATTGGAGTGTTGTTTGCTTCTATCCTGCAGACTTCTCATTTGTTTGTCCAACAGAATTAGAAGACTTACAAGAACAATACGCTACGCTAAAGAGCTTAGGAGTTGAAGTATACTCTGTTTCAACAGATACACACTTTACCCACAAAGCTTGGCATGATCATTCAGAAGCTATTTCAAAATTAGAATACATTATGATTGGTGATCCATCTCATCAAATTTCATTAGGTTTTGATGTATTAGATGATCAAGGTTTATCACAACGCGGAACATTTATTATTGATCCAGATGGCATTGTTCAAGCACTTGAAATCAATGCTGATGGTATCGGACGTAATGCTGCGATTCTTGTTGATAAAATTCGTGCAGCCCAATATGTTCGTACACATCCAGGTGAAGTATGCCCAGCCAAATGGAAAGAAGGAGCAGAAACACTTAAACCAAGTCTAGATTTAGTTGGTAAGATTTAAGAAAAGGGGATTGTCAAATGGCTTTAGATACTGAAATTAAAGCGCAATTAGCCCAATATCTTGAATTACTTGAAAATGATATTGTTTTCGCCGCTCATTTAGATGAAAGTGAAAATAGTCAAAAGGTTCGCGAGTTCCTAGACGAAATTCAAGCAATGTCGCCTAAAATATCATTGGTTAATAAATCATTGTCTCGTACACCTTCCTTTATGATTAATCAAAAAGGGCAAGTAGATAGTGGTATTGAGTTTGCTGGATTACCACTTGGCCATGAATTTACTTCATTTATTTTAGCATTATTACAAGTAGGTGGACGTAAACCAAAAGTTGAAGAAGATGTGATTCGTCGTATTGAAAAAATCAATCGACCTTTACACTTCGAAACTTATGTTAGCTTAACTTGTCATAATTGCCCTGATGTTGTTCAGGCTTTAAACATTATGTCAGTCTTAAATCCAAATATCAGTCATACAATGATTGAGGGCGGTATGTTTAAAGAAGAAGTAGATGCTAAAAAGGTTATGGCCGTGCCTACTGTCTTTTTAGATGGTGAAGAGTTTGCAAGTGGACGTATGAGTATCGAACAGCTTGTAGATTTGGCTGCTGGTCCAAGTTCTGCTGAAGAATTTGAAGATAAAGGATTATTTGATGTACTTGTTGTCGGCGGAGGTCCTTCTGGTAGTTCAGCGGCAATCTATGCTGCTCGTAAAGGTATTCGTACCGGTATGGTTGTAGAAAACTTTGGTGGACAAGTAATGGAAACAGTCGGTATCGAAAATATGATCGGGACACCATATACTGAAGGTCCAAAATTGATGGCTCAAGTCGAACAACATGTCAAAGAATATCCAGTTGAAATCATGAAAGGTCAACGTGCAAAAGATATTCGTAAAACAGATGTCGTGGAAGTTGAACTTGAAAATGGTGCTGTATTAAAAGCTAAATCAGTGGTATTGGCTTTAGGAGCTAAATGGCGTAATATGAATGTGCCGGGTGAACAAGAATTCCGCAACAAAGGAGTTACTTATTGTCCACACTGTGACGGTCCATTATTTACTGGTAAGAAAGTTGCTGTAATCGGTGGAGGAAATTCAGGTATTGAAGCCGCCATTGACTTAGCCGGTTTAGCCGAACATGTCTATGTTTTAGAATTTTTACCAGAATTAAAAGCCGACCAAGTTTTACAAGATAGAGTAGCAAAACTAGACAATATTACTGTATTGAAAAATGTTGCTACAAAAGACATTGTGGGCTCTGATGAAGTAACTGGGCTTAACTATGTTGATCGTGCTACGAATGAAGAACATCATATTGATTTATCTGGCGTATTTGTACAAATCGGTCTTGTACCAAATACTGCTTGGTTAAAAGATAGAGTAGAACTTACAAATCGTGGCGAAATCATTGTGGATAAACATGGCCAAACAAGTATGCCTGGTGTCTTTGCTGCAGGGGATTGCACAGATTCAGCCTATAAACAAATTATTATTTCTATGGGTTCTGGTGCTACAGCTGCCCTTGGAGCTTTCGATTACTTAATTAGACAATAATAAATATCAATCGTCTAGAGAATAGTACTAGCTATTTTTCTAGACGATTTTTTTATAAAAAAAGTCGCAACGTATATTGCGACAGATTTAATATCTATGATGAGCAGTGGGATATTCTTGATCATAAATATAGAAATAATTGGATTGATTTTTGCTCTTTTGTTGTTTCATTTTACGTTTTAACATACGATTACGACGATCATCCCAAGCCATAATCCATAATATGACGATAGGCGCTAGATAGATAGGGATTTGATGATTGCCATAATCCCCAATGAATAAACCAAGAAAGAAAATGATGAGTAATAAGCCCATTTGTCGAATAAATTTCATAAATACCCCTCTTTTCGAACGTTTGTTTGTATATCATTATTATACGAATGTTTGTTCGAAAAGTAAAGAAAAAAATAAAAAATCTTCTAAAATAGATAAATAGAAGATTTTTTAAAGGAATTAATAATTACGATATAGGCCAACTACAACACCTAGAATCGTTACTTCATCTAATATAATCGGTTCTAACAAATCATTTTCAGGCTGTAAACGAAAATGATTGGCTTCTTTATAAAATCTCTTACAAGTGGCTTCATCATCTGCTGTCATCGCAATCACGATTTCACCGTTACGTGCAGATGATTGTTTGCGGACAATGACTTGGTCACCATCTAAAATACCTGCATTAATCATACTTTCTCCACGAATCGTAAGCATAAATAAAGGTTCACTTTCATCCGTTAATTCTGGTGGAACAGGGAAGTAATCCTCGGTCTGTTCAACTGCTAAGATTGGATTTCCGGCTGTAACTACACCAACAATCGGAATTTGTTGTTTGACGATACCAATTTTTTCCAAACCAAGTGCGGTGAGTTCTAAAGCTCGTGGTTTTGTTGGATCACGATGAACTAAGCCTTTTTTTTCAAGTCTTTCTAAGTGTCCATGTACAGTTGATGATGACGCTAAGTTTACAGCTTGGGCGATTTCTCTAACAGTCGGTGGATAATTCTTTTCTTGTAAGAAATCATGAATATATTTTAAAATATTCAATTGACGTTCTTCATTATATCTAGGCATTTTCATCACCTTTTCTTCTTTTTTTACAATTATAACATACTGCCACCGTTAAATCAAACAAGCGTTCGCAATTTGATTTAGATTGTTGCTTTTTTAGGAATATTTATATTATTATATAGTTATCACAAATATTCGGAGGAATAAAATGTTATCAGAAGAAAAAATTAAACGAATTAATGAATTAGCAAAAAAGAAAAAGGAAGAAGGACTCACTGAGGCTGAACAAAAAGAGCAACATTTATTGCGTCAAGAATACTTAGAAGCTTTCCGAGGTGGGATGCGTCACCATATTGAAGGGATGAAAGTTGTTGATTTGCAAGGAAATGATGTAACTCCTGAAAAACTTAAAAAAATTCAAAAGCAAAAAGGGTTGCATAATCGATAATTGATTATAAAAAAATGGTTTCATCAAGCTATTGCTATTTTTAGTAAATTTCGCTATAATGTAAGCGTAATTAAAGTAAAAAAAACTAAAAATGCTGGGAGGCAATATTACTATGTTTGATACAATCGATCAATTAGGCGTCAATACTTTACGTACACTAAGTATGGATGCTATCCAAAAAGCAAATTCTGGACATCCTGGTTTACCTATGGGCGCTGCGCCAATGGCTTATGCGCTATGGACAAAACACCTAAAAGTGAACCCAACAACTTCTAGAAATTGGGTAGACCGTGATCGTTTCATTCTTTCTGCTGGCCACGGTTCAGCCTTATTATATAGTTTATTACACTGTGCTGGATATCAAGTTTCTATTGATGATTTGAAAAACTTCCGTCAATGGCAAAGTAAAACACCTGGACATCCTGAAGTCAATCATACAGATGGTGTAGAAGCAACGACTGGTCCATTAGGTCAAGGTATTGCAATGGCTGTAGGTATGGCAATGGCAGAAGCACATCTAGCTGCTAAATTTAATCGTGATCAATTCAACGTGATGGATCATTACACTTACGCTATTTGTGGTGATGGTGACTTAATGGAAGGCGTCTCACAAGAAGCAAGTTCATTAGCTGGACACTTGAAATTAGGTAAATTAATCGTTTTATATGATTCAAATGATATTTCTTTAGACGGTCCAACAAGCAAAGCCTTCACAGAAAATGTTGGTCAAAGATTTGAAGCTTATGGTTGGCAACATATTTTAGTTAAAGACGGCAATGATTTAGAAGCAATTTCTAAAGCGATTGAAGAAGCTAAAGCAAACACTGAACAACCAACACTTATCGAAGTTAAAACAATCATTGGCTTTGGCGCACCTAAACAAGGTACATCTGCAGTTCATGGTTCACCACTTGGAGCAGAAGGAGTCAAAGCCGCTAAAGAAAGCTATGGTTGGGAATATCCTGAATTTACAGTTCCGGATGAAGTAAAGACACGTTTCCAACAAGAAATTATCGAAAAAGGGAAAAAAGCAGAAGAAGCTTGGAATCAATTATTTGCTGAATATGAAAAAGCTTACCCAGCATTAGCAGAAGAATTCAAACAAGCCTTCAGCGGTGAACTTCCTGTGAAATGGGATCTTGATTTACCAAAATATGAAGTTGGTTCTGCTCAAGCAAGTCGTGTCTCAAGTAAAGAAACGATTCAAGCTATCTCTAAAGCTGTTCCTTCATTCTGGGGTGGTTCAGCTGACTTAAGTGCTTCAAATAATACAATGGTTGCTGCTGAAAAAGATTTCGAACCTGGTAGTTATGAAGGCCGCAATATTTGGTTTGGTGTTCGTGAGTTTGCAATGGCAGCCGCAATGAATGGTATTCAACTTCATCGTGGTACAAAAGTTTACGGTGGTACTTTCTTCGTATTCGTCGACTATTTAAGACCAGCCATCCGTTTAGCTGCTCTACAAAAACTTCCAGTAACTTATGTATTAACCCATGACTCTGTAGCTGTTGGGGAAGATGGACCAACGCATGAACCAATCGAACAATTATCAAGCTTACGTAGCATGCCTAATTTGAATGTGATTCGTCCTGCAGATGGTAACGAAACACGTGCAGCTTGGAAAGTAGCAATGGAGTCTACTGAAACACCTACTGTTTTAGTATTAAGTCGTCAAAACTTACCAGTCATTGAAGGAACGAAAGAACATGCAGACGAAATGGTTGCAAAAGGTGCTTATGTTGTTTCTCCAGCTAAAAACGAAACGCCAGAAGGTATTTTAATTGCAACTGGTTCAGAAGTTAATCTTGCAGTTCAAGCACAAGCAAAATTAGCTGAAGAAGGCATTGATGTATCTGTTGTTTCTATGCCAAGTATGGAACTATTTGAAAAACAAAGCGATGAATATAAAAATACTGTTTTACCAAAAGGTGTTAAAAAACGTGTCGCTATCGAAGCAGGCTCTTCATTTGGATGGAGACAATATGTAAAATGTAAAGGCAAAATTATTTCTATTGATGAATTTGGTGCCTCTGCTCCAGGTAATTTAGTACTTGATTCATTTGGATTTAATGTAGAAAACGTAGTAAATACCTTCAAATCTTTCTAATATGTCTGATTTAAAATATTTATGAGAAACAAGGATAGTTTCGCTTATGAAGCTATCCTTGTTTATTTTTCTTACTTTTGACCGATAAAAATTCTTTATCACAACAAATTGAATGATTTGTGTTTTTCTATTTCATTCGCTAAAATAGAATCAACAAAAGCATAGAAGGTGAATCTAATGAGTAAAATTTATAATTCTATTACTGATCTTATTGGGAATACCCCAATTGTAAAACTAAATCATTTTGCTCCTGAAAATGGTGCTGATATTTATGTGAAGGTTGAATCATTTAACCCTGGAAGCAGTGTGAAAGATCGTATTGCATTAGCGATGATTGAAGCCGCTGAAAAAAACGGCCAATTAAAACCAGGTGATACGATTATTGAACCAACTTCTGGTAATACTGGGATAGGTTTATCTATGGTAGGAGCGGCAAAAGGCTACAATGTTATTATTGTAATGCCTGATACCATGAGTATTGAACGTCGTAAATTAATGCAAGCTTATGGCGCTAAATTAATCTTAACTCCTGGTAGCGAAGGAATTAAAGGATCTATTGAAAAAGCAACTGAATTAGCAAAAGAAAATGGCTACTTCTTACCATTACAATTCGAAAATCCGGCGAACCCTCAAATTCATGAAGAAACAACAGGAAAAGAAATTGTTGAAGCATTTGGTCAAGATGCGCCTGATGCATTTGTCGCTGGTGTGGGAACTGGTGGTACAATTACTGGTGTCGGTCACGCATTGAAAAAAGCTTATCCAGATATTAAAGTCGTTGCTGTAGAACCTGCAGAATCAGCTGTATTAAGCGGACAAAATGCTGGTCCACATAAAATCCAAGGTATTGGTACCGGATTTGTTCCTAAAACATTAGATACCGACGTTTATGATGAAGTAATTGCTGTTAAGAGTGATGATGCTTTAGCTACAGGACGTACTTTTGGTCAAAAAGAAGGCATTTTAGTTGGTATTTCATCTGGAGCAGCCCTAAAAGCAGCTTACGATTTAGCTGTTAAATTAGGTAAAGGCAAGAAAGTCGTTGCGTTACTGCCAGATAATGGCGAACGTTATTTATCAACTGCTTTATACCAATTTGAAGATTAAGACTCAAATTTAATCCAGCTACAATATGTTGGCTGGATTTTTTGTTCTTTAAATATTTAGAATTATTAAAAATCACTAGCATTCTTCACAAATTAATAGTAGAATAGAATTAGTTTCAGAAATGGAGGGATTCGTTTGAGCACAACTTTAGAACACGCAATCTCTAAATTAGAATCAGAAAATGTTCGATTAACCTCACAACGTATGGCTATATTAGAATATTTGGAGAATCATCATATACATCCCACAGCTGAAGAAATTTACCACGGAATCAAAGAAAGTTTCCCTGGTATCAGCGTGGCAACTGTATACAACAATTTAAGATTATTTACAGATTTAGGCTTCTTAAAAGAAATGAGCTATGGTGATTCATCTAGTCGTTTTGATTTTACAATTAAGCCACATTACCATGTTATTTGTGAAAAATGTGGGAAAATTACCGACTTTTTTTATCCTGGTTTAGACGACGTGGAGATGGCTGCAGGAAAGATTACCAATCATTTAATCCATAGTCATCGTTTAGAAGTTTATGGTATTTGTGAAGAATGTCAAAAAAAGGGAGAGAAATAAAATGATTATTCATACAGATGATGCACCTAAAGCCATTGGACCATATGTTCAGGCAAGAATTGCAAACGGATTTTTATTTGCATCTGGACAAGTACCACTTGATCCAAAAACAGGTGAAATTGTTGGTCAAAATATTCAGGAACAAACTGCACAAGTCCTAAAAAATATTCAAGCAATATTGAAGGCTGCTAATCTTACTCCAGACAACGTAGTAAAAACAACATGTTTCTTGAAAAATATGGATGATTTTGTCGCATTTAATGAAGTATATGCAACAATGTTCAATGATAAGTTACCTGCACGTTCAGCAGTTGAGGTAGCTAGACTTCCTAAAGATTTGCTAGTAGAAATTGAAATTATTGCGGCAATTGATTAATTTATTTTTACTAACTGGTTCAAACTACATTGAGCCAGTTTTTTTCACTTTTAATAAAAAGGGAGGTATCTATTTGCTTAGAGAGTTCCAAGAAGCAGGACAAACCGTCGTAAGTAATTTGATATTAGATTATTACCAAAAAATAGGCATGAATAATGAAGAATTCATCATCTGGTTGCAACTGTATCGTTATGTACAAGAAGGGAATCGATTTCCAGACGCCAGTGTCATTGCTGAAAAATTAAATTTACCCTTAAACACCGTATTTTCTACCATTAATAATTTGATACAAAAAGAATTGATCCTCATTACGCAAAAGGAAGATGCAACTGGTAAAAAAACAGATTGTTATGACTTTTCGCCAATTTACGATCGTATTGAGCAGTTAATTACGCAATCTTCAAAACAAAATGAAAAAAATTCAACGCAGATGAAAGTGAAAGAATTATTTCAACATTTTGAGGAAGAATTCGGTCGTACATTATCTTCTATTGAGTATCAACGCATCAATCAGTGGCTTCAAGAGGATCATTATTCAGTTGACTTAATCTATTTAGCCTTGAAAGAAGCAGTTATTAATCAAGCCTATAGTCTCAATTATATAGACCGTATTTTGTTAAGTTGGGAAAGAAAAAATATTACCAGTCCTCAGCAAGTAAAAGAAGAGCAAAATAAACGTAAGCAAAAATTTACCTCCAATGGTCAAACTACAAATCATAAATCACCTAAATCTAAAATTACCATGTATAATTGGTTGGAGGGAAAATGATGTTAGGCAAAGAAAGAACACAAAAAGTACTTGCAATCATGTATGAAATGTTTCCTAATGCAAAGTGTGAATTAAACTATGAAACACCTTTTCAATTACTTATTGCTGTCATATTAAGCGCTCAAACTACCGATGTAAGTGTGAATAAAGCAACGCCACAATTATTTGCGCGCTTTCCTGATGCTTATCATTTGGCCAATGCACCGATTGAAGAGGTGATAGCATGTATTCGCTCCATCGGCTTATATCGCAATAAAGCCAAAAATATCAAAGCATGTGCCCAACTATTATATGAAAAATATGATGGAGAGGTACCACAAACAAGAGAAGAACTTATTGCTCTACCAGGCGTGGGGAGAAAGACGGCAAATGTTGTTTTAGGAGAAGCTTTTCATGTACCGGCTATTGCTGTAGATACACATGTTGAAAGAGTAAGTAAACGATTGGCAATTGTGAAAAGCGAGGCCAGTGTATCAGAAGTAGAAGAAACGCTAATGAAGAAAATTCCCAAAAATAAGTGGGTACAAACACATCATACATTGATTTTCTTTGGTAGATATCATTGTACTGCAAAAAATCCAAAATGCGATCACTGTCCGGTGTTACAATATTGCAAAGAAGGTAAGAAAAGACTTGGTATAAAATAAGGCACAAGTTGTAGATTTATCTCTACAACTTGTGCCTTTTTAATTATTGGTTATTATTGGTTGCACCGTTATTGTCGTTATTAGAGTCATTTGGCGGCGTAGCACCATTATTAGTTGTTGCATTATTGGTATTACCATTTCCGTTTTGGCTGCCATTTGCACCACTATTTTGCCCTGGGTTATTTGGCGCTACTACAGTTGTTGTATCTTCAGATGAGGTTGAAGTTTCTTCCTTATCTTCAGTTTTTGTTTCTTCTGTCGTAATTGAACTGACCTCATTTGAGCTTGACGACTGTATTGTGGTAGTATCTTTTTTAGCTGAAGAATAACCTTTTGAATTAGCAAAATACAACTCTCGTCCATATCGTACAAGTCCTGATGGCATCTTCCAATCTTTGCTTTCATTGCCATCTGTCATATAGCTCATCAACTCACGATACACATCTGAGGCAACTTGTGAAGAATCATCGGTTACTGGCGTTTTACGATCATTATAACCAGTCCATACAGCCAATGAATAATTAGGTGTATAGCCGACAAATGAAATATCAGGATAGGCACCTCTTGAAGTATCAATATTGGCTAATTCTTCAGTTGTATAGTTTGAAGTACCGGTTTTCCCTGCTTGAATTAACCCACTAATTTGGGCATTTGTCCCTGTACCATATGTGATAACATCTTTTAGAATATCGGTAATCATATAAGCCGTAGTTGATTCCATTGCTTTTGTACCATCTGCGTCAAAAGCTTCTTCTGTACCATCTTGATAGACAATTTTATTTACATATTGCGGTTCATAGTAAGTACCACCATTCGCAAAAGCAGCATAAGCAGCGGCCATTTTCAGACTAGAAACACCATATTTGGTACCATCTTGCTGTTCGGTATTGCTTGAAATTGCATTAAATTGTTGTAAATCAGAGTAATCGATGTCCAAACCATTTAAAAATTTCTTTACATTTTTTACACCAACATCCATAAATAATTTAGCTGCAGGAACATTTCTTGAAAGATACAATGCTTTACGTAAGGTCATTGTACCATAGTATCGATTATCCCAATTCTTTAATTGAATATTCGTTCCAGCATAGGTATAAGGTTCATCAACAATTGTTTTACCGGTTGAGTATTTTAAATATTCAAAAGCAGGGCCATAATCAGTAATTGGTTTCACTGTTGAACCAAAATCACGTGAAGTACTTACTGCTAAATTATATCCTAAAATCGTACCTGCAGGAATATTACGACCACCAATCTGCGCAAGAACCTTTCCTGTATGAACATCCATTAAAGTAGCAGCAACTTGCATATTTTTATCAGGATAATAGACATAGTTTTCAGAATTAACAATATCGTATAGGCGTTTTTGGGCATTCACATTTAAGTTAGTATAAACTTTTAGGCCATCTGTATAAATATTTTTTCCAGTTTTTGACTTCACTTCATTAATGACTTCTTTGATGTAGTTATCATAATACTTCCAATCAGCGTTTTGCGTGGCAGGGGTGGTTAGTAAGCCATCATTAATTGGTGTCGCCACAGCTTGTTCATATTCAGATTTATTAATTTTTTTATTTTGATACATGGTTAGTAAAACAATGTCTCTACGTTTTTTTGCTGAATCTGGATTAGCATATGGATCAAACAAGGTAGGGGCGTTTGGTATGCCAGCTAATAACGCAGTTTGTGGTAAGGTTAATTGGTCTAAAGGCTTACCATAAAAAGCTTTCGAAGCAGTTTGCATCCCATAAATACCATTTGACATATAGACTTTATTAATATAGTAAGTCAATATCTCTTGTTTAGATTTCATACGTTCTAATTTAATTGCTAATACGGCTTCTTGTGCTTTTCGCTTTAAAGTTTGGTCTGATGCTTTAGTAGAGAAGAATGATAATTTAATCAATTGTTGTGTTAACGTACTTCCTCCTTGTAATCCACCGGAACGTACATTAGAAACCAGTGAGCCAACGATACGAATTGGATCTACACCGATATGTTTATAAAATCTTTTATCTTCCACTGACACAACCGCATCAGCAAGTTGTTGTGGAATCTCAGTTGCACTGATTTTTTCACGATTTTCAGCACCGATATCTGTAATTTTTTCACCGTTTGCATCATAAATGATTGATGAGACAGTCGTATCTAAGGATTGGTCTGTTAATTCTGGCGCATCTTTTGCATAGAAAAAAAATAGACCGACACCCGCTAAGAATAATACAAGACAAGCAGCAAACACAATACCGATTAGTTTCACAAATAATGAGCCGCTTGAATTTTGCTTAGATTTCTTATTCATCGGTCTTTTTTGATGGTGTTTGGCCTTTCTAGTCGAGGTTTGATTTGCCATTTCTGTGTTCTCCTTTATTTTCTAAAAATTGTTTAACCGCTGCTAAATAATCAATTCTAGGAGCGATTTTCATGGTAATTTCAATTCCTTTTGCTTCTATTTCGTTTAGCGTAATCGATTTTCTCTGTTGCTCTTGACTATCCCATTTTTCAATTAATGTCTTTGCATCTAGAAAAAAACAACGCTTCAAAGCACTAAAATAAAGCAATACAAAACAAATTCCGCCTTGGAGTAAACAATTTCTCATATGCTCAATCTGATGAGAATGGAAATTTTTTAAAGGAAATGAAGTTTTATTTTGGGTAGCTTTTGCCTCAAAATCAAGATAATATCCTTGATAAACCCCATTATAATCTGTAGTTGAAGCTTCTTTAAAATAGGCTTCTTTGATTGTTGCTGCACTACGTTTGGGGTAGTCGACTTTCACAATTTGAATGGGGGTGGGCTTTTTATGTATGACAGCAATTTGTTTATTTAAGTAATATTCATTGCTTTCATTAATAGCCTCTTCAAAACGCATCCCACGATTGGCAAAAGTGAGTGGCGATTTTTTTGCTGACTTCCATTCTGTCTTGTGATAAACTTTTCCATTGGGATAATGAAAGTTCATAAATTTCACACTCCTGAAACTATTATACCAAAAAATAAAATAGAAAGAAAAGTGTAGATGAAAAAACGGAAAATTATTGTCATCACTGGATATCGTAATTATGAATTAGGGATTTTTCAAGCAAAAGACCCGAAATTAGCAATACTTTATAAATTTATTAAACATTCTTTACGACAATTAATAGATAATGGTGCACAATGGTTTATCATAGGCGGTAATTTAGGGGTTGAATTGTGGAGTGCACAGATGGCTTTTGAATTAAAAAATGAGGGATATGATATTCAGATAGGTGTCTTACTACCTTTTCAAAATTTTGGCGAAAATTGGCAAGGTTATAATCAACAAACATTTGAAGAAGTCATCCAACAGGCAGACTATCTCAATTTTGTTAGTCAAAAAACTTATTCTGATCCTTCACAATTAAGAAATCATTCCCAATTTATTGTGTCACATGCCGATGTAATGTGGGCAATTTATGATAAAGAATTTCCTGGCAAATCCCAATATTTACTGAAAGAATGGGAACAAACAGGAAAAGAATTAATACTAAATTCGATGGATGACTTACAAAGTTTTGCAAATGACCTCTTTGAAGAAGGGTAAATGATAAGAATTAGCTTTTTGGTTAAATTTTTATGAAAAACAATAGAAATTTTCTAGAAATTGTTTGCTTTTATTTATGGTTTTATATAGAATAGAGAAAGAAGTGTGGACAAAAGAGACTATGAGGTGAAAATAATGGCAAAGTATAACTACAAAGCAATTGATATTTTTAATAAAGAATTCAAAGTAAAAATGAGAGGATTCGACCCAGATGAAGTGGATGAATTCCTAGATAATATTATGAAAGACTATGAAACTTTCAATAAAGAAATCCTTGCATTACAAGAAGAAAATGACCGTTTAAATGCTAAAATTAACCAATTAAACAAGAGTCAAGCAGTAATGTCAAAAATCCAACCTGAAAGCCAAAAGAGTCAAACAGTAACAAACTTTGATATCTTAAAACGCTTATCAAACCTTGAAAAAGAAGTCTTTGGTAAAAAATTAGATCAAGAAGTAACTATTGAACCAACATCTTCTTTAAATGGTTTGAGTTCTAATTATACCAACAGCGAAGATGATTTAGATAAAACTCGTCTATTTTAATGATGTATATATTTGTGATTTTCGGATAATCGCGGGGTATTTATTACCCTGAGGAAAGTCCATGCTCACACAAGCTGCGATGCTTGTAGTGTTCGTGCTTAGCGAAACAATAAGCTAAGGTATAGTTTTACTATAACGGCGGAAGTAATGGCTAAGGAAATTTCTATGCCAGAGAATTCCTTAACGTGCAACAGTGACGATAAATAAGAGAAATCTTATTGTGAAACGGGTAAACCCCTCGAGTGAGCAACCCAAATTATGGTAGGGGCGCCTTTTGGACGGAAATGAACGGATCAAAGGGGCATTGAATGCAGATAGATGATTATCCATATCTTTTTTCCCTGGATAAGATAGGACAAAACATGGCTTATAGAAAATCACAATAAACAGGGTTTGGCTGACAGTGGTTCAGCCGTTTTTTTTAGTAAAATTTAGGAGGAAATTATGCAAAAAGAGCAGACTTTTCAATTAATTGCAACTGCAGCAAGTGGGTTAGAAGCATTAGTCGGAAAAGAATTACGAGAAATGGGCATTGCATGTCAAGTAGAAAATGGCCGTGCTAGATTTCGTGGAAATATGGAGACAATTGCTAAAACGAATCTATGGTTGAGATGTGCAGATCGTGTCAAAATTGTAGTTGGCGAGTTTGAAGCAACTAGTTTTGACGAATTGTTCAATAAAGTAAAAAGTTTACCTTGGGAAGATTATCTACCTTTAGATGCAAATTTTCCTGTAGAAGGTAAATCAATTAAATCAAAATTGTTTAGTGTTTCTGACTGCCAAGCGATTACAAAAAAAGCTATTGTCAACCGTTTGCGTGAATATTATCATCGACCAAGTCATATGCCACTTCCTGAAACAGGGGCATTATATAAATTAGAAGTCGCTCTGTTGAAAGATAAAGTGACCCTCACACTTGATACCACCGGACCAAGTTTATTTAAACGAGGATATCGTCTGGATAAAGGGGGCGCGCCGTTAAAAGAAAATATGGCTGCTGCAATGGTCATGTTAACGAATTGGCGAAAAGATCGTCCTTTTATCGATCCAGTATGTGGTTCTGGAACATTATGTATCGAAGCAGCGTTAATCGGTCACAATATTGCACCTGGCTTTAATCGTGAATTTGTCTGCGAAACATGGAGTTGGTTTGATCAGGATATTTTCGAAAAGGTTCGTACTGAAGCGGATGAACAAGCAGACTATGACGTTGAACTAGATATTTTGGGAATGGATATTAATGAAAACATGATTGAAATTGCCAAACAAAATGCACTCGAGGCTGGACTTAGCGATTCAATTACCTTCAAACAACAAGCTGTTAAAGACTTTAAAACAGATAAAGAATATGGTGTAATCGTTGCGAATCCGCCTTATGGAGAGCGTTTAGGTGAGCGCGATACTGTTAGAAAACTCTATCGCGAAATAGGACAAGTCATGAAACCACTAACGACTTGGAGCAAATATATATTAACAAGTGATTTAGCTTTTGAAGAATTTTATGGGCAAAAAGCAACTAAAAAACGAAAACTATATAATGGGGCGTTAAGATGTGATTATTTCCAATATTGGGGAACACGGCCACCTAGAAAAGAGAAGAAGGAGGAGATAAAATGAGTTTTGCAGCCTTTCAATTACAAGATTATTTATTGACTGCGATTGCGGATAAGGGATTTAAACAACCTACAGAAGTGCAAGAACGATTAATACCTGTCATTCAAGCTGGTCGCAGTGTTGTGGGACAGTCTCAAACAGGAACAGGGAAAACCCATACCTTTTTATTACCGATTTTTAATCAATTAGACTTGGAACAACAAAATGTGCAAGCCGTTATTACAGCGCCTAGTCGAGAATTAGCTACTCAAATTTATCAAGCGGCCAAACAATTAGCTGATTTTTCTGATGAAGAAATTTCAATTATGAATTTTGTTGGTGGGACGGATAAATTACGTCAAGTAGAACGATTAGCCACCAAACAACCGCATATCGTTATTGGTACACCAGGCAGAATTTTGGATTTAGTCACTTCAGGGGATTTATTGATTCATACCACGCAAGTTATGGTTGTCGATGAAGCTGATATGACATTAGATTTGGGATTTTTAGCTGATGTTGATCAAATTGCCGGTAGAATGCCAGATAATTTACAAATGCTTGTATTTTCAGCTACAATTCCTGAAAAATTACGTCCATTTTTGAGAAAATATATGAACAATCCTTTAATTGAAGAAATTAAACCCAAGACGGTCATTTCAGAAACAATTGATAACTGGTTAATTTCAACTAAAGGTAAAGACGTGAACCAAATTATTTATCAATTATTAACAATTGGACACCCTTATTTGGCGATTGTATTTGCGAACACGAAACAAAGAGTAGATGAAATCAGCCAATATTTGAAAAACCAAGGATTAAGTGTCGCAACGATTCATGGCGATATCTTACCTCGTGAACGTAAACGCGTCATGAAGCAAATTCAAAATTTAGACTTTCAATATGTTGTCGCAACCGATTTAGCTGCACGCGGTATTGATATCGAAGGTGTATCTCATGTTATCAATGCCGAGATACCGGATGATTTAGAGTTCTTTATTCATCGTGTAGGAAGAACCGGACGGAATCAATTACCAGGCACAGCTATCACTCTTTACGAACCAAGTGATGAAAGAAAAATTAATGAAATTGAAGCGCTAGGTATTACTTTCAAACCAAAGGAAATCAAGAATGATGAGGTCGTTGATTCCTACGATCGTAATCGTCGTCAAAAACGTGAAAAGAAACGCGATGAACTAGATACGACATTGATTGGCTTAGTGAAGAAGAAAAAGAAAAAAATTAAGCCTGGCTATAAGAAGCAAATTCAACGAGAAATTGAGAAATCAAATAAACAAAAACGTAAAATGGAACGTCGACAAAAAGGACGTACTGCAAGAAAACATAAGAAAAACTCAAGTATATAATTCAAACAGTCTCCCAGCTTATATGAGGAGGCTGTTTTTATTCTATGGAAAATTTTGAAAAACATTCATCCGATTAATGGCAAGTATGTTATAATGTGAGCAAGTATAATGGTTTTGGGAGTGATTACATGAAGGTTATCGATGCATTGGATTGGTCAAACTGGAAAAATTATTCTGTGAGCACTAAAAGAGACTTATTTAGTCAGATATTGGCTTATTATGTCAGTCCACTTAAACAAGTAAGTCATATTACTCTGAGTCAGTTTGAATTAGCAGGTGTAAAATGCGAAACTTTTGAAGTCAATTTAGATGAGGAAACTTTTGTCTTTTTACCAGGAAAAAAAGGCGCCATTTTAGGTTGGGATTCTGGTACACAGCCTTTACCTGCTTTTTATTGGGATATGAAAAATGCCATTTATACGAAAAAAGTGCAAGACTATCAAAAAAATTACGGATTACAGACAACCGAAGAATGGGATGTATTTATAAATGAATCAACTTCTAGTTTGCGCCAAGTAGATATTCCACCGATGTTAGTGGCAAAATATGCTTTACCAGTCGGTTGTAGTTATTTAGGTGAATTTCAAGCAGTAACGGGTGAATTTGTTGGGACAGTAGATGAATTTGCAAAGTTTGAAGATCAAATCAAGCAAGCATTAACGCCGCCGCAAAATTTTGAAGACTCTTTATTTTTTGAGTTTCCTAATGAATTATTTCATGAAAATCAATTTTATGCCAAACTAAATCCTGAACTAGAAAGCTACACGGTATATTCTCATCAACTCTGTACGCAAGAAGAGTTACGTAAATATTTACAAAAAGAAGTCATGGATTTAATGAATGAAGACCAATGGGAATATGCGGTAGGTGGTACGACTCGCCGATTATTTAGATGGGGCAATGAGCTGTTAGAAGACCATTCATTTTGGAAGAATCAGATACATAAAATTGTCAGTCGTCCGAATATGTTTGGTTTGAGTTTTGCTGGGGATTTGAAGCAATTTGAGATTACTGCTGATCAACAATTGAAACTTGATCAATGGGAATATTGCCAAGTCCCACTTTTAGATTATCTACCACTATCAACTTACTATCGTCCTAGAAAATCTATTTCGCCTTTTGAAGTTCTTTCGCCTAAAGATTATACTTATCGTAAGGCAATCATCATTGAAGCTTGATTAAAATATTTTTTACTTTTTTAACATTTCAATTTGTATTTAGGGGATGAAAATGCTAGTATTATCTAGTAATTGTTGTTTTTTAGGAGGATGAGGATGGATAAAAAAATTCTGAAAATTGTTATTACAATATTATTGATGGTTTCTGTATCTATCATTTGTATTGTAGGATACAAATATTCTCAACGGCATACAGATACGCAATCAAAAGATGTCATTGAGAATTTCATTGAAAATGTAGACCAACAATATGCCCAAGTGAATAAAAAAGTAGCAGCAGGTTACTTAAACAAAGAGAAGATATTCCTGGCTACAGATCTAGATCAAAAGAAATTAGATGATATTCAACAAAGTATCAATAATTTTGAAAATGAATATAATGCAGCTTTGGCTAATCTAAAAAGTTTGAATTCTGATGATTTAGCGTCTTATCAATCACAAGTTCAAGCTGAAAAAGATAAAGTAAATCAATTACTAACAAACTTCCAATCATTACAAAAGAAATTTGCTAGTCAAAAAGCAATCAATGGTTTATTTGAACATCCATTTCTGACAGGTGATAAGCAAAATAAGGAAGTATTGATTACGGCGTCTTTAAAGCAAGCTGATTTTGATCAAGTGAAAAAAGCAAATTATACGAAAGATGCCAAAGATGATTATCAAAAAGCATTAAATCAAGGGTTAGATATTGCTGAAGGACAAATCAAAGCTGTGACTCAAGCCAAAGACCTATATAACCAATTATATAAAGATAAAACTGTGACTGAACAGGCGAATCAAGCAAGCTTAGATCAGGTGAAACAATTGATTGGTCAAATTAAAAATCCAAAAATCAGAGATAGTTTTACGGAAGGCTTACAAGCAATTGAGGCAACGGTCCAAGCCCAAGCAACCACACAAACAGAAACAACAACTGATTCAGCTACAAACACTAATGGCGCAATGAATCAAGATACAACAATATATGATAATACTACACCAAATAATTATTATGGCGCTAATACGGGTGGAACAGGTAACCAAAATAATCAACAAAATAATCAAGGACAACAAACAGGTGGGAACCAAGATACTGGTACCGGTAGTAGTGAAGAGCCTACACCATCCACACCAGATCCAGAAACACCACAAAACGATAATGAGTTTATTGGTGAAAATGGCGGTAATTTTACTTGGAATGAGTAATTTGCATTGACATCTTATACAAAATTACCTATACTATGAAAAGTAAAGGATATGGTATTTAAGATAGTTGTTCTAGAGAGTCTTATGGTGGTGGAAGTAAGATACAGCCGTTAAATATTGCTCCCTTTATTCCATTGGTAGAAATATCAACGTGAATCTAGCGTTAATAGATATAAAGAGGTAATGATCAGACATCATTGCAAGCAGGGTGGTACCGCGAGTTTCGTCCTTGCATGCAGTGATGTCTTTTTAATTTTAAAGAAAGTAGGAGAATTATGAAAGAATTATCTAGTGCTCAAGTGCGCCAAATGTTTTTAGACTTTTTTAAATCAAAAGGTCACAATATCGAACCAAGTGCATCTTTAATCCCAGTTAACGACCCAACACTATTATGGATTAACTCTGGGGTTGCGACATTAAAAAAATATTTTGACGGTTCAATTGTTCCTGAAAATCCAAGAATTACCAATGCTCAAAAATCTATTCGTACCAATGATATTGAAAATGTGGGTAAAACAGCCCGTCACCATACCATGTTTGAAATGTTAGGAAACTTTTCAATTGGTGATTACTTCAAAACAGAAGCCATTCACTGGGCTTGGGAATTTTTAACTTCACCTGAATGGATGGCCTTTGATCCAGAAAAACTTTATGTGACTGTTTATCCAAAAGATACAGAAGCAAAACGTATTTGGCATGAAGAAGTTGGTCTACCTAAAGATCATATCGTGGAAATTGAAGATAATTTCTGGGATATTGGTGCTGGTCCAAGTGGTCCGGATACAGAAATTTTCTATGACCGTGGTCAAGAATTTAACAATGTGGCTGAAGATGACCCAGAAAACTATCCTGGGGGCGAAAATGAACGTTACTTGGAAATTTGGAATCTTGTCTTTTCAGAGTTCAATCACAAACCAGATGATACTTATGAACCACTTCCACATAAAAACATTGATACAGGGATGGGGCTTGAACGAATGGTTTCTATCGTCCAAAATGCACCAACCAACTTTGAAACTGATCTATTTATGCCAATCATTAAAGAAGTGGAAAAATTAAGTGGTAGTGTTAAATACGGACAATCACCATTAACAGATATTTCCTTTAAAGTAATTGCTGACCATATTCGTGCCTTATCTTTTGCGATTGGCGATGGAGCCTTGCCATCAAATGAAGGCCGTGGCTATGTTTTGCGTCGTTTATTACGTCGTGCGGTCATGCATGGTCAAAAACTAGGCATTAAGCAAGCTTTTCTATATCAATTAGTCCCAGTTGTTGGAAAAATTATGGAAAGCTACTATCCTGAAGTTCTTGCTAAAAAAGACTTCATTGAAAAAGTTATCAAAAACGAAGAAGAACGCTTCCATGAAACAATCAATGAAGGTCTGGCTATCTTAAACCAAGTCATCGCCCAATTAAAAGAAAATCACGAAGATACTTTACAAGGTAGTGATATTTTCCGTCTATATGACACTTATGGTTTCCCTGTTGAATTAACGGAAGAAATTGCCAGTGATGAAGGATTTAAGATTGATCATGCGGGATTTGAAGTAGAAATGAAAGCCCAAAGAGAACGTGCGCGTAATGCTCGTAGCAAAGAATTATCTATGGGAGTTCAGTCTGCCTTATTGACTGATATTAAAGTTGAAAGTGAATATGTCGGTTATGAAGTATTAGAAGCTGAAAGTGAATTATTAGTTTTAATCCAAGACGAAGCGATTGTCGATAGCGTTTCTGAAGGTGAAGTTCAAGCGATTTTTGCTCAAACACCATTCTATGCTGAAATGGGTGGACAAATTGCTGATACCGGAGATATTATCGATGGCAGTGGACAAGTGGTCGCTCATGTAACTGATGTCAAGAAAGCACCAAATGGCCAATTCTTACATGCACTTGAAGTAAAAGAAGCATTAACTGTGGGGCAAACTTACCAATTAGTAGTCGATAAAGCGCGTCACAACCGTATTATCAAAAATCACACTGCAACCCACCTTTTACACAAAGCATTAAAAGAAGTGTTAGGAAGCCATGCCAATCAAGCGGGTTCTCTTGTAACACCGGATCATTTACGATTTGACTTTACGCATTTTGGTCAAGTAACTCCTGAAGAATTAATTCGCATGGAACGCATTGTAAATGAGAAAATTTGGGAAGCTTTACCTGTAGTAACCATTGAAACAGATATTGATTCTGCTAAACAAATGGGCGCGATGGCTTTATTCGGCGAAAAATATGGCCAATTTGTACGTGTGGTAAATGTGTCTGACTGGTCTATTGAATTATGTGGTGGAAATCACGTGTCAAATACTGAAGAAATTGGTATCTTCAAGATTGTTGCTGAATCAGGTATCGGAGCTGGTGTGCGTCGTATTGAAGCCGTAACAAGTAAAGCAGCTTATGAATTGCTTGAAAATCAAGAGCAAATCTTAAAACAAATTGCAAGTTTAGTGAAAGCACCACAATATAAAGAAGCTACAACAAAAGTAGAACAACTTCAACAACAATTACGTGAAGTGCAAAAAGAAAACGAAGCACTTGCAAGTAAATTAGCGAACCAACAAGCAGGCGATGTCTTTAAAGATGTCAAAGTGGTCAATGATGTAAAATATATTGCTGCTAAAGTACAAGTGAAGGATATGAATCAATTGCGTCAACTTGCCGACCAATGGAAGCAAAAAGACATTTCTGATGTGTTAGTTTTAGCGACAGAAAATGATGGTAAAGTGAATCTATTAGCTGCCGTTAGTCCAAATGGCTTAGAAAAAGGAATCAAAGCAGGTGACTTAATTAAGGCTATTGCACCAAAAGTTGGTGGTGGCGGTGGTGGCCGTCCTGATATGGCCCAAGCTGGTGGTAAAAATCCAGCAGGCATTCCGGATGCATTAAATGAAGTGGCGAACTACTTAGCATAATAAATAAAAGAAGAAGCTCAGTAAAATGAGCTTCTTCTTTTTTATGGATTCATAATTTTTCTTAATCTGAACATTTGATACGTTTGGCTAAGCGCTAAACCAAAGAATAGTAAAGCAGTTAACCGAATCGCTTTAAAATGATAATGATGACTCAGTAAGGCAATGGTGAAAGCCCCAGCAAAAAATGACATGACAACAAATAAATAATGGAAAAATTGACGTAGATTTTGCTCTTTCCCATGCTCAAGATAATCGAATAAATTCGTTGCCATTGATTTTAAATTACCGGTAGTCATAATACTGGTATAACTCATACCGTTAATCCGTTCAAAACTACACCATTGCATCGCCGTAGCAAACGAAATAATAATGGTAATCACGGTAATCGGCAAATCTACAATAAACAAACTTAGCATAAAAAATACTAGTGTTTCAAAATATAGAATGCCTAGACGCCAGAATGGATGATTTTTTTTGCGAAAATAGCTCACTAAAAATTTCGTCAAGATAATCCCTAAAAAGAAAAAGAGGGTGGACAATAATTTCTCGCCAACTAAAGTAAACTCGCCCTTAACAGCATCGATAATAGCTAACACGAGATTGCCTGTTTGTGTGGCAGCGAAAGTATTGAAATGATAATACGTAAATGCATCAATGCCCCCTCCAATAAAAGTCAAGAGTAAGCCAACAAAGCGGTTTTCATGGAATGTAGTTTCCATTTTTTCAACTCCTTCAATTCATGCCTTATTAGCTTTAGAATAGAATAGTTTCTTGAAAATTTCAAGTTCATTTCACCAAAAAAAGCCCTCTAAAAAAGAAGGCTTCTCTTTAAAAGATATTTGAATTTTTATAACGAAAATGATTAATAATCGCTGAAATACCCATCACAATTAGAATAGCACCACCAAATTGAATAACCACTAAAACACCTGTAAATGGATTTAACAAAATGGTTAATCCAGCAATGATGATTAAAATACTGTAAATGATGCTGCCGATATGATGACCGACTGCTTGTTGAATGTTGAGATTCATCATTAATTGACTAATACCAGAAATCAATATGCCCAAACCAATAATAATCGGTAAGAAAGAAAGTAATAATTTTGATAAGAAAAAGACCACTAATGCTGCAATCAACAAACCAACCCCACTACTCATGCGACTATCATAATAACCCATTCGTTGTTTAAAGCGATAGGCATTATAACAATTTTTGGCACCAAAGAATAATAAGACAAGTGATAAAATTGTAATCACTAACTGTAAAGAGTTTTTTGGTGCAATGATTAATGGTAACCCTAAGATAATATAAGCAAGCCCAAGAAATAGTTGATTTACTTGGATGGTTTTAAAAAAGGTATTCATTTTATCCACCTCGATATATTTGATGATTTAATTATAACACAATAACCATATAATTAGAAATCAATCAAAAGTATGATTTTGTATAACTCGTACGCACGTTTCCATTAAATATTATGGTATAATAATCGTAAATAGTAATTATCGCAAAAGGAGTGGTTCTTTTGACTTTGCAGTTTATCTATGGCGATGGAACAAGCAATCATTTAACGAGCTTAATGCAAAAAGCGCAGCAACATTTAGCGCAGCCTAATCATCAAGTTATTTTCATCGTGCCTAACTATAATAAATTTGAACGCGAAATTGAAATATTAAAAGCCTATCAACAACTTGAAAACACCCAGGAATTTTCGAGTACGAATTTGCAAGTTTTTAGTTTTCAACGGTTAGCTTGGTTTTATACCCAGAAACTTCCTGTAGCCATTCACCATCCGCTACAATCCGTAACGAAAGAAATGATTTTACGTCAGGTATTGATTGAAACGAGTGAGCAATTACGCATTTATCGTGGTAAAATCATGAATCAAGGGTTTATTCAGCAAGTACTAGACTTATTTAACGAATTTGAAAATGGTCGAATTCAAATGCAACTATTACAAGTATCAAATGAATCCACGCAACATGCTGAATTAGCGGACAAACTAGCCGAATTACAAATCATCTATCAAGCATTTGTCCAAAAATGTCTAGATTTTGATTTCCATTATGAAACTGTTTATCAGCAATTTCTAAACATCTTAGCTGAATTATCAAGTGAAACGTCTACAAAATTAACAGTAAATGAAAAGCAACAACTCAAAGCAGAGTTTGGTCATACCTTATTTATTGTTACTGGCTTTTCAGACTTCACCAGTGAGGAATTTGAATTATTACAACATTTCATGGGCTACGGACAGCTTTGTATTGATTTACTCATCGACAATCCCAAAAAAGCTTTGAGTCCTTTAGATGTCTTTTATCCAACGAGCCAGACTTATCAACGTTTAATTGAAATGGCGAAAGAAAATCAATGTAAAATATTACTGGATGAAAAAGTGAAAGAGCCCGCGAATGAATGGCAACAAACCATTCATCAAATATGGATGAATGTCAATCAAAACGCTCAATTTGATATATCTCAGGCACAAACTTTTTCAATTGCTCGGGTAGAAAATCCACAAGAAGAGTTAAGAAGAGTAGCAGTCAAAATTAAACAGTTATTACAACAAGGACAGGGAAATTTGCGGCTAAGAGATATCCAGATTTTTGCTCCTGATTTATCTATTTATCAGCCTTTTTTACAATACACATTTGATGAGGCGGGGATTCCATTTTTTGTTGATACGCCTCAATTGATGAATCAACATCCTTTAACTGATCTTTTAAAATCGCTTTTTGCTTTTCATAAATATCATTTTCGTTTCACAGATGTTCTGCACTTTTTCAAAACAGAACTCTTTATCCTTGATGAATTATTAGAACAAGAAGATTTGCAACTTGGTCATTTACAAATGCGACGAATGATTGATGAGTTAGAAAATGTTGTTTTAGCCTATCATTATCAAGGAAATGACTGGGTAAAAGAGGAAGATTGGGTACTCCCACATTATAATTTCGAAGATGAAAAGGATATTAGTGAAGAAATCAAGAATTTACAAATGCAAGTTAATCAGTTAAGAAGAGCCTTCCAACAAAATGTGGTACCTTTTGTCCAAAAACTTAAAGAATTTCAAACTTTTGGAGAAGCTATCACATCACTTTATCAATGGTTGATGGACTGTCATATTGATCGTGAAATCCTTTATTTTAGAGATGAAGAACTTGCTGCTGGTCATTTAGAAAAATCACGATTACATGAACAATCTTGGCAGGCCTTAATGGATACTTTTGATCAATTTTATGATATTTATAAAGAAACACCGTTTGACTTGGACTTATTCGAAGCTATTTTATTTAGTGCCATTGATAATTATGAGTTTAGTCAAATTCCAGCAACCATTGATCAACTGAAAGTAAATCGTTTAGAGTTGATTCGCGCCAATCAGACAAAAGTAAGTTTTATCTTAGGGTTAAAAGAAGGGGCCTTTCCACGAAAATTTGAGAATAAAACGTTATTATCAGATGAAGAGCGAGATATTTTAGCCAACCAACTAGAGCAAACTCAACAATTAGGTGCAAATAGTAAGTCGCAAAGCCTTAAAGAGAGTTTCATCGCCTATAATGCATGGTTGAGTGGCTCGCAACAGGTCTATTTATCTTATCCAATGAATTATGATAATAGTCAAAATTTAAAACCATCTTTTTACCTTTCTCGTTTGGCCAAACAATTAAACTTAAATATTGAGACTTATACCGCGATTCAACCACAAGTATCTCCAAGTGATTATCTTGTGAGCCCGCGTGCTTTGATTCGTCAACTGAATGTCTTATATCGACTCACCCAAGAATCAAAACAAGCGCTGCCAACTGTTTGGGAACAACTCAAAGATTACTTGCTTAAGTCTAATCAAGCAACATTAGCAAAACAAATCTTTCGTAGTTTAAACTATCATAATACAGCCACATCTCTGGCACCTGAACAACCATCGCAGTTATATCAAAACAATTTATATAGCTCTATTTCTAGTTTGGAAACTTTCTATTCTTGCCAATATCGCTATTTCTTGAATTATGGCTTGAAGGTTAGAGAACGCCAAGAACAAATACTAAGTCCAGCATTAACTGGTAGCTACTTTCATGATGCTTTGGACCAAATCGTACAACAAATCATTTCACAAACAGAGCCTTTAACACAAGAAAAGCAAGCAGAAATTTTAGAAAAGGTATTAATCAAATTGTTAGGTGATAGTCGTTACGAAATCTTTGCAAGGTCAAAACGGATGGTTTATATTCGTCAACAATTAGAAAAAACCATTAAACAAATGTACTGGGTCATTCGTAACCAACAAGAACGTGGCTTAATGCAATTTAAACAAACAGAACTTGTATTTGGTCATTTAGCTGGCACTCGTGAGGCTCATGCAAAAGGTCTGACAATTGATTTAAATGACAAACACCATATACATTTACGTGGAAAAATTGACCGGATTGATCTTTTCAACCGTCCTGAAGAAGCTTATGTTAGTGTGGTTGATTATAAATCTGGCAACAAGCAATTTGATTTGACTGAATTCTACAACGGTCTTTCGATGCAGTTAATTACTTATCTAGAAGTGGCTATAAACTATGTGAAAGAGGAATTAAAGCGCGATGACATTAAACCATTGGGCGCGTATTATTTACATGTTTACCGTCCAAAAAGAAAATTTGAAGAAGCAACAGAAACCGATTTGCTTAAAAAATACAAGTATGAAGGACTTTTTATTAGTGAAGAACAAGCTTTTGAAGTAATGGATTCACAATTAGAAAACAAGGAAAATTCTTATGTCTTTCCATTACGTAAAAATAAAGATGGCCAGCTTGGAATTGTTTCCCAAAGTAAAAATAAATTCTATACAAATGATGAAATGAAACAGCTATTTGATATCAATCATCGAAATATGCAACAAGCCGGAAATGCCATTTATGAAGGACAACTGGAAATCAATCCTTCATTACACAACAATAAACGTGCTTGTCAAACTTGTCCATTTAAGAGTATTTGTCAATTTGATGCTTTATTACCAGAAAATCGTTATCGTATCATTGAAAAAGCAGTGCGTGACGAAATATTAACGAAAGAGGATGCGCCAAATGCCTAATATTCCTTTAAAACCTAATAATGAATTATTTACTGATACCCAGTGGCAAGCGATTTTTGATGATGGAGATAATATATTAGTCAGTGCTTCGGCTGGCTCAGGTAAGACGACTGTTTTGGTACGACGGGTAATTGAAAAGCTTAAACTTGGTAGCCACGTTGATCGCTTATTAATTGTGACTTTTACTGAAGCTGCAGCCAATGAAATGAAAGAACGGATTCAAGTAGCGCTACAAGATGCCATTAATGCTGAGTCAGATGAACAAAAGCGAGCCCATTTTAGTCAACAGTTAATGAACTTACCGACGAGTCATATCTCTACCTTACACTCGTTTTGTTTATCGGTTATTCGCAAATACTACTATTTGATTGACCTTGATCCTAATTTTCGTTTGCTTAGCGATGAGACAGAACAGACTTTATTGATGGATGAAGCCCTTGAAAATGTCATTAATCGCCATTATGAAAATGAAGATGCATCCTTTTATCAATTCGTCCAACAATTTGCAAATGACCGTTCTGACGAGGGGATGTTACGGCTTATTTTGGATTTATATCGTTTTAGTCGAGCCAATGATAACCCTGATAAATGGTTAAATCATATGGTTGAAAGTTATGAACCAGTTGAGGCGCTAGAAGATTATCCAATCTTTAATGAATACACGAAACCATATATCCTCTCTCTTTTAGCAGATATGATCAAATACCTTGAGCAAGCCCTAACGATGATTGAATATACTAGTTTGGAAAAAGTCGAACAGCTATTAAAAGACGATATCGCAATGATCCAAGCACCTATCGAAAGCCTAAAACAAAATCAATTGACACAAGCTTTTGAACAAATTCAAAATATGAAGTTTGCAAGGTTTACAACTGTGAAAAAAGATCATACAGACTATGACCAGGCACAATTAGCGAAGTCTTATCGCGAAATGGCGAAAGAATTACTCGGAAATGCGCAAAAATCTTGGCCAACAGATCCTGAGTTAACGCTAGAATTAATTGCTAAAAGTCAAGAAATGATCAAAATTGCGGTGAGTCTGACTAAAGAATTTATGGTAGAATTTTCGCAATTAAAACGGCAAAAAAGTGTCCTGGATTTCAATGATTTAGAACATTTCGCTTTAGCAATTTTACGTCATGAAGTCGATGGTGTAAGTATTGCAAGTGATTATTATCGCCAAACCTTTGATGAAGTCTTAGTAGATGAATATCAAGATGTGAATCGCCTACAAGAAACGATTATTTCTTATGTGCGAAAAGCCGAAAATCCTGGGAATATGTTTATGGTAGGGGATGTTAAGCAATCCATTTACGCCTTTCGTCAAGCTGATCCAACACTTTTTATCGAAAAATATACACAATTTGCACATGACGAGGGTGGACGTCGCATTATTTTAGCTGAAAATTTCCGTTCTAGAAAAGAAGTATTAGACTTTACGAATTTAATTTTTGAACAATTAATGGATCAAAAAGTCGGACAAATCGAATATGATGAAGCGGCTCAATTAAAATTCGGCTTCACAGCTTTTCCATCAAGTGAAGATTTTCATACCGAGCTTCTGATATATGAAAAACAAGCCGAACTTGATGATGATATGGCAGATGAATTTGGAATTGATGATAAGACACAAGGTGAATTTCACGTGATTACGAATAAAATCCAAGAGTTAATCGAACAAAAATTTCATATTTACGATAAAAAACAAAAGAAATTTCGTGACATTACTTATGGTGATTGCGTCATCTTATCTTCAACTCGAAAAAACCATCTCCATTTATTGGATATATTTGCGCAAAAAAACATTCCGGTCCAATTAGCCGATGCCCAAAATTATTTCCAAGCTACAGAGGTCCAAACGATTCTGGCGGTATTAAAAATCATTGATAATCCGTTACAAGATATTCCTTTTGTAGCTGTGCTTCGAAGTCCCATCGTTAGTTTAAATGAAAAACAACTAGCGCAAATAAGAATTAATAGTAAGAAAGAACGCTTTTATGATGCTTTCTTAGAGAATTTATCAATAAGCAGTGGCTATCAAGAAAAGATTACTCATTTTTATCAACAGTTGCTCAAATGGCGAAATCTAGCCAAGCGCGATTCATTAGAAAACCTACTTTGGACCATTTATCAAGATACGGGCTTTTTAGATTTTGTCGGTGGTATGCCTTCTGGAGTACAACGCCAAATGAATTTACTTAGCTTTATTAGTCGTGCTAAGTCTTATGAACAAAGCAGTTTTAAAGGGCTTTACCAATTTATTCGCTTTATTCAAATGATGCAAGAAAAAGAACATGATTTAGCGAAACCTGTTAGTGAAATCAAGGAAAATGCTGTACAGATTATGACCATCCACCAAAGTAAAGGTTTGGAGTTTCCAGTATGTTTTGTGGTAGATTTAGCCAAGAAATTTAATCAACAAGACTTCAAAAATTCATACATTTTGGAAGAAAAATTAGGGATGGGGACGAAATTTTTAGATGAGCAAGAGATTCAATACCCAACTTTACCTTATCTAGTTATTAATCAATTGAAAAAACAAAAAGCTTTCTCTGAAGAAATGCGAAAATTATATGTTGCTTTGACACGTGCTGAACAAAAATTATATTTAGTCGGAACCGTCAAAGACAAGGAATCTATGCTCAAAGAATGGCAAAAGGCGGCAATGCAAGAAAACACCGTATTAAGTCCGATGCTTAGATTAAATGCAGATACTTTTATCAACTGGATTGGCTATTGTTTAATTCGCCATGAGTCATTTGCCAAAGAAGTAGATGAATCAATTGCAACAGCCATGACCATTCAACATCCAGCTAAATTCGGCATTCATTTTTACCAAGCGGATCAACTCGTCGCACCAGAGCAAAATTCATCTGAAAGTTTAGCTGAGACAAGTCAGCAAGAAACAGCGAATCATCAGGCTTTAGATGAATATATCCAGCAAATGACTAAAGCTTATGATTATCCATTATCGACAAAAACAGCTAGTTATCAATCTGTTTCAGAGTTGAAGCGATTATACGAAGATCCAGATGAGGAAAAGCTGAATAAATTAGTTTGGCAAAATCGTTGGCAACAAGAAACACAAGGCTATCGTAAAACTTCAAATGAATTAGCGATGCCTAGATTTATGCAAGAAGTCAAAATTACGGGTGCTGAAATTGGTAGTGCGACTCACAAGTTGTTGCAATTGATTGATGTCACGCAGCCTATTACACCAGATTCCTTACATCAATTAGCACAAAGACTGAAGGAAAATCAGATTCTTGATGAAAAACTAGTCTCAAAAATACCTTATCAGCATATCTTATGGTTTTTCCAATCAACATTAGGACAAAGAGTCATCCAAAATGCTCAGTCCTTAAAACGAGAAGTGCCTTTTGCGATGTTAAAAGAAGCGAATGAAATTTTTCAAGACTTCGATGAAAAAGAATCACACATGCTTGTACACGGTGTAGTAGATGGCTATTTTATCGAAAATGAACAGATTATTCTTTTTGATTTTAAAACGGACTATTTTAAAAATAATATTGAAGAAACCGCCAAAGAACGTTATTATGGTCAGCTTAAACTTTATAGCCAAGCCTTAAGTCAAGCCTTACAATTACCAGTTAGCGAGAGAAAATTAGTTTTACTCACACATCAAAAAATATTAGATTTCTAAATTTTTGGTAATTTTTTTAACTCGCTTACTGACAATCAATAATATACGCGCTATATTGTAAAAAAAAGCCAAAGGATGATTTTAATTATGAATAAAAGATTACTATGTTGTGCCTTGCTTATTGGTGGCATTGGTTTTACTATCCCTCAATATGTAGAAGCTGATACAAGCAATGTCCCTGATTCAATCAATGCTATTGCTTTAGGAAATGCGTTAACAGACGATCAAAAACAGCAAACCTTAAATTCACTCGGGCAAGTGAAAGAAGTACCCATTTACACAACTGATGGTAATGATTTAATGGATTATATTTCTAAAACTGACTTTAATGCACAATGGAAAGTCTATTCCTCCGTTCATTTAGAAACAAAAGCAAAAGGCGAGGGAATTGAAGTAGAAATTGCAACTCCAGCAAATATTACTTCAATCACCGCTAATCAGTATAAAAATGCGGCTCAAACAGCAGGAATTACCGATGCTAAAATTACAGTGGCTTCAGTGATTCCAATCGATGGTTCGGGGGCCTTAGCTGGTGTGTATAAAATCGTAAAAGAAGCTGGCGGAACAGTAGATACTACACGGACACAAGCAGCTCAAGAAGAAATGAAAGTCTTAAATGACATCACCCAAGAAAATCAAAATGTCTCTGGTTATTCTGATGAAAAACTAAACGCGGCCCAAGAAGAAGCTAAAGAATTACTGGCTAAAGCAGCTTCGGAAGGTCAAAAAATTGATAAGGATACTGTTACCCAAGCCGTTAATCAAGCCCTAGAAAATCAAGGTTTACAAGATATCTTAACCAAAGAACAGGTCAATAAAATTATTGATTTACTAACAATGCTGAATCAAAAAAATATTTTTAAAGACTTGAGTAAAGAAATTGATCTATCTAATTTAAAGAATGAACTTGAAGCAAAATCCCAAGGGTTATGGGAAAAAATCAAGAGTTTCTTTGCCAATATTTGGGCAGCAATTTCAGGAGTATTTCAAGGTGGCAATGAAGAGCCCACGCAAACAACTAAATAACGACTGATACAAAGGAGTACAAAAAGATGAATCGAAAAAATATTGCTGGTTCCTCACTGTGGGAAGATATTGTTGGTTATTCACGGATGGTAGTAGTTGATGATTGTGTTGAAGTGGCTGGTACAACTGCGATGAAAGATGGCAAAGTCTATGCACCAGGCAATGCTTACGAACAAACCAAATATATTTTAACTACTATCAAAGACTTGTTTACTAAACATCAAATTCCTTTTGAAAATATTTATCGTACTAGAATGTTTGTGACTGATATTTCAAAATGGGAAGAAATTGGACGGGCACATGGTGAGTTCTTCAAAGAGATTAAACCTGTTGCTACAATGGTTGAGGTCAAACAACTAATTGATTCAGAACTCTTAGTAGAAATTGAAGTCTTTGCTAAAAAATAAATTTAAATATTTTTAAACTCTGGTTCTTGCTTGCAATTTACAAGAATCTCTTGTAAACTATTCATTAGTTAAATATCAAAAAAGACAATGATGAAAAAGAGTAACTTATTTCAAGCAGAAACAGGGAGACTTGCCATAGACTGAAAGCAAGGGCTGGGCGGATAAGCGAAGTTCACTTTCTAGTCAATCTAGTTATCTAGATCGGTAAACTTTATCGTTAACGAATTAAGTGCGTAAAAGGCTATATTTGCTTTTACGAATGAGGATGGTAACACGACAACTCGTTCCTTTCAATAGGAGCGAGTTTTTTATTTTCATCAACACTTAAACATCTATTTCAATCAATATTTTTTGATAGATTCAACTTATAGGAGGAATTTTGATGTCTTTACAAGAAAAGTTAGAAGCACTCAAACAAGAGACTTTGGCTAAAATTGAAGAAACAAAAGAATTAGCTGGTTTGAACCAAATTCGCGTAGAAACATTAGGTAAAAAAGGACCAATCACTGAAGTTTTACGTGGTATGAAAGATTTATCTGCTGAAGAACGTCCGAAAGTAGGTAGTTTTGCCAATGAAATTCGCGATTTGATCACAAAAGAAATTGAAGCCAAGAAAGAATTATTAGAACAACTTGCCTTACAAAAAGCTTTAGAAGACGAAACAATTGATGTGACCTTACCTGGAAAACCTATGAAACAAGGGACTCGTCATGTATTAACGCAAATTATTGAAGAAATTGAAGATATCTTTGTTGGGATGGGTTACGAAGTGGTCGAAGGATACGAAGTGGAACAAGATCACTATAACTTTGAACGCATGAATCTACCAAAAGATCACCCAGCTCGTGACATGCAAGATACTTTTTATATCTCTGATGAAATTTTAATTCGTACCCATACTTCACCGGTACAAGCGCGCACCATGGAAAAACACGATTTCTCTAAAGGGGCATTACGCATGATTTCACCAGGTAAAGTATTCCGTCGTGATACTGATGATGCGACTCACTCTCATCAATTCCATCAAATTGAAGGATTAGTAATTGATAAGAATGTCACAATGGCTGATTTAAAAGGAACATTAGAAGAAGTCATGCAAAAAATGTTTGGTGCAGATCGCAAAATTCGTTTACGTCCAAGCTATTTCCCATTTACTGAACCAAGTGTTGAAGTCGATGTTAGTTGTTTCAAATGTGGTGGTGAAGGTTGCTCCGTATGTAAACACACCGGTTGGATTGAGATTTTAGGGGCAGGTATGGTGCATCCAAATGTCTTGAAGATGTCAGGAATCGATCCTGAAGTTTACTCAGGTTTTGCTTTTGGTTTAGGACCAGACCGCATCGCCATGTTACGTTATGGTGTCAATGATATCCGTAACTTCTATCTTAATGATTTACGCTTTATTAGTCAGTTTAAGGGGGAGTAAGTGAATGTTAGTATCATATAAATGGTTAAATGAATACTTAGATTTATCAAAAGTCACTGCGAAAGAATTAGCCGATCAAATGTCATTAACTGGTATCGAAGTCGAAGCAGTAACAAGACCAATGGATGGGATGAAAAAAATTGTCGTGGGTGAAGTGAAAGAATGCGTGCCACATCCTGATTCTGACCATCTATCTATTTGCCAAGTAGATATTGGTGAAGAAGAATTATCTCAAATCGTTTGTGGCGCACCAAACGTCAAAGCCGGCATTAAAGTCATCGTTGCTTTACCAGGCTCTAGAATTGCTGGAAATGTCAAAATTAAAAAAGGCAAAATGCGTGGGCAAGTTTCAAATGGGATGATTTGTTCCTTACAAGAAATTGGCTATGCGGATAACGTCATTCCAAAAGAATATTCAGAAGGAATTCAATATTTACCTGAAGACGCCGTTTGTGGAGAGGAAGTCTTTCAATATTTAGATATGGATGATGATTTGATTGAACTGTCTATTACACCAAACCGTGCAGATGCTTTAAGTATGCGTGGAGTGGCTTATGAAGTTGGCGCCATCTATCGTCAAACACCACAATTCAAAGACTTATCGTTAGTAGAAAGTAATCAATTAGCTAGCGATAAAATCAAAGTTAGCGTAGAAGATACAAATGATGCCCCAAGTTACCAAATTCGCATCATTGAAAATGTAAAAATTGCGCCAAGTCCTCAATGGCTACAAAACCGTTTAATGAATGCGGGAATTCGCCCAATTAATAATGTTGTCGATGTAACAAACTATGTACTCATGCTATTTGGTCAACCTTTACATGCGTTTGACTACGATCGTCTAAATAGTCAAGAAATTGTTGTTCGTCGTGCGAAAGCTGGTGAAACCTTAGTTACTTTGGATGACGAAACACGTGAACTAACGCCAGAACAAATCGTTATTACCAACGGAAAAGAGCCTGTAGCCTTAGCAGGAGTTATGGGAGGTAGAGATTCTGAAATTATTGAAACAACTACAACCGTTGCTTTAGAAGCTGCTTTATTTGAACCTATTGCGATTCGTAAGGCATCTAAAGCCTTTAACCTACGTAGTGAATCATCTGCGCGATTTGAAAAAGGCATTAACCGTGCAACTGTGAGTCAAGCTTGTGACTTTGCCGCTGCGATGATTCAACAATTAGCAGGTGGAGAGGTCTTAGCTGGAGCAGTCGTTGGCTCAAGTGTGGATGCTAAAGATGTAACTGTAGGTGTCAAATTGGAACGTATCAATCAATATCTTGGAACTGATTTAACAGTTGACCAAGTTGATGAAATTTTTACAGCCCTTGGTTTTACTTTTGAGCGCAACGAAACATCTTATCAAGTTAATGTGCCACCAAGACGTTGGGATATCAGTATTGAAGCTGATTTAATTGAAGAAGTGGCGCGTATATATGGTTACAATCAACTTCCTTCAACACTGCCTAGTGGTGAAACAGTTGCAGGAAGCTTAACTCCTGAGCAAAAAGCTTTACGAAAAATTCGCACTTTATTAGAAGGCGATGGATTAAACGAAGCAATCAGTTATGCTTTAACGACTGAAGAAAAATCTAAACACTTTACATTTAAAGATAGCGTCGTGACACGTCTAGATTGGCCAATGACTGAAGATCGTAGTGTATTACGTATGAATCTAATCAGTGGGTTACTTGATGATGTGCAATATAATGTAGCTAGAAGAAATACCCAAATCGCCTTGTATGAAGTTGGTCGCGTCTTCTATCAAAATGAAAATCCTAAGAAAAACTTGCCTTTAGAAGAAAACCATATTGCTTTTGCTTTAAGTGGACAATGGCAGGCAAAAGATTGGCAAACAGCAAATGAAAAAGTTGATTTCTACCATGCAAAAGGTATTTTAGATCAATTATTTGAAAAGTTAAGTGTTGCTGATGAAATTAAATATCAACGTGCGCAAAACATGAAGGATTTACATCCAGGTAGAAGTGCCTATATCTACTTAGGGGAAGAATTAATTGGTTTTGTTGGTCAAGTACACCCAACAACGGCTAAAGCTTACGACATTCCAGAAACTTATGTCGCAGAATTAAATGTTGAAGCATTAATTGCTGCATCATTTGGCAAGTTTAGCTTTAAACCAGTTTCTAAATTCCCATCCATGTCACGTGATATTGCGATGTTAGTATCAGAAAAGATTGCAAACCAAGAAGTTGTCAGCGTCATTAAACAAGCTGCTGGAAGATTCTTAAGTGAGGTCGCTATTTTTGATGTCTATCAAGGTAAAAACATCGACCTAGGCTTCAAATCATTGGCTTATTCATTAACATTTACGAATCCTGAAGCAACATTAACAGATGAAGAAGTGAATAAAGCGATGGAAAAAGTAACCAAAGCCTTAACTGAAAACTTCTCAGCGATTATCCGATAAATCATTTTAAAACCACTAGTTCTCATTTTGAGTTCTAGTGGTTTTATTCGCTTTTTTTAGTTTTTCATGTTATGATACTTTACGCCAAATTTTATTTAAAGGAGGAGATTGTTTTGCCGACTTATCAGGACAATCCTATCGTTCAAAAAAATCGCTGGCTTATTTTAATTGCAGTGGCTAGTTTTACATTTATGTCCACTTTAGATGGTAGTATTGTAAACATCGCATTACCGGTCATTTCAAAAGATTTAAATATTCCAATGAACCAAGTAGAGTGGGTAGTTTCGATTTATTTAATGACTGCCTGTGCATGTCTGTTAGTCTTTGGTAAATTAGGAGACAGCATTGGAAAAATTAAAGTATTCCGTCTAGGGATGATTATTTTTACTTTAGGTTCTTTTTTATGTGGCTTCAACCATTCATTAGGTCTATTATTGGTCGCTCGTATTATTCAAGCAATCGGCGCAAGTATGACGATGGCCACCAATACCGGTATTATCACTGAGGTTTTTCCAATGAGTGAAAGAGGTCGGGCATTAGGATCCATCGGTGCTTTTGTCTCTCTAGGTTCAATCGCTGGTCCAGGAATCGGTGGGGTAATCTTAGGACAATTACCTTGGGGCTATATCTTCTGGATTAATATTCCAATTGGTATTTTAACTTTTCTGTTAGGTAGTAAAGTTTTACCTAAAGATATCCATCGCTCAGGCCACCCGATTGATACAAAAGGATTTGGCTTATTTGCCTTGTTTATCATCACTTTATTTGGTGGCATCTTTATCGGACAAGAGATTGGATTTACACGCATTTTACCAATCATTTTATTCATCGCCGCCATTTTGTCTTTTACAGGCTTTATTTTAGTGGAAAAACGCGTAAAATTGCCATTAATTACTTTTGGTATTTTCAAAAATCAAACCTTCAGCCTCAGTTTATTATGTGCAACTTTGATTTTTGCTTCAAACTTTTTTATTAATGTCATTGTGCCATTTTACTTGCAACGTACTTTAAATCTTAAACCAAGTGTGGCAGGAATGTTAATGATGGTTTTCCCAGTCGTTATGGTCGTTGCCTCACCATTAAGCGGCTTATTAACTGATAAATTTGGGCCAAAATATTTAGTTATTTCTGGATTAACAATTTTGTCAATTACCCAGATTTGTTACATGTTTTTAGATATCCATACGCCGATATTTGTCTATGCAGCGATAACTGCATTTGTAGGCTTAGGTAACTCATTATTCCAATCCCCTAATAATACAATGGTCATGAGTAGTGTGACGCGAGAAAATCTTGGCCTGGCAGGAAGTTTAAACTCATTTGCGCGAAACTTTGGGATGGTTGTCGGTATTAGTTTAGCAACCACTATTCTTTATCAAGCAATGAGTCTCAAAGCAGGGTATAAGGTAACCACTTATTTGAATCAACATCCAGAATTCTTTATTTATGGTATGAAAATCGCCTTTTTTGGTTCATTTTTACTATGTTTTAGCTCATTGATAATCAGTATCTATCGCTTACGTAAAATATAAGTTTAAAAGTAATCTAGAGAATTAGGATTTTTCTGATTTTCTAGATTTTTTTATTGTTTTAAAAAGCTTTTATTCATATTTTGCGTATTTATAAAGTAGAGCATAAAAAGAGGAGAGGATTACCATGAATGATGTAGATTATCAAGCAGTCTATTCAAGAAAATTATCGCAAAGAGGAGAAGCTAGATACATTATTATAAATGTGACAACTGGGGAAATATTAGATGATGCCCAAGGATTTGGTTATAAAAGTAAGAAAAAAGCTTATGCCGGGTATTATTATAAAAGAAATTATGCCAAAGAAAAAAATCAAAATAAGGCAGTTGAATACTGGTTACATAGTCATCCAGAATTTTGCGATGAACTGACTTATCACGTATTTGCTCATTTCAAAGAAGGTAAAAAAGAGAAACTAGATGAAAATCTGGTTCAAATGTTACTTAGAGAGTTTGGTTTAGATGCGCCCTGTAAAATTAATAAGTTAATTACCGTTTGGGAGAATTTAAGATAATGAAAAAAGGGGCTGACCCAAAAGTAGCCCCTATGTGAAAAAATAGAGGTCTTTCCATTTAGATAGTAGTGGAAAGATCTCTATTTATCTTTTGAAAGTGAATACAAAAATAAA
>NZ_JBQKFH010000021.1:0-42904 GCF_052119425.1 Enterococcus cecorum
CGGAAAAAAGCGAAAGGCAAACGGCAAGCCATTTTTCAACAATTTAAACCAGAAGTCATCCACCATGAATTGACGGGAGAAGCTTGTACTTGTCCAGATTGTCATGAAAAGTTAAAAGAGATCGGTTCGTGTGTGCAACGACAAGAATTAGTCTATGTTCCTGCACAGTTAAAACGAGTGGATCATATTCAGCACGCCTATAAATGTGTTGCTTGTAGCAAGAAAAATGCGACAGATAAAATCATCAAGGCCCCTATACCCAAGGCGCCCTTGGCGCATAGTCTGGGTTCAGCCTCTATTATCGCGCATACCATTCATCAGAAATTCACACTGAAAGTGCCAAACTATCGACAAGAAGAGGATTGGCAGAAAATGGGGCTACCGATTAGCCGTAAAGAGATGGCTAATTGGCATATCAAGTCTAGTCAGTATTATTTCGAACCACTCTATGAATTACTGCGTGAAAAGTTATTAACACAAAGCCTTCTTCATGCGGACGAGACAGCCTATAGAGTTTTAGAAAATGATACCTCTTTGACCTATTACTGGACATTCCTTTCAGGAAAACAAGCAACACAGCCAATTACGCTTTATCATCATGATCAACGGCGAAGCGGCTTAGCAGTTCAAGAATTTCTTGGCGAATATGATGGCTATGTTCACTGTGATATGTGGTCAGCGTATCGCCAACTGCCTAAGGCAAAGTTAGTAGGTTGTTGGGCACATGTGCGCCGAAAATTTTTTGAAGCAACGCCTAAACAGGCAGATAAGAAGTCATTGGGGCGCAAGGGATTAGATTATTGTGATCAGATGTTTTCACTAGAAGCATCTTGGGCTGAGCTGTCTTCAGCTGAAAGATTGTGCAAGCGCAAAGAAAGATTAGCGCCATTGATGACAACGTTCTTTGATTGGTGTCGCAATCAATCAGTGCTTCCAGGATCGAAGTTAGGCCGTGCGATCACCTATGCCTTGAAATATGAGGAAACATTTAAAACAGTTTTAACAGATGGTTCCTTAGTATTATCCAATAATCTGGCTGAGCGTGCGATTAAAGGATTAGTCATGGGACGGAAGAATTGGCTTTTCTCTCAAAGCTTTGAAGGAGCTAAATCTAGCCGATCATCCTGTCACTTTTAGAAACTGCCAAACGAAATGGCTTAGACTCAGAGAAATATCTTACCTATCTTTTGGAGAAGTTGCCAAATGAAGAGTCTTTCGCAAAAAAAGCAGTTCTAGAAGCTTATTTGCCATGGTCAGAAACTGTGCAAGCAGATTGTAAATAAAGAAAAGAATCTCCAAAGTCGAGTGACTTTGGAGATTTTCAATATACCTCGTTATTGGGCGCTTACTTAGCTATTAATATTTATCAATGATAAAAATAGCATGTTTTAAGGGACTGACCCCAAAAAGTGAGAATTTAATAAAAAGACTTGACATAATTCGTTTACAATAGTAAACTTATTTCAAACATATTCGTTTACATCTGTAGACAACTAGGGGGGAAGGAGAATGAGCACAATAGAATTTAATACTTATATCACAGATGCAGAATGGGAAGTCATGCGTGTAGTTTGGGCAAATGATCGAGTAACTAGTAAAAAAGTCATTTCCGTATTGCAAGAAAAAATGGACTGGACACAATCCACTATCAAAACGATCTTAGGTCGATTAGTTGGAAAAGGCGTACTAAATACAGAGCATGAAGGTAGAAAGTTTATTTACACTGCCAATATTGAAGAGACAGAAGCCGTAAGGGATTATGCAGAAGATATTTTTAACCGTATTTGCAATAAGAAAGTCGGAAATGTAATAGGAAGCATCATTGAAGATCATGTTTTAAGCTTCGATGATATAGATCGACTAGAAAAAATATTAGAGATGAAAAAATCTTTTGCAGTAGAAGAAGTGGATTGCAATTGTCCAGAAGGACAATGCGAATGTCATTTACATCATCATTAAGCATAAGGAGGAATTTAAAATGAATAATGACAACAGATATTCGTCCCATAATCACCATGATTATGACGACATGGATAAGTTAAAACACGAGCATGGAATCACAGATGAACATGGATACCATAAGGATCAACATCAAGTACATCATGCTGGGCATGATCACTGCGGGCACAGTGGACATGATCACAGCGGACACAGTGGGCATGCCCACCATCATCACGGAAGCTTTAAGGAACTTTTCTTAAAGTCATTGCCACTAGGAATCATTATTATGCTCTTAGTCCCTTTGCATGGATTTGAACTACCATTCCAGTTTACTTTTCCATATTCTGATATTGTAGTAGCTATTTTATCTACTATATTAATTATTTATGGTGGACGTCCATTCTATCAAGGTGCAGTTGACGAATTTAAACAAAAAGAACCTGGAATGATGGCACTCGTTTCTTTAGGTTTAAGTGTTTCATATTTATACAGTATTTATGCTGTGATCATTACCTACGTAACGGGTGAACACGTGATGGACTTTTTCTTTGAATTTGCTTCATTACTATTAATCATGCTTTTAGGTCACTGGATTGAGATGAAAGCTATTGGAGAAGCAGGAGACGCACAAGCAGAATTGGCTAAGTTAGTGCCGAAAGATGCTCACGTTGTATTAGAAGACGATTCAATTGAAACACGTCCAGTTGCTGACTTACAGGTAGGTGATTTAATTCGTGTTCAAGCCGGAGAAAATGTGCCAGCAGACGGGATTATCGAGCGTGGCGAATCACGTTTAAATGAAGCTCTTTTGACTGGAGAATCAAAAGCAGTTAAAAAAGGCCCTGGCGATGAAGTAATCGGGGGCTCAACAAATGGAGAAGGGGTTCTTTATATTAAAGTGAATGAGACAGGTGATCAATCCTTCATCTCTCAAGTTCAGAATTTAATCAGCCAAGCTCAAAGTCAGCCTTCCAGAGCAGAAAGTATTGCGCAAAAGGTTGCAGGGTGGCTCTTCTATATTGCTGTTATTGTCGCGCTAATTGCTTTTGTAGTGTGGATGATTATTGGAGATATCCCAACGGCAGTTATATTTACTATTACTACATTAGTTATTGCTTGTCCGCACGCATTGGGTCTGGCTATTCCATTGGTAACCGCCCGTAGCACAAGCTTAGGAGCTAGCCGTGGCTTACTAGTAAAAGACCGCCAAGCCTTAGAAATAGCTCAAGATGCAGATGTGATGATTTTAGATAAAACGGGTACTTTAACAACTGGTGAATTTAAAGTATTAGCTGTAAAACTTCTTAATGACAAATATACAAAAGAGGAAATCATTGCCTTATTGGCAGGTATTGAAGGAGGATCTAGCCACCCAATTGCTCAATCAATTATAAGTTTCGCCGAGCAGCAAAATATACGTCCAGCATCTTTTGATTCGATTGATGTGATTTCCGGTGCTGGAGTAGAGGGTAAAGCAGGTGGGCACCGTTACCAATTAATCAGTCAAAAAGCCTATGGACGTAATCTTGATATGGATATTCCAAAAGGAGCAACTCTTAGTGTCTTAGTAGAAAACGATGATGCCATTGGTGCTGTAGCTTTAGGGGACGAATTAAAACCAACGAGTAAAGAGTTAATTAAAGCTCTTAAAAAGAACAATATTCAACCAATTATGGCAACAGGTGATAATGAAAAAGCGGCTCAAGGCGCGGCAGTAGATTTAGGGATTGAATATAGATCAAATCAATCTCCACAAGATAAATATGAGTTAGTTAAAACACTTAAAGATGAAGGAAAGAAAGTTATCATGGTAGGTGATGGTGTAAATGATGCTCCTTCTCTTGCCTTAGCAGATGTTGGTATAGCTATAGGTGCTGGAACTCAAGTTGCGTTGGATTCAGCTGATGTCATATTGACTCAATCCGATCCAGGAGATATTGAATCATTCATTGATTTAGCACACAAAACAACTCGTAAAATGAAACAAAACCTATTTTGGGGAGCTGGTTATAACTTTATAGCTATCCCTCTAGCTGCAGGAATTTTGGCTCCTATTGGTATCACATTAAGCCCTGCATTAGGAGCAATCCTAATGTCTGTGTCAACAGTCATCGTCGCCATTAATGCTATGTTATTACGTTTAGATCCAAAAAATAACAGTTAACAGATTGAATGATGGAAACTCCTTAAAGTATCAAGATACAATAGTTTTACAGGAGAAAAAGAGATGTAAGTAATGGCTCTTTGTAAAATCGTGTTGGTAGAAGTAGACGATTTTTCTACCAACACGATTTTTAATTTATTATAGAACTGATTTCTGTTAAAATCCTAAAAGCCACCTATTTCGACAGTTTTATAGCTTGTTATCCTATTTTCTTGACAATAATACCACCGTCTCCACACGTTTTTTAACCATAAAAAGACACCTCCATGAGCATTTGATTATATTGTACCAAATCCAACTTGGAGGTGTTTTTATTTAATTCTCATTTACGGGGGTCAGTGCCAATTAAAATTGCGTATTTTTTGTTTAAAATGTATTAGAATTAAATTCATATAAAATATGCACGAAAAATAAATCAAAATTAAAAAGTACAAATTAATGAAGTGATTATTGATAAAAATAGTTAATAATTGGTTAAACAAAATATATAACTCGTTTATAAATTTATAGAAATGAACCATTATAAATCTCCTCTTAAATATTGAAAAAACCATTGGCAGTGGACATACTTTAAGACTATATATTTCTGAAACTAGTTTCACAATACAAATATTGACATGCAATTATTAATTGGTGGATTTTAAGTTGACATCTACAAAGCTTAATGTTAGAATACATTCAAAAATATATTTGAATGAGGTGTTTTATGATTCAAAATGTTGTTACTTCAATAATCCTGTATTCTGGGACAGCCGTAGACTTACTTATTATCCTAATGTTATTTTTTGCCAAAAGAAAAAGCAGAAAGGACATCATTAACATCTATTTAGGACAATTTCTAGGCTCTGTTAGTCTAATATTCCTAAGTTTGCTTTTTGCATTTGTCTTAAATTATATTCCTAGTAAAGAGATTTTAGGTTTACTCGGTTTGATTCCAATTTTCCTAGGCCTCAAAGTTTTGCTTTTAGGAGATTCTGATGGAGAAGCTATTGCAAAAGATGGTTTGCGAAAAGACAATAAAAACCTGATTTTTCTAGTCGCTATGATTACTTTTGCAAGTTGTGGCGCTGACAATATTGGTGTCTTTGTCCCATATTTTACCACCTTAAATTTAGCGAATTTGATAGTGACTTTACTTACTTTTCTAGTCATGATTTATCTCTTGGTTTTTTCTGCCCAAAAATTAGCACAAGTCCCTTCTGTTGGAGAAACTTTGGAAAAATATAGCAGATGGTTTATTGCCGTTGTCTATTTAGGATTGGGGATGTATATCCTGATTGAAAACAACAGCTTTGACATGCTATGGGCTGTGTTAGGCTAGGAGAAAAAATTATGAAAAAAGATTATGAAAAAAGATAGTATCTGTCAAGTGGATGTTATAAATCAACAAAATGTTACAACCGCAACGAACTACCTTGAAAAGGAAAAAGTCCAAAAATCACTTCGCATTTTATCAAAATTTACCGATAATAAACAGATAAATATCATCTTTTATCTCCTGGCCGTCGAAGAACTCTGTGTCTGCGATATAGCCTGTTTATTAAATCTCAGTATGGCATCTGCCTCCCACCATCTTCGTAAACTAGCCAATCAAAACATCTTGGACACTAGAAGAGAGGGAAAAATTATATATTATTTTATAAAAGATGAGGAAATCAGAGATTTTTTTAATCAACTAGGATAACAACTATTTTTAATACTTTTCCATGATTATAGGGAGATTATATATGAAATTTTTTGATGAAAATTACTCACAAGAAATACCTACTCGTATCAAATGTTTAAGAAAAAAGTATAATTTAAAGCAAAGCGACCTAGGTAATGCAGGTCAAGTTAGCCAAGTTGAAAAGGGAGGAATTTGAAAGGATTTGTATCTTTTATTTTTTGTTTCATTTATGCCCTATTCTACTGGAATAGTTAGTAGTCATTTCATGAATCATACGGCACAGTTCTTTTATGGACTGATCGTTATTGTTTCAACGGTAGCAAACTGGTTTTTACATAAAGTAATTGATAAACCCAATATAGATCAGAAAGAATTACTTGAAGCTACCGCACAATATAGGAAGTTATTGATACCTGACCTAATAATTAAAGGAGTGGGATTGATTCTATCCTTAATTCTCTATCCTCCGATTATGATGTATAGTGTTTTAATTGCGGCATTTTACATCATAACTTTAAAAACACTATCCGAAAAAAGAGTGAATAACTAAAAAACGGTGACCAAAGTTAGGTGTATTATTTTAATGCTTAGAGACCTAAACTATTCCCCTATTTTAAAAATATTGATTCAGATTTTATGAAATTAAAAAGTAGATATTGTTCAGAAAATCCTTGATATTACGCTGTTTTTAGTCCAACTGAAATCCATACTTTCCAAACCAGGTCTTAAGAAAGCTCGTAAAGCATCACAATTCTCAAAGCGTTAAAACATTGTTATATCAACGTTTCAAGGCACTTTGCAGATTTGCAAGGTGTCTTTTTTTCGGTTTTGACTATCTCTTTAAAAATTAACATAACTAGCGAATTTCTTAGGTGTAACAGCATTTTTCATTAATATATCATGTAGCTGCGTAAATTCTTTGACACTTGCAAGCTGCAAAAAACGCTGTAATCCTTGTGTCCCAAAGGAAAGGTGTATTGAATAATCGATTAAAAGTGTTGTATGTGGTATATAGTATGATAATTTGAAAAATATGAAAATAAATCAGCAAGCCTTCCAAAATTTTTGGAAGGTTTTTTCGCGCTTTTGAGAATTTTTTGCGTATTTAATAAGTAGAGGCAAAACTTAGCTTTAAGTATTTAAACTCAACGTAAGAAGATATAATCCCAATGTTATACTAGAAGTTTTTCTAATTTTTTGAGAGAGCTGTTTGTGCTGCTTTTGATATCCAGTGAAAAGGTTTTATAGTATAAAAAATTTGTGGGGAAGAAAGGAAATTTACATGAAAAAAGAAAATAAAAACCAGGAGTATTTTGGGTTGAGCAATGATGTTATCTTTGGTTGGATTATGGAGAGTGATGAGAACTGTTTGGCGATTATCCGTGCGATTTTGCCAGATTTAAACCTCGCTAGCATTGTTTATAAAGAGGCTAAATACAGTCCTATCCCAGGAACCTCTGTGCAGGAAGTCCAGTTTTATGTCGAGGTGCAAGATGATCAGGACTGTTGTTATGCTATTGAAATTAAGGCCGCAAATACCAATCACTTAGGGCTACGTACGCGCTATTATCAAGCACAAATTGATGAGGCAATCTTTGCAAACGGGCAAACATCTCATGATTTAAAAGAGTGCTTTGTTATTTTCTTATGTTCGTTTGATCCATTTGGCTGTGGATTACGTCGCTACCAATTCCATCAGTACGAAGACACTCTTCAGGATTTGCGCTTAGGTACGCAGTCACATACGATTATTATCAATGCACAGGGGACTAAAGGTGAGGTATCAGATGATTTGGCGGGGATTATCGATGTGATGAATCAAAAACCGAATCAAACCAATCCGTTAGCAAACAAGTTAATGAAAGAAATTGATCACTACAACCAAGATTTGGAAAAGAGGCAAGAACTGATCGACTATGAAACAAGCCTTCATGGCGACTTAATTGGAGAAAAAAGGATTATGAATGATAATGATTGCATTCAAAGCGAATAAAGCTGAGACAAGTTATATTTTTCAATTTCTCAAACTTTGCACTTAAATAAGTGCTTAAATACCTTGATAAATCAATAAAACTTGATATAAATCAATTATTATATTTCTATGCTCGGTTATACTGGATATAGTAAAGGAGGTAGAAATCATGCAAAAATGGTTATCACATTATCGGAATTGGTTGACATCAATAACTGGTGTTCTTATTATACTTGCTTTTTCATCCAAATGGGTTTTTAGTAGTGAGCAGGGCTCAGCTTATCTACTGTTTGTAGCTTCATTAGTTGGCGGTTTACCTATTTTTGTTCAAGCCTATCAAGCTCTTAGAGTTAAGGTGATTAGCATAGATCTCTTAGTAACTCTTGCTATTTTAGGGGCATTCGTTATTAAAGAGTTTGAAGAATCAGCTATTGTAGCTTTTCTCTTCTTATTTGGTGCATACTTAGAACAAAGAACATTAGCCAAGACACGTTCTGCGATTAAGAATCTCGTGGAGATGGTACCAGAGACTACTTTTCGTAAACTACACAATGGTGACTTTGAAGAGGTGTCAGTTGAAGAGGTTAATGAAGAAGATATTCTTTTAGTAAAAACTGGTGGAAAGATCCCAGTTGACGGTGAAGTGATATTTGGCTCTGGTACTGTAAATGAAGCAAGTATTACGGGCGAATCTATTCCAGTCTCTAAAGGTTTAAGAGATAAAGTTTTTGCTGGCACCATTCTCGAAAATGGCACTATACAAATACGTACTGAGAAGATTGGGGAAGATACAACTTTTGGGAAAATTATTGAATTAGTAGAAGAAGCACAGGACAGCAAGTCAAAAGCTGAAAGATTTATTGACAAATTTTCAAAATACTATACTCCTTCAGTTTTAGTGTTAGCGATTATTGTTTGGCTTATTAGCCGCAATATTGAGTTAGCCGTTACTATTTTGGTTCTTGGATGTCCTGGTGCACTGGTTATTGGCGTACCAGTTTCAAATGTGTCAGGGATTGGAAATGGCGCACGACATGGTATTTTATTTAAGGGTAGTGATGTCATTACAAACTTTAGTAAAGTTGATACAATGTTATTTGATAAAACAGGAACATTAACTTATGGTAGCCCTCAGGTTGTACAGACAATCTATTATAGCAGTGATAGGAGTCTTGCTGAGAGCTTACTGGCTAGTGTTGAGAGAGAATCAGATCATCCGCTCGCGAAAGCAATTGTGAACCATTACTCAGGTTCTGTAGTAGAGGTGATTGACTCAACAGAGGTCGTTCAAGGTGGGGGAATTGTTGCTCGTATTCAAAATCACCAAGTTCTCGTTGGGAACTCTTATTTGATGAATCAATATAATATTCCTTTCACTAACCAGATGAAGACCGACATAGCAGGGATGGAAGCAGAAGGGAATTCAATTGTCCTAACTGCTATTGATGGACAAATAGCTCTTGTTGTAGGGATTCGCGATCAGATTAGACAAGGAGTCAAGGAGGATTTAGAGACGCTTAAGAATATGGGAGTAAAAAATCTCATTCTATTATCTGGAGATAATCAAGGCACAGTTGATTTAGTTACTAATCAGTTAGGCTTAACCGAGGCTTATGGTCATCTACTACCAGAAGACAAGGCAGAATTTGTGAGAAAACGTCAGGCAAGTGGAGAAATAGTAGCATTTGTCGGAGATGGTATTAATGATAGCCCATCGTTGGCCTTAGCAGATATTGGAATTGCCATGGGAAACGGTACAGATGTTGCTATTGAAACTTCAAATGTTGTTTTGATAAATTCGGATTTTCACAGAATCCCTCATGCGATTAGATTGGCTAAAGCCACACGACGTAATATGATTGAAAATATCTTCATTGCATTGCTAGTCGTAGTAGTTCTTCTTATCAGCGTTCTCTCAAGTTCGTGGATGAATATGGCAATTGGCATGTTTGTTCATGAAGGTAGCATTCTCGTAGTTATTTTGAATGCTATGAGGCTTTTAAAATATAAAAGAAAATAGAAATTCTTGATAGAAATCAATTTTTTATTCTAAATATCGTACTATACTAAAGATATAATAAAGAAAGGAAGTAAAGATGATGAAAAAAGCTATACTACAGCTTGAAACACTGGCTTGTCCAACATGTATGCAAAAAATTGAGGGAGCCATTAAAAGTGTAACAGGTGTCGATAATGAAAGTGTCAAAGTTCTATTCAATGCCAGTAAGGCAAAAGTAAATTTTGACGATAGTATGACAAACATTAATGAAATTGTGAAGGCAGTGCAAGCAATTGGCTATGATGTCCTAAAAGCATCAGAAAAATAATAGGAGGAAGTTACAATGTTAAGACAATTTTTTGAAGCAAACGATGAGATGCTTGATCTATATACAAATGCTATTACAAAAGCTCATGGGAAAAATCATCCAGAAGTCTTTGATGTTCGCAAAGTTTATGAAACAATTCAACATAAAATTAGGGATAATAATTTGGACCTATCAAATGAATTTTCAGAACTAAGAGCTCTTACAAAAGATTATACAATTCCAAATGATGCTTGTGAGACATTTACTAAAACTTATCAGCTATTAAAACAATTTGATGAATTATCTCAAGAATAGGTTTTATCAATTAGAAAGAGGCTATCCATGATTCAACATATTTGTGTGACACTTGTACCATTATTTAATTATCTGTCAGAAGATGAACAGATTAAAATTAATAGATTGGCACAACACAAAAAATTTAAAAAAAATGAAATTGTTTTTAAACCAGGAGATGAAAATCTGGACATCGTGGCTCTCGGAAGTATGAAAGTATTCCAACTGTCTACAAATGGTGATGAACAACTTTTACGGGTCGTTGAACCAGGTGGCTATGAGGGTGAGAATCAGTTGTTCGGTATTAAAAATGAATCTCTTTTTGGTGAAACTCTTGAAACAACTGAAATTTGTAGATTAAGTAAACAAGCTTTTGATCAAGTAATGCTTAGGAATCCACAAATAGCTATTAAATTATTTGAATTAAGTGCGCAAAAGATGATTCAAGTAGAGAAGCAGGCCAATATTTTATCTATGGAGCGTGTTGAGGAACGTTTAGCGAACTACCTCTTGGATCTGTCAAAAGTAGCGAACGATTATCAGTTCAGTTTACCTATGAAGATGATTGATATCGCGCGATATATAGGGACTACCCCTGAAACTCTTTCTAGAAAATTTAGATTTCTTGAGGATAATAGATTAATAAAACGTTCAGGTAGAAGAATAATTATTCTTAACAGAGATGGCCTGATTGATTTATGAGGTGAAAAATGTCGTTTGACAAATTAAAGGAATATCTACCCTATCGAGGAGAAAAATATATTAAGCCGGAAAAGGCTGGTAATTATCGCCAGTATATGATGGATTTGAGGGACCTAGCTCGACAGGCCCGGGATGAATTCAGTTTAATCAGTAAATCTTTTGAAGACAGGGTAAAGCCATTTAAAGCAGAGCGTGTTAGTCAATGGATGAATCAATCTCAGCTATGTCGTCCACATTTTTGGTGTTATTTCCGATTGCCTTCCGATGATTTGGATGATTCAGCAATGGCTATTCGTCTTTATGGGGAATCTGATAATTTTGGAATTTCCGTTGAGGTTAGTTTTGTAGAAAGAAGGAGGTCTGAAAACAGTTTAGAGAAACAAAATAAAGTTTTGAATCTTCTTCCTTTTGGAGCTATGTATTATTTTGTACAAAAAAATGGTATAAGTTTCAAAATGGATGCAACAGAAGAAAATCGAAAGAATTTACTAAAACAGGTCAAATCAGGTGAGGTTCGTAAGGTCTTGGTTAAACAGGATATTCCAATTGAGACTGACCACTCATTAGAACGGTTAATTGATGATCTATTAAAAAGTTTTGATGAATTACTGCCATTTTATAAGGAAACAAAGAATAAACTAAAGGATAGGTAGAAGTAACACCTATCCTTTAGTTTATAAAAATTATAGAAAGTCAAATTTATCCCAAAAAGAACGAAATAGTATAATTTTCTTTCCATTTCTATTTATTAATCCTTCTTCTTGAAAAGCTCTTAATTTACGGGATATAGTTTCAGGACTGGTAGCTAGATAGCTGGCTAGTTCTTTCAGTGAGACTGGTATCGTAATGGTCTCTTCAGTCATTACCTCTGAAGGGAGAGAGAGCTGACTGAAGTAGGTAGCTAAACGATCCTCTATTGAATCAATTGCCAGTAGTTGCAGTTGATTCTCAATCTCTAAAGATTTGTAGGCGTTTAATTGAAGTAGTTTGCAGCTTAATTGTGGGTAAAGATTGATTAACTTATTGAAATCTGACTTATATAGGATACATACTTTTGTTTCTTTAATGGCCTCTCCATAAAGAGAATCATTTGAGAGACCAAAGAGATAATTCTCTCCGTCGTATTCTCCCTCATTAACAATACGAATAAGCTGTTCCTTACCAGTTTTACTCAGTTTATAGATTCTCATAGCACCAGCTGAAATAATCGATAGCTGCTCTGGATCATCGGGAGAAAAAATAATTTCTCCCTTTTTAAAGGTTTTATGATATAGCAATTCTTGAACCTTACTCTGTTCATCACAAGAAAGATTATTAAAAAGAGGAACCCGATGAACGCAGCCAATTTTTGTCATATTTTTATTCTCCCTTGCATTCTTTTATATTTCCTAAAAAATTGGCCATGGTCAATTTTTTTTTAATTAGGAAAGATATATAATCAAATCACTATATGTAGTGTCTGTTTTTATAACCAAATACAATATATAGGAATTATACATATTAGGAGGGAAAAATGCAAGTGATTAGAATATACTATATCAGTCTTAGCGGGAATACGACTAATTTTCTTGAAAGATTAGATCATTATCTCCAGAGGGAACTTCAAGAGAAATTGGATTATGTTAATGTCAAGGATTTAGTAACTCAAACTTCGCACATAAATTGTAGCTATGAACCTTGAAAAATCAGTATCTAGAACCTATTTAGTTGTCAATGATTCTACTTTATGCAGCTCGCAGTTTCGTTTTCAACATAACTGGTAATGTATCCATAAACGCATCTACTAATTGCGTTATTTTTTCATCTGAAAGTTCAGTATAATCTGTAAGTATCGTTCTAAACATCTGTAGCAGCATTTGAAACGCTTGTATCCATGTGATATCCGCCATCTCATCAGAAAAATGTAGAAAAAGCTCTCCTAGAGACCGAGTATCACTGGATTCCCTACTCTCTAGCGAAAGCATCATGTATCGTGTAAAAACAACCGCAGTATGCGCAGTCATTGCATCGTAGGATAGGGAGTTACATTCTCTACTTAGGTTAAGATAGCTTTTGCATACCTTGAAGAAAACTTCTATATCCCAGCGTTTTCCATAAATTCGAATGATCTCATTTTCGTCCAAATTTACGTTTGTAGAAATCAAGCAGAGATATTCTTATGGAAATAAGTACATTGGAATACTTGTAATGCTAGTGCTGTTAGAAATCAATGGGATAGTGCTAGAATATAGCGATGAAGCGTTGGTCTGTCTTGGGATCAATGTCATAGCCTAATATTATCAACCACTAATCTATAGGCAAGGGACGCCCAAATTACTTGCATTTTTGTGCTACCTAAAGTTTTATATCTTGTGCCCTACCTTCAAATTTTCTATTTCCTTACAAACTCGAAGAAAAAAGTAGCCCATTTTATCCCAAGTGGCATGATTTAGCAATTTGTTCGCAATCGTTGGCTTTCATTTTATAAGTCATAAGCACATCATTTTTAAAAGCGCTTTCTGTAGTGGTATAATATCAAGTGTTAGATTTGTTGTAACGAAAAAGGAGGAGTTTTTATGACTTATCAAACAATTTATCCATATACCAATGAAGTGCTAGCAACTTTTGATAACGCTACCGAGCAAGATTTGGAGGCAGCTTTATCCAAGGGTCATGCTTTATATAAAAAATGGCGTCAAAGGGATTGGCTCACACAACGTAAAGAACAGTTACATCAAGTGGCCGCATTATTACGCCGCGACCTTGATAAGTATGCCGAAATTTTAACCAAAGACATGGGAAAATTATTCACGGAAGCTCAGGGCGAAGTGGCTTTGTGTGCCGATATTGCCGATTACTATGCAGATAAGGCTGAAACTTTCCTACAACCTAGACCATTAGAAGCAGTGCATGGACAAGCTTATTATGTCAAACAAGCAACCGGTGTGTTAATCGCTGTTGAACCATGGAATTTTCCTTTTTATCAAATTATGCGCGTTTTTGCACCGAATTTTATGGTCGGCAACCCAATTATTTTAAAACACGCTTCAATTTGTCCGCAATCTGCACAAGCCTTTGAAGCGTTAGTCAATGAAGCTAATGTCGAACCGGGTGCTTTTAAAAACTTATTCTTATCTTATGACTTAGTGTCTAAAGCCATTGCCGATCCGCGGGTGGCTGGGGTTTGCTTGACAGGCTCTGAACGTGGTGGCGCAAGCATTGCCCAAGAAGCCGGGGCCAATTTGAAGAAAACCTCGATGGAATTAGGCGGAAATGATGCGTTTATTATTTTAGAAGATGTGGATTTTGAGTTATTAGCCGATACGATTACTTTTGCGCGGTTATATAATGCTGGTCAAGTATGTACCTCATCAAAACGTTTTATTGTGGTCGGACAAGAAAATTATCAACGCTTTGTCGATCTTGTTGTCGAAAAATTCAAAGCAGCAAAATGGGGCGATCCGATGAATCCTGAAACGACCTTGGCACCATTGTCCTCAGCCACGGCGAAAAAACAAGTCTTAGCACAAATCAAGCTAGCCAAAGATCATGGCGCAACCGTTGTTTATGGCGATGAAGTGATTGATCATCCAGGTAATTTCGTGATGCCGACTGTTTTGACGGATATTACTAAGGACAATCCAATATATAACCAAGAAATCTTTGGTCCGGTAGCCTCTATTTATCAAGTGGACTCAGAAGAAGCAGCCATCGAACTGGCCAATGATTCAAGCTATGGTTTAGGTAGCACGGTCTTTTCTAAAGATTTAACCCATGCCAAAGAAGTCGCTGAAAAAATTGAAACAGGGATGACCTTCATTAATTCCGGTTGGGCTTCTCATCCAGAATTACCATTTGGCGGGATCAAAAATTCGGGTTATGGCCGCGAGTTAAGTGAATTAGGCTTTGACACCTTTGTGAATGAACATCTCGTATTCGTACCAGATGCTGCACTTTAAAAATCAGATAACCTCTAGAAGTTAGCCGAGCTTCTAGGGGCTGTTTTTGTTCGTTAGGGGGATGATTTCCAAGTTTTGAACTATTGACTATTTTTGTAGATGACCCCAAAGATGGCATAAAAGATGGCGAGATTGTTGAGATTTTGTCGGCGAATTATCCGAAAAAAACACGAAGAGATACGAATAAATCATTGAATCGACGCGGGATTATTCATCAAACCTCTAAATCACCAAGTCGGCACATAATGAATGAAGCAGCCCTGGATAGTGATTAAGTAAGTAAAGATAGCGTACGGACTTTTCTCGTGCGCTATTTTCCGTTTTAAATCTTTAATAATACGATTCGTACCTCCAATCTAATATAAGTTGAATTTGGTATAAATGGGATGCTGTATCGTTTGTCTATCGTTTGAAAAAGGTGAGATAATCGCTAGGAATATTGAAATATCGGTGTTTGTATCGTTTGCCTATCGTTTGACAACAAGATACACCCCTGCAGCGAGCTTCGTGTATATAGCCGGCTGCATGGTTTATTTTTACACTTCTAACAACTGATTAATAGTTTCGGCGGTCTTTTTGAGGTTTTCTTCTAGTTGTGCGAGGCCTTTGAATCCTAGACGCGTGGTTGGACCAGAACAGCCAAGAGCCGCAATTAATTGACCATTTTGATATAGCCCAGTTGCCATACAAGTGAGGCCATATTCATATTCTTCATGATCATAAGCAATGTGATTTTGCTTGATTTTTTGTTGTTCTTCACAAAAGTCAGGATAATGAATAATTGTATTGATTGTACGTTTGAATAACGATTTCTGATAGTATTTTTCCAATTCATCCGCAGCCATTTCGCTTAAAAATATTTTACCCATAGAAGAGCAGTACAGGTCTGTTACTGGTGTTAAGGAAGACTGTAGCATATAGCTTTCTCCACTTTCAGAATGAATAATATAAATTTCATCCCGATATAAAATCGACAAATTAATCGTTTCGCCAGTTTTTTGTGAAAATTCTTGCATATATGGTTTAGCTACTTTAATCAATTGTTGCTCATTTAAAGGCGAAGGTTGGTATTTTAATATTTTGTAACTAATCGCATAAATTTCATCTTCAATTTGCATGACGATGCCGCGATGTTCTAAGGTTTTTAAAATCCGAAAGACAGTGGTTTTGGCTAGTCCAGATAATCTTGTTATTTCTGAAATCCCTAAAGGACCATATTCACTTAATAAATCTAAAAGTGAAAAAGCATTGTCAATTGATTTGATTAGATCATTTTCTTTACTCATCGAATTCCCCCATTCCCATTTTTCCTTATTATAGCAGAAAATTTTTTGTGATAAAACTAACAATTTTTTGTTGACAGACTCTGTTAAAAGATGTACAATCTTTTTCGGAATGGTGTTCCGAAATTATCGAAGAGGAGAATTGAAATGGAGAAAACAAAAGATAATTCATATTTCATCGGACTCATGAAGTTCATTATATTTACAGTGTTAGGAACGGTTTTAGTACTGATTCCCTTTAGTTTTGATGGCTCAGTGGATACAATTCTTTTCCACTATTTAAAAATTTTCGTGAAGACATTCAATGGGCCACTTACTGCGATTATGGTTGCATTTATTGTTTTGAGTGCGCTTTTATCTGTAATTGATCAAGTGAAAAGCGACACAATCATTCGTAAACAAAGACTACTAAAGAAACTCTTTTCTACTAGTCTGTTTTATACGATTAACCGTGTGATTGGGGCAATTATCGCTTTAATGGTTTATTTTAAAGTCGGTCCTGCATTTATTACTTCACCTGATACGGGTGGTACGATGTTATCTTTAGCTACTCAGTTATCCGTACTAGTACCGATGATGTTACTTTTCCAAACCTTTATTTTAGAGTTTGGTGCAATGGAATTTTTAGGTGAAATTGTGGGTGGTATTGTAAAGCCAATCTTCAAGGTTTCTGAAATTTGTGCGGTAAATATAATCAGTGCTTGGGTTGGACCAGGAAATGTTGCGATTATGGCCACTGAGGAGTTTTTCCAAAAAGGGTATTTTACTGTTCGTGAAATGGCTGTTATTGGTTCACAGTTTGCTACAGGTAGTATTGGTTGGATTGTTTTGGTGAGCTCGGTATTAAATGTTATTGATTATTTTGGGTTGATTTTAGCAGGTTTAGCTGTAGTGAGTGTGATTGTTGCAGCGATTGGTGTCCGCATTCCACCGTTATCTACTTTCCCAGATACTTATGCGGATGGTTCGACTGTTTCTAAAATCAAAGTGGAAAAGACCGGTAATTGGTTAACACGTGCTGCGAATAATGCCGTGCGTCGTGCTAATGAATCTAACTTTTCGAATTTTGTTGCTAAAATTGACAATATGACTTTCTATGTATTTTGGTTAACGCCAATTATCGTATGTTGGGGTACGCTTGCTTTAGTGATTTCATTATATACGCCATTATTGAAGATTATTTCTATGCCAGTGGAATGGATTTTAATGTTATTTGGTGTTGCAAGTCCTGAAACCACAGCAAGTGCGATTATGTCAGGACTAGCAGATAACTATTTACCGGTTATTTTAGGACAATCTGTTGAATCTGCAGTAAGTCGTGTGATTATCGCCATGATGAGTATTATTCAAATCATTTACTTATCTGAAACTGCGACATTACTGATTTCAACGAATAAACAGATGAAATTCTGGCATGTCATCGTCATCTTTTTAGAGCGTACTTTCTTATCATTAGTATTTGTTATTTTGATTGCGAAATTTTTTGTTAGATAGATAGGAGAATTTTCATGAAAGTAGTAAGATTATTTGAAGATAATATGTTTGAGCATGAATTACAAGCGATTCAAGCGTTAAATTTAGATTTAGAAATGGTGGTACGTCCTAGTCAAACACCAAGCGAAATTATTGAAAATGCAAAAGATGCGGATATTATTATTACCGTGTATGAACCTCTAACCAAAGAAGTGTTATCGCAATTACCAAATTTGAAATTAGTGGTTTATCGTTCTATTGGGTTTAATTCAGTGGATTTGGCTTATGCGAATGAACGTCAATTGCCAGTTTCACATATTACGCAATATTGTGTCGATGAGGTTGCGAATTATGTTGTTGCGGCCATCCTTTCACATAATCGTCGCATTCTTGATTTCAATCAATCGGTTAAAGTCGATCACAAGTGGGACTATGAATTATTCCCAGATATGCGCCGTTTATCTTCATTAACTGTGGGACTGATTGGTTTTGGAAATATTCCACGCTTAGTTGCGCAGCGTCTACAAGTTTTTGGCTGCAAAGTGATGGCTTATGATCCGTTTGTTCCTGCAGAAGTTTTCGCAAATGCAGGTGTGACACAAGTAAGTCTTGAAGAAATTTTTGCGCATAGTGATTATATTTCTTCTCACTTACCATTAAATGATAGCACGAAAGAAATGCTGAATGCCACATTATTTAATCTTTGTGAAAATCAACCAGTCTTTATCAACTCTTCACGTGGAGGAGTGGTGAATGAAAAGGATTTAGTCGCAGCCTTGCAATCAGGTAAACTTTCTTATGCGATTTTAGACGTGGTGCATAGTGAAGATCCTGATTTGAGCAAACTACCATTTATGCAGATGGATAATGTTGTTTTAACACCGCACATTGCTTTTTACTCTCAAGAAGCTTTCATTCAAGGCGTACAGGACAACTTTAAAAACATTCAAGCCTTCTTAAATGGTGATTTGGCCCATGCAGAAATTGTCAATCTAAAACAAATCCAAGCATAAATCAAATCTTAAACAAGCAACCTCGCAAATCGGGGTTGCTTTTTTTAAACGTCTTTTCGGTTTTCAAGAAATTGCTCGTGATAATATGAGTAGGTGGGAAAGTTGGCTAGAGAAAAGAGACAAAAACGCCATAAAAAGCCACGACCGAATGTGATGATTTTTTGTGAAGGTGAGACGGAAGAAGCTTATATTCATATGATTAAGCGTAGGTAGTTATCGTCATAATAAAGCAGAGCAGATTAGTACTTATGTCGAAAATTTTATACCAACTGCGTTTAGAAATGTAGCATCATTAAATATAGATGATATTCCATTAAAAGAAGCTATAGCATTCAATCCCTATACCAATTTCCATCAAACTTTAAAACATATTTTGGCACAGAATGAAATAGACTTTTAAATAATAAAACCACTTCCGACAAAGTGCTGGGAGTGGTTATTTTTTTGCTGAAATGACTAGTCTTTTTCCAAATTAAACGGGGATTTGCGTAGGTTTTGGGGTATAACGAACAGAGATTTGGGTAAATATAACAAATATTCAGTATATTTAATTTAATAAAATCAGGATTATCAAAATTAATAACGTTGAAATAAAAACAAGTTCTAATCATACAAATAACAGATAGTCAATCCAGCGGATTTTCCAGGTAGCTTTTGTATTTGAAAACGTTTTAAATAAATTGTATAATAAAATACAAGGAAAAGATATTGATGAAAGAAGGTAGGGTCATGGCGCGTTCAAATAAATCATGGGATGAATTTTTCCAAGATGCCTTTATCAAATGGGCACACTCGCTTTTGAATAACGAAAAAGCCAAAATGATTGCCTTTTGGTCTGAATATAGTGAACTCGAAAAAGTATTGCTACAGCTAAAAGATAACATGAATTTATTATATGAACATTTTCCACAGTACTATGAAAAAGTTTATGGCAAAACAGTCAAGGATCCCGTCAGAAAAACATTCAAACAGATGCAAGAAATTTGTTCAAAAGCAGCAGGACTCAATCCTTTAAAAAATCCGACTGTTGATCAATCCATTAAAAGAATGGTGAAGGCTGGGCAGGATAGTCTGTATAAAATATATATTCCTTTGATTTTTGAACATTCGATATTTGATGACGCTGATCCGCTGTACTTTGTATGGTTGGATTCCTTGCTTGAAGCGCAGCAAATTCCGTTTCAATTTGTGCTAGATGAATATTTTGGTATGTATCGGATAGATGATTTTAGAGAGGATTTGATTGCACAAGGAAAGTTACAGCAACTGGAAAAAGAAGCTCATGGACCGATTTTTTATCATCCCAACTTTGATGAGTTATTTCGCGATAATAAAATCAATTACTATTTGAAAAGTATGGCATCAAATGTGGTACACGATATGGATGTTGACGATATGGAAAATGTTTTATCCAAAGCACCTCAGATTCACTATCCCGATGTGGTGGCCAGTATCCTGAATCATTTGAACGAAGAAGTGTTATATATACCGCCGGAATTTAACGTGGACATCCCCTTAGCTATTGAGCGCTTAGTCAGTTATATGAGTGGTTATTTGGCAAAACAAGCAAGAGAACACCAGCTACTTTTGGATTATAAAAAAATGCTTCGTGAATACGCTGAGTTAGATCAGTGTATTGCATTTTCGCGTTATATCCAGACTAAGGATGATTTTACTCATTTCTTTCAAGAATTCTATCATGCGATTGGCGGCGTAATATCTGTTGCGATTGAAGAAGGTGGGCTAAGGGAGCGTTTTATTCAAGCGGAAGAGCCAGAAGCATCTGAAGACTTTGAAATTTTACTGGCAACGTTATGTGAAATGCTTACGACAGAATTATTGAGTCAGGTGATTTTAGATTTGATTCACGAAGATTTGCTGAAAGTCGAATGTGTTTTTGAAGATGATGACGAATGAAAAATACCGCTCCTAGATAGATTTTCTAGGTGCGGTGTTTTTTACTGTAATTGTGATTGTAATTTCCGCTTCTTCGTCTGAATTTCTTGGCCAATCGTGGTGTCTTTGATCAGTGTGCGCTTGGCTACTTTGTCTACCACACGTTTGATAGCGTTCATATCCGTTTGTTGGTTAAACAGATAATCCGTGCTGATAAATGGTTGATGTGTCACAATTTGAAAACCATAGGAGTTATTTAATAGTGAATAGCCCGCGATTCCGGTTTGTTTTTGATAAGCTTTGGACAAACCACCATCAATAACAAATAAATGACCGTCCCCTCTAATTGGAGCTTCACCTTTAGTTGTTTTAACAGGCGTATGTCCGTTAATGATTCTGGAAAACTCGGAATTTAAACCAAATGCTTCCAAAATAAGCTGACAAACTTTTGCAGAATCGCGATATTGATAATAGGCATTTTTGCGTTCGAGATGCGTCTTTTTATCCTTAATGAAATAACGTTCGAAAGTGGTCATTTTATGTTTGCCAAAAAGCGGTGAGAATGGCCCACACCAAGCATACCAACTCAAATCTGTCGCAAAATCTTCATGGCTGTCTAAATTCTGAAAGCTTTCCTTTAAGTGTTTTTCAAAAAAGTTTAGCAATGCTGCACCCTGATAACTATCATTGCCCACGTTAAAATTAATGAGCTCACCTGATTGCGCAAGGGGGATACAGCCGTGATAAAGTAGATGCTGATTATAAATTAAATACATGCTGCCGTGCTTCATCAAAAATGACATGTGCTTTTTCATCTTTAAAGAGTGCTGAAAAGAATACATCAAGCTATCGAGTACTTCTTGTTCGGCCTTAGTTAATTGCAAAGGTTGCTTAGGGTTGACTGTTTGAAAGCAGGGATTTTCTATTTTGTAAGTCTGTCCGTCGATGTCTATCGTGTTATTTTCATAATCAATTTTAGATAACACATCATACATATCCATTTTAAGTTCTGGTCGGCGCGTGGTAATTTGCCCTTCTAGTTTAAACTGCATGATACTCAACGCTTGATGAACTTGTTCTAAGATGAGTTGATCAGCATCTAGCTTTCCTTTTGGGGTAAAAGCAGGATTGGCGTGATAAGTCTTTTCCGCAAATAAAAAGAGGGGTCGCAAATTGATGCCGTAAGCTTTTTCGATATCATAAAGGTATTGATAACGGGTTGCAATCCTCAGTAAATGGCAAAGACAAGCCGCATTACCCGCATAAGCCCCCATCCATAACAAATCATGATTCCCCCATTGAATATCCACAGAAGGTAAGTGACAAATCCGCTCCATAACCAAATCTGCCTCTTTCCCTCGGTCAAAAATATCCCCTACAATATGAATGTGGTCAATGATTAAATTTTGGATAACAGGAGCCACTTTTAATATAAAGGGAATAGCTTCTTTAAGTTCGATTAAATAATGAATCATATTTTTAAAATAATCGGCTTGGTCATTGTATTGTAAATCGGTATAGATAAATTCTTCTAAGATATAGGCATATTCCTCGGGAAATTTTTTTCGCACCTTGGAACGCGTATACTTCGTTGAGACAAAACCAAGCAAAGTGATGAGTTGACGAATGACACGTTCTTGATAGTCTTTGTTATAAAATGGATAGTGTCGTGGATATTGGATGGCTTCCTCGGGATAGGTAATCAGCAGTGTGAGTTGGTTGATCTCGCTGTCGTTGAGTTGTTCCTTAAAGCATTCGGTAATTTTTAGTTTGAGATTTCCCGCACAACTTCTCAAGATATAGTCAAAAGCGGCGAATTCACCGTGAATATCGCTTAAGTATAATTCGGTACCCTTAGGTAAGTTTAAGATGGCTTCTAAGTTGATTAGCTCAGTTAAGATAGCTTGGTTTTTCATAACATTCCTCCAATAATAAAATCACAGCTCGCTGAAGTGAAAGGCAAACTGTGATTTTATTTTTTTATCAATTATAGTTGATCCATAATCGTAAAGGCGGTTTCCTCAATCGATTTTTCAGTGACATCAAGGACTGGAATACCAAGCTTTTCGAATAAGTCATTGGCATACTTGATTTCCGCTTTAATTCGGTCAATGTCACAGTAATTGGCATCTTGATTGAGACCAAGGGCTTGTAGGCGATTTTGACGGATTTTGACCAAAGCTTCTGGCGCACAAGTTAAGCCAAACATTTTTTCTTTTGGTAGTGTAGCAATTATTTCAGGAACAGGTACTTCAGGTATTAATGGCAGGTTGGCTGCTTTAATCGCTTTGTTGGCCAAATACATCGATAAAGGCGTTTTACTTGTTCGAGAAATGCCTAAAAGCACGACATCAGCATCGATAAATCCATGTGGGTCTTTGCCGTCATCGTATTTCACTGCAAATTCGATGGCACTGATACGGTTAAAGTAGTCGCTGTTTAAGGTGTGGACAGTTCCTGGTTTTTGGATTGGTTCGATGCCTGTTTTTGCATGAATCGCTTCAAAAAATGGATGCATCAAATCAATGTAAGGAATGCTCGTTCTTTGGGCAAAATGACGAGCAGCTTGGGCTAAATCTGCATTTACTAAAGTGCTGACCACAATTGCTTTATCATGAACAGCATCTCTTAAGATAGATAGCAGATGTTCTTCGGTATTCACAAATGGGAAACGATAATTATTCGCCACTTCAAGGTCAGGATATTGTGCTAATACGGCAGAAATCAGCTTTTGAGAGGTTTCTCCGATTGAGTCTGAAATAGTGTAGATGGTTACTTTTTTAGTCATGTGCTTTGTTCCTCTTTTCCTTTATCGATTCAGTTCTGTCGCTTTGGCTTGTTCGACAATATAAGCTAAAATACGACTTTTTGTTATTTTACCAATGATTTTACGACTGTTTTCTTGGTCCACAACGGCTAGTGCTTCGGTGTCGTGTTGAATCATGAGTTGAGCGACTTCTAAAATATTCATTTCAGGCGTCACAGTAACCACATTGGCTAGTCGCGTCATGCAGACAGCAACCGGCGTTTGGTCATTACTTGTGGTGAGCGAACCACGTAAAAGGTCTTTTTGATTTAATGTGCCAATCAGCATTTTTTGTTCATCGACAACAAAAATTGCGCGCACATTATACATAAATAGATTGGTAATAGCCTCACGAATGGGTGTGCTTTGTTCAATCAATAAAGGCGGAACCATCAATTCAGAAATCGCAGTATGAAAAGTTTCATCAAATAAAAATGGTTCAATTTGACTGCCCGCGTAGGTATAACCAATTTTTGGAGCCGCTTGCAATATACCTGCCAAAGTTAAAAAGGAGAGGTCACTGCGCAAAGTAGCTCGGGAAATGCCTAGTTCTTCAGCAATCTTTTCACCGCTTAAAGGTTGTTGGGCCTTCACGATGTCTAGGATTTGCTGTTGACGAGGACTCAGTTCCATAAGATCCCTTCTTCCATATATGTGTCATATTGATTGTATTATAGCACATATAAAACAAAATACAAGCATTATATTAAATTAATGTGTGACATATTTAGGTGCGATAAAAATATATACGTCATATATTATATCTGAATAAACATAAATCAATAGTGGGTGATAAATTTTTTCTATATCCTAGACTTTTACAACATTTGTCGAGTTTTGTTGTTTGCATTTTCAAAAATTTTTGGCTAAACTAAGTACGTAATCAAGAAGTGAAAGGAATTTTATACTTATGAAAAACATTTTATTTATCGTTGGTTCATTACGTGAAGGTTCATTTAACCATCAATTAGCCGCTAAAGCAGAACAAGCATTAGCAGGTAAAGCAAACGTTACATATTTAGACTATAAAGAAGTACCTGTGTTCAACCAAGACTTAGAAACACCTGTGCTACCATCTGTTGCCAAAGTTCGTGAAGCAATCCAAGCAGCTGATGCAATCTGGATTTTCTCACCAATTTACAACTTTGCCATCCCTGGATCAGTTAAAAACTTATTAGACTGGGCAAGCCGTGCATTAGATTTATCTGATCCAACTGGCCCTTCAGCATTACAAGACAAAGTGGTGACTGTTTCTTCAGTAGCAAACGGCGGACATGATCAATTATTTGCTGCCTACCAAGCATTATTACCATTCATCCGTACACAAGTGGTTGGTGATTTCACTGGCACACGGGTAAACGACGAAGCTTGGGGAACTGGTGAATTAGTCTTAACTGACGAAGCACAAGCAAGCTTAGAAAAACAAGCAGAACAATTATTAGCTGCTTTATAATTTCAAGATTTTTAGACAGGCATCCTTTTTCACTAGAGGGTGCTTGTTTTTTTGTGCTTCAGGAAAAGAGTTTGACAATTGAAAGTGAGGAGCCGCAACTTTTTTATGAAACATTTGGTATCGTTACGTTAAAGGGTTGTGCGAATAGAGGGTTTAAGGTGTATGATCAAAATGAACAGTATGAAGGTCGCTTTACTTTATTTGAACGTTTTGTAGACATAAAGACTGATTTGCGAATGATTGAATGTCTTTGTGAAAGAAGAGTAATTAAGCGTTATTATATTCATTATGACTTGATGGGTATCATGCATTTTATGTCACGGTTTCAAAAGGCGCAAGTGGACCCAGATAAATATGTATTTATGATTTCTCGAATCTCTGAGCCATATCGGGTACAAGATTTTATGTCTCATTGGTATACACCTGTAGAGCGAGATAAATTTGTCGAATGGCTAGATAATGATGCATATGATTTTGAAGTGGATTATGATGAAGTTTGCGCCCACCGCTTTTTGAAGAAGATGAGATGGTAGAAGCTACAGATGAACAATCGCAAGCAAATGATTACGTACTAAAAGCCTATTATGTAGAAAAAGAAAATACGCTTAGTGCTGATTTGTATTATCAGGGTAAACTAGCTACGGATGAAGATTTTCAGAGATTATACGAAAATCCGGCTTTGGTGAATCATGTCATCATAGAATATCAAGATGTCCAAACTGCTGAAAGAGTAGAAATTGCAACAAATGGACAGTATGTTGTATTTTCACTTGTACGTAGATTGTTACTTGCTTGTATAACAAATATAAAATTAAGCTTTAGATTTTTAGAGCACGAGTTAAGTTTATATTGATAAAAAACCCACCCAACTAGGCTTAGGTGCTTAGCTGGGTGGGTTTAGGTTTATCATTAAATAATTTCGAATTGTACATCGATATTGTTGCGAGTTGCTTTTGAGTAAGGGCATACTTGGTGAGCCGCTGCGACTAATTCTTCTGCTTTTTCTTTTGTTGCGCCTTCAAGATGAACTTCTAAAGTCACGGCTACGCTAAATCCTTCTACTTCATCAGACATCAAGGATACACGTGCACTCACTTCGCTTGGGTAAGTTTCGCCGGCGTTTTCCATTACTAAGCCTAATGCACCGTTAAAGCAAGCACTGTATGCTGCTGCGAATAATTGTTCTGGGTTGGTTGCATTTTCGACACGTTTACCTGGAGCTGTTGTTTTAAAGGCAAAAGAGCGATCTGGTGAAAAGACTTCTCCTTCGCGTCCGCCGATACTAGTTACTTTTGTTTCGTAAATTTTCTTCATGATTGAGCCCTCCTAAGGTTTGAGTAAGTGTTTGCAGTTGTTGCATCAAAGAAAAATAATACGTTTCATCCGATGTCAAATCACTTAAACAATGCCCGATCGTTTGCAGCAAGTCCTCTTTCACTTCCTTGGCTTTTGGCGTTAGAGAAATCAATACGCGACGTTCATCATTGAAATCTCGTGTGCGCATCACATATTCTCTTGCTTCTAGGCGTTTGATTAAAGGAGTCAGCGTCCCACTATCTAAAGACAAAATCTCACCTAATTCAGAAACGCTTAAATGGTCTTTTTCATACAAAGCTAATAGCGTTAAGTATTGCGGATAAGTTAATTCAAAGGGCGCTAAAATCTTACTATATAGGCGATTGAATTCCTTTTGTGCTTGATATAAAGCAAAACACAGTTGATCTTTGACAATTGGTTGAATCATATTCTTTTCCTTTCACATTTACATTGTACACAATTTAATTTTACAAAGCGAATTATTTGCTCAACTATTTTTTCATGATGAGTTGGATGGCTTGGTTGATTTTTTTTTCTCTTTCTTCAGGGTTTTCGCATTCTTCTTCTAAACATTTACGAAAATTCTCAGCCACTAAAAGTCCCATTACACGGTCAATACTAGAACGTGCGGCACTAAGCTGAGTGACGATATCGATACATTCTTTTTCTTCTTCAATCATCTTCAATACACCGCGAATTTGGCCTTCAGCTCTTTTTAGGCGATGGGTTAGTTTGGTTTTATCGGTTACAGGCATGGTTTCACCTCATTTCAATCTATATACCATACTAGGTACTATACTGAAAAAGTAAAAAATTGTCCAGTCTCATTCAAAATGATTGACAAAAGGTTGGTTATCGATTATAAATACCCTATGAGGTATAAAAAGAGAGGAGAAAGATAGCCATGTTTCATTGGTTTGTCAAAGTGCCAAATGTTTCTACAAATGAATTAAAAAGTCAGTTAAATCAAGATATTGTACTATTAGATGTGCGCACCCCGGCTGAATACCGCAGTGGGCATATCAGAAGCGCCAAAAATGTACCGCTCAATCGCATCTCGCAATATGAGGCAAAAGGCAAGCAACCGCATTATATCATTTGCCAATCGGGGATGCGCAGTAAGCAAGCAGCTAAAATATTAGCGAAAAAAGGGATTCAAGTTGTTAATGTCAAAGGCGGCATGAATGCTTGGACAGATCGCGTGATAGGAGGAAAATAACGTGAAAAAAGTCATTATTATCGGTGGAGTCGCAGGGGGCATGTCTTGTGCCACGCGATTAAGAAGGTTAATGGAAGAGGCAGAAATTACTGTTTTTGAAAAGGGGCCGTATGTCTCTTTTGCTAACTGTGGCTTACCCTACCATGTATCTGGAGAAATCGAGAACCGCGAGCAACTTTTAGTGCAAACTGCGGAGAATTTAAAGAAAAGGTTTGCCATCGATGTCCGGGCCAATCATGAAGTCTTAGCCATTGATCGTAAGGCTAAGACTGTTACAGTAAAAAATCAGGAGCAAGTATTTACCCAAGAATATGATGTATTGGTATTGTCGCCAGGTGCTAAGCCGGTTGTGCCGAACTTTCCAGGTTTAGCTGAGGCGCAAAATGTATTTACTGTCCGTAGCGTGCCAGATATTGATCGGATTATGGCGCATTTGCAACAACAAGCCATCCAACATGTGACCGTGGTAGGTGCGGGTTTTATCGGTTTGGAAATGGTTGAAAATCTTGCCAAACGCCAATTGCACGTGACTTTAATTGAAAAAGCCCCTCAAGTATTGCCTGCTTTAGATCCGGAAATGGCAACTTTTGTAGAAGAGGAATTAGTTAAAAATGGCGTGAATGTACTGACTAATCAAGGCGTGTCAGGCTTTAGAGAAAAGGGTCGCGAAGTCGTGTTAGAAGATGGGCAAGTGTTAACTAGTGATTTAACGATTTTAGCGATTGGTGTGCAGCCAGAGTCACGTTTGGCAAAAGAAGCCGGATTAACGCTAGGACTACGTGAGGCTATCGTGGTCGATGAAAATTATCGCACCTCAGATCCCAATATTTACGCGATTGGCGATGCGATTTTAGTCACACAACACACTTCTAAGGAACAAACCTTAATTTCACTGGCGTCTCCTGCGAATCGTCAAGGGCGGCAGGTGGCAGACATCATTGCTGGGCTTCCGCGGAAAAATAAAGGCAGCCTAGGTACCGCAATTGTCCGTACATTTGACATGACGGCGGCTTTCACTGGATTAAATGAGCGCACCTTAAAACGCCTAGGAAAAAACTATCAAGTCGTGCATACATTAGGTAAACATCATGCCAGCTATTATCCACAGGCAACCGATATCTTATTGAAATTACTTTTTGATCCTAAGACGGGTGAAATTTTTGGGGCTCAAGCAGTTGGAGAAAATGGCGTTGATAAGCGAATCGATGTTTTAGCCACAGCGATTAAAGCAGGACTGACGGTAGAAGATTTACCAGAACTCGAATTGACCTACGCACCGCCATTTGGTTCAGCAAAAGATCCAGTAAATATGATTGGTTATGCCGCGTTGAATCTAATGGAAGGTTTGAGTGAAAATGTGCAGTGGTATGATTTGGCAAATGAGCTAAAAAATGGAGCGAAAATATTAGATGTGCGCAATCCTGCTGAACTAGAAAATGGTAAGTTTACCAATGCTATGGCTATCCCGCTCGATGAATTGCGAGCTCGTTTGGTTGAACTAGATAAAAATCAGGCGTATATTGTAAGTTGTCACAGTGGTCAACGCAGTTATTTGGCTGAGCGTATCTTGAAACAACACGGCTTTAAGGTCAAAAACTTGGATGGCGCTTATTATTTGTATTCACATGTCAACAAATAGTCACTATCTAAAGACTGATATTTATCAAAAAATTCACATAGAACTAAAGGAGCTAAAATAGATGTACGAAACCATTGATATTCACAAATTTAAAGAACTATTAGGCAAAGAAAGAATAAATTTAATTGATGTGCGTGAAGAAGACGAGTTTATGTTTGGTCATCTACCACAAGCGGAAAACATGCCGTTAAGTCGTTTCTTAGATTTTGTAGAAGAACTTTACGAAGACGAAACTTATTATGTGATCTGTCATTCAGGTGCCCGTTCCGCTAATGCCTGTGCGTTTTTGGCCAGTCAAGGCTATCACGTGGTCAATGTTGAAGGCGGTATGGCAGCGTTATAAAATATCATAATCGAATCCTATAAACAACACTTCGATGAAATTATTCACAAATAAAAGTGCGACTATTCAGAGCATTTTTCTATTCTTTTGCACAAAACTTCGGTATAATTAAGATAAGAAAATTTGTTGTTTGAGTCGACAATTTGCGGCTCAATTTGGCTTAATTTTGGAGGGATGTGTAAACAAATGGAATTTATTGGTATTTTATGTTTGATTTTAGTCACGACTTCGCTGGCAGCACACATTTGTCGTCGGATAGGTGTTCCTGGAGTGGTTGGGCAATTATTGGTTGGCCTAATTGTGGGAGCAGGGGGACTGAATCTCATTCATTCATCAGAGTTGATTCATATCTTTTCTGAAATCGGGGTTATTTTGTTAATGTTCTTAGCCGGTTTGGAAAGTGATATTGAGCTTTTGAAGAAATATTTTAAACCAGGGATGCTGGTAGCTGTCTTCGGGGTGATTTTCCCCTTGTTACTAGGAGCAGGGGGCGGATTTATCTTCAAATCAACAGCAACAGAGGCCTTTTTCTTTGGGGTTGTGCTCGCAGCGACTTCGGTGAGTATTTCAGTGGAAGTGCTAAAGGAATTAAATGCGGTGAATACCAAGGAAGGTTCGACGATTTTAGGGGCTTCCGTGGTGGATGATATATTAATCGTTTTGGTGTTGAGTATTAGCTTGACTTTCTTAGGCGCTAATCAAGGGAATAACGCATCACTAGGCTTGACCTTGTTGCAAGAGTTGGTGTATTTTGGCTTGATTTTCTTGCTTGTTCGTTGGATTGCACCTTATTTGATGAACTTGTCAGAAAAAATTTACACCACCGCATCAGTCATCATCATGTCGTTGATTATTTGCTTGGGCATGTCATATGTGGCTGATTTGGTTGGCTTAAGTTCAGTAATTGGGGCTTTCTTTGCCGGAATCGCTGTGGGCCAAACCAAAGTCAAAGAACGCGTCTTTATCAATGTTGAATCGATTGGTTACGCGATTTTTATTCCTGTGTTCTTTGTGAATATCGGTTTAGAAGTTGAGTTGGCTAGCATTATCAAACAATTCCCATTTATCGCTCTGTTTGTGGTGATTGCGGTGATTTCTAAATTATTTGGTGGTTACCTTGGTTCGAAAATGGCCGGATTTTCCAATAATAGTGCTTGGATGGTCGGAGCTGGGATGATTTCACGCGGGGAGATGGCACTGATTGTCTTACAAATTGGTCAAACAGGTGGCCTTATTCCTGAAAAATATTTCGCACCAATGGTTATCACGATTTTAATCAGCACGTTGGTCTCACCATTGATTTTGAAATTCTTCGCAAAAAAAGTTTTAAAACACGCATAAACATTTGCACGGTAGTCTATAGATTTAGGCTACCGTGTTTATTTTTTGCTATTATGTTTTACAAGATAGTTGAAGTGTGCTATGATTAGCTTGTAATGCAAGATAGTAGGTGAGAAAATGAAAGGCAAAATCGATTCGCAGCTATTAAAAGGTGTGCTGACGGGCTGTATTTTACAATTATTAACGCAAGAAGAACTCTATGGCTATACTTTGAGTGAGCGTTTGGCGGACAATGGTTTTAGCGAGATTTCCAATGGGACGATTTATCCCTTATTACTATCAATGGAGAAAAAAGGTTGGATTACAGGACAAATGCGTGAATCAGAATCCGGCCCCAAACGTAAATATTATTCGGTCACACCAGACGGACAAGCAGAATTAATACATTTCAAAAACCAGTGGCAGTTACTCAAGCAAAATGTCAATCAAGTGATGAGAGGTGCGGAAAATGAGTAGTCTAATCAAAGAAAATGCAAACTTACAAAAACAACTCCAAGGTGCCAATAAGCAATACTATGAAGATTTGCTCGTGTATGTGCGCCTGAATAGTATGGGGAAAAACGAACGTCAGACGGAAGAAATGTTGCTCGGTATTTTGCAAGATATTTTAGAAGCGCAACAAAACGAGGTATCTGCTCAAGATTATTTCGGAAAAGATCCCCAACCGATTGCCGATGAATTGCTCAAACAGCTTCCAAATGATGCAAAACAAATGGTTAAAATCAGTCTATTAGCGGTATTGACCTATTTTGCGGTGGTATTTATTGGCAGTTATTTTGTATCCCTTTTTAAACCAGGTACGCCACAGCTAATAGATGTTGGCGAGTACGTGATTTGTAGTATATGTGCCGGTATTTCGGCCTTTGTCATCTTGTGGTTAATGGGAAAAAACTATGGTCAGAAAAATAGTTGGAAAATGTTATTTACAATAGGTGGGATATTTGTTATCAACTGTCTTTTGTTTGTTTTCATTCGTACGCCTTGGGTTATTCCACTTTCTCGCTGGATGGCAACTGTACTCGCAATGATTTTAGCTGCAAGTGTTTATCTTTTGAATAGGGATAAAAATTTTGGAGGTGACCATGGCAAAAAAGAAACGTAAAAAATTTTGTGTACGTATCCGCTGCTTGAATGGGAAAATTTATCAGTTTCCTTTACCAAATGATTTACAAAAGGCGATGTGGCAATATAAGACTGAAAATCCTACAAATTGGTTTGATTTATTATCGCAAGCATTGATTAATATTCCGACAAAAGAATATTGCGAAAACTACCAGCCGCCAATGACCGTCGCTTTAGTGGAAAAAATATTTATCACTGCAAATTATGAACATGTCGCCACTCGTGGACAATTTGTGACTAAGGATAATTGGCAAAGGAATGATTTGTCCCGTCATTGGAATAATATTCGCTTTTTACAACATGATTATCCACTAATGACGAAATTACGCATTTTCTTGGCCTATCTGATATGGATGACAAAGTTGCATATATTCCAAATAAAATAGCATAACAAATAAAATAGCACGCAGAAAATAAAATCTACGTGCTGTTTTTTGACTCTTTATTTAACGTCCACCTTTGGGATGCAGGCAGTGGGTCGCCTCCTTTAACTTCTAAATAAATTTTATCATCAAAGCTATTTGAAGTCGAAAAGAAATCAATGGAGAAAATTCTCAACTTGACAATCATTTCGTATATGCCAATTGAGAAAGTAAGGTGACAGGTTACTTAGCAGTGTAGAATGTTTACAATTATAAACTGAAATATTAGTTTTTAAAATACTCTGGGAAATGTTTTGTTACAGCAGCTTGCTCATTTAACATCATGTGTAAATGTAGTGAAGTTTGAAATTCTACTTCTTCAGGATTGCGCTGAATAATTGCATGATAGATAGCTTTATGTTGATCAATAATGGCATTCCAGTCTAAATCAGCAGTTAACAGGCGTAACCATCTGAAGCGTTCGAGATGTGTATTATTGCTATTCATCCAATTCCAAATTTCAAGACGATTCGCGATTCTGTAACAAGTTTGATGGAAGAGATTATCATATTGAAAAAAACTTTTACTATCAGCGTTTTTCATTGCTTCTACTTGTTTTTCTATAAGGCTTGCTAATTCCTCAGAGGATACAGTATCAATTTTTGCACAACATTCAGTCATAATTTTTGATTCGAGAATTTCGCGCACAAATCTTGCGTTACTGGCTTTTTCAAGATCGATTTGAGAAATATAAGTCCCGCTTTGAGGGATAGTATAAACAAGATTTTCTTGTCTAAGTTTAATTAATGCTTCTCGAATCGGTGTACGACCTATTTGTAAGTAATCTTCTAAATTTTTTTCTGATATTTTACTTCCGGGTGGTAGTTCAGAATAGATAATTTGATTTCTAATTGCTTGATAAGCTTGGATTTGTAAATTTTCTGATGTCATCAATAGCACCTCTATATCAATATGTTACTTTCTACACAATCTAATATATCAGATAATGGCTATTTTTTCAAATTTTCTTCAGTTTTTTTTCAATATATCATTGACATACAGCTTGCAAACGATTACTATATACCTGAAAGTAATATATTAGTATATCAGATTGGCGAGTGATAGAAATGGATATGACCTTTAGATGGTATGGAAAAGCATTTGAAAAGATCAGCTTAGAAGATATCCGACAAATTCCTAATGTTCAGGGGATTGTTGGGACTTTAATGGATATTCCTGCTGGAGAGGTATGGCCTGAAGATAGAATAAAGGCTTTAAAAGAGGAAGTTGAAGCTGCTGGCATGCACTTGAAGGTTATCGAAAGTGTCAATGTTCATGATGATATAAAAATTGGCTTACCAACAAGAGATAAATATATCGAAAATTATATTCAAACAATCCGCAATTTAGCGAAGTATGGTATAGAAGTTATTTGTTACAATTTTATGCCGATTTTTGATTGGGCTAAGTCTGATTTGAATTATAAATTGGCAGATGGTTCTTATGCTTTGGCTTATATAGATGCAGATATCCCTGATGATCCACAAGTAATTATTAATCAAGTGAAAAAAGAAGCGGATCGGTTAGTATTACCTGGATGGGAGCCAGAAAGATTAGCTGATATTGAACGACTTTTTGAAGCTTATAAAGATGTCGATGAAGAAAAGCTTAGGGAAAATTTGCTTTACTTTTTAGAAAAGATTATTCCTGTTTGCGAAGAGGTTGGGATTAAGATGGGAATTCATCCAGATGATCCACCTTATTCAATTTATGGACTACCTCGGATTATGAAGGATGTTCAAGATTTACGCTGGTTATGTGACACTATTGACTCTCCGGCGAATGGCATTACGTTTTGTACAGGAAGTATGGCTGAAGATCCGGATAATGATGTATATGCGATGTTATCTGAATTTTGTGCTAGAGATAGAATCCCATTTGCTCATTTAAGAAATATTCAATTTATCAATGGAACAAAAGACTTTCATGAAAGCGCTCATCCATCAAATTATGGACATTTAGATATGTATCGTGTCGTTCAAACAATGTATCAAAATGGATTTGACGGATATATCAGACCAGACCATGGACGAATGATTTGGGGAGAGACTGGACGTCCGGGATATGGTTTATATGATAGAGCTTTAGCAACAGCCTATTTAAATGGCTTATGGGAGGCGATATCAAAGAATAATAGCTAATATGAAGGAATGTTGGTTATACAAACACAGTGAAGGAGACAGAATAATGAAGACGAGTTTCTTAGATAAGATGTCAGATGTTTTAGGAAATGTAGCGAACAAAATCAATAATTTACGTTACATTATGGTTATTAAAAATGCATTTACACAATTAATTCCAGTAATCATTACTGGGGCGTTCGGTACATTATTTTCAGCAATGGTTTTTGATTCAACTAATGGACTGGCTAAAATTAAAGCCTTAAGTTTTTTAGCTGATTTAAAACCAATAGCCTCTTCAGTAAGCTATGTAACATTAAGCTTTTTAACGATTTATGCTGTATTTTTAATTGGGATTGAATTGGCAAAATTAAATAATATTTCTGGTGCTTTTGCTGGTATTATTGCCGTTATGAGTTATCTATCGGTGAACCCTACAACTTACCAATTTTTAGATGGTGATCGCAGTTTATTAGTTGAAAATGTCTTGGCCAAACAATATTCAGATACCAAAGGACTATTTTTAGGAATGTTTATTGCTATTGTTTCAATTGAATTATACTCTTGGCTAAGAAAACAAGATAAGTTGAAAATTAAAATGCCTGATAGTGTTCCGAGCAACGTGTCAGTTAGTTTCTCCTCATTAATTCCAACCATTTTTACAGTGGCTATTATTGCAGTATTTGGTTTCGCGGTAAAAGCAATCACAGGTATGTATGCTTATGACATTATTTACAATGTCGTTCAAAAACCTTTGGAACATATTGTACAGGGTCTACCAGGATTATTAATCTTAATGTTAATTGCGCAAATTTTCTGGGTAATTGGTATTCATGGTAACCAAATGATTAAACCTATACGTGAACCATTATTATTAGCGGCAATTGCTGTTAATACTGAAGCGTTTGAAGCAGGTAAAGAAGTTCCAAATATCATTACTATGCCATTTTGGGATATGTATATGAGTATGGGTGGTTCTGGTGTCACAATCGGTTTATTAATCGCTATTTTCCTTGTAGGTAAACGTGAAGATATGAAGGAAATTGCGAAGTTGTCTGCCGCACCTGGTATCTTTAATATCAATGAACCAGTTATTTTCGGTATGCCAATCATGTTAAACCCTATTTTGGCCATTCCATTTATTTTAACACCATTAGTAACAGGTACAATTGGTTATATTTCTACTTCATTAGGATTTGCAGCAAAAGCAGTCGTTATGGTTCCTTGGCCAATGCCTCCTTTGGTCAATGGTTATTTAGCAACAGCTGGTGACTTTGGGGCAGTGTTAACCCAATTAGTATGTATCGTTGTATCTGTATTGATTTATTTACCATTTGTAAAAGTATCAAATAGAATGGCATTAGAAAATAAATAATAAGAGAGGTTGAGATTCATGCAACTTACAATCCCTAAAGACTTCATTTTAGGAGCCGCTTCTTCAGCATGGCAAACAGAAGGCTGGAAAGGAAAAAAAGAAGGACAAGATTCCTACTTAGATAGTTGGTATAAAAATGAAAAGTTCGTCTGGCATAATGGGTATGGCCCAGCAGTAGCAACTAATTTTATGGAGCAATACCAAGAAGATGTGGATATGATGAAAAAAATCCATTTAACACACTATCGTACCTCTATTAATTGGTCAAGATTTATGATTGATTATGAAAAAGGGGTTGTGGATGAAGACTATGCGCAACATATTGATGATGTTTTAGATGCGTTAATTGCGGCCGGTGTTGAACCAATGTTGTGTTTAGAACATTATGAATTACCTGCCTTTTTACTAGAAAAATATGAAGGTTGGAGTAGTCGGAAAGTAGTTGATTTTTATGTTCAATATGCTGCTGAAGTATTTAAACGATATCATCATAAAGTAAAATATTGGTTTACATTTAATGAGCCAATTGTTATTCAAACACGGTGCTACTTAGATGCTATTCGTTGGCCACATGAGCAAAACACAAATAAATGGATGCAATGGAATTACCATAAAGTTTTAGCAACCGCAAAAGTAGTCGAGTTATTCAAATCCAAAGGTTATGAAGGACAAATTGGCTGTGTGCTAAATCCTGAAATGGTGTATGCACGATCCAGTTCACCGGAAGATCAAAAAGCAGCGGAAATGTATGATTTGTTCTTTAATCGCATCTATCTAGATCCATTAGTTCATGGTTCTTATCCTGAATTTTTTTGGAAAGTTTGTAAAGAAGAAGGGCTTGAATTTACTTACACTCAAGAGGATTTGGATTGTATTGCCCAAAATACGGTTGACTTCTTAGGCATTAATCAATATTATCCAAAGCGTGTGAGAGCTCCTAGATATCAATGGAATAATCAAGCTCCGTTTCACCCTGAAAAATTCTATGAAACTTTTGATTTGCCAGGACGTCAAATGAATAATTCTCGTGGGTGGGAAATTTATCCAAAATTATTATTTGATATGGCAATGTATATCAAAGAAAGATATAACAATATTCCATGGTTAATTACTGAAAATGGCATGGGACGTGAAAATGAAGAACAGTTTATGGATGCATCTGGCGTAGTTCAAGATGATTATCGTATCGATTTTATTGGTAAGCATCTATCTTGGTTATTACGTGCAGTAGAACAAGGAGCGAATTGCAAAGGCTATATGTTGTGGGCATTTACAGATTGTGTATCTCCTATGAATGCATTTAAGAATAGATATGGTTTAGTGCGAATTGAATTGAATCAAGAAAGAATACGTACATTGAAAAAATCTGCAGCTTGGTATCAACAATTAATCGATCAACGTATTTTAGAAATTGAAGATGAAGAAGCTGTAAAATAAGATTATAGGGGATAGCCATTTTTGTGGGTATCCCCTCATTAATGGAATGAAAAGAGGAATACATCATGCAAATTGGAATGATTGGTCTAGGAAAAATGGGAATCAATTTAGTTGAGAATATGTTGCGAAATGAGATTGAAGTATCTGCGTTTGATATTAGTGAAAATGCAAGAAAGCAAGCGCAAAAATTAGGTGCAACTGTTATTCAAGAAGTTGAAAGTCTAAGTAATCTTCCTAAGCCGCGAATTGTCTGGATGATGTTACCTGCTGGAGAAGTTACCAATCAAATGGTTCATCAATTGAGTGAGATTTTAGAGCCAGGCGATTTACTAGTTGATGGAGGAAATTCTTTTTATCAAGATTCCATAGCAAATGCCAAATGTTGTCAATCAAAGGGAATTTATTTTTTTGATTGTGGTACATCAGGTGGTGTGGATGGTGCTTTAAACGGTGGCAATTTCATGATTGGTGGCAATGAGGAAATGTTTCATCGATACTTACAGCCCATTTTTGAAAAAATTGCGCAAAAAGATGGTTATCTATATACTGGAAAAGTAGGCAGTGGACATTATTTGAAAATGGTGCATAACGGAATTGAATATGGCATGATGCAAGCCATAGGTGAGGGCTTTGAAATATTAGAAGAAGGGCCATTTGACTATGATTTACATTCAGTCGCTTATTTATGGAATCATGGTTCTGTGATTCGCTCATGGTTGATGGAATTAATGGCTGAATCATTTAGTAAAGATGCACATTTGGAAAAGTTAACAGGTGTGGTTCATAGCTCAGGTGAAGGCTTATGGACGATAGAAGAAGCATTTAAATTAGGTATTCCAGCACCAATTATCACCATGTCGCTACAGATGCGGCTACGTTCACAACAGTCAGATACTTTTGCGGGGAAGGTGGTTTCTTCTTTACGCAATGGATTCGGGGGTCATGCGGTTGAGCAAGCAAAATAAGTACTATTTAGGGGTGGATATTGGGACCACTTCGACCAAGGCGGTTCTTTTTGATCAGAGGGGTCAGATGGACAAGACGTTTCAAAAAGGCTATCCATTAATAACTGATTTGACAGGAAAAGCGGAACAAAATCCGGATGATATCTTGCAAGCGGTGAAAGAAGTAATGGGGGCAGCCTTTCATTCAGCCAAAGAAAACAAGCAAACAATCATAGGCGTTGGTTTTTCTGCGGCAATGCATAGTTTGCTGTGCCTAGATGAAAATCGCCAAGTACTTCATCCGTTGATTACCTGGGCTGATACGCGTGCGCAAAAACAAGTCGAAGCGCTAGGCAAAAGAGCAGATATTTCAGAGATTTGTGCTAGAACGGGTGTGCCGAATCATCCAATGACGCCGCTAAGTAAAGTGTGCTATTTACGTGAGGAGCTTCCAGCACTTTTTGATCAGACGCGCTATTTTGTGGGGATTAAAGAATATATTCTCGGGCAGCTGACCAATCATTGGGTGGTCGATGAATCGCTGGCAGCAAGTACAGGCTATTATCATCTGCAAAATCATGATTGGGATGAAGAACTGTTATCTTTAGCTGGTCTTGAACGCAAACAATTGTCCGAAATTGTACCTACCACAACGCAACTATCTTTAAGTGAGACGATTTGCGATGAGTGGCAGTTAGCAGAAAGTCCGCAAATCATCGTGGGAGCGAGCGATGGGGTGTTATCCAATCTTGGTATTCAAGAATCTTTGACCAATCAGTTAGTCATTACCGTGGGCACGAGTGGCGCTGTCCGCAAAATCATTGAAACCAAAACACCTCAAACAAGTCAGGGCCTCTTTTTATATCCGTTAGCCCAAGATTTCTTTGTCGAAGGAGGCGCGGTGAATAATGGTGGCGTGATTTTCCAATGGTTAAAAGAACAATTTTTTGCTGGTGAAGATTATCCGAGTTTATTACAAAAAATGACGAAAGTACCTGCTGGAAGTCATGGTTTGCTTGTTTTACCGCATTTCTTTGGAGAACGTGCCCCCTATTTTCAAGCAAACCTTCGTGGGAATATCTTAGGGTTAAATCACAGCCATACCAAAGAAGATATTTTGAAAGCCACGATGGAAGGCATTATTTTGAATTTGCGGCAAATTGTGCAGCGCTTAGATGATAAATATGGACCTTCTAAGCAGATTTGTCTAACTGGCGGGATGACGAATAATACGGTGATTCCTCAGCTTTTTGCGGACATTTGTCAAAAGGAGATTGTCGTGATGGATTGTCCGGAAAGTTCCTGTAAAGGGGCGGCAATGTTGGCGATGAAAGCTTGCGAAAATTTAACGGATTTTCCAAACTGGCCAAATTCTACGCACACCTATATACCAGATGAGACTTGCGCAGTTATTTACAATCAACTTGACCAGCTATTTTCACAGGCTGTCCCTCAAGTTTTGTCTATCAATCAACAACTCGCTCAACTGCAGCAACATTCATTTTAAATCTTAAAGGCTTTTCCATGGGAGAAGTCTTTTTTGTTATAAACCCCGACAAATTAACTTTTAACTCAAAAATTTGCTTTTTAACCTTTGGAAAGTTAAAATGAAATAAATAGAGTTAAAAGCAGGTAGATAGTATGATAAAAGATTTTTTTGGATTAGATATTGAATATGAAAAATGGGAGACAAAAGGACAACTTCCATTATACATTTCGCTCAATTATTCATTTTATTTAGCAAAAATAGTTGATCAAAAATTTATGCTCATTTTACCATTGTCAGATGAATTACCAACAACAAAAGCATTAAAAAAACATTTAGCAAAAATACAAGAAATGTGTCAATTACCTGTAGCCTTGCAGTTGGCATCGATTTCAAATTATCGTAGGCAAAGTTTTATTCGTAATAAGGTGCCATTTGTAACGGATAATCAAATTTTTTTACCTTTTTTAGGAACCTTTTTGACTAACCAAGAGAACAACAATAGCGCCACTGTAATAGAAAAATTTAGAATATCTACCCAGGTACTGTTTTTATATTATTTATATAGTAAAGCTGATGAGATATATTTAGTAGATGCAACGAAAGCTTTACCTTATTCGGCAATGACGATGAGTCGCTCAGTTCAGCAATTAGTAGCTACCGAATTATTTGAAATTAGAAAAGATGGAGTCAATAAAATTATTCAAGCAAAATATGATAAAAAAGAGTTGTTTTATCGTGTACGAGATTATTTAGTATCTCCAGTCTTAGATTCGGGATATATTTTCAAAAATCAATTAACGGAAAAGATGCGTCTGTCAGGGGAATCATTGTTATCAGAATATACTATGTTGAGCCCTTCTCGAATACAAACCTATGCTGTTGCGAATCAAAATTTTAATAGGGAAAATTTACATTCAGAATTAATTGATGATTCTTTACAAGTAAGGCTTGAATTATGGCATTATGATCCCACTTTATTTAGCAGAGAGAAAAATCCAGATTGGGTGTCGGTGATTTTATCTTTGGCAGATAAAGATGACCCACGTATTGAAGAAGCTGTAGAAGAAATAATAGATAAGGAGTTGGGATAATTGGTAGTAGGATTGCAGAATTTTAGAGAACGGTTTGGTCGATTTGATGATCAATTTGTTATTATTGGTGGAACTGCTTGTGAATTGTTAATGAGCGAGGAAGAATTGGATTTTAGAGCTACTAAAGACATAGATGTTGTTCTTATTGTAGAAAATCTTACAAAGGAATTTGGCACGCAATTTTGGGAATACATTAAGGAAGCAAATTATCAACATAACAATAAAAGTACAGGTGATTTGCAATTTTATCGCTTTTCCCATCCTAAAAATAATAGCTATCCATTCATGTTAGAACTATTTTCGAGAAATCCTGTGCATATTGAGCTTACTGAGGATGCAATTTTAACACCATTACCAATTGATGACCAGATTTCTAGTTTGTCAGCCATTTTGTTAGATGAACAGTATTATTTGTTATTAAAAGATGGTCGGAAAATCGTTGGAGGAGTCCCGGTTTTATCAGTTGATTGTTTAATTCCTTTTAAAGCAAAGGCATGGCTTGATCTAAAAAGTAGAAAACAAAATGGAGAACAAATAGATAGTAAAAATATAAAAAAACACAAGAATGATATTTTTAGATTAGCTCAATTGCTAAAAGAATCAGAAAGTAAGATATTGAGTAAAGAAGTTGCTGATGATTTATCTAAATTTATCACTGAAATGCAGAATGAAATAACAGATTTGAAGTCTATTGGAATCAAAGGTATCACTAAAGAAGACATGTTAGCCTTTTTAAGAAACTATTATAGTATATAACCATACAGATATTGACAAATCAACTTTTAACTCAAAAATTTGCTTTTTAACTTTGGGAAAGTTAAAAGTAAAAAACTGAGTTAAAAAGAAAAGACACACGGAAATTAGTTAGCAAATCATTCCGTGTGTTTGTGTTTTGAATACGTTTAGACACCTAACTTTTGCTTTAAGGCATCGGTTAAGGTTTGCGAAAAATTAATATTCTCTTTTTCTGCAAGGATATTTAGCCATTCAGGAATAGAGGTGTTTTTACGTACAATTTTTGCATGATTTTTCCGACGATATTCATTTAAATCAAGCGAGATCATTACGACAAAATCCTCATCACTTTTAAGGTGAATGTCTTTTGGTGAACTGGCTAGGGGCATTTGCGTTCGTTCATACACGGCTAAACCCAATGCTGATTGTGCCATGATTACAGCTTCTGTGATATTTTACCCAAATGTAATCGCTTCTGGTACATCAGGGAAAGTTACATTATATAGCTATCTAGAAACAGATTATGTGTTTCGTGTTTTGCTTTTTGCAAAGTCGGTGTATTTTTACCATTAGAAAGCATATAGCGTTCATAATAACCACTATCTATTTGTCTTTCTAATTCTCTTTTTGAATATTTTTCTTTTATTGCCAATTCGATATAAAATCTTCTTTCCTCTGGGCTTTTAAAACCTGACATGATTTTCAAGTGATTTGTCCAGCTTAATTGTGTCAACAGTGTTGTCACTTTTTCATCATCCCTGTAAATCTCATAGAATTGTTTCATCCGATAAAGTCCTCGACGAGTAAAGCCTTTTAAGTTTGGATAATTTTGCGCAAAAAAATCAGCTACATTTTCTATGTAGTTTGAGCCATAACTTGTTTTTTTGCTTTTCTCACTGAGGTATTTTCCTATCTCTTGGTACATTAAATAATTCTTCATTGACTCTTCTATATGTACGTTCTCTGGCGTTTTCGACAATCCTGATAATCTCTTCAACTGATTCTGGCGTATTCTTCAAAGCTAGGTCATGTACTGCATTTTTATCTTCATCCATAATTTTCATATCAAAATTCGCTTTCCATATATTAATTACGCAGAATCATTCAAAAAGCGTTTTTCAGAAATGAATATGTAGCAGAATTTTTACAGAATATTCGCAGATTAGCCTAATTTTTTTACAGATTAGCAATGGTAATAGATAAGCTCGGCAGAAGAATACCAAAAATCATTTTTGTCACATATATTTGACACTCATTAAGAAACACGTTATACTATAAATGTCACATATAAAGTAAGCGCCCAATAACGAGGTATATTGAAAATCTCCAAAGTCACTCGACTTTGGAGATTCTTTTCTTTATTTACAATCTGCTTGTACAGTTTCTGACCATGGCAAATAAGC
>NZ_JBQKFH010000022.1:0-42087 GCF_052119425.1 Enterococcus cecorum
GGTCGACTTAATTATAGAGGAAACAGATGTCTTTTTCTATTATTATGAGTATAAAAAAAGATATTTAGTGTTATCCTCCGTTTGAGTAACAACACTAAATATCTTAGACCCAAATTAACTAATGCTGTATCTAATTTATTTAGATACAGTTTTTTGTTCATTAATCAGTTAAAGAGGTCGGTCTGTCTGCGTATTTTTTTTACGAAAACTATGGTAAAATAATGGTGATTAAATAATATATAATATTATTTATTTGTAAATATTCGAGGATGAAAAAGTTACACAATTTATTTGTTTGGGGATGGATAAAATGAAGGACAACCGATGGAGATTACTAGATATATTTACACAACTATTGGAAGGAAAACCGATTAAAATTAGTGAATTAGTTGATAAAAAATATGGGACTGAAGACACAATTCGTAAAGATAAAGATTCTATTCGTGATTTTTTAGCAGAAAAAGATTTAGATCGTGGATTATTTGGACAAATGGCTTATCAACATGGTGTAGGATTTTATTTAGACCGTTCTTTTACCTTAACTGATGATGAAAGAATTGCGATGATTAAGGTTTTGCTCTCAAGTCGCGCTTTACATCGTGAAGAAATGTTGCCGATTATTGATAAGTTAATTAAACAATCGAGTGAACCTAAAAGACTAGAAACCATGGTAAAAAGTGAAAAGTTTGCTTATATGGGTGTGCCTAAATGTGTGGATATGCTCGAACGTATCAAATTGATTCAATATGCGACCGAACATCAAATTCCAGTTTCTTTTACCTATCAAAAGAACTTTCAGACCTTTGAATATAATCGAATCCCTTTAGGTGTGGTATTTATAGATATCTATTTTTATATGATTTCTTCTTCTCATACTTCTGAAGATTTTTTAGATTTTGAACATGCCAATAAATTTCGTATCAATAATATGTCAAATCTGCGGATTGATGAGAAGGTTTCGGTTCCTCGTCTACAGTATTCACAATTTCCAAAATTAGGTGAGTTTAGAAATCAAACAGGTCGTTGGGCATTTTTAGGAAAGCCGATTGAATTAGAAGTAGAATGTCTATTTGATCCTTCTTATATTCTAGATAGATTTCCTGATGCGAAGATAATCTCTCAAGATGAGGAAAAGAAGGTTGCAAAAATGGTTATCCCTACCAATGATGGCTATGGAACTAAAATGTGGATTTTAAGTCAATCGAATTCAATGAGAGTTAATAAACCAAATTATATGCGGACATCCATCATTCAAATATTAAATCAAATTGCTGGTTTATATGGCTATGAACTCGTAAAAAAAGTTGATAAATAAAAAATCTGTCAGGAATTTTCTTGACAGATTTTTAGCGCTTTTTTTAATTTTTTGCGTATTAATATACTAGAGAGATTATCTTTCTAGTATAATTGCTCGCACTGGACATTTTTGGTAAGCTTGTAATACAGATGAATACGCCTCATTGGGAATATATTGATGATTGGTCTCTTTTTCTTGCTTGAATAGAACGATTCCTTCCTCATCATAATCAAAAATATCTGGGGCATAAAGCGCACAAAGTCCACAGGCAATACATTGTTCTGGAATAATTTCGCAGCGTTTGGTACGCATTCTATCACTACTTTCTGGAGGTTAATATGTATGAATTTATTTTAGCTTTGTTTGGTGAAAATGACAAGTTAAGGATGAATACCTTATATCAGATCTTGGTAGGTAGAAAGTCAGCTTCGATGTTGTACTATGCTTATGATCATCAATTATTAGATATTGTAGGTATTTTTCCACATTTATCAAAAGCAGAGTACGAAAAAATAATCCAACAATTGATCAATCAAAAAGCATTATCAATAGTTGGAAATGAACTTGTACGTGTACAAATCCAACCTTTTTTATTAAATCAAGAACCTTATTGCCATCTCAACCATTTTCGCATTAAAAATAGTCTTTCATTATGGCGTATGTTACAATTATTTCTTTGTCGATTATCTTATTGGCCAGCAGATTATCAAGGACCAGTATTAGAGAACAGTCCATTTTATTTGCTAAATGTGGATCAGATGATAGCGCAAATGGATGAAGAGCAAAAACAAAAAATTTATGAAGAGCTGAGTCATGTTTTCTCGCAGATGCCGCAAGACCAGGCTGATTTTTTAGCAAATACTTTTTCTGGAAAACAAATTTCTGGAAAAACTTTCTATCAAGTATTACCTGAAGATTTGCATTCGCCCTTTGATATTTGTTACACCTTGGCGTGTGTGGAAAGATTTTGGTCTTATTTGATGACACATACGGAGCTAGTATTATTTCAATTATTCAAAACCTTTATTTTAGAAAATTATAAACAAAGTATGCTTGTTACGCGTCAATATTATAAATTTGGTTATGACGTAGAGAAAATTGCGCAGATAAGAGGATTGAAAGAAGGGACAATAACAGACCATTTAATTGAATGGGCAATTTTAGATGATAAATTTCCATTTAAAGATTTTCGATTACTGACACAAGATGAAAAAATATTAGATTATCGATATAAAGAACTTGTAGAAGAAAATCCTGAAATTTCATTTTTACAGTATCGTTTAAGTCAAATCGCAATATTGAAGGGAAGAAATAAGCATGAATCATAATTTAGAACAAGTTTTAAAAGAAACTTTTGGCTATGATTCTTTTCGTGGATTACAAGAAGAAATTATTCAAACTGTTTTAGCCAATCAGGATTGCTTAGCGATATTACCCACAGGTACCGGTAAAAGTTTGTGTTATCAATTACCTGGCTTACTTCTTGAAGGACTTGTTGTGATTGTTTCACCGCTTTTATCTTTAATGGAAGATCAAGTGAATGGTTTATTACAAATGAAAAAGTTTTCGGCAGTGGCTATCAATAGTTTATTAACGAAAGCTGAAAGAGAATATGTTCTGACACATTTATCGGAGTATCAATATATTTATTTAAGCCCTGAGATGCTCTCACAGCCTGAGTGTATTCAAGCACTTAGCAGACAAAAGATTGCCCTTTTTGTTATTGATGAAGCCCATTGTCTTTCTCAGTGGGGTGTGGATTTTCGACCAGAGTATCGCAACTTAAAATGGGTGAAAAAGCAATTACATAATCCGACCACTTTAGCTTTAACCGCAAGTGCACCCCCAAAAGTTAAAGCGGAAATTCAAGAGTTGTTGCTACATCCTGATGCTCAAGTATTTGAATTGCCAGTGAACCGTCCAAATATCTATTTACAAGTTGAAAAAACAAATGATAAAGAAGCCGTATTGTTGAAATATTTAAAAGAATTATCGGGGACAGGGATTATTTATTGCGCTACCCGTGTGCAAGTGGAAGAATTGTATGAACGTTTAAAAAGTGACTATGCAATTGGGTTTTATCATGGTGGACTTTCTAGTAATCAAAGACGCTTAATTCAAACGCAATTTCAAAAAAATCAATTACAGTTACTTGTGGCTACCAATGCTTTTGGAATGGGGATAAATAAACCAGATATACGTTTTGTGATTCACTATGATTTACCAGATAATTTGGAAAGCTATGTACAAGAAATTGGTCGTGCAGGACGAGATGGCGAGCCAAGTATCGCAATTTTACTTTATCAAAACCATGACGAACAAATTCATTATTATATGCAAAATCAAACAAGAAATGAACGTGAAGTCTTTGAGTTGTTAGATGTTGCAAAAAATGGTGAACAAAAATATTTTAGCGAATTGCAACAAAAATGGTTTCGTCAAATTCAACGTGAAGATTATCATTTGTTTATGGAAGAAATCAAAGATAATGAGAAAGTAAAGCAAGAGCAATTGCAGACGATGTTAGCTTATATTCATACTAGCGAATGTCGTCGTGATTTCATTGCCCGATATTTTGACAATTCATTGCCAGGCAAACAAGCGATATGTTGTGATAATCATGGGCCTTTTGATTATCAATTATTGATAAAGTCTAAAATTCAAAATGAAAAAATAGCAAGTTGGCAAGATGTTTTGCTAAAAATTTTTTAAGTTAATCGATTCTCCTAAATTTTTTGAACACAAGCAATCTTTGCTATGATATAATGAGACGGAAAGATTGTAGGAGGGAATTATTTTGCGAAACAAAGATAAGAAAAAAGAAACAAAAAAGCTTAATGAACCATGGGAACAACCTATTTACAATGTAGATGACCAAGAAAATCAAATGCCAAGTCGGATACAACAAGGAAGAAGAAAAAGAGGGAATAGTAAGTTTTTAACCATTGTCTTACTTTTGTTATTCTTAATTGCCGCATGTCCGGCCGCATTTGGTATTTGGAAACATTATGTAGATAATCAACCCAAACAAACGCAAACAACCAAATCAAGCACGAAAAAATCAAGTGCCTCACAAACAAAAGAAAGTTCAGCAACTACGAGTGAATCAACCACTCAAACTGAAGAAAACCAAACAAGTTCAAGTGAAGCAACCACTGCAGAAAACCAAGAAGCAACTGAAAATGCTGCTGAACAAAATACCCAAGAAAATCAAGAGGGCCAAAATAGCCAAAATGGTGAAACAACTACTGAAAATGGCGCAGAATATACAACTGTTCAAGCTGGTGAAGGTCCGGCAACAGTTGCTAGTCGAACAGGTGTCAGCGTAGAAGATATTTATCGTTTAAATGGAATGACTGCTGATAACTTCCATTTAACACCAGGACAACAAATTCGAATTAAATAAAAATAGAGATACTGGGGGCGTGTCTCCTCAGTCTCTTTTTGTGTAAATAGTGATTTAGTTAGGGGTAATGGAATGAAAAAAATAAATATTGCAATCGATGGTCCGGCTTCATCAGGGAAAAGCACCGTTGCGAAAATAATTGCCAAAAAATTAGGATTTATTTATACCGATACAGGAGCGATGTATCGTTCAGTGACCTATCTAGCTTTAAAACATCAAGTCAGTTTGGATGATGAGCAAGCTCTAGTTTCACTTATTTTACGCTTTCCTATCACTTTTAAACAAGGAAGTGAACAACAACTTGTTTTTGTGGATGGTCAGGATGTGACTAAGGAGATTCGGATGCCAGAGGTAACCAAAAATGTCTCCAAAGTGGCTGCTTACAAGTTAGTCCGTGAGCAATTAGTGAAACAACAACAAGCCATTGCTAAAGATGGTGGGGTCGTCATGGATGGTCGTGATATTGGGACCGTGGTTTTACCTGATGCGCAAGTGAAGGTCTTTTTAGTCGCTAGTGTTGAAGAACGTGCGAAAAGACGTCATAAAGAAAATCTAGAAAAAGGCATCCCAAGTGATTTTGAAGAATTGAAAGTCGCCATTGAAAAAAGAGATTATTTTGACTCTCATCGCGAAAATTCGCCACTTGTGCAAGCTGTAGATGCGGTAAGTATTGATACAACGGGAATGAGCATCGATGAAGTCGTTCAAGCTATCATTAATTTAGTAAATGACGAAAATTCAGCAAAAAAATAAAAGAAATTATTGGAAATCGCTTTATTTTTTTGTGAAATTGCAATAAACTAGATATTGTAGTGTATACATGAACAAATGTTGGTCAGGAGGAAATTAGGTATGACGGAATTTGAAGGACAAGTAACAGAAACAATGGAAGAAGCTTTAAATAGCGTACAAGAAATTCATATTGGCGATACGGTCAAAGGTGAAGTGTTAGCTATTGAAGACAAGCAAGTCATTGTTGCAATTTTGGGAACAGGCTTAGAAGGTGTAATCCCATCAAGAGAATTATCTACAACACCAACTGATGATTTAGAATCATTGGTAAAAGTCGGTGATGAATTAGATTTAGTAGTGATTTCAAGAATCGGTAATGATAAAGAAAATGGTAGCTACTTATTATCTAAACGTCGCTTGGATGCTAAAAAATTATGGGAAGAAATCGAAGCAAAATATGCTGCAGGTGAAATCGTTGATGCAACTATTACCAACGTGGTTAAAGGTGGTTTAGTGGCAGATTTAGGTATTCGTGCATTTATTCCTGCTTCAATGGTTGAAGACCATTTTGTTAAGGACTTTAGTAAATATAAAGGCCAAACCTTAAAATGTAAGATTGTTGAAATCGAACCAAGCGAAAATCGTTTAATTTTATCACATAAAGTTGTTGCTGAAGAAGAAAAGCAAAAACAAAAAGAAGCGGTATTTGCTTCAATTCATAAAGGAGATCAAATTGAAGGGACTGTCGCTCGCTTAACGAACTTTGGCGCATTCATTGATTTAGGTGGCGTTGATGGACTTGTTCATGTTTCTGAAATTTCTCATACACATGTAGCCAAACCAAGTGATGTCTTAAAAGTCGGTGAAAAGGTAAATGTTTTAGTATTATCTGTTGATCCAGCTAGTGATCGTATTTCTTTATCTATTAAAGATACTTTACCTGGACCATGGGATGATATTGAAGATAAAGCACCAGTTGACAGTGTGTTAACGGGTACAGTGAAACGCTTGACAAGTTTTGGCGCTTTCGTGGAATTATTCCCTGGTGTAGAAGGTCTTGTGCATATTTCACAAATTGCTCACAAACACATTGCTACGCCACATGAAGTCTTAAAAGAAGGCGAAGAAGTTAAAGTTAAAGTCTTGGAAGTATCTCCAGAAAATCAACGTATTGCTTTAAGTATCAAAGCACTTGAAGAAAAACCAGAACCAAAAGTTGAAGAAGTAGTCGCTGAAGAAGAAAGCTATGAACTACCTGAAGAATCAACTGGTTTTACTATGGGTGATATTTTAGGAGAAGCTTTAAAAACTGAAGAATAAGTCTTTAGATAAAAACCAACTAAATTTTCTTGTTCTGTATACCAAAAAGAATAGTAAAGGCGCAATTTATCCATTTTTCAAGGTATTGCGCCTTTTTTACTTGCAAGATGATGAAAGTTTCGGTAAACTAATTGAGATTGATAAAAATGGAGGGAAGAAAATGGCAAATCCAACTATTGCAATTGTCGGTCGTCCAAATGTCGGTAAATCAACTATCTTTAACCGAATTGCCGGGGAACGTATTTCAATTGTTGAAGATACTCCTGGAGTGACGCGAGATCGTATTTATGCAACAGGCGAATGGCTAGGTCGTGAGTTTAGTATTATTGATACTGGTGGGATTGACCTAGGTGACGAACCATTTATGGAGCAAATTAAAGCCCAGGCCCAAATTGCGATTGAAGAAGCAGATGTAATTATTTTTATTTCCAGTGTTCGTGAAGGGATTACTGATGCGGATGAAATGGTTGCACGCATGCTTTATAAAAGTAAAAAACCTGTGATATTGGCAATAAATAAAGTAGATAATCCTGAATTAAGAAATGATATCTTTGAATTTTATGCGCTAGGTTTAGGCGAACCATTTCCAATTTCAGGGAGTCATGGTTTAGGAATCGGGGATGTCTTAGATGAAGCTGTCAAACACTTCAGCACTGAGATTGAACCTGAAGATGAGAGTGTTATCAAATTTAGTTTGATTGGACGACCAAATGTCGGAAAATCGTCACTCATTAATGCGATTTTAGGGGAAGAACGGGTGATTGTTTCTGATGTCGAAGGAACAACCCGTGATGCCATTGATACGCATTTTATCAGTGAAAATGGTCAAAAATTTACCATGATCGATACAGCCGGAATGCGCAAACGAGGCAAGGTCTATGAATCAACAGAAAAATACAGTGTCATGCGGGCGATGCGAGCAATTGACCGTTCGGATGTGGTATTATTTGTGATTAATGCTGAAGAAGGGATTCGTGAACAAGATAAGAAAGTTGCTGGTTTTGCACACGAAGCAGGTAAAGGTGTCATTATCGTGGTGAATAAGTGGGATCTTGTCGAAAAAGATACGAATACGATGCGCGATTTTGAATTAGAAATTAGAGAAGAATTTCAATATTTAGATTATGCACCAATTATTTTTGTATCAGCGAAAACAAAACAACGCTTGAATAAGTTGCCAGCGATGATTGAAGAAGTAAGTGCAAATCAAAACTTACGCGTACCTTCTGCAGTCCTTAATGATATTATTATGGATGCTGTGGCTATTAATCCAACACCAACAGATAAAGGCAAACGTCTCAAAATCTTTTATGCGACTCAGGTTAGCGTGAAACCACCAACCTTTGTCATATTCGTAAATGAGGAAGAATTAATGCATTTCTCATATGCACGCTTTTTAGAAAATCAGATTCGTAAAGCATTTACTTTTGAAGGTACACCGATAAGAATTATTGCACGAAAAAGAAAATAACGGGAATACTTTCAATTATTTTCTTAGTTTGTAATCAAAATGAAACAAACAACCCACGAAAATACAACTAAAAGTCTTGATATTAAAGGCTTCTTGTGATAACTTAGTAACAGGATATTGATTCATTATTCAATATTTCTCACTAGCCTTGGACCACTCAAGGATGGTGAATGGTGTTTAACATCACATCAAAAATCAGGAGGTGAATCATCCATGGCAAATAAAGCAGAATTAATCGAAAAAGTTGCAGCGGCTACAGATTTATCTAAAAAAGACGCTACTGCTGCAGTAGACGCTGTTTTTTCAGCAATCCAAGACGCTTTAGCTAACGGTGAAAAAGTTCAATTAATCGGTTTTGGTAACTTTGAAGTTCGCAATCGTGCAGAACGTAAAGGACGTAACCCTCAAACGAACGAAGAAATTATTATTCCAGCAAGCAAAGTTCCTGCATTTAAACCAGGTAAAGCTTTGAAGGAAGCCGTTAAATAAGGTATTCTATCTATGGAGCTCTTGATGATTCAGGGGCTCTTTTTTTATTCATTTTTTCGAGGTCAGATGATGATTGGTTTAGGAACAATTGTAAATGTATTCGCAATTATTATTGGCGGAATTTTTGGTTTATTTTTTGGCAAACGATTAAAAGCCTCTATGCAGGAAACTTTAACGAAAACAGCTGGTTTAGCCGTGTTGATGTTAGGTTTAGGTGGCACAATGGAAAAAATGCTACAAGTAACTAAAACTGGCTTAAGTAGTCAAGGCAGTATGATGTTGATATTTTGCCTGACAATCGGCGCAATGGTTGGAGAATGGCTTGATATAGAAAAGCGATTGGTTCAATTCGGGACATTTTTAAAGCAGAAAAGTCATTCCGAAAACGATTCTCAATTTTTAGAAGCCTTTGTGACTAGTTCTTTAACGGTTTGTATTGGGGCGATGGCGGTGGTTGGCGCCTTTGAGGATGGATTACACCATAATTATGCCATTTTGTTTGCTAAAGCGATTCTTGATTTAATTATTATCTTGATTATGGCGAGTTCAATGGGGAAAGGAAGCTTATTTTCATTCATCCCCGTGGGCATTTTCCAAGGGAGTTTGACTTTACTTGCTCATTATTTAGCCCCATTTATCAGTAATCAAGGCTTGAGTCAATTATCATTCATCGGCTCCATCTTAATCTTTTGTGTCGGTATCAACTTATTTTTTGGACCGCAAATCAAGGTAGCCAATCTACTGCCAAGTTTGATATTGGCACTACTTTGGCAATGGTAAAGGAAATGTGCTTTCGAGGGATATCGAAGGGGCATTTCTTTTTTTGTTTGAAAGAAATACGGAAAATAATAAAAAAATTCAGAAAATTACCCGAAAAATTAAAAAATGTTTAGAAAAACTATTGACATTTAATTAAATTAGAAGTATATTGTAAAAAAATTAAAAAATACATTGAATTGTAAGGAGACGATTCATATGCAACAAAAATTAACAGGATTATTATTAATTGTCATTATTACCTAGAGGACTTAGAACATGGAAAAATTTCCCACATGTTTGAGTCCTATTTGTGCATTGTGAATGGGATTCTTACTAAGCATCCCACTCACTGATAAATCATTGGGTGGGATGCTTCTTTGTTTTTAAGAAAAATCTTTGAAACTAAAAAGTACTTCAAAATGAAACACAGGCTGTAATAATGATGATAGCTTTACAATCAAAATTTTGATAAACGGAGGAAATGCAATTGAGAAGTGATCAAATCAAAAAAGGTATTGATGCCGCACCAGCAAGAAGTTTGTTGTATGCGACAGGACAAGTGAAAAGTGCTAGAGACATGGAAAAACCATTTATTGCTATTTGCAATTCTTATATTGATATCGTTCCCGGACATGTTCATTTAAGAGAATTAGCGGAAATTGCCAAAGAAGCGATTCGTGAGGCTGGTGGAATTCCTTTTGAGTTTAATACTATTGGCGTCGATGATGGAATCGCGATGGGCCATATTGGCATGCGCTATTCCTTACCAAGTCGTGAATTAATTGCCGATGCAGCTGAAACTGTCATTAATGCGCACTGGTTTGACGGCGTATTTTATATTCCTAACTGTGATAAAATTACGCCTGGAATGATTATGGCAGCGATGCGAACCAACGTACCAGCTATCTTTTGTTCGGGTGGTCCAATGAAAGCCGATGTCGATCCTCGTGGCCATCAAATGACTTTATCAACGATGTTTGAAGCAGTTGGTGCCTATAAAGCTGGTAATTTAACGAATGACGAATTTCAATTTATGGAACAAAATGCTTGTCCGACTTGTGGTTCTTGTGCGGGGATGTTTACAGCAAATTCTATGAACTGTTTATTAGAAATTTTAGGACTTGCTTTACCAGGTAATGGTACGACTTTAGCTGTTTCACAAGACCGTCGTGAATTAGTTCGTCAAGCAGCCTTTCATTTAATGGATTTAGTGAAAAAGCAAATCAAGCCACGTGATATCGTCACGAAAGAAGCCATTGATGATGCCTTTGCCTTAGATATGGCGATGGGCGGTTCAACCAATACAGTGCTACACACACTGGCCATTGCGAATGAAGCCGAAATTGACTATAACTTAGAAGATATCAATGAAATTGCCAAACGGGTACCTTACTTATCAAAAATTGCACCTTCATCCGCTTATTCGATGCATGATGTTCATGAAGCAGGTGGGGTAAGTGCGATTATTCGTGAATTAATTGATGTACCTGGTGCAATCCATCCAGACCGTATCACTGTCACTGGTAAAACGATTCGTGAAAATGTCAAGGATGCGAAAATCAATAATCCAGAAGTGATCCGTAGCAAAGAAAATCCTTATAGTCCAGTTGGTGGTTTATCCATTCTTTATGGAAATATTGCGCCAGATGGTTCAGTCATTAAAGTGGGTGGTGTCGATCCAGATATTAAGAGCTTTACTGGTAAGGCCATTTGCTTTAATTCTCATGATGAAGCCGTGGCAGCTATTGATGATGGTCGCGTACAAAAAGGCCACGTAGTCGTTATTCGCTATGAAGGTCCAAAAGGCGGACCAGGAATGCCGGAAATGTTAGCTCCTACTTCAAGTATTGTCGGTCGTGGTTTAGGTCGAGAAGTGGCCTTGATTACAGATGGTCGTTTCTCAGGAGCAACACGCGGTATTGCGGTTGGTCACATTTCACCAGAAGCCGCTGCCGGGGGTCCATTAGCTTTAGTTGAAGATGGTGATGAAATTACCATTGATTTGACCAATCGTACCTTGAATTTATTGGTTAGCGAAGAAGAGTTAGCCAAACGTCGCGAAAACTTACCAAAATTTGAATTTAAAGTGAAGAAAGGTTGGTTAGCACGATATACAGCCTTAGTTACTTCAGCGAATACTGGCGGAATTATGAGAGTAACGGAGTAAATAAAAGAATAGAGGGGATTATATGGAGAATCAAACAAAGCTAAATGGTTCCGAGCTTTTGTTAGAATGTTTGAAAAAAGAAAAGGTTGAATTGATTTTTGGTTATCCTGGCGGTGCGGTCTTACCATTATATGATGCCATGTATGATTTTGAAATTCCAAATGTATTAACGAGACATGAACAAGGGGCCGTACATGCAGCAGAAGGGTATGCCAAAGTAACGGGCAAACCTGGTGTTGTGGTTGTTACATCTGGTCCTGGAGCAACCAATGCGATTACCGGAATTGCTGATGCGATGAGTGATTCGCTACCTTTAGTTGTGATTACGGGTCAAGTCGGAACAGGCGGGATTGGTACTGATGCCTTTCAAGAAGCTGATATTCTAGGGATTACCTTACCGATCACCAAGCATAACTTCCAAGTGCGCGATGTAAATGATTTACAACGGATTGTCCATGAAGCTTTCCATATTGCTTCTACGGGTAGACCTGGTCCAGTAGTAATTGATTTGCCGAAAGATATCAGCCAATCGATGGGCGAGTTTCTGGAACATTTTGAAGTGGATATTCCAAGTTATCAACCTAATACTTCAGCTTCACTCCCACAAATTGAAAAAGTCATGAAACAATTAAAACGCGCGAAAAAGCCATTACTTCTAGTGGGAGCTGGAGTAAGTTATGCCAATGCAACCGAGCAATTACGTACCTTTGTCGATAAGTATCAAATTCCAGTCGTTGAAACCATGATGGCTTTAGGAACAGTGCCAAGCAAAAATCCACTCAATTTAGGAATGGGTGGTATGCACGGAACTTATGCAGCAAATATGGCTTTATCAACTTGTGATTACTTGATAAATATTGGCTCACGATTTGCAGACCGTTTAGCTACTTCGCCAAATAGTTTTGCCCCAAATGCGAAGATTGCCCATATTGATGTTGATCCAGCAGAAATTGGTAAAGTCATTCGTACCGATATTCCTGTAGTAGCCGATGCCAAAGATGCGCTAGAAAAAATGCTCGCACTTGATACAAAACCAGGCGATTACAGTGAATGGATTGCAGAATGTCAAGAAAGAGAAGCTAAACATCCATTATATTATGATGAGACAGATGAAGAAATTAAGCCCCAACGAGTGGTTGAAATCGTGGGTGAGATTACCGATTCTAAAGCTTATGTTGTTACCGATGTCGGTCAGCATCAAATGTGGGTAGCCCAATTTTATCCATTTAGTTTCCCTAGACAAATGATTACTTCTGGTGGCTTGGGAACAATGGGTTATGGTATTCCTGCGGGGATTGGGGTGAAATTTGCGCATCCTGAAAGCCAAGTTGTCGTCTTTGTGGGCGATGGTGGTTTCCAAATGACAAACCAAGAATTTGCGATTTTAAATGAACACAACTTAGATATCAAATTTGTGTTAATGAATAATCATGTGCTAGGCATGGTGCATCAATGGCAAGAAAAATTCCATGGCGCACGTTTTTCATCCTCTGAATTTAAGACGCAGCCAGATTTTATGAAGCTTGCTGAGGCCTATCATGTCAAAGGGGTGCGCTTAAGTAATCCAAAAACGATTGAAGAAGACTTAAAAGCTGCCTTTGCCTTAGAAGGACCAGTCTTAATCGAAGTGGAAATTCCAGCTCAAGAACATGTATTACCAATGGTTGCCGCCGGAGCACCAAACCATAAGATGATTGGGGTGAAGTAAATGAGAAGAACCGTTACAGCAGTTGTCTATAATCAAGCGGGGGTTTTAAGTCGCATTACCAGTACCTTAAATCGTCGCCAAGTCAATATTGAAAGTATTTCTGTTGGTACTGTGGAACGAAAAGACATTTCACGCATGACAATCTCTTTTAATGTCGAATCAGAAGCTGATGCCGAACAAGTCATCAAGCAGTTAAATAAACAAATAGAAGTGCTGAAAGTGACTGATTTAACACATACGCCACATGTGGAAAGAGAATTGGCCTTAATTAAAGTCAATGCACCAGCAAATACGAGATTAGAAATTCAAGCAATGGTTTCTCCTTTTAGAGCAGATATCGTGGATGTGGCTGCTTCAACGATTACGATTCAAGTAGTCGGACATCCTGATAAAGTAGAAGCTTGTATTGAAATATTAAAACCTTATGGCATTAAGCGGATGGCAAGAACAGGAGTCACAAGTTTAATTCGTGGTTAGAAGCAATTTTGCTTTTAATATAAAAAAATAAAAAGGAATATTATTGGAGGTATTCAAATGGTTAAAGTTTATTATGATGATTCAGTAGAAAAAAATGCATTGGAAGGAAAAACAATTGCAGTTGTAGGATATGGTTCACAAGGTCATGCCCATGCACAAAACTTACGCGATAATGGTAACAAAGTCGTTATCGGTGTACGTGAAGGAAAATCAGCACAAAAAGCTCGCGAAGATGGTTTTGAAGTTTTTCCAGTATCAGAAGCAACGAAAAAAGCGGATGTAATCATGATCTTAGCACCAGATGAAATCCAAGGAGCCCTTTATGAAAATGAAATCGCGCCAAACTTAGAAGCGGGAAATGCCCTAGCTTTTGCACATGGCTTTAATATTCATTTTGATGTTGTTCACCCACCAAAAGATGTGGATGTCTTCTTAGTTGCCCCTAAAGGACCAGGTCATCTTGTTCGTCGTACTTTTGTGGATGGCTTTGCTGTTCCTTCATTATTTGCGGTCCAACAAGATGCTACCGGCAATGCGCGTGATATTGCCTTATCTTATGCTAAAGGAATCGGTTCAACACGTGTTGGGGTGTTAGAAACAACCTTTAAAGAAGAAACAGAAACCGACCTATTTGGTGAACAAGCTGTTTTATGTGGTGGTTTAACAAGCATGATTGAAGCTGGTTTTGAAACCTTAGTGGAAGCAGGATATCAACCAGAATTAGCTTACTTTGAAGTTTGCCATGAAATGAAATTGATTGTAGACCTAATCTATGAAGGTGGCTTTGATAAAATGCGTCAATCTATTTCAAATACAGCAGAATATGGGGACTATGTATCCGGACCACGCGTCATTACAGAACAAACAAAAGCGAATATGAAAGCTGTTTTAGCAGATATCCAAAATGGTTCATTTGCCAAAGGTTTTGTTGAAGATAACAAAGCTGGTTTCCCTAAATTTAAAGAAATGCGTGCGAAAAATGCAGGCCATCCAATCGAAGAAGTAGGAGCTAAACTACGTAAGATGATGCCATTTGTGCAAAATCCAAACGACTAGAAAGTAGGAAGTGAGAGAATTTGACGCTAATAACCAAAGAATCGGTAGAACAAGCCTACGAGGTACTAAAAGAGGCGGTTAGTCATACCCCTTTGCAACATGATCGCTACCTTTCAGAAAAATATCAAGCAAATGTCTATCTAAAAAGAGAAGATTTACAAAAGGTCCGTTCCTTCAAATTACGAGGGGCTTATTACGCAATCAAAAATCGACCTCAAGCTGAATTAGCAAATGGCGTTGTTTGTGCGAGTGCGGGTAATCATGCACAAGGCGTGGCTTATACTTGTAACGAAATCAAAGTTCGAGCAGTCATTTTTATGCCAACAACGACACCCGCTCAAAAAATTTCCCAAGTCTCCTTTTTCGGGGGGGACTATGTTGAAATCAAACTAGTGGGGGATACTTTTGATGCCTCCGCTCAAGCAGCCAAAGATTATGCAAAAGAAAATCAAATGGCCTTTATTGATCCGTTTGATGATGTAGATATCATTGCTGGACAAGGGACATTGGCTTTAGAAATGATGAATGATTTGGCTGATAAAAATCTAATAGCTGATTATGTCTTAGCAGCGATTGGCGGTGGCGGCTTAATTAGTGGCGTGAGTACGTATGTAAAATCAGTGAGTCCAGATACGAAAGTCATTGGTGTTGAGCCAACGGGAGCGCCTAGTATGCAAGCGGCTTTTGCGACGGGACATCCAGTGAGATTGCCACGTATCGATAAATTCGTCGATGGGGCAGCTGTTCAAGAAGTTGGGCAACATACCTTTGAAATTGCTAAACTTTTTGTTGATCGACTAATAAGTGTGGATGAGGGTTTAGTTTGTTCCACTATTTTAGATCTTTATAGTAAACAAGCTATCGTAGCAGAACCAGCCGGCGCATTGAGTGTAGCTGCTTTGGAATTGCTGAAAGAAGAAATCAAAGGAAAAACGGTCATTTGCGTCATCAGTGGAGGAAATAATGATATTAATCGTATGGCTGAAATTGAAGAGCGAGCTTTGATGTACCAAGGATTAATCAATTATTTTGTAGTAAACTTTCCACAACGTCCAGGTGCTTTGAAAGAGTTTGTTACCGAAGTTTTAGGTCCAAATGATGATATTACCTTGTTTGAATACACGAAAAAAGTCAATCGCGGAACAGGACCGGTTGTCTTGGGCGTTTTATCTAAACAAAAAGAAGATGTTCCCGGTTTATTGGTTAGAATCGAACAATTTGATCCAAACTTCTTGAAATTAAGTGAGCATCCAACTTTGCACACCTTGTTAGTATAATGATAAAGCATAAATCAAGAGGAGAACTGATTCTCTTGGTTTATGCTTTTTTTACGATAATCTAAAAATAATAAATAAGAGCATTGCCAGTCAAATTGTGGTAAAATAAAGCTAGACTAGATTAAAGGAGATATACGATGTCTTTTAGTGAAAAAATGTTACAGTCGTTGTCTGATGGTGATTTAGACGGCGCTGATTTATTATTACAACAAGCTTTAACCCATGATGAATTACCTGTATTAATTGAGTTGGGTGAAGTATTAATTGAAAAAGGATTCTTGATTGAGGCTAAGGAAGTCTTTTTAGATTTAGTGGAGCGTCAAATACCTGAAAAAGATTTGGTATTAACCTATTTGGCTGAAATTGCAATTGAAGAAGATGATTACGAAAGCGCCTTTGAATACTTAGACCAAATCAAAGAGACGAGCGAATATTATCCACGCGCACTCTTTATGATGGCTGATGCTTACCAAGCGATTGGGTTTATCGAAGTGAGTCTAGCCAAATTGCAAGAGTTGCTCGCTTTATTACCCGAGGATGAAACCGTTCAATTTGCCTATGCAGAAATTGCTTTGTTAGCCAATAAATTGACGCTAGCGCAAAATATGTATGAACTTTTATTAGATGCTGGCTATACGGAATTTTCTAATGTGTCAATTTTAGAGCGTTTAGCGACCACACTTGCACATCAAGGGAAGTTTGAAGAGGCCTTAGACTACTATAAAGAAGCATATCGCCATAAGAAAAATGATCAAATTCTATTAAACTTAGCTCGTTTGAATCAACAAATGCATGAAATGGATGAAGCGATTATCTATTATGAAGAGCTAATCAAAGAAAATCCAAATATTAAAGAAGCTTATCTAGAGTTAGCCGACATCTATGTTCATGAACAACAGCCAGTAAAAGCAGCGCAATTATTGGAACAAGCGATTAAAGAGAATCCATATTATGTGCATTTTTACCTACATTTGGCTGAAGTGCTAGAAGAGTTGGAAGACTATCAAAAAGCCAACCTTTATCTGAATCAAGCACTCTTATTAGATGAAGAGGAAGATAGTGTGTTGACGGCTTTGGCTAAAAATGCCTTTTATCAAGGAGAATATGAGCAAACATTGCACTATTTTGAACGAATCGAAAATGCCTATCAAGGCGAATTACTTTGGATGGTTGCTCGAATCTATAATGAAGAGGAAGAGTTCGAAAAGGCAGCCCATTACTATGAAATGGCTTTAGAAGAAATGCAAGAAGTTCCTGAATTTATTCGCGATTATTGTTACTTTTTACGTGATGAAGGTCGCTTAAAAGAGGCATTGGCATTACTTGAGAGTCATTTAGCCAAAGAAATACATGATGAATCTTTACACCAACTCTATGATGAATTAAAACAAAGCGATTGGGATTACTAATAAAGAAGGTGAAGCAAATGGCAATCACATTGGCACAAAAGAAGAATTTTCTGGCTTGGTTTGTAACGAGTCAATCATTTACACGTCGCGAAGTTTCATGGTTAGTCAATTATTTAATTAGTCACGAAGCCATTTTAGAAAACGTCCACTTTGTTGAAAAAGCAGAGGTAACACCAAGAGGATTAGTCATTCAAACAGCGGATTATTCTGATACGCCCATTCTTTTATATAAAGAAAAGATTGAATTTGCAGATGTGGATCAGATTTTCCATGAGATTCGTTTCCATTGGCAAGAAGATTTGTATTTAGAATGTCGGTTTAAAGATGCCTGGCAAGAAGCCATTTATCTGGGTGTTTTGGAAGATAATCCTTATGCTAGTTGGAACGAAACCTTAGATCCACAATTTGATCGCCAAGTAGAAGATTACTTTGATGAATTAGCAAGGGAAAGTCAGAAGAAGGAGTTATTATTACGAATCAATTTAGCATTGGAAGAAAATGATCAAGCTACTTTTGCTCAATTATCTTCTGAATTAAAAGCATTAAGTTAACAAAAAGGCCACAGCATTTGTTTTGCGCTGTGGCCTTATTTTTATTTATTTTTCTTTAGCACGGTTTTTTTCGGTCTAAGATAAGTAAATCCTTCGCCAATCACTTCATGAACATTGATAATAGAAATAAAGGCTTTTTCATCCACTTCATGAATCATTCGCTTAATGGCAGGTAATTCTCTAACGCCGACTACCATATAAATAATATCTTTTTGGACTTTTGAGTAAGCTCCTTCTCCTTTAATATAAGTAATTCCACGCATCACGTTAGCCATCAAATATTCAGTGATTTCATTGCTTTTATCTGAAACGACTAAAATTCCTTTTTCAGAATAACCACCATTGATGACTGCTTCAACGACACGAGAGAAGACGAAGCTAAAAATCAAAGTATAAATCATGCGGTGTAAATCAACATAAGTCAAGGAAGCAACTAAGACTACCACATCAAATCCAAAAAGCCCACGTCCTAAGGGAATCCCAAAGTTTTTATCTAAAATTCTCGCAACGATATCACTACCACCAGTGGTTCCACCCACGCGATAGATAATCCCGCTACCAAAACCCATTACAATCCCAGCAACGAGTGCGACAATTAATAAGTCATGATCTAAATCAATTACAATTGGAATTTTTTGCCAGAAATCTAACCAGAAAGAAACACCAAAAATACCAAAAATTGTATAAATTAATGTTTGACGTCCTAGAATCTTGCCACCTAACAATACAATAGGAATATTTAATAACAAGTTTGTGATAGCAGGATTATAATTAAATAAAGCTTTTAAAATCAAGGTAATCCCGGCGATACCACCTTCAGCTAATTTGTTAGGAATGTTAAAAAAAACAAGGCCAAAACTAAAAATGGCTGTTCCTAAAATAATGACAAAGATATCAAAAAACACTTTCCAAGATAAATTCTTTTGCATTTGAATACCTCCCCTAAAATTTACTCAACGATATTAATGTAGCAGAAACAACCATGAAATACAATAAATGTGCTAAAAAATACTGAAAAATAAGTAAATCTCTCATTTTCTAGTTTTTGATTGTTGCTAGTCAAAATGTAAACTTATGTTATAATGATTAGGGATTTGTTGAAAAACGTATGAAACGAATAGAAAGGAAGTAGCAATGCGAATAAATAACTTACCTCAAGAGTTTAAGAAAGCATTACCAGTTATTGACAAACTGAATCAAGCAGGCTATGAGGCTTATTTTGTTGGCGGCAGTGTCCGTGATTGCATCTTAAACTTACCGATTCATGATGTTGATATCGCCACTAGTGCTTTTCCGGCTGAAATTAAAGAGGTCTTTGAAAAAACAATTGATGTTGGCATTGAGCATGGTACGGTTTTAGTTTTACATCAAGATGAAAGCTATGAAATCACCACTTTTCGTACAGAATCGACCTATCAAGATTATCGTCGGCCAGATCATGTGGATTTTGTTCGTAGTTTAGAAGAAGATTTAAAACGACGTGATTTTACGATTAATGCTTTAGCCCTAAATGCCCAAGGTCAGATTATTGATTTGTTCCATGGCCTGGAAGATTTACAAAATAAAAGATTAAAAGCAGTGGGGATTGCCGCCGAACGCTTTCAAGAAGATGCTTTGCGGATGATGCGTGGCTTACGATTTGTTTCGCAATTAGGTTTTGATTTAGAAGAACAGACGCAAGCAGCCATTACTACACACGCACCATTATTGAGTAAAATTTCTGTTGAACGAATTTGTATTGAGTTTGAAAAATTATTATTAGGCCAAAATGCGCAACAAGCTTTTCAATTATTTATTACAACTGATTGCTTTAAATATTGTCCACAACTGGCAGATAAACAGCATTTTTTACAACAAATGAGTGAAATTTTGCGTTTTCCTATTCAGGATTTATCGGTGGCCTGGTGTTTATTAATCGATCAATTAGAAATTGCGATAAAACATCAAAAAGCCTTTTTAAAAGAATGGAAGTTGTCCAATCAGAGAATACATGAAGTACTACTTTTACGTGAGGCGCTAGAAATAATCAAACAACGACCATTGAATGTCTTGGATTATTATCAATTGAATGAAACTTGTTTGACTCAACTTTTCTATATTGCTCCGTTTTATGATTTAGCCTTATCAAAAGAAAGTTTGCTGAATCAATATCGTTTGCTTGTCATTCATTCGCTCAAAGATTTAGCAATTAATGGGAATGATTTAATGCAGGCTATGAATCGTCGTGGTGGCTTATGGTTAAAAGAAACCCTTGCACACTGTGAGCGAGCCGTCCTATTAAAAGAAGTGGCTAATGAACGTGAGGCATTGCTAAATTATGCCCGAGAGTTTGTGAATTTGAGTAATAAGACTGCTGACTAAGAATTTTCTTATATTTTGCGTTGTTATCTATCAATGACTATAAAAAGATAAAAAATACCGAATTATCACATTTGTAATCTTTATTTATTTTAAATAAAAATTATTTTCTAAAAATCGTTTTTTTGTGAAGATTGCACGTTGTTTACGTTTTCTAAAACCTATGCTAAACTAACAATGTAAGAACTTTCAGATAGCGCTTTTTTGGTGCTGTCTTTTAATTGAAGGAGTGAATCTTTTATGGCAAGAGAAATGAAAGCATTAAAATTTTTATTTAGAAATGGTGAAACATGGACGATTGAACGCCGTCACATTGGCGATTTGTGGATTAAACAAATCACTACAAGCTATGGACGTATCAATGGTAGCGAATTTGTAGAAATTCATCCATGTGCTGGTTTCAAGATTGAAATCTATCCTGAAGCTGATAATGTGGCAACAACGGATATCAACTTAGGTGGTCTTGAACTTGGTATGTTTGATCGCGCTTTAAAATATGAAGATATTGAAAGAATGGAAATTATCTATCGTGCTGGTACGCCAGATATTGTTTACTTCCCATATGAAGACAAAGATGGCGATGGCTTAGATAACGTACATCAATCAACCAAAGTAAGCGAAAAGAATGGTTGTCTATATATTGTCATCGACCCAACTAAAAATGTTGATGATGTGTATGGTGCAAATTTCTAAAATGATTTTAAAAAGAGGGGGCAAGTACTCCTCTTTTTTTGTGCGAACAAGGATTCTTTGACTAGACAATTCAATAAAAAATTGGTTAAATGGAATCGTTACTTCTTTTAGAAAGGATGAAGCATTTGAAGAAAAAACACAGTCTAGGTGCAACGATTCTTCTAATCATTATTGTAGGAATATGGTATGTCTTTTTTGACCAACCAAGTCAAACCACATCTAATAATCATCAAGTGGAAGTTACGCAAACGACCAAAGCCCAAAATATTGATAATACGGATCAAATTCCTATCTTTAGTGGGGAAATGGTACTGCAAGTCAATCACAATCAGCCGACTTTTAGCAAAGCAGACTTGTCCTTAAAAAATGGGAGTTGGCAAACGTTTAGTGATTTGGACCGGTTAAATCGTGTTGGTGTGGCCAATGCGATGTTAGGAAAAGATTTACTGCCTCATGAAAAACGTGGCGACATCTCAAAAGTGTATCCAACCGGTTGGAAGCAAAAGAAAATGAGTAATGGTGAGTTTCTGTATAATCGCTCCCATTTAATCGCCCATCAATTAACGGGTGAGGATGCCAACTGGAAGAATTTATTTACTGGCACAGAGTTAATGAATCAAGAGTATATGACGATTTATGAACAGCAGGTAGCCAGCTATGTGAAGAATACTGGCAATCATGTTCGCTATCAAGTGAAGCCTATTTTTGTTGGCGATGAACTTGTTTGTCGAGGCGTAGAAATGCAAGCTAAAAGTATCGAAACAGATGAAATTAGTTATCATGTCTTTATCTATAATGCCGAAAAAGGCTATGAAATTAATTATTTGACCGGCGTGGCTAAGAAAGCCCCTTAAAATTTCGAGCGTCAAGTAAAATTACTTAACATTTTTTTAGAAAAAGACTAGCATTCTTTCTTTAAACATGGTATGATAATTCAGTCTGAGAGATTTCTTAGAGTATTCAAGTACGAGGAGGGAATAACATGCGCGTAAACATTACTTTAGAATGTACTTCATGTAAAGAACGTAACTACTTAACAAGCAAAAATAAACGTAACAATCCAGATCGTTTAGAAAAGCAAAAATATTGCCCACGTGAAAGAAAAGTTACTTTACACCGTGAAACAAAATAATTGAAGTTAGCTGGGATGGGTTAAACCATTCTAGCTTTTTTTCTTTTTTAAAGGTATGATAAGCTCAAAAGGTTGGTGAACAAATGGAAAAGAAAGCCTTAAGACAACAAGTATTGCCGCGTTTAAGTCAATTAAGGGAGTGCACGACTGAAAAAAAACAACGTCAAACGGCGATTTATCAAGAACTATTTGCTCATCCTAAATGGCAAGCAGCTACTTGTATTGGCATGATTCGCTCAACGGATTTAGAATTAGATACCAAACCTATCATGCAACAAGCTTTTCTAGAAGGAAAAAAAGTCGTCGTACCCAAAAGTTTGGCAAACCACCAAATGATTTTTTATCAAGTAACTGAAAAAACAGACTACTACGTGACCAAATTTGGGGTAGAAGAACCGCATAGTAGTCATGAAGTTACAGCTGAACAAATTGATTTATTAATTGTACCGGGAGTCGTCTTTCGTAAAGATGGTTATCGGATTGGCTATGGTGGCGGTTATTTTGATTGTTACTTAGCAAATTACCCTCATGATACACTAAGTCTGGTATTTAAAGAGCAGCTTAATGAAAATTGGCAAGCTGATGATTATGATGTGCCAGTTAGTGAACTCATTATAGGTTGAGAGGTGAAGAAATGTTAGAAAAATATAAAAACGGTCCTTTTATTACTTACACCTTATTTGCGATTCAAGTGGTCGTATTTTTATTGGAGTACCTTTTACCAGTGAAGCAATTAGGTAGCATGTATGGTCCATTTGTTGCCTACTTACATGAATATTGGCGTTTTGTTACCCCAATTTTTATTCACTATGGCTTGATGCACATTGTCTTTAATTCAGTTGTTTTATATTATATGGGGCAACAGCTTGAAGCGATTTATGGGCATTGGCGTTTTTTAGCCATTTATTTATTGAGCGGGATTTTAGGTAATATGACGAGTTTTGCCTTTAATCAGGTAAACGTCTCATCTGCTGGGGCTTCTACTGCTTTATTTGGGGTATTTGGGGCATTTGTGGCGATGGGCATGCACTTTAAGCACTATCCTGGCTTTAAAGAACTAACGCAACAATATTTAATTTTAATCGGAATCAATCTTGCATTTGGCTTAGTAGGAAACGGCATTGATATCTTTGGACACATTGGCGGGGTGCTGGGTGGCTTTGTTTTAGGGCAAACGATTGCGGTGCCTTATCAAAAAGACAGCTATCGAAAATCGATGCAAGTATTATTTGCCTTAATTTTTGTCTTTTTATGCATTTTTTGCTTATTATATGGTTTCAAAAAATATCAATTGCTAGTATAATGGAAAGGTAGTGTGTCAGGTGAAAACTTTGTATGATGTGCAACAGTTGCTTAAACAGTTTGGCATTTATGTCTATGTAGGTAAGCGGATTTATGATATCGAGTTAATGAGCATGGAAGTGAAACAGTTATTTGACAGCCATCTGATTGACAAGGAAACTTATCTGACTGCATGGGCAATCTTAAAACGCGAACACACACTTGAGGAAAGTAGAGGAGATGACTTTAAATGGCTAAAAAAATAATCGGGATTGACCTAGGTGGTACCACGGTTAAATTTGCAATTTTAACATTAACAGGGGAAATCCAACAAAAATGGAGTATCCCAACAAATATCTTGGACGAAGGTAGCCATATCGTACCAGATATTATTGAATCAATTAATCATCATTTATCATTATATGACTTAAAACCAAGTGACTTTATCGGTATCGGTATGGGGACTCCAGGTAGCGTTGATCGTGAAGCAGGTACGGTCATCGGTGCTTACAACTTAAACTGGAAAACATTACAACCTGTTCGTGAACAAATCGAAAAAGGAACAGGCATTAAGTTTACTTTAGATAATGATGCCAATGTTGCGGCTTTAGGTGAACGTTGGCAAGGTGCCGGTGATAATAATCCAGATGTTGTGTTCGTCACACTAGGAACAGGTGTTGGCGGCGGTGTGATCATGGATGGCAATCTATTACACGGAAAAGCTGGCTGTGCTGGCGAAATCGGCCACGTAACAGTTGATCCACACGGCTTTGAATGTACTTGTGGTAAGAAAGGTTGTCTAGAAACAGTTTCATCTGCTACAGGTGTTGTTCGTGTTGCACGTAAATTAGCTGAAGAATATGCTGGCGATTCAGAATTAAAACGTCGCTTGGATGATGGTCAAGATATCACAAGTAAGGATGTCTTTGAATTAGCCAACGATAATGATCCATTAGCCTTAAAAGTAGTTGACCAAGTTTGTTACTATCTTGGTTTAGCTTTAGGTAATATCGGAAATACACTTAATCCAGCAAGCATCGTGATTGGCGGCGGCGTTTCAGCAGCTGGTGAATTTTTACGCAGTCGTGTTGAAAAATACTTCCGTGAGTTTGCTTTCCCACAAGTACGTCAAAGTACAGAAATTAAATTAGCGCAATTGGGTAATGATGCTGGGGTAATTGGCGCTGCATCTTTAGCCTTACAATTTATTGAAAGTGTGAAAGAGGTCTAATCAATGTCAGTTTTATTTTGGGTAAATATCATATTACTTGCTATCTTAATAGCGTTGATTTTGAATTGGGCGTACTATAAATATATGGCACGTCGATTCGCAACAGTATTAGAAGAAGATGAATTTAAAGAAGGAATGCGTAAAGCACAAATTATTGATGTACGCGAAAAAAATGAATTTGATAGCGGACATATTTTAGGTGCGCGTAGTATTCCTTATCCAATGTTGATGCAATCTTTGGCAAGTATCCGCAAAGATCAACCTGTATATCTTTATGATACCCGTACAGCTTTAAGTACCCGGGCTGCTAAGAAATTACGCAAAAACGGCTACAACAATATCTTTATTTTAAAAGATGGTTTTGAAGGCTGGACAGGCAAAACTAAAGGAAAGAAATACGAATAAAAAAAGACGGTTTGTCGTAAATGATAAACCGCTTTTTTAGAGATTCTTGATTGCCTCACAACTTAGATATAGACGGTGTTCAGCAGCTAGACATTGTGAAATTCGCCCTAACGCTTGAGAAAATCTCCTTTCATCCGATTTTCTCAGCGGTAGGTAAGCACACGAATTTCTTCATGTCTGGGCGAGCTGCTTCACAACCTTTATCGTGCAAAGCTTTTTCGGTGTGCGCGACGTCGTTTTTCTTCTAATTCTTTTTCTTTTTCTTCCATTGGTTCAATATAAACTTTTTTCACCAATTTAGCCGTACCTAACGCAGCTAAAACAGTTGCTGCAGTACCTGTTAAAAATCCACTAAAAAATTTTTTCATTGCAATCACCTCATTTATTTCCTAGCTCTATTATAACAAAAGATAATATATAACTCCATTTATATCTCATGAATTTAACAAAAAATGAAAGCCTTTAATTTTTTTGATAGAAAGCTATTGAAAATATTTAGTAAATAAACTATAATAAATTTACTAAAACTTTTATAAGTGAGGCGTTCATAATGGAAAATGAATTAAAAGCAATCTTTACTGAACAATTTGGCGTTGCACCAACTGGAAGTTACTTTGCACCAGGTCGAATTAATTTGATTGGTGAGCATACGGACTATAATGGTGGACATGTTTTTCCAGCTTCTATTACAATCGGAACATACGGTCAAGCGCGCAAACGAGACGATCAAAAAATCCGCTTATATTCTGCCAACTTCCCAGAAAAAGGGATTATTGAATTTGAATTAGCAGATTTAAGCTATCAAAAAGTGCATGATTGGGCTAATTATCCTAAAGGGGTGGTGAAGTTCTTAATCGAAGCTGGCGGTAACATTGACTCAGGTTTTGAAATTGCCTATAACGGAAATATTCCAAACGGTGCCGGGCTTTCTTCCTCTGCATCAATTGAGTTATTAACCGGAGTCATTTTACGTGATTTATTTGACTTACCATTTGAAATGTTAGATTTAGTAAAAATTGGTAAAAAAGTTGAAAATAAATTTATCGGTGTGAATTCAGGTATTATGGATCAGTTCGCTATTGGTATGGGCAAAAAAGATCATGCCTTATTACTAGATACCAATACTTTAGAATATGAAGTGATTCCAGCAGCATTCGGTGAATATGTCGTAGCGATTATGAATACGAATAAACGTCGAGAATTAGCAGACTCTAAATATAATGAACGTCGCGCTGAATGTGAAGAAGCTTTATCCCGCCTACAAAAGAAATTAGATATTCAATCATTGGGTGATTTAGATGAAGCAACCTTTAATGCCAATACAGATTTAATTGGTGATGCAACCTTAATCAAACGAGCAAAACATGCAGTAACTGAAAATCAAAGAACATTAAAAGCAAAAAATGCATTACAAACTGGAGATTTAGTAAAATTTGGGTTATTATTAAACCAATCACATGAATCTTTGCAATATGATTATGAAGTAACTGGGGTTGAATTAGATACTTTAGTCGCTGCGGCTCAAGCAAATCCTGCTGTTTTAGGCGCGCGGATGACAGGTGCTGGTTTCGGTGGTTGCGCGATTGCTTTAGTGAAACAAAGTGCATTTGATTCCTTTGCCGAAGAAGTCAAACATAAATATCGTGAAGTCGTTGGTTATGATGCCGATATTTATTTAGCGAAGATTGATGATGGTGCACGTAAATTAAGTAAATAAGTTAAGGGTGAAAAAATCATGTCAATTTTAGTTTTAGGTGGGGCAGGCTATATCGGTTCACATGCTGTAGATCAATTAATTAATAAAGGTTATCAAGTGGTGGTTGTGGATAATTTATTAACCGGTCACCGTCAAGCTGTACACAAAGATGCTACCTTTTATGAAGGCGATATCCGTGATAAAGCATTTTTAAGTCAAGTGTTTGAAAAAGAAAGCATTGATGCAGTCGTGCACTTTGCAGCTAGTTCTTTAGTTGGTGAATCCGTTGAAAATCCATTAAAATACTTTAATAACAATGTTTACGGGATGCAAATCTTACTTGAAGTGATGGAAGCACATGATGTGAAGAAAATCGTCTTCTCTTCAACGGCAGCTACATATGGTGAGCCTAAAGAAAGTCCCATTACTGAAGAAACACCAACCAATCCGAAAAATCCATATGGTGAAAGTAAGTTAATGATGGAAAAAATGATGAAATGGGCCGATAACGCTTATGGCATGAAATATGTTGCTTTGCGCTACTTTAATGTCGCTGGGGCTAAAAGTGATGCAAGTATTGGTGAAGACCATACACCAGAAACACATTTAGTGCCAATCATTTTACAAGTCGCTTTAGGTCAACGCAAAGAATTAAAAATCTTTGGTGATGATTATCCAACACCAGATGGTACTTGTATTCGTGATTATGTACAAGTGGAAGATTTAATTGCTGCCCATATTTTAGCGCTTGAATATCTAAATGCTGGCAATGAAAGCAACTTCTTTAACCTTGGTAGCAATCAAGGCTATTCTGTAAAAGAAATGTTAGAAGCTGCACGCAAGGTTACAGGTAAAGAAATTCCCGCTACAATTGCCCCAAGAAGAGCGGGGGACCCAAGTACATTGGTGGCTTCAAGTCAAAAAGCCAAAGAAATCTTAGGTTGGCAACCACAATACACAGATATCGAAAAAATTATTGAGACTGCGTGGAATTGGCATGTATCCCATCCACATGGTTACGATGATAAAAAATAAAAAAGTCAAGCGATAATCTATTTTAGGTTATCGCTTTACTAAATAGAAGGTGAAAAGATGTCAATTAGTCAAGTGATTACTGATTTTACAACAATTGCCATTCAAGCAGGTGGCTGGATGGAAATGGATAGAATTTATGTACAAAACCGATTATTACATTTAATCGGTGAAGACGCGTTAGAAAATACCCAAGTGCGCCCGGTTACACAATCTTCTTTGGAGTTATTGGATCAACTATTAGAACAAGCTTTAACAAATCAGGTCATTGAAAATAGCCAAAGCGAAAAAGAACAGTTAACAGCACAGATAATGGACTTTTTAACGCCACCGCCATCTGTTGTGAACGCCTTTTTTGCACAACATTATTCTAAGTCACCAGAAGCGGCAACGGATTATTTTTATCAATTATCTAAGCAAAACGATTATATTAAAACGCGTGATATTGCTAAAAATATTGTTTACACCGCACCAACAGAATATGGAGATTTGGAGATTACGATTAATTTATCCAAGCCAGAAAAAGATCCTAAAGACATTGCGAAGGCGCGTGAAGTTCAGTCTGTAAGCTATCCAAAATGTATGCTTTGTATGGAAAACGAGGGATATCAAGGTCGCAGTAATTTTCCAGCTAGAGCGAACCACCGTATTATCCGTATGAATTTAGATGGTCAAAGTTGGGGCTTCCAATACTCACCATATGCTTATTATAATGAACATTGCATCATCCTTTCTGAAGAACATCGCCCAATGCAAATTAATGAGGCAACGTTTGAAAGATTATTACGTATCGTTGAAGTATTGCCGCATTATTTTGTCGGTTCGAATGCGGATTTACCAATTGTGGGTGGTTCGATTTTAACGCATGATCATTATCAAGGTGGCCGTCATGAGTTTCCGATGGCCAAAGCACCAATCGAAAAAGAAATTAAACTTGAAAATTACCCCCAAATCAAAGCGGGTATCGTGAAATGGCCAATGTCAGTGATTCGTTTGCAAGGCTTAGAAAAAGAACCTTTAGTGAAAGCTGCCAATGATATTTTAATCAAATGGCGTGAATATAGTGATGAAAATGTGCAAGTGATAGCAGTTACGCCAGATGGTACGCCACACCATACCATTACACCGATAGCTAGAAAACGAGAAGGCTTGTTTGAATTGGATTTAGTATTGCGCGATAATAACGTCTCTGAAGAACATCCAGACGGTATTTTCCATCCACACAAAGAAGTTCATCATATTAAAAAAGAAAATATTGGCTTAATTGAAGTGATGGGCTTGGCAGTCTTACCACCAAGACTAAAAGCAGAATTAGTCGAAGTTGAAAAATATGTGTTAAATCAAGAAAATGAGCTAGCTGATTATCATCGTCCTTGGGCAGATGAAATGAAGAAGAAATATTCATTCACCAAAGATAATGCAACAGAAATCATCCGCCAAGAAGTAGGACAAATTTTCTCACAAGTTTTAGCAGATGCTGGTGTGTTTAAACGTAATGAACAAGGTCAAGCAGCCTTCATGCGCTTCATTCAAACGCTTTAGGAGGAGAAGTTTATGGCAACAATCAAGGATATTGCAAATCTTGCTCAAGTCTCACCAGCCACGGTGTCTAGAGTCCTAAATTATGATATGGAGCTTTCGGTGAGCCAAGAAACACGTCAAAAAATCTTTGAGGTTGCCGAACAGCTCAATTATACCAAGCACAAAAATAAGAAAAAAGAAGTCATGACCTTTCGTTTAGTGCAGTGGTATGACAGCGAAGAAGAACTTGCCGATCTTTATTATTTAGCGATTCGATTAGGTATTGAGAAAAAAGCGGAAGAATTAAATATTGGCTTATTAAAAGAGTCTTTGCATCATCTATCGGAACAAACCACAGATGGCATTATCGCTTTAGGTAAATTTGAAGCCCAAGAAATCAAACTACTTGCGCAAACCAATGAACCGATTTTATTTGTCGATTCCGATGAACTGATATCGGGGTATAATTCTTTAGTCATCGATTTTGAACAAAGTGTGGCCCAAGTGGTGGATTATATCGTGAAATCTGGGTATGAAAATATCGGTATGCTTAGCGGAGTAGAATATACGAAATCCAATCACCATCAAGTAGCAGACAAACGTTATCAATATTTTAAAGCGAATTTAGAACGTTTAAAACTCTCACATGAGGAAAATTATCTGTTTGCGCCTTTTACAGTAGAGGGTGGCAAACAAGCGATGCGAAAATTTCTAGCCAAACAGCCTGATGTGTTACCAGATGTGTTTTTTGCTGCTAGTGATGCCTTGGCAATTGGTGCGATGCAAGCAATTCAAGAACACGGATTAAGGGTGCCGGAAGATATTGCTGTGATAGGATTTAATGATATCTCTGTGGCTAAATATGTCAGCCCGAGCTTAAGTACCATCCAAGTGCCTACCGAATGGATGGGGGAATTAGCACTGGATACGATGGTTCAGTTAGCCAAAGAAGAGGCCCCGTTTCCGCGAAAGATTACCATTGCGACAAAATTAATTTTACGCGATTCAACAAAATAAGAAATGAACACGTGCTTTTCATCAAGTGCGTGTTTTTCTATTTTATTGCAAAATCTAGTTCTTAGGTTTGATGACTGGCGTCTGTGATGTATGGTACAATTATTCTATATTGACAAGGAGTGATGAAAAATGATTGAAGTGATTCATGCGGATAAGTTTTATGACCAAAAACAAGCGCTCAAAGATGTGAACCTTACAATTAAAAATGGTACGGTGTTTGGTCTGTTGGGACATAATGGTGCAGGAAAGTCCACGCTGATTAAGAGTTTAGTCAGTGCCCATGATTTAACAAAAGGTCAAATTAAAGTAGATGGTCAAGAATTAACGACGCATCGCCAAGAAATTAAGCAAAAAATTGGTTATGTACCTGATAGTCCTGACCTCTTTTTACAATTAACAGCGATGGAATATTGGCGGTTAATGATTGATATTTACCGCATCAACTACCAAGATGTAGCAGCAAAAATGCAAGAATATATTCAATTGTTTTCGATGGAAGCCGACCAAAATACTTTAATTTCTAGTATGTCTCATGGGATGCGCCAAAAGGTCATATTAATTGGTGCTCTGACATTAGATCCTGATATTTGGATTTTAGATGAACCATTGACGGGCTTAGATCCTCAGTCAGCATTCGAATTAAAAGAATTGATTAAAAAACATGTAGCAAATGGTAATACAGTTATTTTTTCAACACATATCTTAGCTATTGCCCAAGAAGTTTGTGATGAATTGGCTATCCTGAAAAAAGGAGAAGTCATTTATTCCGGAACTGTGGAGGATTTATTAGCTAGTCAACCAGGAAAAACATTAGAAGAAATCTACTTATCGATGACTGGTGAAGAAAAAGTAGGTGAGGCACATGAATAAACAACAATTTGTGGCCTTGCTCAAACTAGGATTAATCCAAAGCAATCCCCAAATGACCAATCGTCTCCGCAGTAAAGGAAAGTATGGCGATGATTTAATCAAAGGTTTGGTATTGCAAAATCTGATATTCCCAATTTTTATCGTTATTTTGTATGGCGGTATATTCATGGTACAAAATCTTTATCAATATCCTGGGCAATTCAATGGTTTATTTTTAGTTTTAGTAGGTATTTCGCTATCTCAAGGTATTTCTCTGATTTACAATACTTTTTTTGATAATAATGATTTTGATCATTATAAAACCTTGCCCATTCCGCTAAATTTAGTGATATTGAGTAAGTCTTTTATCACGGTCTTTACGATAATCATCTATCTGTTCCCTTGTTTAGCTGCCTTTATAAACTACAGTCTACACGCAGGGACGAATCCTGTACTTGCTATCATTCTTTCCATCTTTTTATGGATTGTACTTATCGTTTTTATCTTCTTGCTTTCATTATTGCTGCTTTTTGGTTTGAGTTTGATTCCGGCTTTCAAGCATCGCCTCAAACAAGTAGCTAAGGTGATGATGATTCTTACCTCAGTATTAGTCGTGATTGCCATCTTAATGAATAGTTACACAGCGCAAAATTTAGAAGCTGCACCAGTTTTCTTTATCCGTCCATTGTTATTTGCACTAGCGCAACCTTTTGCCATTTCAGGAGTGAGCAGTCTGCTTGGCCTTGTGATGGTGGTTGCATTGATGGTCATTCTTACACGTAGCAAAATCTATCCATTATTGAGCCAAAATGAAGTCAATGTAGTAACCAAAGCGACGAAAAAAGCAGTTGGTCAAAAAGACAACGCCCATTCTATTCTTTGGCGCTATCAATGGCGATTAATAGGAGAAAGTACTTTATTATTTCAAATTTTTAGTGCGACAATTTTATTACCATTATTTTTTGGCTTTAGTTTTATGCAGGTAATAGCAGAATTAAAAGCTGGCACTGAGTATTATGGTATCTTTTTATTGGTCGGTGTATTATTGGCTAGCTTAATGGTTACACCAAATAGTTTACCGGCCATATTAGTTTCGCTTGAACGGCAAAATTTTCACTTTTTGGCTACTACACCACAAGATCAAAAAAAATATTTGCGCTTGAAATTCCAATTTATCTTAATCATTCAAGGAGCACTCACACTTCTTATTTTACTTGGAATTGCATTGGTTGGTAAATTTACGTTATTAAGTGCAACCGTATTTGTTTTAGGCGGTGTTTTATATACGATTCCAGCAACAGCCAATTATTTACTAAAAGATTATCTTCAACCGTTCTTTGAGTGGAGTGATTATATCCAGTTAATTAATCGTGGTCGAAGTAATGCCAAGATGGTTTTAATTATGTTTGCTAAATGGATTGCAACAATTATCACAGTGGTGGTTGCGGTTGTTTTAGTTGCGCTTTTTGGTGCTTTTTGGCCCAATATGCTCTTGTCATTACTAGTCGTTGGAGGAATTCTTGCAATGTATATTTGGCAGATTCTAAGATGGCAAAAAATCTAATCAATTCAAACCGAACATCCAAACTGTATGCGAATTTGTATACAGCAGATGTTCGGTTCTTTTTTTATTGATGAAAGATTGTTGTATGTTTACTTTATTGAATAATGTAAGAATTTGAAATCCTTTAATGAAAGTTAGTCATGGTCACAGTTTTCTGTTATAATAGAAAAGACATTGAAAAGGTAGGGAAAAAACATGAAAATTTTAGCGATGGATACTTCAAATGCAACCTTGGCAGTGGCTGTACATGAAGATCATCAACTACTCGGTCAAATTCAGACCACAGTAAATAAAAATCACAGCATCTCATTAATGCCAGCAATTGATCAATTAATGCAAATGGTCAATGTAAAACCAACGGAGCTTGATCGAATTGTCGTGGCACAAGGTCCAGGTTCATATACCGGTCTACGCATTGGAGTAACCACGGCCAAAACATTAGCGGATACCTTAAATATTGATTTGGTGGGCGTATCTAGTTTGAAAGTGCTCGCTGCAAATTGTGTCAATATTTCAGAAATTATTGTGCCTATTTTTGATGCTAGACGGAAAAATGTGTATGCACAAGCTTTTGTATGGCAAGAAAATGAACTAGTAGAAGTGATGCCAGCCGGACATTATCCAATCGTTGAAGTGTTAGCGCATTTTAAAGATCAAGCCATTTATTTAGTCGGCAAAGATGTAGCAAAGTTCACTGATGAAATTACGCAGTATGCACCACAAGCGAAAGTGAACACCATCGAAAACTGGCAATATCCAAGTGCAAGTATATTAGCACAATTAGGTTGTACTCAAACACCAGTAGCGGATGTAGCTAGCTTTTTACCAACATATTTGAAGTTAGTAGAAGCTGAGGAGAAGTGGTTGCAGACCCACGCACAAGAAAAGAGCGATCAGGAATATGTGGAAAAAATCTAAAAATTTCATTTTTTCATTCATTACTCGTAGAAAACGCAAATATCACGCCAAACTCGTACGCTTTAATGCACTTGATTATTTGGTGCGCGAAATTTTCCCAACAGATATGAAAGAATTATTACGGATTGAACGTGTGGTGTATGAAGGTGATTTACCATGGACGAGAAGTATTTTCTTGTCTGAGCTCTATTCGAAAAAGCCACACTTATATCTTGGCGTGTTTGATAAGCGTGAATTAGTAGCTTTTATCGGGATGCGCGTAGATATTTATGATGGACATGTGACTAATTTAGCGGTTTTACCACAATATCAAAAACAGGGAATTGCTTCTTTTTTATTAGGAGAAGTGGAGAAGTTTGCACGAAAAAATGTCTGTATGCAAATGAGTTTAGAAGTTCGTGTAACCAATTTAGATGCCCAACGCTTATATCGCAAATTTGGATTCATTTCCAGACGACGCTTACCACGTTATTATGATAAAAATCATGAAGATGCCTTAGAAATGGTGAAAATGTTAGATGATTAGCAAAATTGATGAAAAAAATGCAGTTAGCAAGATACAATTTTTAGAAGAACAAATCATTCAAATCTATCAAAAAATGAATCAAGCCTTTACGCATGGGGCACCTTGGACGTTGGAACAGTTTATGGCTGATTTGAATAGTACAGCGACCAATTATTTGTTTTTGGAAGTACAAGCAAAATTGGTTGGCTTTGTTAGTTATCGTCAAATTCTAGATGAAATCGAAATTGATGAAGTCCTAATTTTCAAAGAGTTTCAACATCTGGGCTTTGGCTATCAATTGATGCAAAAATTTCTACAAGAGGCTTTTGAAAAACAAGGGCAAACTATTTTTTTAGAAGTCCGTCAAAGTAATCTGCCAGCCATTGCGCTATATGAAAAATGTGGGTTTAAACAAATAGCGGAACGTAAAAATTATTATCAACATCCAGTAGAAGATGCTTGGATTTATCAATATCAAAGAGAGGATTAGTAACAACATGAAAGAATTAATCTTAGCTATTGAAAGTTCTTGTGACGAAACTTCAGTGGCTGTGGTTTCTAGTGAGGATGAAATATTAAGTAATGTGATTGCTTCTCAAATTAAAAGCCATCGTCGTTTTGGCGGGGTCGTGCCTGAAGTAGCCAGCCGCCATCACGTCGAGCAAATTACTTTGTGTATCAATGAAGCATTAAGTGAGGCGAACGTGAAACCAGATGATTTAAAAGCGGTGGCCGTAACCTTTGGACCAGGCTTAGTAGGTTCGTTACTCATTGGTTTGTCAGCGGCTAAAGCTTTTGCCTGGGCGCATGGATTACATTTAATTCCAGTTAATCACATGGCAGGACATATTTATGCCGCCAAGTTTGTGCAACCACTAGAGTTTCCCTTAATGGCTTTATTGGTTAGTGGCGGTCATACAGAATTAGTCTATATGCAAGCAGATGGTGAATTTGAGATTATCGGTGAAACCCGTGATGATGCCGCTGGAGAAGCCTATGATAAAGTCGGTCGTGTGATGGGCTTAAGCTATCCAAGCGGGAAAGAAATCGATGAATTAGCACACCGTGGGAAAGATACTTATCATTTTCCAAGAGCGATGATTCATGAAGATAATTTTGATTTTAGTTTTAGTGGCTTAAAGAGTGCCTTTATTAATCTAGTGCATAATGCCAAACAGCGTAATGAAAGCCTTGTTCAAGAAGATTTAGCCGCAAGTTTTCAAGCAAGTGTCGTCGAAGTACTAGTAACGAAAACTATTCGTGCTTGCCAAGAATATCCTGTGAAACAATTAATCGTTGCAGGAGGCGTGGCTGCCAATCAAGGACTAAGAGAAGCACTACGAGAAGCCATGACCGAAGCATTACCAGAAGTGACTTTATTAATCCCACCATTAAAATTATGTGGGGATAATGCAGCAATGGTGGCTAGTTACGCTTTTACTGCTATGAAAAAAGGCGATTTTGCTGATTTAAGTCTTAATGCGAAACCATCATTGGCTTTTGAAAGAGAAGAATAGGAAGAATTTATGGAAAAAGTATTGATAAGCATTGTCAGTCATAATAGTAGCGATATATTTCGGACGCTTGATTGTCTACAAAGAGAAGTGGGCCAAGATGAGCGGTTTGAAGTGGTCGTTTATGATAATGCCTCAGAGGAAAGCTATCGTGAAAAATTACGAAAATATCAGTTTATCCGCTTAATTGAAGCATCAGAAAATCTAGGTTTTGGTCACGGACATAACCAAGTCTTGCTAAATACCTCAAGTAAATATGCGTTTATCTGCAATCCAGACATCATTGTGACAAAAGAAGTATTGACGCATATGTTGACGCTGATTCGAAGAGATAAAATTGCTGCCGTGAGTCCGAAAGTCTTAAATGAAGATGGTACGACCCAACATTTGGTACGGCATAAGTTAACGGTTTTCGATTATTTTTTACGCTTTGTGCCTTTTCAATTTGTCAAAAAGCTATTTGACGCGCGGCTAGCGGATTATGAGTGTCGCAATTTACCTGATGATAGAAGTAGTATCATTACGATGGGTTCAGGTTGTTTCATGCTAGTAGATGTCGATGTATTTAAACAAATTCAAGGCTATGATGAACGCTTCTTTATGTATTTTGAAGATAATGATTTTTGTTTACGCCTGAATCAAACGGGCAATCATATTTTGTATTCACCATTTGATACGGTGATTCATTTGTATGGTAAGGGCGCACATCGTAGTCGAAAATTATTTATGGTCTTTATGCAATCAATGGCAAAATTTTTCAATAAGTGGGGATGGCGATGGTTTTAACATTACCTTATCTGGTGCAAGTTTGTTACGAAAAAAACTGGCAAGACATACCGAATATTAAAGAAACAGCCCAGCAAGTCGGTCAAACGATTAGCGGCTATTTATTGATTGATCATAGTTCATTTGCCCAAAAATTACCGGCTGATTTACCGATTACGTATATTCATCGTCCTAAAAATGCTGGATTAGCCCAAGCATATAATATAGCACTTGAGAGGATGGGGGATGCGCAATGGCTTATCTTACTAGATCATGATACCACAATTACAAGTGCCTATTTACAAGAAGTAGCCCAACAAAGTCAACACGTACCACAAGATTGTGTCGCGCTTTGTCCACAAGTCTTTGAAGAAAAGCGTCAAATCTCACCCATTCAAGCAAATCAATATATTAATCGCCATTTTCAAGCACTAACTACTGGTCTGTATCAGCAAAGAGTCATGGCTATTAATTCTGCGACTGTTTTGCGTAAATCTTTTCTTCTGCAGCTTGGGGGATTTAATACGCAATTTCCACTAGACTTCTTGGATCATTGGCTATTTTTTGAAATTTTTCAGCAACAAAAATCAGTTTATGTCCTTGAATCTAAACTACAGCATGAATTATCAGTCATGCATTATGAAAGCATGACAACCAAACGCTACCAATCTATTTTACAAGCAGAAAAAAATTATTATCAAAATTATGAAACACAACAGCTTGACAATCATCTCAAACAATTATTAAAACGAACACTCAAACAATGGGTGAAGGTTAAAAATCGCCAAATTTGGAAGATGACTTTACGAAGTTATTTTGAGTTGAAACGAGGGAAGTAACTATGATTTCGGTCTGTATGACGACTTATAATGGAGAAAAATATTTAAAAGCACAGTTATCAAGTATCCTCAGTCAGCTTTCTTATGACGATGAGTGTTTAATCTCTGATGATGGCTCCACTGATCACACGATTGCAATTATTCAAGAATTTCAAAATAAATACCCACAAATTCGCTTGTTACAGGGGCCAAGAAAAGGTGTCATTGCTAATTTCAACTACTGCATCTCTCAAAGTAAAGGAGATTTTATCTTTTTAGCGGATCAAGATGATGTCTGGCATGCGAATAAAGTAGAAAAAATATTAGCTTTATTTCAACTGCAGCCACAAACCAAGTTGATTTTAAGTGATTTAGCCATTGTCGATTCTGATTTAAAACTTGTGCATGCTTCTTATTTTCAGTATAAAAAGGTCAAAACAGGAACGATTGCCAATATTATTCGCAATCGCTATATCGGTGCAGGGATGGCCTTTCGCGCAGACTTAAAGCACGAAATTCTACCAATTCCTAAACATGTACCGATGCATGATATGTTTATCGGAATTATGGCTGAACCCAATGTTGCACTTTTACCAGAAGCATTGACCGATTATCGTCGTCACGAGGACAACGCGAGCCAACTACAAACCAAATCGTCAAAATTACAGCAACTCATCTGGCGTGTGAATCTGATTTGGGCCATTATTTACAAGAAATTCATTAGAAAATAAAAATTTTTTACATTTTTTTATCAAAATATAGAAACTTGTGACAAATGTTTGGTAAAATGAGATAATCAGATAGTAAATAAAAGTTGAAGGAGATTTTTACTTATGAAAGGAATTATTCTAGCTGGCGGAAGTGGCACACGTCTATATCCATTAACTCGTGCAACTTCAAAACAATTAATGCCAATTTATGACAAACCAATGATTTATTATCCAATGTCTACTTTGATGTTGGCAGGAATTAAGGAAATCTTGATTATTTCTACCCCTCAAGATACACCACGATTTGAAGAATTATTCGGTGATGGTCATGAGCTAGGAATTCATATTGAATATGCTGTACAACCAAGTCCAGATGGATTAGCACAAGCCTTCATTATCGGTGAAGAATTTATCGGTGATGATAGTGTCTGCCTTGTTTTAGGAGATAATATTTATTATGGTGGCGGTTTATCAAAAATGTTACAACGTGCTGCTAGCAAAACAGAAGGTGCGACGGTCTTTGGCTATCATGTCAACGATCCAGAACGTTTTGGTGTGGTTGAATTTGATGAAAATATGACAGCTATCTCAATTGAAGAAAAACCAGAACATCCAAAATCAAATTATGCAGTAACGGGTCTTTACTTCTACGACAATGAAGTGGTTGAAATTGCTAAAAATATCAAACCATCTGCGCGCGGTGAACTAGAAATTACTGATGTCAATAAAGTATATCTAGAGCGCGGTAAATTATCTGTTGAAGTGATGGGTCGTGGCTTTGCATGGTTAGATACAGGTACGCACGAATCTTTATTAGAAGCTTCTACCTTTATCGAAACGATTGAAAAACGCCAAAACTTAAAAGTCGCATGTTTAGAAGAAATTGCTTATCGTATGGGGTATATCGGAAAAGAACAATTGGTTGAATTAGCTCAACCATTGAAGAAAAACCAATATGGACAATACTTATTACGATTAGCAGCGCAAAACTAGGAGGATTTGTTGTGAAAGTTTATGATACAAAGCTACAAGACGTAAAAATCATTGAAATGGACGTCTTTGGAGATCATCGTGGCTTCTTTACAGAAAGTTATTCAAAAGCTAAATTTTTAGAACATGGATTAGACTATGATTTTGTGCAAGATAATCATTCCTTATCTTCACAAGCGGGTGTCTTACGTGGCCTACATTTCCAAAAAGGAGAAGCAGCACAAACCAAATTAATTCGTGTCGTCACTGGTGCTGTATTAGATGTGATTGTGGATATTCGTAAAGGTAGCCCAACTTATGGACAATGGGAAGGTTATATCCTTTCAGAACATAACCATCGTCAATTACTTGTACCAAAAGGCTTTGCGCATGGTTTTGTAACTTTAACAGATAATGTGAATTTCTTATATAAATGTGATAATTATTATAATGCCCCTGCAGATGGTGGAATTGCTTTTGATGATCCAGATTTGGCAATTAACTGGCCAATCGATATTTCTAAAGCGATTCTATCTGACAAGGACAAAAAACATCCTACTTTGAAAGAATTTGAAGCAGAAAACCCATTTGTATATGGTGAAATTTAAGGAGAGAGAAATGAAGAAAATTATCGTAACTGGAGGAGCCGGCTTTATCGGTTCAAACTTTGTACATTATGTTGTCAATAATCATCCAGAAGTGCATGTCACTGTTTTGGATAAATTAACCTATGCTGGGAATAAAGCAAACTTAGCAGGACTACCTGAAGACCGTGTACAATTGGTAGTTGGTGATATTGCGGATGCGAAATTAGTCGATGAATTGGTTAAAGATACAGATGCTGTTGTTCATTATGCTGCTGAATCACACAATGATAATTCCTTAAAAGATCCATTCCCATTTGTACAAACCAACTTAATCGGTACGTATACTTTGATTGAAGCATGTCGCAAACATAATGTACGTTTCCACCATGTTTCAACTGATGAAGTATATGGTGATTTACCATTACGCGAAGATTTACCAGGACATGGTGAAGGAGAAGGCGAAAAATTCACGGATAAAACACCTTATAATCCTTCAAGCCCATATTCTTCAACTAAAGCTGGTTCAGACCTTTTAGTAAAAGCTTGGGTTCGTTCTTTTGGTTTACAAGCAACAATCTCAAACTGCTCAAATAACTATGGTCCTTACCAACATATTGAAAAATTCATTCCACGTCAAATTACCAATATTTTAAGTGGTATTCGTCCAAAATTATATGGCGATGGTAAAAATGTACGTGACTGGATTCATACCAATGATCATTCATCAGCTGTATGGGCGATTCTTACTAAAGGCCGTATTGGTGAAACTTACTTAATCGGAGCTGACGGTGAAAAGAATAATAAAGAAGTCATCGAATTGATTCTTGAATTGATGGGTCAAGATCCAAAAGCTTATGACCATGTCAATGATCGTCCAGGACATGATTTACGTTATGCCATTGATTCAACCAAACTTCGCGAAGAATTAGGTTGGCAACCACAATTCACTAACTTCAAAGATGGTTTAGCTGATACAATTAAATGGTATCAAGAAAACCGCGGTTGGTGGGAAGCTGAAAAACAAGCTGTGGAAGCAAACTATGCGAAAAACGGTCAATAAGCAATCCGACTGATAAAAAACTCAATAAAAACTTTTAAAAGGCTCGCTCGAATCAATCTGAGCAGCCTTTTTCAACGATTCAAAGTATAAAGTCATTTAAAAGATTTTTAAAGGAGAGAAAAATATGATTTTATTAACTGGTGGAAATGGTCAATTAGGTACCGAATTACGTCATTTACTTGATGAAAAAGGAGTGAAGTATGTCTCTACTGATGCCAAGGAAATGGATATTACGGATGCTCAAGCGACAATGGATTATATCACTAATCTAAAACCAACTGTTATCTATCATTGTGCTGCTTATACTGCAGTAGATAAGGCAGAAGATGAAGGAAAAGCATTAGATGAAAAAATCAATGTGGATGGTACACGTAATGTTGCACTAGCAGCTAAAGAAGTAGGTGCTACATTAGTTTATATCAGTACGGACTATGTATTTGACGGAAAGTTAAAGGATGGCGAATATGCAGTAGATGCCCCAATCAATCCATTAAACGAATATGGACGTACAAAAGCTTTAGGAGAAAAAGCGGTTCAAGAGATTATGGATGATTACTACATTATCCGCACTTCTTGGGTATTTGGTAAGTATGGTCACAACTTTGTCTTTACGATGCAAAAATTGGCTGAAACGCGTGATGAACTTACAATCGTTAATGATCAATTCGGCCGCCCAACTTGGACACGTACATTAGCGGAGTTTATGTACTTTGTGATTGATCAAAAAGCGCCATTTGGCATTTATCACTTATCAAATGACAATGCTTGTTCATGGTATGAGTTTGCTAAGGAAATTTTGAAAGATACGGATGTTAAAGTTTCACCAGTCACTTCAGAACAATTTCCACAAAAAGCAACTCGCCCACAATATTCAGTCATGGACTTATCTAAAGCCAAAGCACTTGGATTTCATATTCCTACATGGCAAGAAGCACTTCAAGGCATGCTAGCAGCAGTTGCACAAGAAGAATAGAACAAGGTTGAAATGGGATAAAATAATACGTTTAGGAGGAATAAATGAATTTATGAAAATGAAAAAATGGATGACTTTAGGTGTATGTGTCACAACACTATCAATGCTAACAGGGATATATCCTACTTTTCAATCCGTGCACGCCGATGATACGCAATCAATAAGTACAACGAATGCATTAAATGAAACTTCGACTACAACTTCCACAACCTCAGTTACCAAATCTGAGGAAACAACATCTACTGCGCCAAACACTGCCAATACGACTTCTGAGGTAGCCGTACAAGCAGCAGTTCAAGAAGTTAAACCAATCGAAGGTACAATTAAAAATGTAAACCAAGAAAACGGTACCTACGATGTTGTTGTAAAA
>NZ_JBQKFH010000023.1:0-39656 GCF_052119425.1 Enterococcus cecorum
CTAGAGGGACAATGGGTTGTTTCATCATAAAAAACCTCCAATCTTCTGTTTGAATACAGTATAACTGGAGGACTAGATAGATGCGATACACCTTGTTATTGGACGCTTACAAATGTTTTGGTTACTTTGTGATTTTAAAATAGCATAGTAACTCCGAATTTATCCTTACTACATTCAATTTAATTTGTTCAAACTTCACAAATTCTCTCTTTTTGTTACATCATTTTCAATTAAAAAAGCCCCTGAAGTTAACAACACTCCAGAGTCTTTCTAATTTATTCTTCTAATAAGCCAATTCTTTGTTTAACCACTTGGGCAATTTTATCGACATAGGTTTCTACTAGTTCATCGGTTGGCGCTTCTGCCATGATGCGTAATAAAGGCTCTGTTCCTGATGGGCGAACCAAGACGCGACCACTATCTCCCATTTCATTTTCAACTTCTTCAATGACAGCTAATACTTCAGGATCAGTTAATGCTTTATTCTTATCAGTCACACGTAAATTCACTAACTTTTGAGGATAAATGGCTACTTCACTTGCTAATTCAGAAAGTTTTTTACCAGTTTCCTTCATAATATTTAGCAGTTGAATACCTGATAGCATGCCATCACCTGTTGTATTGAAATCTAAAAAGACCATATGACCAGATTGTTCACCGCCGAAATTATAACCATTTTTGCGCATTTCTTCGACTACATAACGGTCACCCACTTGTGTAATTACATCTTTCAAACCAATATTTTCAATGGCTTTTCTAAAACCTAAATTACTCATGACTGTAGTAACAACTGTGTCATTTTTTAGACGACGTTTTTCAGATAGATATTTTGCACAGATGTACATAATCTTGTCGCCATCCACAATATTACCTAATTCATCTACAGCGATAATACGGTCACCATCACCATCAAAAGCTAATCCTGCATCTGCTTTCTTTTCCACTACAAATTTAGCCAAACTTTCTGGATGAGTGGAGCCAACACCATCGTTAATATTCAATCCATCTGGTGAAGTCCCCATTGTATAAAAGTCAGCTTCTAAATCAGCAAATAAACGGTTCACAATCGGCGAAGTAGCCCCATTAGCCCCATCTAAACAAATCGTTAAACCGGATAAATCTCCAGGAATTGTATCTGCCAAAAAGCCAGCATAGCGAATCAAGCCTTCAGGAAATTCTTCCACCGTTCCTAAACCTTGCGCTGAAGGACGAGGTAAAGTATCTTCTGGTGCATCTAATAAAGCTTCAATTTCAAGTTCTTGCGCATCATCCAATTTAAAACCGTCATTTCCGAAAAATTTGATGCCATTATCTTGCGCTGGATTATGTGAAGCAGAAATCATTATCCCTGCACTGGCTTCTTGCACACGGGTTAGATAAGCAACCCCCGGAGTAGTGATCACCCCTAATTGAAATACTTCAATTCCAACAGATAATAATCCTGCCACTAATGCACTTTCTAATAACTGACCAGAAATACGTGTATCACGGCCCACTAAAACTCTTGGTCGTCTTTTGCCTTGCTCATGTTGGCTAAGCACATAACCCCCACAGCGTCCTAATTTAAACGCTAATTCCGGCGTTAATTCAACATTGGCTTCTCCTCGTACACCATCTGTTCCAAAATATTTACCCATAAAAATTCTCCTTAAAACTTTAAAAATTAATCATTATTCTTCTTTTCGTTTTCATTTTTTGTATCATCGGTAGTCTGTGTAGTTTCTTGCTTGTCAGAATCTTTTTGTGTACTACTTTCAGACTTTTCCGGTAAATTTTGCGTTGCGTTTTCTGCACCATTTGTTTGCGTGTTTTGCTCAGTAAGATTTTGGTTACGATTGCCCTGTGTGTATATGGGTTCAATCCGTATCGTTACATTGCTTTGCGGACTATAAAACGCACTATCAACTGGTATATTATAAACCTTTGTTGTAGTCTGAGCAATACCTGAAATATCCACTGGAATGGTAATCTCATCAATTTTATCTAAATCACCACCATTGGATGATAACATGATTGTTTCGGGATTTAAATGGAATTGATAGCCGCTGACCCCACTTGGCAAATTACCAAATTGTTTAGGTGTTAATTTCACTTGTTTATTCACACGATTAACTGCTAAATGGACCTCTACTTCTTCCTTGTCAAAAGTGACATCAAGTTTCTCCCCTTTGGCATTTAATGCTTCAAGCTTCACGGTTTTGGTGATATTTTGCGTGATAGGATTACTTGAAGTAAATAAAGCCTGCACAATCGCAATTTCTTTCATTGTTTGCGCACCGGTAGTTACAAGCACAGATTTTGGTGTACTTGAGATACTATTTAAAATCACTCCATCTAATTGACGCTCATCAGCTAAAATTGGTTTAACCGCAAATTTTTTAGTAATTTTCTTTTCAATCGTTACAGTAGACTTATTCGTACTTAACTTAGCCTTCACACCAGATTTTAAATTTTCGACTTTTAATTTCACTTCATGCGTTCCTGGAGATAGCTTATTCAAATCAGCAACCACTTTAAATGTTCTAGTATCTGCATTGCTCTCGGCTAATAGTTGCACACGATTGGCACTACTCAACTTAACATCAACATTTGGCTCATATCCTTGAATATAGTATTTCTTTTCATTGTATTCAAAAACAATTGGGACTTGCTTTACCGTCTCTTCATAATTATAGGCTAGTTTTTGCTGTTTTTTCTGATCAGGCGTGTTCGCATTGGTAAATAGAATTAAGGTTAACAACAATGCAAACAATGCCGTTATCATTTTACTCTTAGTATTTAATTCCATCTACTTCCCACCTTTCTTTCTAGCAGATTTTTTTGAGCTAGTTAAGAAATTCAGTACGTTACGACGTTTCTTCTCCTGTTCTTTTACAGATAATTCCTTCGTTAAGATAGCTAAATAATCTTCTTTCGTTAAATCAGGGATTAACTGATTATTGATGGTAATACTCACACCTCCAGTTTCTTCTGAGACAACTAGTGTTACTGCATCACTTACCTCAGAAATACCAACAGCAGCACGGTGTCTTGTACCATATTCTTTAGGGATTAAGATGCTGTCTGATAAAGGTAAATACGCACAGGCAACAGCTACTTTACCATCACGAATAATTACCGCACCATCATGTAAGGGCGTATTTGGAATAAAGATATTAGTGAGTAATTCTCCTGAGATATCCGCATCTAGAGGTATTCCTGTTTCAATATACTCTTCTAAGCCAGTGTTACGTTCGATCGTAATTAATGCACCAATTTTCCGTTTGGACATATATTGAACGGCTTTATCCAAGGCTTTAATAATCCGTTCTTCCTCGCGTTCTTTCACACTATTTGGGGCAAAAAACTTAGTACGCCCAAGGTGCTCGAGTCCTCGACGTATTTCTGGTTGAAAAATGACGACAGCTGCAATCACCCCATAAGTAATGACCTGGTCCATCAACCAAGAAAGTGTATGTAATCCTAAAAATTCAGCAGCAAAACGAATGACTAGAAAAACTAGTACCCCTTTTAAGAGCTGAATAGCCTTTGTTCCACGGACTAATTGAAGCAACTTGTATAACAGATACCAAACAACAATAATATCAACAATGTTAATCAAAAAGGAATAAGACAAGATGTTTTCTGAAAACAATTGCTTCCAATAATCCAATTGGAAAATATCTCCATTTTGAAAAGACATAAACAGACTTCCTTTCATTTATTTCTTGATTCAAGTATATCATAAGTTTGAATGCGCATGAAAAAAAATAAAGATTTTTACTATTTTTTAAAATACAGAAAAAAAACGTACTAGCAATCCCATAAAATTACTAGTACGCCTGTTTCAAAAAAGTTTATTCGCTTTTTTCCTCATTTTTGGCTTCACGTCTTGCTTTACGTTCAGCTCTTCTTTGTAAGCGACGTGCTTCTCTTTCTGGATCAATAGTACGCTCTTTCTTTTCCCGTCGAACAGTTGCTTTATTATCTTCAACTGGAGAATCCTTTTTGCCTTCTAAACGCTGACGAATTTTTTCTTCTTGACCAGCTAGACGAGCATAATTATAAAAGCGTGTTTTAGCATCATTAACAGTCTTATCAAATAACGCTTTAGCATGTTCTGGGTGCACTGTTTCTAACGCTCTAAATCTCACTTGAGTACGCATGAAATCAGGCATCTTAGAAAAATCAGGTTTCTTAAAGTCAAGACTCATTGGCTCTTTACCTTGCGCTTTAAGGCTTGGGTTATATCGATATAGTGACCAATAACCAGAACTTACAGCATCTTTTGCTTCTTGGATCGATTGACGCATGCCACCTGACAAGCCATGAACGATACATGGTGTATAAGCGATGATTACTGATGGACCAGGGAATTTTTCCGCTTCTTCAAACGCTCGCATGGTTTGGATGGCATTAGCTCCAGAAGCGATTTGGGCAACATAGACATTACCATATGTCATGGCCATCATACCTAAATCTTTTTTCGCCGCATTTTTCCCACTGGCAGCAAATTTAACAATCGCAGCTGCTGGCGTGGCTTTAGAAATTTGACCCCCGGTATTTGAGTACACTTCATTATCCAAGACCAAAATATTGACATCGGCGCCAGTAGAAATAACATGGTCAATTCCGCCATATCCAATATCATAAGCCCAGCCATCGCCACCAATCATCCATTGACTTGGTTTTACGAATAAATCATCATGCGCTAAAATTTCAGCTAATTCAGGGACTTGATGGACTGCACTTTGTAAGGCAGCTTTCAGTTTTTTCGCTCTTTGTTGGGTTCCTTCACTTGTATTTAAATGCTTCGTCCAATCTTGCATTAGTTCCTTAAGCTCTGGAGAAACTTTATCTAGCATGGATGTCATTTGGTTGGCTAAAGCTTCACGTCGAGTGGTATTGGCAATCATCATACCATAACCAAATTCAGCATTATCTTCTAATAATGAGTTTGACCAAGTTGGACCTTGCCCTTGATTATTAGTTGTATAAGGCGTCACTGGTGCAGCTGCTCCCCAAATGGAAGAACATCCCGTCGCATTGGCAATCATCATTCGGTCACCAAACATTTGCGTCAATAGTTTCACATATGGCGTTTCTCCACATCCTGAACATGCACCTGAGAATTCTAGTAATGGTTTATTAAATTGACTGTGTAAAATCGTTCCTGGTTTCGCAGGATTTTCTTTTTGGCGTAATGTCATTGAAAAGGCCCAATTGATAGCTTCTTCTTTCATTTCTTCGTAAGGACGCATTTTTAGAGCCTTGCCTTTTGCAGGACATGCTTCCACACATAAACCACATCCAGTACAGTCTTCCACTGATACTTGGATACGGTATTTCAAGCCATCAGGTCCACGCATATCTCGAACAATATAGCCTTCAGGTGCTTCTTGCATTTCATCTTCGTCTGCTAAAAACGGACGGATGGCAGCATGTGGACAGACAAACGCGCACTCATTACACATGGTACAACGATCAGCTATCCACTCAGGAACTTCAAGGGCAATTCCTCGTTTTTCAACCGCGGCAGTACCTAGTGGCATATCACCAGCAACCATGCCATTATTCACAAAAGCACTGACTGGGATATGATCCCCTTTTTGGGCATTGACTGGCTCCACAATTTCTTCAACAAACTTACTTTGACGACTTAAACGTTTCTCAGTAGGATCTAAGTTCGCCCATTCTTTTGGCACTTCAAAACGATGCAAGTGCGTTAAGGTTTGATCGATGGCCGCATGGTTTTGCTCCACTATTTTCGCTGATTTGTGACCATAAATTTTTTGCACTTGATCTTTTAATAATTTCACAACCGTATCAAAATCCATGACATTCGTTAACTTAAAGAAAGCAGTCTGCATGATAGTGTTGATACGATTACGTAAACCAATTTCTTGCGCTAATTGCATCGCGTTAATGGTATAAAACTGAATGTCATTTTCAGCCAAATATTTTTTCAGATGTTTTGGCAAGAATTTATGCAATTGTTCATCTGACCAGGTCGTATTTAATAGGAAAGTGCCGCCTTTTTTCAAGCCTTGAACTAATTCATATTTATGAACATACGCAGGGGTATGACAGGCGATGAAATCAGCATGCTCTACTAAATAAGTAGAGCGAATTTCTTGATCACCAAAACGTAAATGCGATACCGTTAAGCCACCTGATTTTTTGGAATCATAATAAAAATAACCTTGGACAAATTTATCGGTATTGTCGCCAATGATTTTAATCGTTGACTTATTCGCGCCGACTGTCCCATCTGAACCAAAGCCCCAGAATTTTGCTTGGAAAGTACCAGGACGCGTTAAATCTAAAGTTGGTCCTAAAGGTAAAGATAAATGCGTCACATCGTCAGTAATACCAATGGTGAATCTTCTTTTTTGTTCTTTACGTGGTTTTTGTAATTCATCAAAAACGGCTAAGATTTGAGCAGGCGTCACATCTTTTGAACCTAAACCATAGCGGCCCCCAATCACACTTGGTCGAATATCCGCTTCATAAAGAGCAGATTGGACATCTAAAAATAGTGGTTCGCCATTTGCCCCAGGTTCTTTTGTACGGTCTAACACCGCGATAGATTGGACAGTTGCGGGGATTTTACTTAAGAAATTCTCAGTTGGAAATGGACGGTATAAATGGATATTGATAAAACCAACTTTGCGTCCTTGTTCATTTAGAAAATCAACCGTTTGTTCAATCGCTTGGGCGGCTGAACCCATCACGACAATCACTTCTTGCGCTTCAGGATGGCCATAATAATTGACTAAATCATAATTCGTTCCACGCAATTCATTGATTTTACCCATATATTCTTGGATAATTGCCGGAATTTCATCATAGTAGGTATTAATCGTTTCACGTTGTTGGAAATGAATATCAGGATTTTGGTTCATACCACTGACTGTTGGGTGATTTGGGTTCATCCCACGTTGACGAAATTCAGCTAATTCTTTTTCAGGCACTAATTTTTTCAAATCATCATATTCAATGACTTCAATTTTTTGTAGCTCATGACTGGTACGAAAACCATCAAAGAAATTTAAGAATGGCAAACGACCTTTAATACTTGCTAAATGGGCCACAGCTGCTAAGTCCATTACTTCTTGGACACTACTTTCTGCCAACATCACAAATCCTGTTTGACGCGTTGCCATCACATCGGTTTGATCACCAAAAATATTTAAAGCATTAGTTGTCACAGAACGACTTGCAACATGAAAGACGGTTGGCAAAAGTTCACCAGCGATCTTATACATATTAGGAATCATTAATAAAAGACCTTGTGAGGCCGTGTATGTACTGGTTAAGGCACCTGTTTTTAGCGATCCATGAACGGCACCAGCGGCACCAGCTTCTGATTGCATTTCGATGACTTTGACAGGTTCTCCAAATAGATTCTTTTTGCCCATTGCTGACCATGCATCCACTAATTCAGCCATTGGTGAGCTAGGCGTAATTGGATAGATGGCTGCTACTTCAGAAAAAGCATAAGAAATATGGGCTGCAGCTGTATTTCCATCCATTGTTTTTTTATTCATAGTTAACACCTCAGTGATTTTGCAATTTTTTGACGTGGGAGATCAAAAATTGGACTGTTCAACTATTTATTATATCGAAAAAAACTACATAAGTAACCCTTTTTGCCTGATTTTTTTGTGAAATTCAAAAAAAACGTCTACAAGCGTAATAGTTGCATTTTTTCACAAAACCAATAAACTTAAGACTGTAATCAATTATATTTGAGGTGATACTTATGGATATTTCAGTGATTAAAGCTGAACAAACAAATGCCAAAAACGGTCTTGTCATTGGCAATGGTAAACATATTATGAAAGAATTTATGAACCTTCGTTGTCCATATTGCCGTCAATGGTTTAATGAATCCAAAGCATTATTAGCTGATGCCGATGTCACACGTGTCATTAAGCTATTCGATAAAGAAAAACCTAGTCTTCAACGTGGAAATGTCATGCATCGTTTCGTGGATACTACGAATGAATCAACTATTTTAGCAAGTATTCAAAAGATTTTCGATACACAAGAAGAATGGGGCGACCTTGAACTTGATGAAGTCGCTACATTTGCCAAAGAAAAACTAGGCTTAAGCGAAAATGACCATCAATCTTATAGCCAATTAATTGTCGATGAAGCCAATGCAGCCAACATCAAATTTGTGCCAACTATTATTGTTGAAGAACACATTTTTGACGAAAGTATTTCTGAAGACGAATTAAAAGAAATATTAAAATAAAAGCAAAAAACGCAGCATCCACTTTTTCCTGAGGATTCTGCGTTTTTGTTATTCTGCTTGCCTTAATTTTTCGGCATAATCATTAATTTTTCGAATACGATGATTAATGCCCGATTTTGAGATTGGCCCACTTGGCACCATTTCAGCTAGTTCTTTTAAACTTACTTCTGGATGTTGTAATCTTAACTCGGCGATTTCTTGTAATTTTTCCGGCAAAGACTTAATCCCTACTTTCGACTCAATATATTCAATGTTTTCTATTTGTTTAGTAGCTGCATCTGCAATTCGTGACATATTGGCCGTTTCACAATTGACTAAACGATTCACCGAATTACGCATATCACGAACAATGCGTACATCTTCAAATTTTAACATGGAATTTGTGGCACCGATTAAAGTCAAAAAGTCAGCAATTTTCTCTGCCCCTTTGAGATAAGTAATATAGCCATTTCTTCTTTCAAGTGTTCTTGCATTTAAATCAAAGAAATTAAGCATACTACATATATCTTCATTATGCTCTTCATAAACTGAAAAAATTTCCAAATGGTAGCGACTGGTTTCTGGATTATTAATAGAACCAGATGCCATAAACGCACCACGGAGATAAGAACGCATTTTTTGTGCATTTCCCATCAACTCATCTGAAGCATGGATATCAAACATTAAACCATCCATAATTCCTAAATCATTTAGCACATCCATCGTATCGTTTTTCAGCCGTACAATATAGACATTATTCTTTTTCAACTTCATTTTCCGACGAACTAATAATTCACTTCGAACATCATAATGATCTTTTAAAAGTGAATAAATTCTACGTGCAATTGCCGCATTTTCAGTTTGAACATTGAGAATAAACTGTTGGTTGGCAATACTTAAAGAACCATTCATTCTAATCAAGGCAGCTAACTCAGCTTTGGCATGTTCGCGGTGCACTTCTAAAGTCGTCAATTCTTTTTTGACTTCCGCAGCAAATGACAAAATTATCGCTCCCTTTCTGTATTCCTTACGCCATAGACAATCCGTAATAATTCATTCACAACTTTTTCGCCATCATGAAAGACACCGCCATCGCGTAATTCTAGAAAATCACTAGAGACCACACGACAGCCTTCTTCACGCAAGCCATTAAAATCATGCGTTACTTGGACTAAATATTCATCATATTTTTCGACATCCATGTAATCTTCGGGCACATGTTCGATATTGACTAAAACTGTATCCACAAAAGGCATCTTTAAATGGCGATGTAAGACTTTCACGTGTTGCGCATCGGTGAAGTGCTCCGTTTCGCCTTTTTGTGTCATAATATTACAAATATACACCACTTCTGCCTTCGTCTTTAACATCGCTTCAGAGATTTCCGGAATCATTAAATTAGGCAAGATACTCGTAAATAAGCTTCCTGGACCTAAAACAATCATATCTGCGTCCATAATGGCTTTCACTACATTACGACTCGCTTTAGGTGTTTCATCTGAATCTTGTCGAGACACATGGACATGACGAATCGTTTTTCGCTCTAGAGCAATCTTGGACTCGCCCACTGCAGTCGAACCATCCATAAATTCCGCATGTAAAACCAGAGGCTCTTCTGATGAGGGATAGACATTACCTTCCACATGCATCATCTTATTTAAAATGCGAATCGCCTCATAAGTACTACCACGCATTTCTGCAATCGCTGCAATAATCAAGTTGCCAAGTGCATGATTCGCTAAAAATTTATCTCCTTTGTTAAAGCGATACTGGAAAATATCTGAATACAACCTTGGCATATCAGAGAGCGCCACTAAGACATTACGTAGATCTCCTGGTGGGACCATCGTTTTAACTGAGTCTCGTAAAACCCCACTACTTCCACCATCATCAGCCACCGTGACAATTGCTGTGATATCTACGCCCTGATTTCTCAGACTTTTTAATATAACTGGTAAGCCTGTACCACCGCCCATGACTACAACTTTAGGTTTTCTAATGCGATAGGTTTTCATGAGCGATTAACCGTCTCTTTTCGTTTATCTTTATCACGGTGGGTGGTATTTACAGTATAGCCATTTTCTTTTAGGCATTCACCTACACGATTAGTTAAAGCAACAGAGCGATGTTGACCACCTGTACAACCAATCGCAATCGTTAAACTACTTTTACCTTCTTTAATGTAACCAGGCATAATTTGTAGTAAAAGTTGGCTAAATGATTGATAGAATTTTTCAGTTTGTTCAAAACTCATGACATAATCATACACGGGTTTATCACAACCTGTAAGGGGGCGAAGTCCTGGAATATAATGTGGATTTGGTAAGAAACGTACATCCATTACGATATCTGCATCGATTGGTAGGCCATATTTAAAGCCAAATGAGACCATCTCCACACGAAAACCCGATTCATTATTATGACGGAATTCTTGATTGATTTTTTCACGTAATTGGCGCGGTGTTAAAGTAGTCGTATCAATCACCAAAGAAGCTTTTACTTTCAAATCTTCTAAAATGGCACGCTCTTTGCGAATTCCTTCAGTAACCAAACCATCCATTGCCATTGGATGCACACGTCTAGTTTCTTTATAACGTGAAACCAGCTCTACATCTGAAGCATCTAAAAATAAAATCTTCGTATCAATCAATTGCGTGTTTTCAATTTCAGCTAACATATTTTGAATTTCATCAAAAAATGAGCGTGAACGTAAATCAACGACTAAAGCAATTTTGGTTACTTTGCCTGATTCACGAATGAGTTCCCAAAATTTTGGAATTAAACTTGGGGGCATGTTGTCAACGCAAAAATAACCCATATCTTCAAAACTTTGGATGGCAACTGTTTTTCCTGCACCGCTCATCCCGGTAATAATGACTAAACTTAATTGATCAGCCATGATGAATTCCTCCTTTAAAAAAGCAATCATGTTTCACTTTTTATTGTCTTATTTATTATATCATGCCGGGCGTATCTTATACAACAAAATGGATATACGCAATTTCAAAAAATCACGTATATCCGTAAAACTTATTTATTTCTTAAAGATAATGCTCGGTCTATCGTGCGGTCTACTAAAATAGATTGTGCATCAAAAATTTTATACTCATGTTCACAATCAATATATTCAGCAACTAATGAAAGTTCTGTACATCCTAAAATAACGGCTTCACATCCAAGTTTTTTTGTATCGGCTAGAATTTCAAAAAACAACTCAAGATTAATATAATCATTTTCTTTTACATCCTGATAAATTAAATGATTAATTTTAGCTTGTAAATCTTGACCTGGAATCAAATAATTAATCCCTTGTTCTTTTAATTCATTTTCGTAAACGCCCGCCTTCACACTGCCTTCCGTACCTAAAAATGCCACTTTACCAGTAATTTGCTCACGGTGAATCTGTTTGACGGCTTCTTTTGGCATATGTAAAATCGGAATTTTGGTCTCTTTTTGTAAGTCATCAAAAAAATAATGAGCCGTATTACAGGTCAAAACAATAAAGCTTGGTTGCAAAATATTTTGTTGGCGAATATCTTCTTGCAATAAAGGAATTGGATTTGGTTTACTACGATCAAGAATATAAGCCGTACGATCAGGAATTGTCGCATGATTATATAAAATATAATTTAAATAATCCTGATCAGCATGTGTCGGTGTGCGTTTATTTAACTGTCGAACAAAGCTTTCTGTCGCCATCGTTCCCATTCCACCTAGAATGGTAAAAAAATCGCGCATGATTAACCTTCTTTCACTTTAAAATATTTTTCATAATCTTCTTCATACTTTTTATAAACATACTTCATTAATAAATAGTGTCTTAAAGAACGATCTTTCTTATAAAATAATGTTGAACCGTATTTGCCTTGCGCTAATAAATCTAAGCCTCTTTGTTTATCTGGACCGTCTTTGGCATATTTTTTAAAAATAGATAATGGCACATTCAACCATAATTTAGCATGGTCTCCGTGAGCGCGCCCATAAATTGTCTTTTCAAACGGTTTGTTAAAAATCAAATCTTCTGTAATAAATTTGGCTAAATTTAAACCATTTAAAGTTACAAAGAAGCTACTACGGCCTTGACGTAAATTAATTTCAAATAATTTGAATATCCCATCGCGGCTATCATATTTCATATCAAAATTCGCAAAACCAACATAGTTAATACGTTTTAAAAATTGTGCAACATCATGATAGATTTGCTCATTTTCATCTGGTAAAATCACGGTGTAATTTCCCACTGAACCAGGCGCAGGATCTTCTAATAACGGATGACCTAAACACATCATACGAACATTATGCTCATGATCGACATAGACGTTTAGCACACGCATATTACTATCATCGCCTGGAATGAAGTCTTGCACAATCATCTCACTGGTATAGCCAGCTTGATAAATTCGTTCAACAATAATTTCGAATTCTTTCCGGTTATCAATAATAAATGCTTTTTTACGTCCTTCAAAGTCAATTGACAACCATTCGACACTATTTGCCGGTTTCAGCGCCACTGGAAAATCAAATGGTAAAGATTGTTTGAATTGACCATTTTCTAAATGTGCTGGTGTTAAAATGAAGGTTTTTGGATAAGGTAAACCATATTTTTCACAAGTTTCATAAAAAGTAACTTTATTAATCAACACTTTAAATAACTCATAATCATTGGCGATAAAAGTATAATAGGGTGCTAATTTTTCCTTATTTTGAGATAACAACTCGGCATAACCATCCCCACAAGGAATCAATAAATATTTAATGTCTGCTTGGTTAAAAGTTGATTTTGCTAACTCGATTAACTTTTCAGAGAAGACAGGATCTTTATCAAAACCATCATATAAATGAATATCGGCAATTTTAGTAAATCTAGTTGGAGCTAATTGATGTTCTCCAATCGCAATGGGTTTTATACCATATTCTTCATTGAATGCACGCGCCATGCCATAGACATTCATATCTGTCCCAAGCAATATAGGTATAAAATTATTTTTCTGCATATTTTCACTCTTTTCTGAAACAATTCACATTCAACATCATACCATAAAGGCTCTTGCAAGCAAAGAGACTTTTCTGCAAAGCAATCATATTTTTACAAAATCGTAATTATCTTTTCACTTTATACAAAAAAGTCTCTCATTATTATTTATTTAATAATTTTTGTAAGTATTGGCCTGTAAAGCTTGTAGGTACTTTGGCAACTGCTTCAGGTGTTCCTGTAGCCAAAATAGTACCACCACCTGCACCACCTTCTGGACCTAAATCAATCAGGTAGTCAGCACATTTAATGACATCCAAATTATGCTCGATAACCAATACCGTATTTCCATTATCAACGAGTCGCTGTAAAACTTTCAATAAACGAGCGATATCTTCCGCGTGTAATCCCGTTGTTGGTTCATCCAAAATATAGAAGTTACGGCCATTGCTACTTCGATGTAATTCAGAAGCGAGTTTCATCCGTTGTGCTTCCCCACCTGAGAGTGTAGTAGCAGGTTGGCCTAATGTCACATATCCTAAACCAACATCCACAATAGTTTGTAGTTTGCGTTTGATTTTAGGGATGTGTTTAAAGAACTCTAGAGCATCTTCGACAGTCATTTCTAATATTTCAGCAATATTCTTGCCTTTATAGTGAACTTCAAGTGTTTCAGAATTATAACGTTTACCGTGACAGACTTCGCAAGGTACATAAACATCTGGTAAAAAGTGCATCTCAATCTTAATTATCCCATCACCTTTACATGCTTCACAGCGTCCACCCTTCACATTGAAACTAAATCGTCCCTTCTTGTAACCATGGACTTTGGCTTCATTCGTTTGGGCAAATAAATCACGGATATCATCAAAGACACTCGTATAAGTTGCAGGATTACTTCGTGGGGTACGGCCAATGGGACTTTGATCAATATCAATCACTTTTTCAATTGACTTATAACCAGTGATTTTCTTATGTTTACCAGGTTTTGCATGAGCGCGACTTACTTTTTGTTGTAAGGCTTTTTTCAAAATTTCATTCACTAATGTAGATTTACCTGAGCCAGAAACACCGGTTACAGCTGTAAATGTGGCCAAAGGAAAATCAACCGTAATATTTTGCAAATTATTTTCACTAGCACCTACAACCGTAATCTTCTCACCATTGCCTTTTCTTCTTTCCTTAGGCACTGGAATTTTACGTTTACCAGATAGATACTGACCCGTTAAGGAATTCGGATTTTCGCTGACTTCTTGTGGGGTACCATATGCAACGACTTCACCACCATGTTGACCCGCACCAGGACCGATATCAATCAAGTAATCTGCCGCTCGCATCGTATCTTCATCATGTTCGACAACGATTAAAGTATTCCCTAAATCGCGCATTTTTCTTAAAGAATCAAGCAGACGATCGTTATCGCGTTGATGTAAACCAATTGAAGGTTCATCTAAAATATAAAGGACACCCGATAAGTTCGAACCGATTTGAGTAGCTAGACGAATCCGTTGTGCTTCTCCTCCAGACAGAGTCCCCGCAGCTCGACTCAAGGTTAAGTAGCCTAAGCCCACATTTTGTAAAAAAGTTAAACGGTCTTTTATCTCTTTTAAAATTGGCTTAGCAATCATTGTTTCTTGCTCAGTCAAAGTTAATTGCTCAAGAAAAGCTAAAGCATCTTGAATTGACTTTTCGCTCAACTCGCCCAAATGAATGCCCCCGACTTTAACGGCTAAAGCTTGCTCATTCAATCGATACCCGTGACAGTGAGAACAGGTTAATTCTGTCATGTATAAGCGCATTTGATCACGAGTAAAATCACTATTGGTTTCATGATAACGACGATAGATATTATTTAAGACTCCTTCAAAAGGCACCTCCACATCGCGAACGCCCCCAAAATCATTCTCATAATGAAAATGGAAAGTTTTGCCATTGGAGCCATGTAAGATTAACTGCTGCTCTTCTTTACTTAGTTTTTCAAATGGTGTATCCATATCAATACCAAAACTCAAACAAAATTGTTCAAGCATTTGGGGATAATATTGCGAACTGATTGGATTCCAAGGTACCAATGCGCCTTCTCTTAAAGTTAAGCTCCGGTCTGGAATCACTAAATCTTCATCAACCGCCAACTTAATACCTAAACCATCACACTCTGGACAAGCACCAAAGGGAGCATTGAATGAAAACAGACGTGGCTCTAATTCCCCTACAGTAAAACCACAATAGGGACAAGCATAGTGTTCACTAAAGAGCATTTCATCTTGACCAATCACATCAACCACAGCATAACCATCCGCCAAACGTAAAGCTGCTTCAAACGAGTCAAATAAACGTGAACGAATCCCTTCTTTGATAATAATACGGTCAATCACAATCGCAATGTCATGCTTTTTATTCTTCTCTAACTCGGGCACTTCGCTTATATCATAAATTTCACCGTCTACCCGAACACGCACATAGCCTTCTTTTTGAATATGTTCAAAAACTTTTTTATGCTGCCCTTTCTTTTGATAAATAACAGGCGATAATATCTGAATTTTTGTACGCTCGGGTAATTCTAAAACTTGATCAACCATTTGTTCTACAGACTGGCTCGTAATTTCCACATGATCATTGGGACAAATGGGGTGACCGCATCTAGCATATAGCAATCGTAAATAATCATTAATTTCAGTCACTGTCCCAACCGTTGAACGCGGATTTTTACTTGTTGTTTTTTGGTCAATCGAGATAGCTGGTGATAAGCCGTCAATACTATCTACATCTGGTTTATCCATCTGACCTAAAAATTGACGAGCATAAGCGCTCAAACTTTCCACATATCTTCTTTGCCCTTCTGCGTATAAAGTATCAAATGCCAACGAACTTTTTCCAGATCCAGACAAACCAGTTACAACGACTAACTGATCGCGCGGAATCGTTACGTCGATATTTTTTAAATTATGCGCGCGGGCACCATGAATCACAATCTTATCATTTGCCATAAAAAAACTCCTATTTATTACTCACTTTTTAGCTCTAGAATGGTATCTCTTAGGGTTGCTGCACGTTCAAAATCTAGGGCTTTAGCAGCATCCTTCATTTCTTTTTCTAGTTTTGCTAACATTAATTCTTTTTCTTCTTTACTATATTCTTGATAATGTTTAAAATCAAATGGCTCTTCAGCTACTTTTGCCGTTTTGGTAATCGAAATCAATTCTCGAATTTCTTTTTTAATAGTTTTTGGTACAATATGATGTTCCTTATTGTACGCTTCTTGGATACTGCGACGGCGCATCGTTTCGTCAATCGCTTTTTGCATGGATTCAGTCCTATTGTCTGCATACATAATTACTTTGCCTGAAGCATTTCTTGCAGCACGACCAATTGTTTGCACCAAGGACCGTTCACTGCGTAAGAAACCTTCTTTATCTGCATCTAAAATAGCCACTAAAGAAACTTCCGGAACATCCAATCCTTCACGTAATAAGTTAATCCCAACCAAAACATCAAACTCACCTAAACGCAAATCGCGAATAATTTCTGTACGTTCCAATGTTTTAATATCACTATGGAGATACTTCACTTTAATGCCTAATTCTTTCAAGTAATCCGTCAAGTCTTCAGCCATTTTCTTAGTCAAGGTCGTTACAAAGACACGTTCATCTTTTTCAATCCGTTCATTGATTTCCCCCACTAAATCATCAATTTGCCCCATAATCGGACGCACTTCAATCATCGGGTCTAATAATCCAGTTGGTCGAATAATTTGCTCTACAATATGATCTGTTCTTCCCATTTCATAAGGTCCAGGGGTCGCCGAAATATAAATAATTTGATGGACATGGGTTTCAAACTCTTCCAATCTTAGCGGACGATTATCTAATGCTGAAGGGAGACGAAATCCATAGTCTACCAACATTTGTTTGCGGGCTCTATCGCCATTATACATCCCTCGAATTTGCGGCATTGTCACATGTGATTCATCAATGACAAGCAAATAATCTTCTGGAAAGAAATCAAGTAAAGTATAAGGTGGTTCCCCTTCTTTACGGCCATCCATATGTCGTGAATAGTTTTCAATTCCTGAGGTATATCCCATCTCTTTCATCATTTCAATATCATAATTGGTTCTTTGTTCTAATCGTTGGGCTTCTAATAGCTGATCATTCGCTCTAAGTACGGCTAATCTTTGAGCTAATTCTTCCTCAATTCCACGAATCGCTTCATCTAAAGTGTGTTCATTGGTTACGAAGTGCGTAGCTGGGAAGATTGAGACATGCTCCGTTTCAGCTAACACTTCTCCTGTTAAAGCATCAATTTCTCTAATCCGCTCCACTTCATCACCAAAAAACTCAATGCGCAAAGCTCGCTCATCACGAGAAGCTGGGAAAATTTCAACTACATCACCACGTACCCGAAATCTACCCCGTTGAAAATCAATATCGTTACGTTCAAATTGAATATCGATTAAATTACGCAAGAGATCATCACGGCTAATTTCCATGCCTACACGAATAGAAACGACTTGTTTTTGGTATTCCATAGGTGAACCTAACCCAAAAATACAAGAAACAGAAGCCACCACAATCACATCATTTCGCTCAAGCAAAGCACTCGTCGCACTATGTCGCAACTTATCGATTTCATCATTAATACTTGCATCTTTTTCAATATAGGTATCACTGGACGGCACATAAGCTTCTGGTTGATAATAATCATAATAGGAAACAAAATATTCCACCGCATTATTAGGGAAAAATTCTTTAAACTCGCCATACAATTGGCCAGCTAAAGTTTTATTATGTGCAATTACTAATGTGGGTTTATTTACTCTTTGGATGACCTGAGAAACAGTATAGGTTTTCCCTGTTCCTGTAGCTCCTAATAAGATTTGTTCTTTTACTCCTGATTGAATTCCTTGAACCAAGCCTTCAATTGCTGTTGGTTGATCCCCAGCTGGTTGGTATTTAGAGACTAATTCAAATTGATTATCTGTTGTTCGTTCAATCATACTATACCCTCGATTCTTTATAACTAGGTCTATTGTACCACACCGAACATACTTTCCCTAACTAATTCGCTCAAAAAAACCACAAACGACTTTTGTATCCGGTTGCAACGTTACTTAATATAATTAGTGAAACACTGACAATTCTTCATCTTTATTATATTTTCACTTATTTTCTTGCATTTTATGAAAATATTGATATATAATTTTCTTAAAATTTAATTTTAGGAGGAATTATTTAATGAAAAATAGATTAAGTCTCATTCCTTTCATTGCACTACTTTTTAGTTTGTTCGTCATTGGCAAATCAACTGTTGCTGCAGATGAAACAACTTATGAAATTGGAACGGATATTACTTTTGCGCCATTTGAATTTCAAAATGAAGATAAAGAATATGTAGGTATTGATATTGACTTATTAAAAGCGATTGCCAAAGATCAAGGCTTTCAAGTAAATTTACGCCCACTTGGTTTTGACACTTCCATTCAAGCAGTACAATCTGGCCAAGTCGCAGGAATGATTGCTGGTATGAGTATCACGGATGAACGCAAGCAAAGTTTTGATTTCTCCGACCCTTATTTTGAAAGTGGCATTCAAATGGCTGTGAAAGCTGATGATAATAGTATAAAGAGTTATAAAGATTTAAAAGGCAAAACAGTAGCTGCAAAGGTCTCAACTGAAAGTGCCACCTTCCTTGAAAAAAATCAAAAGAAATATGGCTATACCATTAAAACATATGATGATGCTAATGGCGTTTATGGCGCTTTAAAGAATGGTACCGTACAAGCTATTTTTGATGACTACCCAGTTATTGGTTATGCGGTGACTAAAGGTGAAGACTTGAAATTAGTCGGCGAACCTGAAAAAGGTAGTACCTATGGATTTGCTGTGAAAAAAGGAAAAAATCAAGAATTATTAAAGAAATTCAATGCCGGATTAAAAAAATTAAAAGACAACGGTGAATACCAAGCAATTCTTGATCGTTATATTGCCTCTTCTTCAAATACAGCAAGTGATAAAATGAAAAAGGTCACCCCTAAAAAAGATAAATATGTTATCGCAAGTGATACAGCCTTTGCACCATTTGAATTTCAAGATAGCAATAATGAGTTTACAGGTATTGATGTGGACTTATTAAAAGAAGCAGCAAAAATGCAAGGTTTTAATATTGAAATGAAATTTATTGGTTTTTCTGCTGCTGTTCAAGCGGTGGAAAATCATCAAGCAGATGCGATGATTGCTGGTATGACGATTACACCAGAACGTGAGAAAAGTTTTGACTTCTCTACGCCTTATTTCGAAAGTGGCATTCAATTAGCTGTAAAAAAAGGCAACGATAAGATTCAATCTTATAAAGACTTAAAAGGTAAAAAAGTCGGCGTGAAAGTTGGTACTGAGAGTGCTGATTATATCATGAATCATAAAGATGAATATGGTTATACCGTGAAACAATTTGATACCGCTGACCAACTTTATGATGCAGTAAAAGTCAATGCGGTGGATGCAATTATGGATGATTATCCAGTAATTGGTTATGCGATTAGCCAAGGACAAGCACTACAAACACCAATTAAACGTGTGACGGGTGGTAAATATGGTTTTGCTGTGAAAAAAGGCCAAAATCCAGAACTAATCGAAATGTTTAACGAAGCTTTAGCCGAAATGAAACGTACTGGCAAATATGATCAGATTGTTAATAAATATATTAAAGATGGCTCCACTACTGCAGAAAAGGGAGATTCAGTTTCAGAAAAAGGCATTATTGGTATTTTGAAAAACAATTATGGTGTGTTGCTTTCAGGTTTACTTAAAACCATCGGACTCGCATTATTATCTTTTGCTTTTGCATTGATTCTTGGGGTAATTGTTGGTTTGATGTCTGTCTCACATATCAAAGGTTTACGCGTCTTTGCTTCTGTTTATGTTGATATCATTCGTGGTATTCCGATGATGGTTTTAGCCTTCTTCATTTTCTTTGGTTTACCACAATTAATCGGATTTACGATTCCTGACTTTACAGCGGGTATCATCACCTTAACCTTAAATGCAAGTGCCTATCTTGCTGAAATTGTGCGTGGTGGGATTAATGCCGTGCCAACAGGTCAAATGGAAGCTGCTCGAAGTTTAGGTTTACCATATAGTAAAACCATGCAAAAAATTATCTTACCACAAGCAATCAAGATTATGTTACCTTCTTTCGTGAATCAATTTGTCATTTCATTAAAAGATACAACCTTAATTTCAGTAATTGGTGTGGTAGAGTTATTACAAACAGGTAAGATTATCGTTGCTCGTACTTTACAAAGTGCCGATGTTTACTTCATTATTGCTGTCATGTACTTAATCGTGATTACAGCCCTAACAAAATTTGCTAAAGTATTAGAAAAGAAGGTGAAATAATTCATGGCTGAAAAAATTTCTGTCCAAAACCTTGTCAAAAAATATGGTAATAACACTGTCTTAAATGATATCTCCATTTCAATTAAAGAAGGTGATGTGGTTTGTATCATTGGTCCTTCTGGATCTGGTAAATCAACCTTTTTACGATGCTTGAATAAATTAGAGGAACCAACAAGCGGGGATATTGTCATTGATGGTGCCCATTTAATGGATAAAAATACCGATATTAATTTGGTCCGTCAACATATTGGGATGGTATTCCAACATTTTAATCTCTTCCCTCACCTAACTGTCCTTGAAAATATAATTTTAGCACCAATGGATTTGAAAAAAGCGAGTCGTGATGAGGCCGAAAAAAATGCAATCCGTCTGCTTGATATGGTTGGTTTAGCTGATAAAAAAGATATGAAACCAGATAATCTTTCTGGTGGGCAAAAACAACGTGTCGCAATCGCCCGTGCCCTTGCAATGAATCCTGATATCATGTTGTTTGATGAACCAACTTCAGCACTCGATCCCGAAATGGTTGGTGATGTATTAAACGTAATGAAAGACTTAGCGAAACAGGGAATGACCATGGTAATTGTGACACATGAAATGGGATTTGCCAAAGAAGTTGCTAACCGTGTACTTTTCACTGACGGTGGGAAAATTCTAGAAGATGGCACGCCGCAACAAATTTTTGAAAATCCACAAAACGAACGTACCAAAGATTTCTTAAATAAAGTCTTAAATATTTAATCCTATAGCTGGCTCAATTCGGGTCAGCTATTTTTTGACTATCTTTTCAGTGAAATACTTGCTATAATAAAAAGCGAAATGATTGAAAGGAATTATGAAATTATCATGAATTATAAAGATTTAATCCTTAAAGATATTAAAAAAGGAATCTTGCTTGTAGGAAGTTGTATTTTATTAATCGTCTTTTGTGTAATCGCAATGATTTCGTATTCGAACCATCGCTTACTTGATGCCAGCAACCAAGAAAAAATCACATTTAGTTATGTCATTCCTAATGCTGCGGCTGAAACAAAAGATAATCATCTCTTCCATATTAGTGCCTACATTACTTTAGAAGGAACCAGAAAAGAATTGCTGACAGCAACCAATAAAAATGAGGCCCCCCTATTGTTGATGCATCCGATTCCTACTGATGAACTTTTTACGAATCAATTAAATGATCAAATGAAAACCAAACTATTTAAAAGCTTTGAAAAAACCGTTAAAGTGAATTTAGCTGATTACACCACGATGTCTGTCATTAGTAGTTTCGATGAGATTTCCTATAGTTTTAAAACGGATTTAAAAGACAGTTTAGCCAAAGATCATATTAAAGTAAAACATGTTCAATTCAGTTATAGTGAATAAAAAATACGCGAAGATTTCGAGTACTTACTCAAAATCTTCGCGTTTATTATTTTTTTGTATCAAGACAAACAGGATACTCATTGCAATGAGAAGTACTCCTAAACCAAAGAAACTAGACATAAAACCAAAACGTTCAATTAACGCTCCCATGAACGGAAATAAGATAATCATTGCAAAACTTCCCAACATGGCATAGACACTCAGCATGGTTGCCCGCACTTTAGAATCAAAGGCTGCTTGGAGTTCAGTTTCATACAGCGGATAAAAAAGAACGACTAATGCATCTGACACTAGAAATATTACAGCATATACAAAATGATTATTCAAAATAGTGAATAAGAAAAGCACCCCTGAGCATCCTAATATACTCCATAAAACCAACTGCGTCTTGATTTTTTGACCGATTTTATTTGCCAAGTAGATAGCCAAAATATTACAGCCGCTTGATAAAAGCATCATCAAACTAATTTGCCAAGACTGAAGGTAAGGTAACTGAGATTGGTAATAAAAATAATACATCGTAATCAAAGTCAACATAACCTGAACCATCAACATTTGGTAGAATAGTCGATTTTGCTTTCTAAATAGCTGATAAACTGTCTGGATAATTTGCAAAACAGTCGGACTTTCTTCTTTTTTCATTTTGATGGAAGGCTCTTTTATCCCCCAGATACAAAGAATTCCCAACAAAGAGCAAACAATCTGAATATGATAGGTATAAATGAGCCAACCATGAACTAAAAATCCGGCAACAACCATCCCTAACGTACGAGTGGCTTCTGAGATACCATTAAGATAGCTTATGAACGTTAGATATCTTGATTCTTGCTTAAGTTCTTTGGCTGTTTCATATAAAAGTGCCTGACTTGTGCCAGAATCAAAGTTATAGCCCCATGCACTAAAAATCATTCCCAAAGCATAAAGAAAAAAATTACCATTGCCAAAAATCATAAATAAGGCCGAAATAATCGTAACGAATCGCCCAAGGAAGAGATTACGTCGATAAGTAAAGCGATCTGCTAGTACGCCTGATGGGACTTCAGATAGTAAGCTGGTTAAATGAAAAAGACTTTCCAGAATACCAATTTGCCATAAAGACATCCCTTGCTGGCTTAAAAACAACAGCCAAAATGCAGTAATACCAAAAAAACTGAAAAATTCAGTGATACCCAATAAAGGTAAATTTCGTTTATATATTTGTTTCATCTTGTACCTTCTTTCCTAATAGAAATGACTATCAATTTAATAATAGAGGATTGTACATTCTTTGTCAGCGACTATGAAAAGTTTGTAAAGCTTGTAATCTTGCAACTTCATTTAGTTTTGTTATAATGTAGAAAGTTATGAATTAGGAGTGAAAAAATGAATCTAACAACCCTTGATATTATCGTGAGTATTATCTATTTTGTCACCGCTTTTGGTTATGCAATTAATTTATTTAGAAAAAAACAAAATCAAAAACTGCTCAAAATCATTTATTTATCGCTAGGTTTTCTACTTCCATATTGTCTATTTTTAGAAATCATCAATCACAGTGTTTGGTTCTTAATTCCAACTAGTTTTTTTGCTTTATTTTATTGGCAGTTTCATAAACGCCCCGCTAGACTAATCAATGGTTGGTTATTTATGTTATTTTGGCTTGTTTTTGCTGGATACTTAACTCTTATCGGGATTACCGCAAAATCTCTCATTCCTTTTGGCGTCTTGGGGTTATTCCTGATTATCTTTATCTTACTCGTTGCATTCGGCATTTACGGCTTAATCATTTTTCTACTGTGGAATAGTTATGTTGTCTTTAAAAAAGAATCGCGCAGTTTAGCCAATATGCTTACCTTTATCTGTGCAATCGGACTAATTTTATACTTATTCTTACAAATTTTTAGAGACCATTTACCACATTGGCTATTAAGTTTCTTAGCCTTACCTACCGTGATAACCGGATACTTCATGTTTGTTTTACTCAATTTTTTAATCTGTGTTTGGATTTACCAATTTTTACGTCCAAAACTTAACCAAGATTATCTTATTGTGCTTGGTGCAGGTTTGATTAATGGTGAACGAGTGACCCCATTACTTGCTCAACGTATTAATCGAGCAATCGAATTTTTCCACTTACAAAAAGCTAAGACAAATCATCAAGCAAAATTTATCATGTCTGGTGGTCAAGGGCCTGATGAAAAAATTTCAGAAGCACAAGCAATGAAAAATTATGCTTTAGAACAAGGAATAAATGAAGAAGATATTTTACTTGAAGATCAATCAACCACCACTTTAGAAAATATGCGGTTCAGTAAACAATTAATGGATAACCGTCTTATTAAACCTTATCGCGTCGTTTTCTTTTCTAATAATTATCATATTTTTCGGGCAGGAATTTTCGCCGAACAAGTTGGCCTAACTGCACAAGGCTTAGGCGCTCATACGGCACGCTACTTTCTACCAAATGCTTTACTGAGAGAATTCGCTGCTATTGTCATGATGAACAAACGACGCCACATGATTATTTGTGGTATTATTAGTGCATTTTATCTATTTATTTGGTTGGTAGATTTATATATTCATTTCCATCAATAAAAAAGAAGTTGCTAGCAAAAGTGTTAGCAACTTCTTTTTTGAATCATCAACCAGAATTACGTAAGCCTGTTGCAATCCCATTAATCGTAATATGAATTAATTTTTCAGTATTTTCACTATGTTTGCCACTTCTTAGTCGTTTGATTAATTCAATTTGAACATAATTTAATACATTGAAGTAAGGTAAACGATAATCTAAGCTTGAACGTAAATATGGGTTATCCGCCAATAATTCCTCTTGTTCTTCAATAGCCAAAATCACTTCTTTGGTTAACTTCCATTCTTTTAACAGCAAGTCATAAACTTCCTTTGATTCTGCCGTTTCACATAATTGGGCATATTGATGAGCAATATACATATTTGATTTGGATAAGACCATATCCACATTTGAAAGTAAAGAATGAAAGAATGGCCAAGTTTGATACATTCGTTGTAAAATCTCTAAATTACCTGGTGCTTGATCAATAAAGTCTTTGAAACTTGAACCTACACCATACCACCCCGGTAACATCACACGGTTTTGTGACCATGAAAAGACCCATGGAATCGCTCGTAATCCCCCAATTTCAGTAATGGTTTTACGTGCGGCTGGTCGTGAGCCGATATTTAAACTTGATACTTCTTTAATCGGACTCGCCGCAAAGAAATAATCATAAAATCCTGGATGATCAAAAACTAATTGACGATAGAAATGATAACTCTTTTCCGCAATGCCATCCATCAACTGTCTAAATTCCGCCAAAAGATCAGTATCAGTGACGCGTTGAGTGACCATACGTCCTAAAGTCGATGAAATCAGCATTTCTAGATTATAGTAAGCGGCATCTTTATTACCGTACTTATTCCCAATCACTTCGCCTTGTTCAGTTACACGAATTCTATCTTTAATTGAATCAAAAGGTTGAGAAGTAATCGCATCATAGCTTGAACCACCCCCACGTCCAACCGTTCCCCCACGTCCATGGAAGAAAGTAATCTTGACACCTAGCTCTTCGCCTAAATCTTTTAATTCATTTTGCGCTTTATATAATGTCCAACCTGATGCAAGGTAGCCGCCATCTTTATTACTATCTGAATAGCCAAGCATGATTTCTTGATAATTCTTCTTAGAGGCTAACCAACGTTTTACAATTGGCATCGTTAAATATTGGCGCATAATTGGTTCAGATTTATCTAAGTCTTCAATTGTTTCAAATAATGGCACGATTTGCACACGAGCAGCTTGACGATCAATCAACCCCACTTCTTTTAACATGATTGCCAATTCCAATAAGTCTGAAACACTTTCAGAATGAGAAATAATATGTTGCTTAATGATTTCTTCGCCCATTTTATCTTTTAATTTACGAGCCATTTTAAAGATTGCTAATTCTTTTGTTAAGGTCTCTGATTTCTCAACATTTGTAGCTGATAAAATTCGTGGGTCTTCTTCTAATTCCTTCAAGAGTACAGCGATTTTAGCTTCTTCATCTAATGCGGAATAGTCTTCTTCAATGTTGGCACTTTTGAGCAATTCAGCCACACAAGCTTCTAAGACACTAGAATCTTGACGCATATCAATACTCGCTAAATAGAATCCAAAAATTTCAGTGGCTTGAACCAATTCATTAAAATCACCTTTTAAAAGTGCTTCACCATGATTTTGCAATAATGAATTTTGGATTTTTTGTAAATCGTTTTGGAATTCACTTACTCGGTTATATCTAGGTTGCAAATCTTGATCTTCCACCACATAAGCCAAAGTATTTCTCAAACGTTCTTCAATATAACTAAATGCTTTGCGGTACAATTCTTTTTCACGGAATACAGACTGATCCTTTGATGCTTCAGCCATTAAAACAACCTCTTCACTGACTTGCGCTTGAGCCGTAGAAATAGAAAATGCAAAGTAAAGTTCTTGAATTTTTTTAATATAATAATTAAAAATGACCTCGCCTTGGGTAGTTGCAGAAATCTGTAAAGTATCCGCAGTCACATAAGGATTGCCGTCACGGTCGCCACCAATCCACATGCCCATCGTAATTGGCGTAGGCTGGTTCAACTGAATTCCTTTTTTGGCAGCTAATGTCTTATACTCATTCACTAAATTACTAATTGCCGTAATCAAAGAACGATCATAATACTCAGTGACATTGGTAATTTCATTTCTAACTTTTAATTTCTTTTCGCGAATCATATCCGTTTGCATAATCAATTCAATATGACGTCTTAAATCATCATACCATTTTTCTTTGTTGATTAAGCCTAATTTCACATCGCGGTGCTTTCTTAGTAACACATGAATTTGTTGGGTTAAACCAAGCATGGTCTTGCGCTGAACTTGGGTTGGATGTGCTGTTAATACTGGTACCACATTTAAATTTTGCAAAATTTCACGTGCTTGTGAAGATGCTGCAACTTGATTGATGGTATCTGATAATTTTCCCACATATTCTTGATTAGTATTATTTAAATAGTTCACTTGATAAGCTAAATCAACATCTTCAGAAATATTGATAAGCAATGGTAAGACAGAGAAATAGCGAGAGATAACTTCCATCTTTTCATTAGATATACCAGCAATCTTTTCTTCCAATTGACGATAATCTTTTTGAACTGATAAATTGGTTAAGTCTTCAATCAAAGTAAACTCTTCTTCTCCAATCATCTTCTTGGTTGTCTCAGCTAATAAAGTCGTTAATATGGCTACTTCTTCTTGAATGACCTCTTTATTATTACTATTTTCTAATTTCACTCGCACATTATACCCCCTAATAAGCTTTCTTTGTTACAAAGATATCATACCTTATTTTCAGAAAATGTAAATATGAGAATCTTCTAATTTTGCAATTTTCTTGAAAAATTTTCGTGTTTTTATGTTTTTTCATGATTTTCAGTCTAAGAATATTCGATTTTTTGATAGGACAACTATTCTTCGACTGCTTATCATTCACTTCTTAATATTTGCAGTAAAACTCTCTTATAGTTTCAAAATGATTAACTTAAGAAAAGGGAAAGTCACCACTAATCAATTAGTTTTTACTTGACACAGGCGATTACTTAAAGTATGGAATTTTCACTTTTTTCTGATTTTATCAATTTATATGAAAAAAATATTATTCAAAATAAAATAAATTGATATCCATTCCGCTTACTTAAACAGCCTAAATTTGCTAGAATACTTGGTATTAAAATAAATTCTCAAATATTTTCATAATTTAAATAGTTTTTTGATAAAAAATTTTTAGTGATTTTTTCATAATATCTGCTAAAATTATAAGTACCTATGAAAATTTAATGGAAAGTGGATAGTTTAGGCAATTTTGAAAGGGGAAAGAAATATGCTCGACAACTTATTAGAAAATAAAGTCCGAAACAAGATATTAATTTTTATGATTTTATTTAGTAACAATATCATTCATTTAGATAAAATGGTGACCTACTTAAATATTAGTGACGTATACTTAAAAGACTTAATAACAGAATTAAATCAATTACTTCAAGGAAAAGCGGTAATTCAATTTCAAAAGAACAGATATGTAAAGCTTACTCTCTCTAAATATGTGAATTATCTTGAAATATTACATGTGATTTATGGTGAATCCGTCATTTTGAAATATTTTGAATTTTTAATCAATAATCATAATCAATTACCATTTAGTTCATTTATAGAAAAAAATTACCATTCAATTGCAAACGCTTATCGAATTAAGAAAAAAGCTGAAAAATATTTAAAACAGATTGGTTTAAAAACATATAAACATCAAATTGCCGGTCCTGAATATAGAATTCGTTTCTTTATCGCTATGCTATATTCACAATACGGCATTAATTATCAGCCCATCTCTCAAAAAGATATACAGATTGCACATCAATTTATCCTCTCATCCAATCATTCTATTCTACCCAAGTTATTAGAAACAACTACGGATGATTTTTTGTTTTTCGAGATATTGCTAGTTTTAACTTGGGTTAGACGAGAAAATACAATAGAAATAAAGGAATGGGAAGATTTAACAGCACTAAAAAAACTCTTTATTTACCAACGCTTGCTTGATTTTGTACATCTAAATTTGGAAAAATCTTTAAATACGTATTTTAATCAAACTGAATTAGACTATATCTTTTTATGTTATTGCACAACCAATAATTTTCTTTTTTCAGACCAATGGGGAAACGAAGATATTAAAGCTCTACATCAAGTAGTCTTCACAAATCAAAAAATTAAGAGTCTTTTACAACATTTTTCACAAAAATTACGCTTAGGTAAAGAGGTTATTTTTACTAGAAATTTCCGAGTCGCAATTGTTTATTTTTATAAAAAATTTATTTTAAATTTACACCCTTTGCTTCCCAACAGTAATCCGTTCATATACAATACTTTAAGTCCTACCCAAAAAGTGCTCTTTAATCAAGTGCAACGAATTATTGATTCTTGGCAAACAACAAATAATATTTCCTATTTTTTTACTAATGAACAAATCTATTTTTTAACCAATCAAATAGAAGTTACTTATCAACTTTTTATTCCTGAAATTGATATCATGATTGTAACAAATACAATTAGTGAATTTGAAAGTATCTCGTTAAAATTAACAACTACTTTTAATCATTATAAATTAAATCCCAAAGTATTTATGATTAACGCTGAAGATATTAATAAATTATATCAAAAGAAAAATACTATTGTTTTAATACATCCAAAATTTGCAAATTTTATCGACGAAACAAAAATACCTGCTAGCTCACATATCTTAAAGCTTGCCATCGACTATTTACCTACCTATCAAGAACAACTGATTCAACTTTTTAAACAATTCAACAATCAATCATTTCTAGCATTATTAAATTAAAAAAGACGGTTTACCCAATCTACTTTGGTCAGGTAAACCGTTTTTCCATTATATTTATTTATTTTTTCTTAAAGGCATCCTTCATTTTATCAAAGAAACCCTCACCTTGTTGTTCAGTCACTTTATGCCCACTTGCTTGAGCGAACTGACGTAAAGCAGCTTTTTGTTCTTCATTTAAGTTTTTCGGTGTAATGATTTTCACTTTAACGTGTTGGTCACCATTTCCGCCGCCACGCAATCTTGGTGCTCCTTTACCACGAAGTCTGAAGTTTGTCCCAGTTTGTGTTCCAGCTGGTACCTTTAATTTCACTTCACCATGAACAGTTGGTACGTTAATTTCATCACCCAAAGCTGCTTGCACAAAGTTAAGTGGTAATTCGTAATAAATTTCTGCACCATCTCGATCAAAGATATCGCTTTGTTCAACTCTAAAGACGACGTATAAATCACCATAAGGGCCACCATTATAGCCAGCTTCCCCTTGATTTGCTAAGCGCATTTGTTGACCATCTTCCACACCTGCAGGCACATTTACTTTCACAGTGTGACTATGTTTTTCGCGTCCTGTACCGTGACAAGTTGTACATGGATCACTAATCGTCTTACCTGTACCATTACATTGATCACAAGCACTGCGCGTCATTACACGACCAAGTGGTGTTTGACGTTCGACATTAATAACACCAGAACCATGACATTTGCTACATGTTTGTGGATGTGTGCCTGGTTTTGCTCCACTACCACCACATGTATGACATAATTCATCACGATTATATTTAATACTCTTTTCTACGCCAAAAATTGCTTCTTCAAAGCCTAGATTAATGACATATTGTAAATCCGAACCTTGTCTAGGTGCATTTGGGTTGCTTCGTGATGCACCGCCGCTAAAGAAGGACTCAAAAATATCTTCAAATCCTCCAAAACCAGCGCCGCCACCGAAGCCACCAAAACCTCCGCTGAATCCGCCAGCTCCAAAATTAGGATCATTTGCAGCATGACCATATTGATCATAGGCAGCACGTTTTTGACTATCGCTTAAAACTTCATATGCTTCAGAGATTTCTTTAAACTTTTCTTCAGCATCGGGCGCTTTATTAATATCTGGGTGATACTTCTTTGATAGCTTACGATAAGCCTTTTTTATTTCATCATCAGAAGCACTTTTAGATACACCAAGTACTTCATAATAATCTCTTTTATCAGCCATTAGCTTACCTCCAAAAATCAATTTCCCTAGTATTTTATCATAACTAGTTGCTATCAGTAAACAAAGAGTGTGACAAAGCTGCCACACTCTTTTTGTTTACGATTATTTGTCGTCGTCTACTTCTTCAAAGTCAGCATCTACGACATCGTCTGCGCTACCTTGTGCTGCATTTGGATCTTGTTGTTGGGCAGCTTGTTGAGCTTGAGCCGCTTGTTCGTATAATTTAACCGTTAAGTTTTGTACGATTTCATTTAAAGCATCACGTTTTGCTTTCATTTCTTCAATGTTGTTTGCTTCTACGGCTGCTTTTAATTCATCACGTGCAGTTTCAGCTTTCTTCACTTCGTCTGCATCTACTTTACCTTCTAATTCTTTCAATGTCTTATCTACAGTGAATAATAAAGTATCTACATCGTTACGTAAATCCGCTTCTTCTTTACGTGCTTTATCCGCTTCGGCATTCGCTTCAGCATCTTTCACCATACGTTCGATTTCTTCATCTGATAAACCTGAAGAAGATTTAATGGTAATCTTTTGTTCTTTTTGAGTTCCTAAATCTTTAGCAGAAACATTTACAATACCGTTCTTGTCGATATCAAATGTTACTTCGATTTGAGGAATACCACGAGGTGCAGGTGGAATATCCGTTAATTGGAATCTTCCTAATGTCTTGTTATCAGCAGCCATTGGACGTTCACCTTGTAAAACATGAATGTCTACAGCAGGTTGGTTATCAGCAGCTGTTGAGAAGACTTGTGATTTACTTGTTGGGATTGTTGTATTACGGTCGATTAATTTTGTAAATACACCACCCATTGTTTCAATACCTAATGATAATGGAGTTACGTCTAGTAATACGATATCTTTCACATCACCAGTGATTACCCCACCTTGGATAGCAGCACCCATGGCAACTACTTCATCAGGGTTTACTGATTTATTTGGTTCTTTACCAGTTTCTTTACGTACTGCTTCAACAACTGCAGGAATACGAGTTGAACCACCAACTAAGATAACTTCGTCGATTTCTGATTGACTTAAACCAGCATCTTTTAAAGCTTGACGTACTGGAATTTTTGTACGTTCAACTAAATCAACAGTTAATTCGTCAAATTTCGCACGAGTTAATGTCATTTCTAAGTGTAATGGACCTGATTGGCTTGCAGTGATGAATGGTAAACTAATTTGAGTACTTGTTACACCTGATAAGTCTTTCTTCGCTTTTTCAGCTGCATCTTTTAGACGTTGTAATGCCATTTTATCTGTTGAAAGATCAATGCCATTTTCTTTCTTGAATTCAGCAACTAAGTAATCGATAATCTTGTTATCAAAATCATCCCCACCTAGATGGTTATCGCCGGCTGTTGATAATACATCAAATACACCGTCACCTAATTCAAGGATAGATACGTCAAATGTACCACCACCAAGGTCGAATACTAAGATTTTTTCATCTTTGTCAGTCTTATCCAAACCATAAGCTAAAGCTGCTGCAGTTGGTTCATTGACAATACGTTCTACTTCTAAACCAGCAATTTTACCAGCGTCTTTCGTTGCTTGACGTTGTGCATCGTTGAAGTAAGCTGGTACTGTGATAACTGCTTTTTCAACTTTTTCTCCTAGATAATCTTCTGCAAAACCTTTGATATATTGTAAAATCATTGCAGAAATTTCTTGTGGTGTGTATTGTTTACCTTCCACATCTACTTTATATCCTGCTTCACCCATATGACGTTTAATAGATGAAATAGTGTTTGGGTTCGTAACTGCTTGACGTTTTGCTACTTCCCCTACTTGGATTTCGCCATTTTTAAATGAAACCACAGATGGTGTTGTACGATTTCCTTCTGGGTTTGTAATAATTTTTGCCTCGCCGCCTTCTAAGACAGCAACAGCAGAGTTTGTTGTACCTAAGTCAATACCAATAATTTTACTCATATTAAAAATCTCCTTTAACTAATCTATTTTATTGAGCGACAACAACCATACTTGGTCGTAACACGCGATCATGCAATTTATAGCCTTTTTGCAGGACTTGTACAATTGAATCAGCTGGAAATTCATCACTCGCGGGAATGGTTTGAACTGCTTGATGTAAAGTTGGATCAAAAGTAACCCCTTCTGCAGGTATCTCTTCAATACCTTCTTCTTTAAAGGCATGGCGCATACTTTCAAGCACCATTTCAATTCCTTTTTTCAAGCTAGCCCCTTGCTCATCGCTTACTTCAATTGCCATCGCACGCTCTAAATTATCAAGTGAAGTTAATAATTTTTTACCTAAATCTTGTGAACGATATTTTTGTAATTGCTCTCGTTCATTACGATTGCGGTTAGTGATATTTGCAATTTCCGCTGAAGCACGTAAAAATTTGTCTTCCATTTCCTCTAATTTTTCTTGGAGGACTTCTACATCACTTTTGACTTCTTCTTGAACTTCTTCATCTGTATCTGCAGACGTTTCTAATGTTTCTTCCACTTCAACAGTCTCTTGTTCAAGTTCTTCCGTCTTTTTCTCCTTTTCAGACAATTGACATTCGTCCTTTCTGTGTATATTTACTATCGGTATTGATCCAATGACCGATAATACTCACCTAATTTTTCACTTAACTCTTGGCGGAAAGTATCGAGTAATCCAAACATTTTAGAGTACTGCATACTGCTTGGTCCAAGTAAAGCAATTGTACCTTGACCATGACCGTCAATTTGATAAGTAGCTTGAATTAAACTCATATTTTGAAATAAATCATGACCTATTTCTGAACCAATCCTAATTTGAATGGATTGATCAGATGGCGTAATTAACTGATTTAAACCATCCGTATCACTCATCAAATCATACATGAGTTTGAAATGCTGTAAGTCTTGCGTAGGTTCGTAGTTTAATAGATTCATTCGACCGCTAACATAAACTTTCTCTTCAAAAAGTTGATTCAACATGCCGTCGAACAAGCCCAAAATTCCTTCTGTGCTCTGATAATACTTATGCAAAGTCATCGGAATCTCGGTACGTAATCGATGATAAACGGTTAATAAGTCTTCTCCGACCAGGCGATCATTAATAATTTGAACCATTTTTTCTAAATCACTACTTTGAATACTGTAGGGAATCGAAAAAATACGACTTTGAACATTTCCTTTGTCAGTTACTAAAATGGCTACAACTTGATGATTGTTTAGCGGAACCATACGAAAACCAGTTAATTTTCGTGTTTTCACATCAGGCCCTAATGAAAAAGCCGTATAACTGGTTAACTCAGATAAGATATCCGCAGACTCTTGAATGATTTCATTAATCTCATGAAACTCTCTTCTGAAACCTTGACGAATCTTCAGTCGTTCTTGTTCATCAACGGTAGTCGGTTTTAATAAATAATCTACATAATAGCGATAACCAGCAATCGAAGGAATACGTCCAGAAGAAGAATGGGTCTTTGCTAATAATCCATGTTCTTCTAAACTTTTCATCTCATTTCGAATGGTGGCTGAACTAGCATCTATGCCGTCATTCATTAACTTTTTAGAACCAACAGGCTGATTGTTTTTTGTGTAATTCTGGATGATCAATCGTAGTATATCTTTTTGTCTTTGTGTTAACATTGTCTCACCCCTTATTAGCACTCTATGTTCTTAAGTGCTAATACAATTATAAATATATCACACTTCTAGTAATTGTCAAGAAAAAGAACTAAAAAAATTAGCACTCTCGATTAAAGAGTGCTAATTTTAACATTTCTTAAGATTTAGAACAACTCATCGCCGCTCTTGAACTCTAATCCAGGATGATTATCAAAACGAACCACACCGATTGCAACTTCAGGTCCAACAGCTTTCTTCACTTGAGCTACCCCTTCGATACCAAAACCGCCACATAATTCAATTGCATTGACACCATTCGCTACTAAATCTTTGGCAGCTAAAACAGCATCGGCATAATCTTTAGCACCAACAGTTGTTAAATCAACCGCTTCTGTTTGGACCACACTGCGATTACTTTTATAGTCTGCATTGGGCGCTAAAAAGATAAACGCTGCATTCAGTTTCATTTCAATCACCTCATCTTATAATACAAGTGCATATGGATGTTCTAAGTAGAAGATGACACGAGCTAAGAAGTCAGCTGCAGGAGCGCCATCGATTACTTGATGATCAAAGGTTAAACTTAATGGTAATTTTTGTTTTTGAACCACTTGACCATCTTCTAAAGCCAATTCGCTCATTAATGTACCTACACCTAAGATACCAACTTCAGGCGTATTCAAGATTGGTGTGAAGTATTCTACACCTGTTTTACCAATATTAGTAATTGTAAAGGTTGAGCCAGCATAATGTTCACCAGATAACGTACCATCTTGGGCTTTGCTGATACGATCTTGTAATGTCTTAGCTAAAGTTGTTAAAGTCATCTTATCGGCATCTTCAACAACTGGTACAACTAAACCATCATCTAGCGCAACAGCCATACCTAAATGAACAGCTTCTACTTCTTCTAATTGACCATTGCCATACCAAGCATTCATCGCTGGTTTGTCTTTCAAAGCAAGAATCACAGCTCTTGATAATAAAGTTGTAATACTTGTTTGTCCATCGTTTAATGGAATATCGGCTTTTTCCTTCAAATCTTTTCTGAAGGCCATTAAACTTGTAATATCAGCTTTTTGATGAATGGTAAGTTGTGCGCTTTGATGTAAACTATTCATCATACGTTGCGCAATCGTCTTACGCATACCCTTCAAGCCTTCACCATAGCTTGCAGGTGCTGCTGATGCTTGAGTAGCTACTTGTGGTTGATACATTTCTACGTCGCGACGTGTAATACGACCATTACCACCAGTACCATTAATTAATGAAATATCATATCCTTTGCTTGCAGCGATTTTACGTGCAAGTGGTGTAATAAAGATTCTATCACCACTACGAGCAACTTTAGCTTCTGGTGCTGGAGCTACTTTTGGTGCACTTTCTTCTTTTGCTGGAGCCGGTGTTTCTTCTTTAGGTGTTGGTGCTGCTGATTGAACAACTTCGCCTGCTGCGCCAATTACTGCAATTGGTTCTTTACATGGTACTTCTTGTCCAACAGCTACCAAATTAGAGATAACCCCAGCTTCAGGTGCTTCTACATCGTGGGTTAATTTTTCGGAACTAATCGTACATACGACTTCTCCTTTTTCCACGGTATCCCCTTCATTTTTGAACCATTGATCGACGGTTCCTTCTGTCATTGTCAAACCTAATTTTGGCATTAATACTTCTGTTGCCATGCGCACTCACCCCCTTATTTCTTTAAGTCGTCAATAATTTCTTCGGCTTCTTCCATCACGCGTTTTGCATTTGGTAAGTATAATTGTTCTAGATTTGTTGCAAATGGAACAGGTGTATTTGGAGCAGTGACGCATTTAATTGGTCCATCTAGATAATCAAATGCTTTGTTTCCGATAACTGCTGCAATATCTGTCGCTGTATTATTGTGTGGATTTGCTTCATCAATAACAATTAAGCGACCTGTTTTCTTCACAGAGTTAATAATTGTTTCTTGATCCCAAGGGGCAACAGTTACAAGGTCAATGACTTCAACTGATACGCCTTCTTTTTCTAATTTTTCAGCAACTTCTAAAGCTACATAAAGCATCTTACCAATTGTAACAATCGTTAAATCAGTACCTTCACGTTTTACTTTAGCTTTACCGATTTCTACAGTATAGTATTCTTCTGGCACTTCATCTTTTAAACCATATAAAGTTTTATCTTCAAAGTATACTACAATATTATCGTCAGCAATTGCAGCATTTAATAATCCTTTGGCATCATATGGATTTGAAGGTACAACAACTTTCAAACCAGGAATTGAACCAAACATGCCATAGTATGAACCAGAGTGTTGCGCAGCAGCACTTGCACCAGCACCATGACAAGTACGAATCGTCATAGGAATTTTTGCTTTACCACCGAACATATAACGCATCTTAGAACCTTGTGCTAAAATCGTATCAAAACAGAATCCTAAGAAGTCGTTGAACATTAATTCGGGTACTGGGCGTAATCCAGTTGCAGCAGCCCCAACAGCCGCACCCATATAACCCATTTCAGAAATAGGGGTATCAATCACACGTTCGCGACCAAATTTTTGCATCAAGCCTTTGGTTACGCCGAATACACCGCCCCATGCATCTTCATTTTCTTCTTCTAAGTGTTTAACAGTCACACCACCGGCGATATCTTCACCAAGTAAGATGACGCGATCATCTTTTTCCATTGATTGTTCTAATGCTTCATTGATGGCGTTCATAAATGTAATTCTTCTAGTCATGATATAATACTCCTTTCAATTAATTCACGTAAACATCTTCAAAGAGTGCTTCAGGACGTGGAACTGGACTATCTTGAGCAAATTTAATCGCATGAGCAATATCTTCATTTGATTGTTCTTCGATAGCTTTAATTTCTTTTGCAGTTAAGATTTTTTCTTTCTTCAAGTAGTTTGCGAAATCTTCAATACAATCGCGATCTGCAAAGGCTTTTTCATCTCCACTTGGAGCTTTATATTTTTGTTCGTCACCTTCGAAGTGTCCATAATTACGATAAGTTACGCATTCTAAGATAGTAGGTCCTTCGCCTTTACGTGCACGTTCAATTGCACGACCAGCTGCTTCGTAAACGGCAACTAAATCTTTTCCATCGACGCGTTCACCAGGAATACCATAAGCTGCTGCACGTTCTGCAATTGTCTTAGAACCTGAAGAATAAGTTTGTGGTGTTGATTCAGCGAACTGGTTATTTTCATTAACGAAAATTACTGGTAAATCCCAAATTGAAGCTAAGTTAATTCCTTCGTGGAAAGTACCTTCGTTAGCAGCACCATCACCAAAGAAGCATACAGCAACACTATCTGTTTTTAGATATTTATTACGTAAACCAGCACCTACTGCAATTGGAAAGCCCCCACCTACCATACCGTTGGCACCAAGCATCCCTTTATCTACGTCGGCAATGTGCATTGAACCACCTTTACCTTTACATAGACCAGTTTCTTTACCATAAATTTCAGCCATCATGCCATCTAAATCACAGCCTTTAGCAATACAGTGACCATGACCACGGTGCGTACTTGTAATATAGTCTGCATCAGTTAAATGTGCACATACACCAGTTGCAATTGCTTCTTCACCAGCGTATAAGTGTACGAATCCAGGAATTTCACCGGAAGTAAAGATGCGGTGTACTTCATCTTCAAAATGACGGATATCGTACATTTTCTTTAAGATCCATTCTGCTTTTTCCTTGCTAATTTTAGTCATGAAAAATTCCTCCTCATCTATTCATGATTTAAAAACTTTTTGCCACATCGCTAATGGTTTCAGATAAGGTTGGGTGAGCAAAAACCATTCGCGCGATTTCATCAATTGTACCTTCTGATTCTTTCACTGCTAAGATTGTATGAATCATTTCGGTTGCATGAGCGCCAACAATCACTGCGCCTAGAATTTGTTGATATTTACCTTCAATAATAATTTTGACAAAGCCATTTGTTTCTTCACTCGCAATTGCCTTACCATTACTTGCAAAGGCCATTTTCTTCACTTGAACATTTTCATAGCGTTCTTTTGCTTGTTCTAAACTTAAACCAAAACTTGCGACTTCCGGTTGGGTATAAAGACAACGTGGAATACTTGTTTGGTCAAGTGTATGTTTATCTTTATCGCAAATTGCTGCCACTGCACATAAACCTTCCGCACTAGCTGCATGTGCTAATTGATAACCACCTACTAAATCACCAATAGCATAAACATGAGGTTGGCTTGTTTGATAATGGCGATCTACTTTGACAAAGCGTTGACGTTCATCTAATTCAAGTCCTAACTGTTTGGCAAGTGTTAAATCAGCTCGCCGTCCAGTTGCTACTAATAATTTTTCAAATGGAACAACGACTTCATCTAAAACAACTGCATCTTTTTTCACTTCTTGAATTTTCGCTTGCGTATAAATTTTAATACCCATTTTTTGAAGTTGAGACTTAACAACTTTACGCGCTTCTTCGTCTTCGGTTAATAAAATATCTGGTGCGACTTCAATCAAGGTAACTTCACTACCTAATGGACGCATCGCAAAAGCTAATTCTACTGCGATAACCCCACCACCGATAATGGTTAATTTTTTAGGAAATTCTGTTTGTTTGAAGAAAGTATCGGTTGTAAGATAATCTGCTTGATCTACGCCATTAATTGGTGGCACAAAAGGTGAGCTACCTGTTGCTAATAGTAAATCTTGATAACCAATTTCCTTGCCATTCACCATTAATTTGCCATTTTCAAAACTTGCTTCGCCTTCGATATAGTCTACGCGATTTGATTTAAATAGTCCGTGAATGCCACCTTGTAATTTCTTTACTACTTGATCTTTTCTCGCAACTAATTTTGGAAATTCAAAGCTTACTTCTTGTTTTGCAAATCCAAATTTTGCTGCTTCTTGGCCTGCTAGTACCCAATGTGCATGTTGGATATAAGATTTGGATGGAATACAACCTACATTTAAGCACGTTCCACCGATTTGGTTTCGTTCAATAACTGCGGTCTTCTTTCCATTTTGGGCTGCTTTGACTGCCGCTACATAGCCTCCAGGTCCAGAGCCTATCACGACTAAATCATAACTGGTCATTTAAAATCCCCCTTTCAGTTGACACTTGCATGTCGCAACACCCCTTTCTTCTCTTTACACTTTAATATAAGCAAATACCACGCCAACTTTTATTAAACGCTTACATTTTCACAATATTTTAAGTCGTATATACTGAAATATAGGTAAATAAACGTTTTTTAAAGTATATTTTTCACAATGTTTTGTTCGGGTTCTAAGCGTTTTCATTTTGTATCATCATTTTGATACAAAATGTCTCAAATTGTATCAAAATGATTCTCAGCCATCACTTTATATAGACAAAAAACAGGAGCACCTACACAGCGCGCCTGTTTTTAGGGTCTATGATATTTAGTGTTGTTACTCAAACGGAGGATAACACTAAATATCTTTTTTTATACTCATAATAATAGAAAAAGACATCTGTTTCCTCTATAATTAAGTCGACCAAAACCAT
>NZ_JBQKFH010000024.1:0-38289 GCF_052119425.1 Enterococcus cecorum
TTCTTTAAGAAAGTAAGATCCCTGAAAGATGATCAGGTAGATAGGTCAGAAGTGGAAGTATAGTGATATATGGAGCGGACTGATACTAATCGATCGAGGACTTAACCAAAATGACTCGGAAAAGTAATACTTTTCAATGCCAGTTTTGAGTGAATCAATCACTCAAGTAAATAGTGTGGTGGCGATAGCAAGAAGGATACACCTGTTCCCATGCCGAACACAGAAGTTAAGCTTCTTAGCGCCGATAGTAGTTGGGGGTTTCCCCCTGTGAGGGTAGGACGTCGCCACGCAACTTTGAATGGCTAGACAAGTTTTGTCTAGCTTTTTTTATTGAAAGCAATCCGATCTGCTAGGTTAGTGAATATGAATTTAAGTTTGCGTAAATAGAAGAAATCCCTTAAAATAAGACAAGTATAAGAGAATAGAGAAAGATGGTCAAAATGGTTAGATATAAAGCAATCATAGCGTATGATGGTAGTGATTTTTGTGGCTTTCAAAGACAAATCAATGGTCGCACGGTTCAAGAAGAATTAGAAAAAACTTTAAGCAAGATGGCGAATCAGCCTATCGTTGTTCACGGTTCAGGTAGGACGGACTCGGGGGTTCACGCATTAGGTCAAGTGATTCATTTTGATTTCCCACAAAATAGAAATTTGGAAAAAATGCGTTTTGCCTTAGATACGCAATCTCCTGAAGATATTGCCTGTATCAGTGTTGAGAAGGTTTCAGAAGATTTTCATGCTAGATATCATGTGTTAGAAAAGACCTATGAGTATCGCTTGCAGATTCAAAAGCCCCGTTCACCTTTTAGAAGAAAATATGCTGCTTATTATGCATATCCCTTAAATATTGAAAAAATGCAACGGGCAATTACGGATTTTTTAGGAACGCACGATTTCTCGGCTTTTTGTGCTAGTGGGAGTTCGGTTGAAGATAAGGTGCGGACAGTCTATGAAGCAAATATCCGACAAGACGAGGGAAATGGGGAGTTGATTTTTACTTTTAGAGGTGATGGTTTTTTATATAAGATGATTCGTATCATGGTAGGAACACTGTTAAAAATTGGCAATGAACGAATGCCAGTAGATGCCATTCCAGCTATTATCGCCTCTAAAGATCGTAATCAAGCAGGCCCCACGGCTCATCCTGAAGGGTTATATTTAAAAAAAGTCAAATATGAATAATCAAAAAAGCGCTATAGACTAATGATTAGACATAGCGCTCTTTTATTGTTTAGTGAAGTAGTTTCTTTCGTTGATAATGACAATATAAACCAAAAAGTACAAGTGCTGTTAAGCTTATTCCGCTACCTATGAATAAGCCTGGTGGATAATACGTCAAGGTTAGTGTATGTTTGCCTTTTTTGACTGGAATGGTGATTAGTGCATTTTTGAAGGCTTTTATTGGTACTTTTTTTCCATCAATTTTGGCTTGCCAACCTTTATCATAAGCTAAGGTAGTAAAGAGAACTTGATTATCTTTTGCTTCAAAGGTCGCAGTCGCTTGGTTTTGATTCACTTGAAAAGCTACTTCATTTTGTCTTAGTACATTGATGGCTTGCTGATAAGCGTTGGTATCAAGTAGTAGGACTTTAGGTGTTAGGAAGGATAACTTTTGATTTCCGTTCAGACTGATGGTGAATTGAAAAGTAGTATCCTGATTAAAGTAGCCTAAATTATAATATTGACCATTAATATCGATTTGACTTTCATAGCTTGAATGAGCTGTTGTTACTGTTGCGCTACTTGCATTCAATTGCGAGAAGTCAAAAGGAAACAGGCTGACATAAGCTTGGGTATTAGCCGGAATAAAGACTTGATAAGTAATTTTTTGTTCTTGGTCCGGATTTTGTTGAATATAGGTAGTAATATTGCCATTCTCATCAATTTTAGTGTTGGTTTGTTGCACTAAAGAGACTGTGGTGAACTGAAAATATTCCTGATTTTGCCGAGATAAGGCATTGAATAGATTTTTTTGACTTGCCAAGTTATCGAATTTAGGTTGTTGGACGTTATAGATATCTTTGGGCGCAAGTATACCTAATTCAAGGGCATTATGATTTTCGTATAGTTGATAATTCCCTACTTTTTGCTTTTGGATAAAGCCGTATTTTTCTACTGGTTGCGTAGATAAGTTGTACTTGATATCAAAAAGGCTATCCATCAACAGGGTATTGTTTGGGTAACGTAAATTAAGATTGGTGCCACGTGACCGAAATCCGAGTTGATTTAAATAGCTAGAAGCATGACGATTACGCATAGATGAAAATAAGCCAATCCCAGCATAGTTGTAATGAAAAGCATCATTAACCGAGACAGGATCGAGATTTTCTAGACGATAAAAATCTTGATTATGCTGTTTTGTATAACCAACCAATGCCGAAATAGCTGGATAAGGATCTGTATATAGTGAACGTGAAGCATAGACCCAATCATTGCGAATCCCTAAAATTAAGTAATAGGAATTGATAGACATTTCGCCAAATGCTATGACAAGTAAAACAAGCGAAAATATTTTTTTAGAAAAGTGATTCCGATAAATAAAAAGAATCATGTAAATCGTAAGGACAATTGCAGTTATCCACGCTGAAGAAGGCGTAAGAAAAAGGTATTCTTTTTCAGCTTTTCCAAAATAGGCAATCGCAAATAAAAGCAGCCAGAATAAGCATGTGTAGGCTAATGTTATTCTTGAATAGTGATAGATATCCGTGAGGCCAAACCCTGCTAAATAAACGACAACAAATGAGAATAAAAAGGCAAAACGAAATAAAAACATATTAGGGGCGTGCATACCTTGCCAAAACAAATTTAAAGGTTCTAAATAAAAGCTTGCTATCAGTATGGCAATTAAAACGGTATAAGCAATTTTTTCTTTAAGTAAAAAACGTTTATTCACATAATATAAGGTTAAGCCAATTAGACTCAGTAGCCCTACAAAAATAAAGGGAATGGAGCCGTATTTTGTCGTATCATAGACACCAATAAAATTTTTGACTAGTAAATCGAGTGTTGCGGTATCTTCGGTTTTCCATTGGGAGATTTTTGTGAGTGACTCACCGTTTGTCTTTAGGTCAATAAGGGTCGGTAATAAGATAAACATAGAAGCGCAACCACTACAAATTCCCGTCATAAAAAATGGGATAATTGCGGGTTTGGTTTTTCTGAAATTTGCAATAAGTTGAACAAAAAAGAACAGTACAGAGAATACACCAATCATAAAACCAAAATAAAAACTTGTGCAAAATAAAAGGAAATAACTGATAAATAGCAAACCAACTCTATGTTTAGTAATGAGTCGCTGAATCCCCAATATAACTAGTGGTAAATAGATAAAAGCATCGAGCCACATGATTAATTCTGATTGCGCAACAGCAAAGGATAAAAGTGAATAACAAGTGACCAAAGCAAGTCGTAGTGTATCTGTTAATTTAGGATAAGTTGACTTGGCTAGTACCCCAAAGCTTAAGCCCATCATGCCAAATTTGACTAAAGTTAAGAAGTATAGGGCATCAGGCATCAGTTGATTTGGGAAAAAGAGCACCAAAGGAGTAAAAATTCCTCCCAAATAATAGGCAGCTAGTGAAAGATAGTTTAAGCCAAGTGCGGCATTAAAGGTGTAAAAAATACTTTGTTTGCCCAGTAAGACTTGTCGAAAACTAGCATGAAAGTTGGAAAATTGGGCAAAAGCATCACTGGCTAAAATACTACGATCACTTCCAGGATAGATACCATTTAAAAGATAGACAAGCGCCATGATAGCTACTGGTATGAAAAAGCTAGTGAGTAAGTAAGTTTTATGTTGTTTTATATATTGCTTCATGAATGAATAACCTCAGTATATACAAAGATAGTGTAAAAACATTGTACCATAAAAATAGGCAAAAAAAAGAAGCCACAACTAAATGCAGCTCCGTCATTTCGTTTATTAATTAAACTCGCTCAACTTTTCCAGATTTCAAAGCACGAGTTGATACCCAAACTTTTTGAGGTTTGCCATCAATTAATACACGAACTTTTTGTAAGTTAGGTTTAACTGTACGTTTTGTAGCGTTCATTGCGTGTGAACGGTTATTTCCACTTTTAGTTTTACGACCTGTAAAGTAGCAAACTTTTGCCATGTGTTTTTCCTCCTTTGCCTTGATGTGGGAGCGATTATTTTCGTCTCATACCAAATTAATTTATCATATAGTCAAAAAAAAGGCAAGAGATATTTTAGAATTCATTGACATTTTTTCTTAAACATTGTAAATTAAACAAGGTTAGAGGGATTCATTGAGCTATCCCTTTTCATAAGATAGTAGCTATGATAAAATAAACTTATTGAATAAAAATAAGGTCCAGATGAAGGAGGATTTCTGATGGCTGTAAAAATGATGACGCAAAATGGCTTAATCGAAATGTCGAATGATGTAATCGCAACAGTAGTAGGTGGCGCGGCTACAGATGTATTTGGGATTGTCGGTATGGCTAGTAAAAAGCAAATTAAAGATAATATTGATGAAATTTTACGAAAAGAGAACTACTCAAAAGGTGTGGTTGTCCGTCAAGAAGAAAATGGCGTGGCAGTAGATGTGTACACAATCGTAAGTTATGGGACAAAGATTTCTGAAGTTTCTCGCAATGTCCAAGAAAAAGTGAAATACAATCTTGAAACAATGCTTGGTGTAACTGCAAACTCAGTCAATGTTTTTGTCCAAGGTGTCCGTGTCTTACCAGAATAAACTAGCGGATAATTTTTAATGAGGAGGATTTTTTTCAAGTGGTGGTAAATAAGATTAGCGCTAGTCAGTTCCAAGAAATGGTACAAGCTGGGGCAACACGATTACAAGCAAATGCAGAATATGTCAATTCTTTAAATGTCTTTCCAGTTCCTGATGGTGATACTGGGACCAATATGAACTTAACAATGACTTCTGGGGCAAAAGCTGTGAGTGATTCAGCGAGTGAGCATGTCGGTGAGTTAGCAAAATGCTTATCTAAAGGCTTACTAATGGGTGCTCGTGGGAATTCTGGAGTGATTTTATCTCAATTATTCCGTGGATTTGGTAAAGCAATTATTGATTTTGAGAGCTTAGATGCCAAACAATTAGCAGCGGCCTTTACCAACGGTGTGAATACAGCCTACAAAGCGGTGATGAAGCCGGTTGAAGGAACGATTTTAACTGTTGCACGTGTCGGCGCTGAATTTGGTGAACGTAAAGCAAAAGAAAGTGACGATTGCGTTGAAGTCATGCAAGCAGTGGTGAAAGGTGCGAAAAAAGCTTTAGCCAAGACGCCGGATTTATTGCCAGTCTTAAAAGAAGTCGGTGTAGTTGACAGTGGTGGTCAAGGTTTATTATTTGTTTATGAAGGCTTTTTAAATGCTTTAACTGGTAATTTTGAAGAAGATGAACAGTTTACTTTAACTTTGGCTTCTATGGATCAAATGGTTCACGCAGAACATGAGCGCTCGGTGCAAGGTCAATTAGCCACTGAAGATATCAAGTTTGGTTACTGTACAGAAATTATGGTGAAAATTGGGGAAGGCCCAACTGTAGATAGTGAATTTGATTATGATACTTTCCGTAATTATTTAAATGAACTTGGAGATTCTTTATTAGTGGTGAATGACGATGAAATTATCAAAGTTCACGTACACACAGAACATCCTGGTGAAGTGATGAATTATGGTCAAAAATTTGGTTCATTGATTAAAGTCAAAGTAGACAATATGCGTTTACAACATGAAACAATTTTAGAGCATGACCAACAACAAGCGAAAACCCAAGCAAAACCAAAGATTCCATTTGGTGTCATTGCTATTGCGGCAGGTGAAGGCTTGAAAGAATTATTTACAAGTCTAGGTGTTCATTATGTCATCAGTGGTGGTCAAACGATGAATCCAAGTACCCAAGATATTATGGATGCTATCGAAGCCATCAATGCGGAACAAGTGATTATCTTACCAAATAATAAAAATATCTTTATGGCGGCTGAACAAGCGGCTGAAGTAGCTGAAATTCCAGTTGCAGTCGTACCAAGTAGAACGATTTCTCAAGGAATGACTGCTTTACTAGCCTTTAATCCAGAAGCTACATTAAATGAAAATAAAGAACAAATGACTGAGATGCTTGAAAATGTCGTGAGTGGTTCGGTAACTCATGCGATTCGTGATACAAGTATTGATGGTATCGAGATTACTAAGGGTGATTTCTTAGGTATGGTAGATGGCAAGATTGTCGTTTCTAAACCACAGATTTTAGCTGTATGTATGGATACTTTACAAGCCATGATGGATGAAGATACAGAAATTATCACGATTATCATTGGTGAAGAAGGTAGTGAATCTCAAGCAAAAGAAATTGAAGCTGCATTATTAGCAATCAATGATGAACTTGAAATTGAAATCCATCAAGGAGATCAACCAGTTTATCCATATCTATTCTCAGCAGAATAAAGTATAAATGGTGGAGAGTGTGGGAAAACCTGCACTCTTTTTTTATATAAGGTGGTCAATCGACTGGGTCAGCTACTAGCATTGTTTATACGTGAAATGCTAGTCGATTGACACCGTCTATGATTTGAGAAAGAAGGTGGTGTGAGATGAATTTACAAGATCCAGTAACAGCTTTAAGTGGCGTGGGGGCAAAACGCGCTGAGACCTTAGCCACTTTAGGGATTGAAACGATTGAAGATTTATTAAGCTACTATCCTTTTCGCTATGAAGATATTCAGGAGCGCCAAATTCAAGAGATTAATGATCAAGAAAAGGTAACATTGAAAGGTTTAGTGGTCTCGCCAGCTGTATTAAATCGTTTTGGTTATAAGAAATCCAAACTTTCTTTTCGTTTGATGCAGGAAAATGATGTGTTTATGGTTAGTTTCTTTAATCAGCCCTATTTAAAGGATAAAGTCGTGGTTGGTGAAGAAATTGCCATTTATGGACGCTGGGATGCCAAACGCCAGACACTAAATGGCATGAAAATTTTGAGCAGTAGTAGTCAAAATGAAGGTTTTTCGCCGATTTATCACGTCAATAAATCCATTAGACAAACAACGCTGATTCAATTAATAAAGCAAGCTTTTGAACAGTATTATGGCTATATCGAGGAGAATTTACCGCAAAATCTCGTGGATAAATATCGTTTATTTGCTAGAAATGAAGCGATGTGGGCGATGCATTTTCCAAAAACAATGGGAGATCATCATCAAGCCAAGCGCAGAGTGATTTTTGAAGAATTTTTTGTTTTTCAAATGAAGATTCAAGGGCTAAAGACAAAGGAAAAAGCGGAGAAAAACGGGCTCAGCATTCCTTATGATATCCAAAAATTAAAGGCCTTTATTGCGAGTTTGCCATTTGAATTAACGAATGCGCAAAAGAAAGTGACCAATGAGATTTGCAAAGATTTGTTAAGCCCTAAGCATATGCAACGTCTTTTGCAAGGAGATGTAGGGAGTGGGAAAACCATTGTGGCAGCGATTGTGCTCTATGCCGCAACCACCGCAGGCTTTCAAGGCGCATTGATGGTGCCTACCGAAATCTTAGCGCAACAGCATTACCAATCATTGGCTGAATTATTGCGTCCTTTTGAAGTGAATGTCGCACTTTTGACAGGATCGACCAAAACCAAAGAACGCCAACAAATATTAACTGACTTGAAATCTGGAGAGCTGGATATTATTATTGGGACCCATGCCTTGATACAAGATGAAGTTGATTTTGCTCATCTAGGGTTAGTGATTACAGACGAGCAGCATCGATTTGGGGTAAATCAGCGTAAAGTTTTGCGTGAAAAAGGCTATAAACCAGATGTTTTATTCATGACCGCCACGCCGATTCCTAGAACTTTGGCCATTACCGCCTATGGAGAGATGGATGTATCCATTATTGATGAGATGCCAGCTGGTCGCATTCCAATTGTGACGCGTTGGGTGCTTCCTAAACAGCTCGACCAAGTATTGAAATGGGGGCTAACGGAACTTGCAAGCCACCATCAAATGTACGTCATCTGTCCGCTCATTGAAGAATCAGAAAGTTTAGATGTAGAAAATGCGCAAAAAATTTATGAGCAACTACGGGATTATTATGCCCCTGATTATCAAGTGGGACTCTTACATGGACGGATGAAAAATGATGAAAAAGAGGCGGTCATGCAAGCATTTAAAGAAAATCAGTTACAAGTATTGGTTTCGACCACGGTCATTGAAGTAGGAGTGAATGTACCGAATGCGACGGCGATGATTATTATTGATGCAGATCGCTTTGGCTTAGCACAACTTCACCAATTAAGAGGGCGTGTCGGTCGGGGAAGTCAAGCCTCCTACTGTATCTTAGTGGCAAATCCCAAAAATGAAGTTGGGAAAGAGCGAATGAAAATCATGACACAGACCAATAACGGCTTTGTGGTCAGCCAAAAAGATTTGGAATTACGAGGACCAGGAGAAGTATTTGGAAATCGTCAATCAGGTTTACCAGTTTTTCATTTTGCTGATATTGTAGCAGATGCGCATATTTTAGAAGTAGCAAAAGAAGAAGCCCAAGCGATTTATGCGCAAAAAGATTGGCAGATTTTACCGATGTATCAGGATTTGGTAAACTATCTAGGGACTGATAAAAATAATGGCGAATTTTTCGACTAACAGATATAATAGAATTATTCCATGAAAAAAGGTGAGGCGAAGAAATGAAGATAGCAGTCGATGCAATGGGCGGCGATTATGCTCCAGAAGCAATCGTTAAAGGTGTGATGTTGGCCCGTGAAAAATTTAATGATATTGAATTTCAACTTTATGGTAAAGAAGCAGAAATTAGAAAATATTTAACAGATGATCGCAATATAACAATTATTCATACGGATGAAAAAATCAATAGCGATGATGAGCCAGTAAAAGCCATTCGTCGTAAAAAACAAGCTTCGATGGTTTTAGCTGCTCAAGCCGTAAAAGATGGACGGGCTGATGCGATTCTTTCTGCCGGTAATACCGGAGCATTATTAGCGGCTGGTTTATTTGTTGTCGGACGGATTAAAGGAATTGAACGACCTGGTTTGATGTCTACTTTACCGATGATTGGTTCGACAGGCGGTTTTGACATGCTTGATTTAGGTGCCAATGCCGATAACAAACCAGAACATCTAGTCAAATATGCCATTTTAGGCTCTTATTATGCGGAAAATGTTCGGAAAGTGGCCCAACCAAAAGTCGCATTACTCAATAACGGCACCGAAGACTCAAAAGGCAATGAATTAACCAAAAAAGCCTTTGAATTATTAAAGGCAACACCAGAAATTAACTTTATTGGCAATATCGAAGCCCGTGAAATTCTCGAAGGACGTGCCGATGTGGTGGTTACTGATGGCTTTACAGGGAATGCGGTCTTAAAATCAATTGAAGGAACCGCTCTTAGCATGATGAAATTATTGAAGCATGCGATTTTAGATAGTGGTATCAAAGGCAAAATGGGCGCTTTACTTTTAAAAGATGGCTTAAAAGATTTGAAGAACCAAATGGATTACTCTAAGCAGGGCGGAGCGGTATTATTCGGTTTGAAGGCACCTGTCATTAAAGCCCATGGTTCCTCTAAAGAAGAGGCTGTTTATGCTACAATTAAGCAAATACATACGATGCTAGAAAGTCGCGTAGTAGAAAAATTAGTTGCTCATTTTGAAGAAGAATAGTGATACTTGCCTGCAATGATTGTCACGAAAATGAAAAAAAACTAGACAAAGAGACAATTTATCAGTACAATGTAGAGTGACTGAACAGTAAAAAGTCACTATTTGGAGGTGAATGCCCGTGACACGAGAAGAAGTATTCAGTAAAGTGGCAGCAATTATTGCCAAACATTTTGAAATCAACGCAGAAGATGTGAAAGAAAATACGAATATTAAAGACGATTTAAATGCTGATTCAATTTCTGTAATGGAGTTTGTTTTAGAATTAGAAGATGAATTTGGTACAGAGATTTCTGATGAAGATGCAGAAAAAATCGAAACAGTGGGTGCGGCAGTAGATTATATTGCTAGTCACTTAGCTTAAAAAGGTTTATGTGAATTCAATCGCGCGGAGGATAAGTGAGAAGGTCTTGCTTGTACCGCGCGTATTTTTTATTTTTCGGACAAATAGTTTGGAAAAGTCATCAAAAAACTGATAAAAACTCAATAATATCAAGGGTTTGTTTGCATTTTAAGGGGATTTTAGTATAATAGGAATGTATTTTCATATTAAAAGATAAAGGAATGTTGGTAATGGATCAAAAGCTAATTACAAATTTAAAGGAAAACTATCAAATTATTTTTAATAATGTAAGTTTGTTAGAGCAAGCATTTACCCATTCGTCTTATGTGAATGAGCATCGCAATTTGCATCTGTCTGATAATGAACGTTTAGAATTTTTAGGTGATGCCGTGTTAGAATTGCTCGTTTCACGCTTTTTATTCCAAACTTATCCAAATGTCACAGAAGGTAAGTTAACCAAACTACGGGCAGCGATTGTTAGGGAGGATTCTTTGTCACAATTTGCTAAAGAGTGCCAATTTGACCAAGCCATTCGCTTAGGTAAAGGAGAAGAAAATTCTGGTGGTCGCAAGCGTCCTTCTTTGCTATGTGATTTATTTGAATCTTTCTTAGGTGCTTTATATTTGGATCAAGGTTTAGAAGTGGTGGAACAATTTTTAAAACAAGTTATCTATCCTAAAGTATTAGCTGGTGCTTTTTCACATGAGATGGATCATAAGACAAGATTACAAGAAATATTACAAAAAGCAGGCGATGTATTGATTGATTATCGTCTGATTAAAGAAGAAGGCCCTGCCCATGACCGACTTTTTTCAACAGAAGTCTATTGTGATCAAGTTTTAATTGGGACAGGTAGCGGTCGTTCGAAAAAACTAGCAGAACAAGCGGCGGCGGCTGATGCTTTAAGCCATATTGAAGAATAAGCGAGGAAACAAGGTGCATTTAAAAAGAATTGAAATTTCAGGATTTAAATCATTCGCTAATCGCACCATTATCGATTTTGAAAAGAATGTCACGGCGATAGTGGGTCCTAATGGTAGTGGGAAAAGTAATATTACGGAAGCGATTCGTTGGGTATTAGGAGAGCAATCCGCCAAGAGTTTACGTGGTGGAAAGATGCCTGATATTATTTTTGCGGGTTCAGATGCTAAAAAAGCCTTAAATCTAGCAGAAGTAACTATGGTTTTAGATAATAGCGACCATTACTTACCGGTAGACTATGCCGAGGTTAGTGTGAAAAGACGCTTATTTCGTAATGGGGATAGCGAATTTTATCTGAATAATCAAAGTTGTCGTTTACGCGATATTCAAGAATTATTTATGGATTCTGGCTTAGGTCGTGAGTCTTTCTCTATTATATCTCAAGGGAAAGTAGAAGCGATTTTTAGTAGCAAGGCTGAAGATCGTCGCGGTATCTTTGAAGAAGCTGCCGGGGTTTTAAAGTACAAACAAAAGAAAAAACAAGCGGAACAGAAATTATTTGAGACGCAGGATAATTTAGATCGTTTAGCAGATATTATTTATGAATTAACCGAGCAATTAACACCACTTGCCCAACAAAAGCAAGCTGCGCAACAATTTTTAACTTATAAAGAAGAATTAACCCAAGTCGATGTTTCCTATGTTGTACAAGAAATGCAACAAAGCAAACAAGTATGGGAAGAAGAAAAAGCGCAAATCGCAAGTCTGAAGCAAGAAGTTCAGAAATTATCCCATGCCTTAACGCAAAGTGAAAATGAATTATTGCGTTTACGTCAAGACCGCGCACATTTAGATGAGCAGTTAGAAGCAAAAAACCAAGACCACCTACATTTAGTAGAAGCCTTGAAACAAGCGGAAGGAAAAAAGGCAGTATTACAGGAGCGCTCTTTCCATCAGCAAAAAAATGCCAAAGAATTGCGCCATAATCTTGAACAAGTACAGCAACAAATCGAACAGCTGGAAGAAAATCAGCAAACATTGATACAAAAGATTTCGCAAAAAAATGGACAGTATCAACAAATTGAAAAGCAATTAGCCCAACTACAGCAAGAATTGGCAAAATATCAAAAATCTCCCAAAGAATGGTTGGAAGAATTACGTAACCAGTATTTGGATCAATTGCAGGCTAAGACTAATTTGCAAAATGAATTAACATTTATCGAAAAGCAAAAGCAACAAGATCAACAGAAAAATCAACAGACCGTAGAAAAACAGCAAGATTTACAAGCAACCGTCCGTGAATCAAAAGCAAAATTGGATCAGTTGACTGTTGAAAATGAAGCGTTGCAAAATCAAGTTCAGGCAAAACAACAAGCTTTAGCCGCTGCGCAAAAACAAGTGACCACCCAACAAGAACATTTACAAAAAGCCCAACAGATGATGTATCGTTTGATGAATGAAAGTCAGCAAGTCCAAGCACGCCGCAAGACTTTAGCTGACTTGCAAGAAAATTATACGGGCTATTATCAAGGGGTACGTCAAGTCTTAACCCACCGTAAACAATTATCCGGAATCATTGGTGCAGTGGCTGAATTGCTAGACGTGGATCAACTATATGCTTTGGCTATTGAAACAGCTTTAGGTGCCGCTAGCCAATATATTGTGGTTGAAGATGAAAAAGCTGCCAGACAAGCGATCACCTTCTTGAAACAACAACGCGCAGGTCGAGCTACTTTCTTACCGCTAACTACGATACAATCACGAAAAGTTACGGAAAATGTCAAACAACAAGCCGCTAGTATTCCAGGATTTTTAGGTGTGGCGAGTGAATTGGTGACCTTTGAAGAAAATCATCGTGCCATCATGGAGAATTTACTCGGTGCTACATTGATTAGTGAAGATTTAGAGAGCGCCAATCAACTGGCTCGTCGTCTAAATTATCGCTATCGTGTCGTTTCCTTAGAAGGCGATGTGATGAATGCTGGAGGTTCGATGACCGGGGGTGCGAATAAACGCGCAGGCCAAACGACACTCTTAGGCCATCAACAAGAACTAAACCAATTAAAAGCTAAAGAAGCCTCTGTCAAAGAACGTTTACTACAAGCGGAAAGTCAAGTGAAGACGCTCCAACAAGACTTAGCGCAAAAACAGGCAGAAGTCGAAAAAATGCGTCAAGCGCTTGAGCAATTACGCATGAGCCAAACGACAAAAGAAAATCAGGTGACCAACCAAGCGGAAAAACTGGCGCGTTTACAACAAGATTTAACCAATTTTGAGTATGAAAATCGTGAAATTACAGAATTATTAGCAGAATATGACCGCGATTTAGCCGATAAACAAGCACAATTGCAAGTAATGGTACAGCAATTAGCCAAACTCAATGAAGAAATGGATCAGCTAAACACGCAAGCTGATAATCTAGAACTGAAACGAGAAGCCTTGCAACAGGAATTAGCCGATAAACAGGCCGAATTTGCAGTAACCAAAGAGCAAGTAAACCAATTGCGCCAAAGCTTTACGGCAAATAAAATGGCCCTAGAAGAAGCACAAAAAAATCTAGAGCAATTGAATGTTCAGTTATCGATGCTCGATGCGGATTTTTCTGATCAAGAATTAGATGAAGAGACTTTAGATCAGCAAGTATCCCAGTTAAATGAACGTAAATTAGCACTCCAAGAAGAAATGCAGGCTTTGCGAGAAAATCGTTATCAAACGCAGCGTCAAATCGACGAACTCGATCAACAATATAATACTAACAATCAAGAACAAAAGGCGAAATTATCTCAGTTAACCAAACTAGAAGTTCAAGCCAATCGTTCAGAAATTTTATTGGATAATCGCTTGAATTACTTGCAAGAAGAGTATGAATTATCCTTTGAACAAGCGCAAAAACAAGCCGTTGAACTAAGCGATATCGATCAAGCAAAGGCAAGAATTTATGAATTGAAAAAAGCGATTCAAGAATTAGGACCGATTAATTTATCAGCCATTGAGCAATATGAGCAAATCAAAGAGCGCTACGATTTCTTAACTGGTCAATGCGATGATTTATTACAAGCGAAAAATCAGTTGTTTGAAACGATGAATGAAATGGATGAGGAAGTCAAATTACGGTTTAAAACAACTTTTGATGCAATTGCGACTCAATTTGAACGTGTATTTCCAAATATGTTTGGTGGTGGACGTGCACGCTTGAGTTTAACAGATCCACATGATTTGCTGAATACTGGTGTTGAAATCGAAGCCCAACCACCAGGCAAACATTTAAAGAGCTTAAATCTATTATCTGGTGGGGAAAGAACATTGACCGCGATTAGTTTGCTATTTGCGATTATTCAAGTTCGTCCAGTACCGTTTTGTGTGCTCGATGAAGTGGAGGCCGCTTTGGATGAGGCAAATGTATTGCGCTTTGGCAAATACTTACAGACCTATCAAGACGAAACCCAATTTATTGTCGTCACTCACCGTAAAGGAACAATGGAAGCAGCCAATGTTTTATATGGGGTAACGATGGAAGAATCAGGTATTTCAAAAGTATTATCTGTCCGTCTAGAAGAAATTAGTGAAGGCGGTAATTTGGATAGAAAAGAGGACAATTATGATTAAATTAGTAGCTATTGACTTAGATGGTACGCTTCTAACTGATGATAAAAGAATTTCACAAAAAAATTTAACCGTGTTGCAAAAGGCAAAAGAACAAGGTGTTAAAGTGGTTTTATGTACTGGGCGTCCATTAGCTGCCATCACACCATTTATTGAACAATTAGGATTAAACGAACCTGGTGATTACAGCATTACGTTTAATGGTGGGTTAGTCCAAAAAAATGATACTGGTGAAATCTTAAGTAAATCAGCGATGACTTTAGAAGATGTACAAAGAATTAGCCAATTGATGATCGAGCTAGATTTACCATTAGATGTCTTATCAGAAGAAGTGGTTTTACAATTACCAACTTCAACGAATCATCCATCCATTTATCCTGAATTAAATGGCTTATTAACTTATAAACCAGCTAAATTAGCAGATTTAACATCAGATGGTCTTTACAATAAGGTCGTTATGGCTTATCATCAAGAATTTTTAGACCAACAAATTGAAAAAATCCCTGCACAATTTAAAGCAGATTATGAAGTCATTAAAACACGTAGTAATTTATTAGAATTTATGCCTAAAGGAGTGACTAAAGCATTTGGATTAGATCACTTGGCACAATATTTAGGGATGACGAGCGATGAAGTGATGGCTTTAGGTGATGAAGAAAATGACTTATCGATGATTCAATATGCAGGTATGGGTGTGGCGATGGCAAATGCAGTTGAAAAAGTTCGCCAAGCTGCCAATTATATCACTGCAAGCAACGAAGACGACGGTGTCGCTAAAACTGTTGAGAAATTTGTTTTAAAATAAAGAAAAGAGGTGTCATAATGGGCTTTTTTGATAAGATTAAACGTGCTTTTACCGGAGAACAACCCACTGAAGAAGTAAGTAACGAACAAGAATTACAGACACAAGAGAAATATGATAAAGGTCTTGAAAAAACGCGTAAAACATTCGGTGAACGCATGAATGAGCTCTTTGCCAATTTCCGTTCAGTGGATGAAGATTTCTTTGAAGAATTAGAAGAGACTTTAATTGGTGCCGATGTTGGCTTTGAAACATCGATGAAAATTGCTGATGCTTTGCGCCAAGAAGTGAAACTCAAAAATGTCAAAAAACGTGCCGAAGTCCAAAATGCGATTATCGAAAAATTAGTCAACTTATATGAAGAAGAAGGGCTAAATGAAAATAATGCCTTGAACATTCAAGAAGATGGCTTAACAGTCATCTTATTTGTAGGAGTGAATGGTGTAGGAAAAACAACCTCCATCGGGAAAATGGCGCACCAATATAAGGAACAAGGTAAAAAAGTCTTATTAGCTGCTGCGGATACATTCCGAGCTGGAGCCATTGATCAGTTAGTTGTTTGGGGAGAGCGTGCTGGTGTCGAAGTGGTAACGAAAGCACCTGGTAGTGACCCTGCTTCAGTCGTTTTTGATGCGATTCAAAAAGCCAAGGAAGAACAGGCGGATATCTTATTAGTGGATACGGCTGGGCGTCTACAAAATAAAGTCAACTTAATGAAAGAATTAGATAAAATCAAACGGGTGATTCAGCGTGAAATTCCTGATGCCCCTCATGAAGTTTTGCTTGTTTTAGATGCGACGACTGGACAGAATGCGATGGTTCAAGCCAAACAATTTAAGGAAACAACCGATGTCACAGGTTTAGTCTTAACCAAATTAGATGGTACGGCCAAAGGTGGGATTGTGCTAGCTATCAGAAATGAACTACATCTTCCTGTGAAATTAGTTGGTCTAGGTGAAGGCATTGATGACTTAGAACCATTTAGTCCAACTGATTTTGTAGTTGGCCTATTCAGTGGATTACTAGAATAAATAATTTGATTCAAAATTAGAAGAAGCGGATAGTCCCTTCTTCTTTTTTTGTGATGGTGTACGTGAAGTTCGTCTTGTGTTAAAATGGTCCATGACAAATGAAAGTAAAAGATTGGAGATTTTTATGGATTATCAAATTTCCTTACCACAAATCCAAGAAATATTATTAAAAAAGCAATTATTAAAAGAAATTATTATAGGTGGTCAGTGGCATTACGCACCCTCTGATAAAATCTTGGCAAAAGTCTTTCACCATATGACTTATGATTCTCGTGAAGTAGACCAGGATTCTTTATTTTTTTGTAAAGGACTCAATTTTAAAGAAAGCTTTTTAGCTCAAGCCATTGCCCAAGGATTAACTTGTTATGTCTCTGAAAATTATTATGAACAACAAGCTGCCATTGCTGTTGTTGTTACTGATATAAGAGAAGCGATGGTGGTATTAGCTCAAGCCTTTTACCAAAATCCACAAGAGCAGTTATTCACCATTGCCATTACGGGGACAAAAGGGAAAACGACGACCGCTTATTTGACGCATCAATTAATCAACCAGTTGACGAATCATAAATGTGCACTATTTTCTTCAGAGGAAACGATTTTAGATGGCAAAACGAAGATGAAATCCTCGCTCTCGACTCCAGAAGCTTTGGTTATTTATCAACAAATGGCTCAAGCAGTTGAAAATCAGATGACGCATTTGGTGATGGAAGTTTCGTCACAAGCTTATAAGATTAAGCGCGTATTTGGTTTGACCTTTGATGTTGGTTTGTTTTTAAATATTGGCCATGATCATATTAGTCCGATTGAGCATCCGACCTTTGAAGATTATTTTTACTGTAAACGCCAATTAATCTTGCACAGTAAAAAGATGATTTTAAATGCAGATATGCCTTATTTTGATTTATTAGTAGAGACTTGTCAGCAAGAAAAAGTCGATTATCTTACTTTTTCAGAAAAATCAGTGACAGCAGATTATCAATATACAAGTAAAAGTCAGCATGATTTTATCTTGAAAGATCAGCAAACAAATCAAGAACAAGCCATTCACCTAGGATTAGTCGGCGAATTCAATCATGCTAATGCAACGGCAGCAATGATGGCCGCACGTCTTGTGGATAGCCATTTATCTTTAGCCCAAGCAGGAGAAGACTTAAGTGAAGTGAGTGTGCCTGGTCGGATGAATGCTTTTTATTTGGCAAATGGTGCATTAGTCTTGGTGGATTATGCGCATAACTATTTAAGTCTTAAAGCGGTCAGCCATGCAGCAAAACAACTTAAGCCAGACGGTAAATTGATTATTTTAACAGGTAGTGCCGGTGGGAAGGCCTTATCTAGAAGACCGGATATGGGCAAGGCAATTAGTGAAGAAGCCGATGTTGCCTTTTTAACAGCGGATGATCCAAATTTTGAACAAGTTGCAAGTATTAGTGAGGAAATCAAAGCCGCGATTACCAATCCAAGTGTCCAAGTCATTCTTGAAGAAAACCGCAAGCAAGCCATTTTGCAAGCACTAGCGATGGCTGATAGTCAAAGTGCAGTTGTATTAGCGGGTAAGGGCAGTGAAAAAACAATTAAAGTAAACGGACAAGCAATGCCGTATGAAAGTGATATTGAAATTGTAAAAGCTTATATTGCTGAAGAAAAAGCTTAATTTATGAAAAGAACAAGAGACGAGAATTAGTCGTATTGCCAGTTCTCGGTTCTCTTTGTATGCACGTTACAATTGTAGGAAAATTAACAAAGTTGGCTTGCAAGTTGCAAAATTTATGATTAAAATAAGACGGTAAGACAAAATTTTTAGAATGTAAGAGGATTATCAATGTCAGAACAACTTAATCAACAAGCCTCTTTAACCAATGAGGAAAAAATGGCGCGTGGATCAGCCTGGATGACGCTAGGTAATGTCGGTTCACGCTTAATCGGTGTTATATATATATTACCATGGTATTACTGGATGGGAAGTCATGGACGAGAAGCAAATGCCTTATTTAATATGGGGTATAATGTCTATGCGTTATTTTTAATGATTTCAACGGCAGGAATTCCAGCTGCTATCGCTAAACAAGTCGCTTACTATAATTCCAAACAACAATATGAATTAAGTCATCGTTTATTTAAAAAAGCGTTGATATTTATGGGAATTGTCGGCTTAATCAGTGCTGGAATCATGTATATCGCCTCACCAGCACTAGCAAGGATGTCTGGTGGTGGCGCAGAGTTAATTCCAATTATGCGTTCGTTAAGTGCCGCCATTTTGATTTTCCCTTGTATGAGTGTGATTCGTGGCTTTTTCCAAGGAAATCAAGATATGCGACCTTATGCTGTTTCACAATTAGCAGAACAAGTCATTCGCGTCTTTTACATGCTATTAGCGACTTTCATTATCATTAAAGTGATGCACGGCGATTATTTAAAAGCAGTCGAACAATCAACTTTTGCGGCTTTTATTGGGGCGATTGCTTCGATGGCGGCTTTGATATACTTCTGGAAAAAGGCGGAAGTTCAATTTGAGGTCCAAAAAGAAGTTAGCCTACCTGGTGAATTGCTCGATACGAAAGCTTTAATCATTGATACTATTCGTCAGGCTATTCCTTTTACAATTGTTGGTGCAGGAACGACCATTTATAAATTAGTCGACCAAATGACCTATGTACATATGATGCAGTCATTTACGAAATTCACCAAGGATGAATTAGTGGCACAAATGGCCGTATTTGGTGGGAACCCTGATAAGTTAACCATGGTTGTGATTGGTTTGGCTACTTCAATGGCGTTTACGAGCTTACCTTTAGTGACTGAAGCAGTAACGCAAGGAAAACACCGCGATTTAGCTCGTTTAATTAACAATAATTTCCAACTCTATGCTTTATTAATGTTTCCAGCGACTTTTGGGATGATTTTGCTAGCATATCCATTGAATACCTTCTTTTATGAACCGGATAAACTAGCAGCTAAAGTCTTGATAGAAGCCTGTCTATCTGGATTGTTTGTGGGCTTATTTATGCTTACTTCCTCTACTTTACAGGGAATGTATTACAATAAGGCAGCGGTAAAATTCTTTGCAGTAGGGATTGTCATTAAATTTATTTTGCAATATCCATGTATTTTATTATTCCAAATTTATGGTCCATTACTTTCAACAACGATTGGAATGGCCGTCTCATGTTATCTAAATATCCGTCAGTTGCAACAAGCGACAAAGTTTAATTATAAATTAACCTTGAGACGCATTTTATTAATTACTATTTTAACAGTGATGATGCTGTTAGCTGCAGCGATTGCAAAAGTTGTCTTCGGTCTTATTTTCAGTCCTGAACATAAGATGTCAGCCTTTTTACTATGTATTCCGGTTGCAGCAGTCGGAGGGGCGGTTTACTTGTACTTGATTTTGAAAGTTGGCATTGCTGAGAGATTATTAGGTTCAAGTATGACTCGCTTGCGGAAAAAACTAAAAATTTAGTATGGTGATTTCATGCGTTTAGATAAGTATTTAGCAGATATGCAAATCGGCTCTAGAAAAGAAGTCAAAGTATTTATCAAAAAAGGTTTCGTTACTGTCAATGGTACGGTGATTAAGTCGGATAAATACCAAGTCGATGAAAAAGTAGATGAAGTGACATTTGATGGAGAAGTGATTGGCTATCAAAAAGAATTTTATTACCTTTTAAATAAACCACAAGGCGTCATTTCAGCGACGATTGATGATTATGAAGAAACAGTATTAGATTTATTTAGCGATGAAGATTATCGGGAAGATTTATTTCCGGTGGGGCGTTTAGATAAAGATACGGAAGGTTTGTTAGTGATTACGAATGATGGTGCGTTATCTCATCGTTTGCTTTCTCCTAAGCGTCATGTGCCCAAAGAATACTATGTGCAAGTGAGCGGGTGTCTAACAAAAGAAGATCAAGCAAAGATGGCAGCTGGATTAAAGATTGATGGTGGGGAAATCTGTTTGCCTGCCGAATTAAAAATTTTAACGGTCGATGAAAGTGAGCAAACCTCCACGGCACAGCTTATTTTACATGAAGGTAAATTTCATCAAGTCAAACGGATGATGCAAGCATGTGGCAAAACGGTGACTTATTTGCAAAGAATTCGTATGGGAAATCTAACTTTACCAGAAAATCTTGCGTTAGGTGAATATCGAGCGTTAACTGCTGAAGAATTAGATTTATTACAACAAAAATAGACAAAATGAGAGCCATGTAAAGATAGACCTTTGCATAGCTCTTGATTTTTGAGGTTAAGGATTTATAATTATAGTTACGTTATTGAAAAAATGGGAGATGAGTTTTTGAAATTTAACAAAATAGCGCCCTTAGTTGTAGGAGCAGGTTTCTTTTTATGGGGGAGTCCTGTTCATGCAAGTGAGATTGAACAACAAATGAAGCAAAATCAAGACCAATTAAATCAAGTGCATCAACAAACACAGACTTTTTTATCACAGATTGAACATTATCTTCAAGAAATGAATGAGAATAAGACAAAAGAAGAAGATTTTGAAAAAGCTGTCTTGAAAGAAAAGGACATTTATCAAAAGAAAGAACAAGAAATCGAAAAATTACAGCATAAGTACAATCGTCTATCTAAATCAAATGATGAAATTTTAACACCAAAAGAATTGGAAAAGAAAACCAATCAGTTAATTAATTTAAAAGATAAGATTCGCTTCTTGGATAAAAAAGCTGAAAAATATCCGAAAATCATTGAAGACCTTGAATCAAAGGTTACTTATTACCAACAAAAGCGCGTAACTTGCGAGTCCCAACAAGCCATTTTAACAGCTAAAGTGAGAGACTTGAGTGCACAGTCAAATAAATTGCAAGCAGATTTAAAAGTTCTTCAACAGAAAAAAGTAGAAGAGGACAAAAAGAAAGCAAAAGAAGCCGAAGCCAAAGTGACTGGTTTTGCTTCTCCATTAGAAACGCGTCTAGTCGTATCTAGTGGGTTTGGGGGCCGCCCTGATCCAAATGGTAAGTCTGGTACACAGCATGATGGAATTGATTTACCTGGAAGTCTCAATCAAAATATATTAGCTGCTCGTGCTGGTCAAGTTGTGACAACTGGTAGTCATCCAAGCGCAGGGAATTATATCATTGTCAAACACGATAATGGTTTTTATAGCTATTATTTGCATTTAAATCAAATTTTAGTGAAGTCAGGAGATAATGTTGCCCTAGGTCAAGTCATTGGTAAAATGGGTACGACCGGAAATTCAACGGTTGTCCATCTTCACTTTGGGCTAGCTAAAACACCAAATTGGCAAGGGTTCGTGGATCCTGCGTATGCCTTGAGATTGAAATAAAATAATAAAAAGCGTATTTCAAAGGAGAGCTTGTCTCAATGAAATACGCTTTTATTAGTTAGATTTGCACTTGAATAACTTGTACCCCAGATTTTTCCAGAGTAGTAAGAATTCTCTCGTCAGCATAGGAGTCGGTGATTAATATATCAATATCCTCGATTTTTCCAATGGTAAAGTTTGCTTGATGCCCAATTTTACGGTAGTCACAAACAACAATTAATGTGCTAGAGTTTTCGATAATTTTCTGATTGATTTTAGATTCATGAAAGACAGAGGTGGTAATTCCAGTTGTTAAATCTACCCCATCACAACCAATAATACTCACATCAGATCTAGCATGAGCAAAAGAATCGACAGCGATATCTCCTGTTAAGGCTTTTTTTGAGTAACGAATTTCACCACCACTTAAGATGATTGAAGAGTCAGGATGGTGTTGAATATCGGCGACTGCTAAATTATTTGTCATCAAAATGATGCTTGTATCTTGCAAAAATTGTAGGGATGCTGTAGCTGTGGAACTAGTGTTGATAAATAAAGTATCTCCATCTTCTACATGCCTGGATGCCTCTTTAGCAATACTTAGCTTGATTTGTTCAAGAGGATCATTTTTTTGTCCCTCTACTTCTTGAAAAATTTCTACATAGCCAAAAGGTTGGATAATTTGTCCCATTTCAGATAACTTTGCACAATCTCTGCGAATAGTCATCTCAGAAACATTAAAATATTTACTTAAATCTTTTATTTCTGTTCTTCCATTTTCTTTCAAATAATGTAGGATTTCTTCTCTTCTTTGCCTGATTTCTTCATTAGAACGCTTCATTTTCTTCACCTTCAGTTAGTTTACGTAAAGTTTTAGTATATTTTTTTATCAAAGTTGTGTTATCAATTTTTTTAGCAGATTTTATTATTATTTGATAATGAATTATTATTTCTCTAGTGTTAAAATAATTGATATCGATATTTTCTAGGGTTTGTATTCCTTTTTGGTTTCTGCCATTTAAAATATAATGGATTCCCTCGATTTGTGAAAAAGAAAATAAAGGGGATAGATTTTTTTGTTTTGTAGATTGAAATTGTTTCAGTTTATCTATCATCATTAATGCTTTATCACTTTCATCAAGAAAATAGTAGCACAAAAGTTGATAGTAGTAAAAAATAAATAGATAGTCTAATTTCGCTTTAAAAAATCTTTCATTAGTAATTAGATGCTTTAAACATTTGTCGTATTTTTGTTGATCAAACAGGCACAACGTATAAAATAATATGAATGAACCTTTAAAACCATGAAAGATATCCAATTTCTGAAGTTTATTTTGATATTGTTTAGCCAGTGTTGGGTTTATGTCTTGTGTTTGAGAGATAATCATTTTTTGATAAAGTTTCTTCAAGTACTCATAATAAGTTGCCCCGATTAATATGAAAATTCCTACTATAAAGAAAAATATTTTTCCACTCATTGATGGTGCTTTTATGATTGTGAATGCTAAATATAATGCAAAAATAGCAATTGCGCCCCAAATATAGTATTGTTTAACAAATAATATGAGATATTTACCTGTGTTTTTGTTCATCTTCCTCACCTCATCTCAATATTAACATATAAAGCGCTTTATTACCATAAAATATTGATAGGTTAACATAAAATATTCTAAATTAACATATATTATGTTTGTAAACGAATACAAAAATACTATAATGAGAGTGTAAAGAAAAATAAATGATGTTTCGGAGGAATGTATCATGGCAAATAACGTAAATGAAGTAACAAAAGAAAGTTGGATTCTATCTACATTTCCAGAGTGGGGAACTTATTTAAATGAAGAAATAGCAGATACTAAAGTTGCAGAAGGAACTGTTGCTATGTGGTGGCTTGGTTGTACCGGGATTTGGTTAAAGTCACATGAAGGAACCAACATTTTATGTGATTTATGGTGCGGAACAGGTAAACGTACCCATGGGAATGGTTTGATGAAACAAGGTCACCAAATGATGAGAATGAGCGGTGTGAAGAAATTACAGCCAAACCTTCGTACTCAGCCATTTGTTATAGATCCATTCGAAGTGAAAGATGTAGATGCTTTAGTTGTTACACATATTCACTCTGATCACTTAGATATTAATACGGCCGCTGCAGTTCACAAAAATTGTCCAAACGCCAAATTTATTGGACCACAAGAAGTAGTTAATACATGGTTAGGTTGGGGAATTCCTGAAGAAAAGACAATCGTGGTTCACCCTAAAGACGAAGTGAAGATTAAAGATGTAACAATTGTTGCTTTGGAAGCGTTTGACCGTACTGCTTTAGTAACATGTAGTGATCCAAATATTAGCTTAAAAGGTAAGATGCCTCAAGATATGGATGAAATTGCAGTAAACTATCTATTCAAAACATCTGGTGGAAACATTTATCATGCTGGAGATTCACATTATTCAAATCTTTTTGCAAAACACGGTAATGAATACGAAATTGATGTTTGCTTAGGTGCTTATGGTGAAAACCCTCGAGGAATTACAGATAAAGTCACTTCAGTAGATATGTTAAGAATGGCTGAATCATTAAATGCAAAAGTGGTGATTCCAGTTCATTATGATATCTGGTCAAACTTTATGGCAGATCCAAAAGAAATTACCGAAATTTGGAAATTCAAAAAAGATCGTTTGCAATATCAATTTAAACCATATATTTGGCAAGTGGGCGGTAAATTTGTCTATCCAACCAATAAAGATGACATGGAATTTAATTTTGATCGTGGCTTCTCAGATTGCTTCGTTCAAGAAAATGATACTCCATTCCCATCATTCTTATAATTGAAAGGGCTGTTAGCAATGTTGAAATACTTTTATGATAACCAACTAATTAATATCACGGAAAAACATCCAAAAAATTGGGAAGAAGCGATTGAAATCAGTGGTGAAGTCTTAAAAGAAAAAGGCTTAATTACAGATGAATATATTCAATCAGTTATTCGTGATGTTCATGAGTACGGACCATATATAGTGATTATTCCTAATGTAGCCATGCCTCACTCATCTGCTAACAATCAAGGCGTATTAGGTACTGGAATTGGTTTTACCATTCTTCCAGAAAAAGTTTATTTTGAAGAAGGCAATGAAGAAAAGCAGGCCAAGCTTTTCTTCACACTTGCCGCTAAAAATGGGGAAGAACATATGCAAAATATCGCTAATCTTTCAGAAATGTTAATGACAGATGGCTTAGTCGATGATTTGTTAACGATTCAAACCATGGATGATTACCTGGCAATAATGAAAAAATATAATATTTAAATTCGAGGAGGAATCCGAAAATGGAAAAAATTGGCGATATCTTACTAGTCATTTGGTCTTATTTTGCAAAGAACATTTTGACACAACCAGCATTTTTAATCGGGTTGATTGTATTTGTGGGTTATGTGCTTTTAAAACGACCACTATATGAATCAATTTCAGGTTTCTTAAAAGCAACAGTTGGTTATCTTATTTTAACTGTTGGTTCTGGCGGCTTGGTTAATAATTTCCGTCCGATTTTAGTAGGTTTGAAAGATCGTTTTCAATTGCATGCGATGGTAACTGACCCATATTTTGGACAAAATGCGGTCACTGAAGGAATTGAAAAAACTTTTGGACGTACATTTGGTGATACAATGCTCTTATTGCTCATTGCATTTATCTTTAATATTCTATTAGTTCGTTTTAGAAAATACACCAAATTACGTGCAGTCTTCACAACCGGTAACGTTCAAGTACAACAAGCAGCCACAGCATTCTGGTTATTGCTATTTTGTTTCCCACAACTTGGTCGAATTGAAGTATTATTAGTTATGGGCTTAATTTTAGGTTGCTACTGGGCTGTGGGCTCTAATTTGACAGTAGATATTTGCCAAGACTTAACAGAAGGTGCAGGATTTGCCGTTGCTCACCAACAAATGTTTGGTATTTATTTATTTGCTAAGTTATCTGAACGCTTCAAAAAGAATAAATCTAATAAACGTTTAGAAGATATTGAGTTACCAGGATTTTTATCAATGTTCAATGAAAATATGGTAGCAACTTCAATCTTAATGCTTTTATTCTTCGGTATTATTTTATTAGTTTTGGGTCAAGATTACTTGCTTAAAGCAGGATTCATGCAACCAGGTCAAAGTTTCTTATTCTATATTTTACAAACTTCATTAATGTTTGCGGTTTACTTAGCTATCTTACAATTGGGGGTACGTACCTTCGTTGCTGAATTAACAGATTCATTTAATGGTATTTCAAACACATTGTTGCCAGGTGCGGTTCCAGGTATTGATATTGCAGCAACCTTTGCTTTTGGTTCTTCAAATGCAGTTACTGTAGGATTCTTATTTGGTGCATTAGGACAATTTGTGATGATTATGCTACTTATCTTATTGAAATCACCAACGATTGTCGTTGCAGGATTTATCCCATTATTCTTTGACAACGCCGCTATTGCAGTATTTTCTAATAACCGCGGTGGTATCAAGGCAGCGATGATCTTCCCATTCATTTCTGGTTTAATTCAAGTCGGAGGGTCGGCATTAATTGCTTCATGGGTTGGTTTAGCACAATTTGGTGGTTATATCGGTATGTTTGACTGGGCAACTGTATGGCCAGGAATTACGGTAGCGATGAAGTTCTTAGGATTTATCGGTGTGGCTTTAGTCGTTGTCTTACTATTAGCGATTCCACAATTACAATATCGTGCAGATCCTAAAGGTTACTTCTTAATTGTAGATGATTATGATGCTTATTTAGAATATAAAGCACAAAAAGCGTAAATGTTAATAACTGGGGGATAGCTCATAATCCCCCTTGAGATGAAATTTTAATAGCGTCAAGCGAAAGGAAGGAATATAAAATGCGAGTATTAGTATCATGTGCAAATGGTTCAGGAACAAGTTTAATGATGATGAGAAGTGTGGAAAAAGCACTTAAGGCAGAAGGATTTAAAATTACCAATATTCATCACTGTGCAATTGCAGAAGGAAAAAGTACAGCTAAAAACTATGATGTAGTCTTTACACCAATGAATTTTGTAAACATGTTTGATCATGCAAAAGAAAAAGGTGTAACAGTTATCGGTGTTAAGAATGTAATGTCACCAAAAGAAATTACAGACCGAGTAAGAGAAACGGATTTAGCTGCTAGATTTATCAAATAATTGCCGAATCATCAAGTGAGGATTTTCCTTGCTTGATGATTTTCAAAAGAAACGAGGAATAAGAAATGACAAGACCAAATTTACAGATTGCATGCGATCATTCAGATTTACCAAGCGCTTTAGCTGATATTAAAAATGTTGGCGATGTAGTAGATATTATCGAAGCTGGAACAATTCTTTTGTTACAAACTGGCGATACAACGATTAAAAGTTTTAGAGCGTTATTTCCTGATAAAAAGATTGTAGCCGACACGAAATGTGCAGATGCGGGAACGACCGTAGCAAGAAACTGTGCAAATGCCGGGGCCGATTGGATGACAGTCATTTGTGCAGCAACCATCCCAACGATGAAAGCGGCTGCAAAAGAAATCTCTGAAGTACAAGTAGAATTATATGGAGACTGGACTTATGAACAAGCCCAACAATGGTTAGATGCTGGAATTAGTCAAGCAATCTATCATCAAAGTCGCGATGCCTTACTTGCAGGTGAAACTTGGGGTGAAAAAGATTTAACCAAAGTCAAAAAATTAATTGATATGGGATTTAGAGTATCTGTCACAGGTGGTTTAAATGTGGATACATTGAAATTATTTGAAGGTATTGATGTTTATACCTTTATTACAGGCCGTGGCATTACTGCAGCAGAAAATCCACGTCAAGCAGCACTAGATTTTATGGCTGAGATTAAACGCATTTGGGGTGAGTAATATGGGGCTTTTAGGAATCTATGAAAAAGCACTCCCTAAAGGAATTACTTGGCGCAAACGATTAATGATGGCGAAAGAGTTAGGTTTTGACTTTGTTGAAATATCCATTGACGAAACAGATGAACGCTTATCTCGTCTAGATTGGACGCAAGACGAAAGAGCAGAAGTACGCCAGGCTATTTTCGATACACAAATCCCGATTTTATCTATGTGTTTAAGTGGCCATCGTCGTTTTCCTTTTGGCTCACATGATGAAAAAATTCGCCGAGAAGCAATGATTATTATGGAAAAAGCCATTCAATTAGCTTTGGATTTAGGTATTCGCAGTATCCAACTAGCAGGATATGATGTTTATTATGAAGAGAAAGATGTTACGACGAGAGCTTACTTTTTAGAGAATTTACAAAAAGCCGTTTCGCTTGCCTCGGCAAAAGGAATAGTTTTATCGATTGAAATTATGGACGATCCATTTATTTCTTCTATTTCTAAATTTTTAAAGATTAAATCCCAAGTACCGTCTCCTTATTTACAAGTATATCCTGATTTAGGAAATCTTTCTGCTTGGGGTGAAAATGATGTAGCGCATGAACTAGAAATTGGCTTTAGTCATATCAATCAAATTCATTTAAAAGACACTTTGGCAGTAACAAAAGACTTCCCTGGTAAATTTAAGGAAGTCCCATTTGGAGAAGGCTGTGTAGATTTTGTCGGATGCTTTAGAACTTTGAAACAATTAAATTATAACGGTCCAATGGTAATCGAAATGTGGAGCGAAACAAGTGAACATCCAGCAGAAGAAATCAAGAAAGCAAAATTGTTTATCTTAGGAAAAATGCAGGAGGCCCAATATCATGGATAGAGAAAAAGTAATTCAAGAAATGAAAGAACGCGTTTTTTATGCCAATGAGCAATTGCCAAAAGAAGGATTAATAAAATTAACTTGGGGAAATGTCAGCGAGATTAATCGCGAATTAGGTGTCATCGTCATTAAACCAAGTGGCGTTGATTATGCAAAAATGAAAATGGACGATATGGTAGTGACTGATTTACAAGGAAATTTATTAGAAAAGGATAGTTTACGTCCATCTTCTGACTTACCTACACATGTTGTATTATATCGTGAATTTCCAACAGTTGGTGCGATTGTTCATACACATTCTGTTCATTCGGTTCAATGGGCCCAAGCAAAACGTGATATTCCTGCTTATGGTACAACGCATGCGGATACTTTCTATGGCAATGTTCCTTGTACACGTGACTTAACAGAAGAGGAAATTAACCAACGCTATGAAGAGGCAACGGGTGATGTAATTGTTGAAACTTTTAAAGAAAGACAGTTAGATCCACTGGCTTGTCCGGCAGTTCTAGTGAGCGGTCATGGTCCATTTACCTGGGGAGAAAATGTCACTAAGGCTGTTCAAAATAGCATTGTATTAGATGAAGTAGCTAAAATGGCAACGGTTACTGAACAATTAAGTCCTAAAATTGCTAGAATTGACCAATATTTGTTGGATAAACATTATTATCGTAAACATGGAGCTAATGCGTACTATGGTCAAAACTAAAATTTTACAATCAGCTTATCTTTTTTAAGGTAAGTTGATTTTTTTTTTGACATTTAACTTACTTTCTTCGTTATTATAGATGACAACGTTGTTTAGTCTCATGATTGTTTAAAGGAAAGTAAGGGTGATAAATATGCAAATCATTTATTGGATGAAGCAGTTGATGGAGGATGATTATGGTCAGATTTTAGTATGGTTGATTTTTATTTTACTTTTAATGGGTGTGGATGTTATCACCGGGTTAATTCAAGCGAAAATCAATCGAAACATTAATAGTAAAAAAATTGGCGATGGTATTTTGAAAAAAGTTCAGATTTTACTGGTGTTAATTGTCATTGTGCCGCTAACCATTGTCTTGCCGAATGTAGTGAGTACAACGGTTATTATTGGTATTTATTTGCTAGAAACCTACAACGAATTAGTCTCTATCAATGAAAATCTCAAACATGCCGGGATTGATACTAATCTATTAGGTCCTATTACGAAATTGCTTGGAAAAGGGGATGATTAAAAATGATTGATATGGATACAGCTATCGATTACATGTATGGTTTGAGGGCAAAAAATATCCGTTACAGCATGGATTATTCGCGAACAGGGGCAGATGGTACGGGTGATTGTAGTGGGACGGTTTATGCGGCATTAAGAAAAGCAGGTGCCTCAGACGCTGGCTGAGTGGTAAATACGGACAGCATGCACGATTGGCTAATAAAAAATGGTTTTAGATTTATCTCACATAATAAAGAGTGGAACGCTAAAAGGGGAGACATTGTTATCTTTGGAGAAAAAGGCAAGTCAGGCGGCGTTGCAGGACATGTAGTGATTTTCATCAGCAACACCCAAATTATTCACTGTACATGGAAAAGTGATAGCGTTAATGGTGTGTTCATCGAAAATGAAGCGACTGCCTGTCCGTATCGCATGGGGTGGTATGTTTACCGTTTAGATCAAAAAACCTCATCCTTTCAACCTAAAATAAGCGCTCAAGTTTCAAAACCAGCTGCAGACATTCAGTGGATTTCGGAAAAATGGCACTTTATTACGAATATCCCTATCTATCTACGTACAGCGCCAACTGTTCAATCAGATAAAATCGCATTATTAGGTACGGGCTCATATATTCAGTATGATGCGTATGGTTACAAAGATGGCTATGTGTGGTTACGCCAGCCACGGGCGGATGGTACTTATGGTTATCTTGCAAGCGGGGAGTGTGTTGGTCATCGACGCACGAGCTATTGGGGTAGTTTTGACTAATCCTAGTGTTTCACTTATGGTATTCAGCGAACCTATTCTATATTACGGTATCAATAATCTAATTATACTAAATAACAAAAGTAAAGCTCTTTGTTTTATGCAACTTATACGTGCAACAAAGAGCTTTTTGCAATCATTTTAAAATAACTTTTCCTTAGAGGTGATCATCAATTTCTTCTTGGTAAATGGATGCGTTAGGTGCATTTGATAAGCATGAAGCATCAAACTTTTCGCACGGGAATGTTCATTATATAAAGGATCACCGACAATTGGATGTTGGATGCTTGCTAGGTGGACCCGAATTTGATGGGTACGACCAGTTTCTAGGATACAATAGATTTGCGACTGTTTTTTGTTTGCTTGATGTACTTGGACATGGGTAATGGCTTCTTGTCCATTGCGTTCATCGATGGTTCGTTTCCGACGATCATGGCGATGGCGACCAATTTTTTTGCGAATGGTCAGATCTTTATCCAGCCGTCCTTCAACAATTGCCTGATATTTACGAAAGATTTCCTTTTGTTCAAGTAAGCGTCCCAAAATTGGCAAAACAAACGGATTTTTCGCAAAAAGCACGAGTCCGCTTGTTTCTTTATCTAAGCGGTGTACGACATGGGGAAAAGCACCTTCTCCTTGTTGTGCTAGATAGGCCGCCACATCATTTTGTAAAGTGCCATTTTCGTTAGGTTGATTGGGATGGGTTTTGATACCGACTTTTTTATCCACTACAATCATATGTTCATCCTCATACAGTACCGTAACATTTTGCGCCTGACCAAGTTGGACTTTTTGATACTGGTAATCTTCCTCTTCTATAATTAATGTGAGCGTATCTAGAGGTTGGACCACTTGATGAAACATGGCTACCTCACCATTTAGTAAGACATTTTTACGCACTCTTAGAAAATGGCGGACTTTTCGTGGCACCAACCATTGCTCTTCTAAGACTTCGCGAATGGTGCAAGGAGTAAAATCTATCGGTAATTGAATATCATATTGCATAGGTATTCCTTTCCTACTTTGGGCTGATTTTTGAAAAACTTAAGCCTTTTGCAAACTATTTTTCATATATCAATGGTAAAATAGCTTTGACAAAATGGCAATGAAAAGTTTAATCGAAAGGAAATGTTATGGATTTTAAAACAATCGGATCTAAAATAAAGACAGGATTTTCTCGTTTTTGGACATGGTTTTCGCCTTATTGGCAGCAATTTTCGGCCTGGCGTAAACGTGTCTGGCGGAAATATCATATCAATAAAATTTTAATCTTGTTAGTAATGATTGCGACCTTAGCGGCAAGTGTTTATCTCTTTTTTGTGGCGAAGAGTACCAAAGTTTCGGAATTAGAAGCAGGGTTAAAGCAATCGACTATTATTTATGATTATAAAGGGGAAGAAGCAGGTCGTCTCCATTCACAAAAAGGAAATTATGTCGAGTTGTCACAGATTTCGCCTTATGTAGTAGATGCTTTGATTTCCACTGAGGACCGTCGTTTTTATCAGCACCATGGATTTGATATCAAGGGGATTGGTCGGGCGATGGTACGGATGGTCATTAATCGTTCAACTGAAGGCGGTGGCGGAAGTACGATTACCCAACAGCTAGCCAAAAATGCTTATTTAACGCTAGACCAAACGTTAAATCGGAAAGCAAAAGAAATATTTTTAGCCATTGAAATTGAGAAAAAATATTCAAAAGATGAAATTTTGACCATGTATTTGAATTCTTCCTATTTTGGTAATGGGGTATGGGGTATTCAGGATGCAGCGAAAAAATATTTTGGTGTCGATGCCAAAGATTTGAATTTGTCTGAAGCGGCTTGTCTAGTTGGTATGTTAAAAGGACCCTCGATTTATAATCCAATCGATCATTTGGAAAATGCTACGAATCGGCGTGATACGGTCTTAGAATTGATGGTAAGCAATCAAAAAATAAGTCAACAAGAAGCTACCCAAGCACAACAAGTTAATTTGGCTTCTCTTTTAAATGATACTTATACACAAAACCAAAGCGATTATGCTTATCCGTATTATTTTGACGCAGTAATTAACGAAGCCACGAATAAATATCATTTGAAATTACAAGATATTATGAAAAATGGCTACAAGATTTATACTTATCTCGATCCAAATTATCAACGCCAAATGCAGTCGGTTTACGAAGAAGATAGTTATTTTCCAGAAAATGCGCCAGATGGTACGATGGTTCAGTCAGCATCTGTGGCGATTAATCCTGATAATGGTGGGGTAGAAGCCGTTGTTGGGCGTAGAGGAGAGTACACCTTTTTGGGTTATAACTTTGCGACTCAAATGAAACGTTCGCCTGGTTCGACGATTAAACCATTAAGTGTCTATGCAGCGGCTTTAGAATCAGGCTACCATCCTGATAGTCTCTTAAAAGATGAGCCTTTAGACTTTTATGAAGCGAAAAACTATGATGGCACCTATGCTGGAGAAGTTCCAATGTATCAAGCTGTAGCCCAAAGTTTGAATTTACCAGCGGTTTGGTTATTACATGAAATCGGCTTAGATAAAGGATTCAAAAAAGCAAAGGAATTTGGTCTGTCATTGGACGATAAAGACCGATACTGGGGCTTGGCTTTAGGTGGCTTGCGTTATGGAGAGAGTCCGCTAACGATGGCAAGTGCCTACGCAACCTTTGCAAATGGGGGAACGTATTATGAAAGTCACTTTATCGCGAAAATTATCGATGCAACTGGGGCAGTGATTGTAGATAATACCGGTAAGAAAGGCACACGAGTGATTTCAGAAAGTACAGCCAATGAAATGACGAGTATGTTGTTAGGTGTCTTTTCTAATGGTACGGCCGTTAATGCACAACCTTATAATTATCAAGTAGCAGGCAAAACCGGAACGACGGAAACGAATTTTGATGCTAGCAAAGTCAATGACCAATGGATTGTCGGTTACACGCCTGATGTAGTGATTTCGACATGGTTGGGTTATGAAAAAACGACTACACAGCACTATCTAACTTCAACGAGTGGTCAAGGCGTGGGCCAAGTCTTTAAAGCTCAAGCCCAAGGGATTTTACCTTATACGAAAAATACTGCCTTTGCTGTAGTCGATGCTTATCAGACAGGTGGTAAAGTGATGAGTCCCGAAGAAGCACAAGACGCGAACCAACCATCGGTGAAAAAACAAGTCGATGATTTTGCTGCTCAAGCCAAAGAAGGATTGGAAACATTTGGTCAGAAAGTCAAAGAAGGCTTTAATAATCTATTTGGTGGCTTGGTAGAAAAAATACAAGGAAATAATTAAAATTCCTTCGTGCCTAAATGCCTTAGATATGTTACAATGAAAACGGAATTAAAAAACATTGGAGGATAAAAAATGATTAATATTTACGATACAGCGAATCAATTAGAACGTGAAATTCGCCAAACAGAACAATTTAAAGCATTGGAGCAAGCAGTTAAAGCTTTAAAAGAAAATAAAGCGTCTTATGATTTATTCAAAGAGTTCCAAGCCTTCCAACAATCGATGCAACAAAAAATGATGGCTGGTGAAGAATTATCAGATGCCGATGCACACAAAGCTGAAGATTTAACGACTAAGATGCAAGGCGATTCATTGGTTTCAGATGTTATGATGAAAGAACAAGCTTTTAGCCAATTAATCAATGAATTAAACCGCATTGTCTTAAAACCAGTGAATGATTTGTATCAATAAAATATTTTCCCACTAAAAAGAGCTAGCTGCCACGCTTAGTCTAATTTTAGTGGGATTTTTATATTCGGAGGAGGTTGTTTTGTGTCGAAACCAGATTTAGATGTATTATTTGTTTCACCATTGGGATGGAGTCGACATATTTGGGATAAAATTTGCCCATTGTTTGAGGAAAAAGAAGTGGCCTTTTTAGATTTTTTAGATCATTCTTATGAACAAGTGAATCTAGAAAAAATTGAAGAAAAACTATCCTATGAATTGTGTCGTTTGAAGCCCGATGGAATAGTAGTTGCTGCTTCTTTTGGGGTAGTGGTGGTAGGCCATTATTTGAGTACACATAATCAACAGTGTCATCAGCTTATATTAATTGACGGATTTGAAACATTGCCAACAAATGACGAACTTAATCAATTAGCCGATCAATTACCAACAAACCAATATGCCACTTTGCAAGATTACTATAATCGGATGCTTGAGGAAAATGAACAACAGGATATGAAGCTATTAAAAATTTTGAACCATAACTTGTCTTTTTATCAAGAAAGGTATCATACGAAATTAAGTAATGAGAATATGATTTCTTATCTTCGTTGCTATTTGAATTATTCAGTAAAAAATACTTTGGCTAAAATAAGGCAGCAAGTAAATCAACTTATAGTATATTCTAGCATAGCGTTACCAATACCTCATGAAAAAATTACACCAGATAATCATTTACTTATGTTAACTAATCCAGAAATATTAGCTAACCAAATAGCCAATCTTTAAGAATATCTAAAATCGATCACCGAAATATTTATACTTGATAAGTAGCGTTATATAATTTTCTTGTGAATCATTTATTTAATGCTAACGAGTTTGGTTAGCGGGTTGTTTTTGGAGGCGATATGATGTCTGATTTAAAATGGTATGCTGGTGGTGCAGAACGTAAGAAAGAAGCGATGAAATTAATTGAAAGCTTGATGGCAGAGTTACCGAATGAAGCCCATTTAGAGCCTTTGCGTAAGATGTTAGTTAGCTATCATGAAGAGTTGATGAAAGAACAGTCAGCTATTCCTTATATCTTAAGTCGTTTCAACATTGAAGTTTCGAAGGTTTTGCTTGATCATGGCATCACTTTATCAGAAAAACCAGCGGAACAATTGAAAGAATTAAGTCATTTATCAAATATTCGTTATGGTTATTAATTCATTCTCCTAATAGGCAAGGTTTAGGCGTTGGCTATTGGGAGTTTTTTTGTTAAGTTAGGTAAAAAAGTAGGGAAATTAGGTAAAAAAAAGGATAAAATGATGAATTTCGAATATAATAATTACACGTTGAGCTCAAACGAAAAAATAGTCGAATTATATGAAAAAAATCTACATTTATCTATATATAATACGGAAATAAAGTATTGCGAAATGGAAGTTTGAGATTAGTTATACTAGATATTTTAAAATTCTGTACTTAGTGAAAATGATTGTAATTTGATTTTGACTGGGATAGAATTACTTAAGAAAAGTATAAAGGAACATTTCTGAAAATTGAAAGTATCTAAATAGTACAACTATATATGGGAGTTTTGAAATATAATGCCCTTTTCAGAGTGAATTCTGATATTTTTGAAAAAAGAATTTAAATTAACAATAAGTTTATCTAATTTATATGTAAAAAATAATCAAAGTATAGACTTTTTAATTTCCAACATAAAGTGATAAAAAATTAGATTTTGTAAATTTTTATATGGAGGAAAAGGATTATGAAAAAGAAAGTTGAATTAAAAAAAACAATAAAAAATAATTTAACGAAAGAGTTAACAGATGAAGAATTGCTAAGAATAAGTGGTGGAGGTTCAATAATTGAAGGAATGAAAAAAATTATAAAGAGTAAAGGTAAGATATTTTGAATCTCGTTGGATATTCTGATATTATTTTAAAGTTTCTTTTTTTGGAAGTAGTAATGGCAATATCATGGCTGTTTATATTTCATTCTGTTTCAGCAAAACAATTATCTGTATTTAATTACTTAACTTTTTTGGGATTTTACATTTTTAACCTTCTCGTACTTTGTATGACTCCCTTTGTATATATTGGAGAGTTTTTATTTCCGTTTATACTAGTTATAATACAAGTACATATAATAAAAGATAACAAAGTTACAATAAAGGAAGCATTTTTTTCTAGTTTTTATAGTTTTGACTTGGGTTTCATCTTATTTTGGTTGTATAATCTAGTAATAAATACGTTATTATATTATTTGCTTGATGGTCAACGAATAACCACAATCTCTGTGGTACTTGCATCTATACTAACAGCATTTACACAAAAGATTCTCCAAACAACTATGAAGAAACATCTAGGTAAATATTACTTAGGAAAATTACGGAATACTACAGTTTTGTCAACTACTAATTTCATATTATGCTTTACTTATAGTGTATTGTTAATTAGCTATCTTTTTTCTTCAATAAATAGTAGTATTCATGTCGGAAAAATAATTAAGTATATTTTTATTATAGGTATACCTATTTTGATACTTTTATTACTATATATCACTTTCAAATCTCAACTTGCCGCCAAAGAAGAAATCAATCAGTTACAGAAAACTCAGTTAGATAATTTAGCGGTTTACACAGAAGAAATTGAGAAAATGTATCAGACTTTGCGGGGGTTTCGCCATGATTATCAAAATGTATTATTGAGTTTACAAGAAAGTATTGATAGTGAGGATATTGAGCAGATTAAGCAAGTCTATCAAGAGACTTTAGCTTCTGCTGATGTTCGTTTAGTCAGACAAATTGAGGCTACTAATGTCAATGAATTGGCGAATATTCATGATTCTGCAGTTAAGAGTGTGATGTTTTGGAAGGTTACACAGGCAAGAGATCGTAAAGTGGCTGTTGATGTTGAAATTAAAGAAGAAATACCTCGATTATCGATGTCTAGTTTACATTTTATTCGTATTTTCTCAATTTTAATGGATAATGCGATTGAGGAAGCTAAACGTACGGTTACTCCTAAAATTTCTATTGCCCTATTTGTAAATCAAGGAGATATTATTTTTATCGTAAGCAATAGCACATTGCTTACTTCAGTTAACATTAATCAACTAAAGAAACCGGGATATACAACTAAAGGAAAAAATCGGGGAATTGGATTGAGTAATGTAGATGAAATCTTAACTAAGTATAGTAATTGTTATCTTGAAACGGAGTTAGAGAATGGTGTGTTTACGCAAAGATTAGTGATGGAAGGAATAGAAGAGTGAAAGTATTCATATTAGAGGATAATCTGATGCAGCGCCGACGTTTAGTACGTATTATTGAAGAGTATGCGCTACGTAAAAAGATGACTATTGACGTCATTGATACAGCTAAAGTGAGTGAATTAATACAGAATATTGAATCTGAAAGTGCTGATCAGCTTTACTTTTTAGATATTGACATCAAAAATGAAAGCAAAAAAGGGTTAGAAATTGCTCAAGAAATACGAAAGCTAGATAATCGCGGTACAATTGTGTTTGTGACTACTCATTCCGAATTTGCTCCGATTACGTATAAGTACAAAGTAAGTGCATTAGATTTTATTGACAAAAGCGACCCCGAGATGATTAAACGAGTAGAGGAATCTATACAATATGTTTATGATAACTATGATGTTTCTGATGATGAAGATGATTTCATTCTTGTATTACCGAAAAGAACGATTAAACTACCCTATAAGGATATATATTACTTTGAGACAATAGCTAATCATCGCATTAAGCTTAACTCCAAAAATAGAATATTAGAATTTTATGGTAGCTTAAAAGAAATTGAAAAAATGGATGATCGGTTGTTTAGATGTCATAATAGTGTAGTGTTAAATTTGAATAATGTAATCGAGGTTAGTCGACAAGATAATTGCGTATATTTTGAAGCAGGCATTTCTTGTCCAGTAGCTAGAAAATACTTTAGAACTTTGCGTACAAAATTACTTAATTAATAACGAGTATCTTTTCTTGGTCAATAATGATGACTTAGAATGGATGCTCTTTTTTTATATTTGGCTCTTTGTCAAGTAGTGTTGTTGGCAATTAAGTCAATTGGAGAGAAAGTTATTTTATGAACGCTTTCTCTCTTTTTTTATTTTCTTTCTTCAATCGATGCTTATGTACTAACAGGTGGCTGAAGTGTGCAAGGGTGGACTTGTCCACTTGCGTAGCCCTTGCATAGCTGTTAAAGCCATCTGTTACAATGTGTGGGCGATTGAGGAAAGGTTTTAAGCAGT
>NZ_JBQKFH010000025.1:0-36322 GCF_052119425.1 Enterococcus cecorum
TTTGGTCGACTTAATTATAGAGGAAACAGATGTCTTTTTCTATTGTTTCAAACAAAAAAGATATTCAGCGTTATCCTCAATTTGAGTAACAACACTAAATATCATAGAACCAACATTCGGATTGTTGTCTTTTGTAAATATGATATTTAAAAATCGTCAAGAAATACTTTTGGAAATTTTTGTTCAGGTATTTTTTGTAATATCTTTTTTATAGGGAGTAGTATTGAAGCAGCAGTGGCTATTATTATTCACTTAGCCGTTCTCTCAATTGAAGATCTTGATTGTTTTTACGCAAATCACGAAACTCCGCTGCAGCTGTGAATAGAATATCACTGGATGAATTGACTGCTGTTTCGATAGCATCTTGGATTACTCCGATAATAAAGCCTACACCAACTACTTGGATAGCAATATCATTTGAAATACCAAATAAACTACAAGCTAATGGAATCAAGAGTAAGGAACCACCTGCAATGCCGCTTGCACCACAAGCACTTAAGGCTGACAGGATACAGAGAATAAGGGTCAAAACAGGCGATACTTGAATTCCTAATGTGTGTACAGCCGCTAGAGTCATTGTAGAAATCGTGACGGCAGCCCCTCCCATATTGATTGTTGCTCCTAATGGCAAGGAGATTGAGTAAGATGATTCAGTTAAACCTATCTTCTTAGCCAAAAGCATGTTGATAGGTATATTGGCTGCTGAACTTCGAGTGAAAAAAGCGGGAACTGCACTATTTTTTAAGCAATAGAAAACAAGGGGGTAAGGGTTTTGACGAATCAAAAAGTAAACCATGATAGGATAAACAATCAAAGCGACTGTCAACATAGACCCAATTAAGACTAAGAGTAGTTGACCATATTGAAGTAACCCCTTTAAACCAGTAGTAGCAACTGATTGGAAAACTAAACCAAAAATACCAACTGGTGCAAATGAGATTATGAGTTGGACAACGAGTGTAATCGCCTGTGCAATTTCATGAGTTGCTTTTTTGACAGCAGGACTAGCTAAGCGTAAAGCAAATCCAATTAATGCTGACCAAAAAAGGACCGCTAAATAGTTACCATCAATCATGGCTTGTAAAGGATTTTGTACAATATTGGTTAAAATAGTATTTAAGACCTCATTTAAGGATTGAGGGGCTGTTTGTTTTCCAGCGGTATGTTGTAAAGCGATTGTAACCGGAAATAGAAAACTTGCTAATACTGCAACCATCGACGCTAGCAATGTTGCGGTTAAATATAAAGTAATGACTGGTTTGAGATAACTTTTTTTTTCGCTATTATGTTGGGAAATAGAGGATAAGATTAAAATAAATACAAGAATTGGAGCGATGGCTTTTAGGGCACTAACAAACAGATTCCCAAAAATAGTAATAAAAGTCCATTTAGGCAAAAACATTCCAAAAATAATTCCGAGCACTATCCCTAAGGCTATTCGCTTAATTAGAGATAAATCTTTTAAAAATTCTAACAAGAGGCATCCACCTTTCAGATTTTTACTGAATATATCATGAAAATGAACAAAAATGAAGAAGTTCACTATTTTTTTAATCTAATTCTAATTTTTCGTCGAGAGATATTTTGCTCTTAACAAACACACAAAAACGCACCTACTAAAGCAGTAGATGCGTTTTTTGAGAAGAATTAATGTTCAAAATTATCGACATAATTGCGATAATAATCAAGTAAATCTTCTTTTAATTTTTGATATTCCTCTTCAGTATACTCTTTATCTTTTAACGGAGCATAAAATTTAGGCATGTCTAAGTCTTTACGTAATCTATCAAGTACTTCTTGTAATGTCATTTGTTTGTCCACCTTAGAATAAGTCATATAATTTATAAAGTTTTTCAAAGCATACATTCATGCGTTCAAGATGACTCGCTAACAATTCATAATCATCCTTATCATGGAATAGAATTTGTTTCAATTGGAAATAAAAATCATCGAATGCATTGATATAGTTGCTGATTTCATCTGTTTGTAACTCAGTAAAGGTATCACAGCGAAGATATAGTTTTTCAGCAATTGCATAGACCTCAGCGGTAGTTAGAATTACGAGATTTTCATCATAACGTCGGTTTTGAACAAGTTCTAGTAGAGATTGACATTTATTATAGATATTTGAGGCATCTTTCACTAATAATTCTACGGGCGTTTTTGAAAACATTCAGCTTCATCCTCTCTATACAAATTTGACACAAACTGCTTCTGGTGCAAAGACATCTTTTTGCAGTAAGGTTAATTTTCCGGTTTGGGCATCACGTTGATATAAAGTAAGATTATCAGAATTTTGGTGTGCACAAACTAAAAATTCTTCACTTGGGTTTAAAGAAAAGTCGCGAGGAAAGTCACCATAAGTATCTACGCGTTCAATAAAGGTTAAGCTACGTCCATCTTCAGCAATCGCAAAGACAACAATCGAGTTATCGCCACGGTTGGAACCATATAAGAATTTGCCGTCTTTGGTTACTTTAACAGCAGAACCACTATTAAAACCTTCGTAATCAGCAGGTAATGTTGGGTAAGTGGCCAATACTTCAAAATGACCATCGGCACGATTATAAGCTAAGACACTAATGGTACTATTTAATTCACCGAATAAATAAGCGATATCTAGTGTTGGATGGAAAGTGAGATGTCTAGGGCCAGTTTTATCGGCTACTTTTAACTTGCTTGCTAAACTTAATTTGCCATCAGCACTTAAATCATAAGTATAAACAGTATCAGTTCCTAAATCACAAGCAACTAGGCGATGGTCAGGTGTTAAATCGGCATAGTGCGCATGAGGTTTGTCTTGGTTTTCGTGGCTGCCAGTCGGATCTGTATGGGTTACTTCGTCGGTTAACGTTAAGCTGCCATCTGCTTCAATTTTATAAACAGCAACTTGTCCTTTATGGTAATTTGCGCTAAAGACTAATTGGCGATCTTCATCCACCGCTACATAGCAAGGAGAAGCACCTGGAGAAGTAACCGTATTCAATAGTTTGCCATCTTTTGAATAACTAGCGACACCGCCATTGCCATCTACACTAGTTACATTATATAAATTTCCTTTTTCGCTTAAAGCAACAAATGTAGGACCACTTTCTTTAGTAAACAAAGTTAAATTTGTTAGTTCTTTCTTGTCTGTATCTAGTTCAACAGTATAGATACCTTGACTTTTCTTTTTAGTATATGTGCCTAAAAAAATCTTTTCTTGCATAATCAGACCTCCAATAACTTTTATAAAAATATTGTACCATAAAAAACATGAATTTACTCATATGAAATGAAATATGATATAATAAAGAAAAATTAGAGAACAGAGGGAATGTTTAATGGCACAAGCAAAGATTATTTCGATAGGTGAAATGGTAGCAACAACCACCGAAAATATTTTAATTTTATTTGGCAAAAAAGCCACATCGGTCTTAAAAGATTACGCAGTGATTCAAGAATTCATCGATAAAGAAGCAAAAATCGTTCCTGGGATGGAGTTAAAATTTGGCGATCAAGTGTATTATGTAGAAAAAGTGGGAAATGCAGTGGAACATAACATGCATGAATTGAGTCATGTCAATATTTCATTTAATCCAGTTGATGAGGATAAGATGATTTCAAGCATGATTTATGTCAAACCTTATGTATTCCCTAAATTATCAGAAGGAATGATGATTACCTACGAAGAATAGGGGGAAAAGAGCATGCAGGAATCAAAGCATCAGGGAAAGATTTCTTGGTTTTGGCGATGGTTTCTAAATAATCAGATGACAGCTGTATTGCTAAATATCTTATTATTTTTATTAGTAGTCTTTACATTTACCAAGGTTTCGTATTTATTTGAGCCAGTTTGGCAATTTTTAGCTGTTGTGGGCTTACCGATTATTATGGCCGGTATTCTTTACTATTTGATGAATCCGCTTGTGGACTTGTTAGAAAATAAAGGAGTGAAGCGCGTTTATAGTATTATTGGTTTATTTATTGTCGTGATTGCCTTGATTGTTTGGGGAATAGTCGTCATTATCCCTAGCATCCAATCTCAGACGATGAGTTTTATCAACCATCTACCTGGATATATTGAAACCATTCAAAAAGAAGGAATGAAATTTTTCAATGATCCAACTTTAAATAAATTAACGACCGAGTTTCAAGATTCAGGTCAGAAATTACTTGATAATATTACTGATTTGGTCAAAAACTTATCGACTGTCACGATTAAAAATATCGGCAGTTTCTTTGGCACTTTGGCAACGATTGTCATCTCATTAATTACCATGCCGTTTATTTTGTTTTATTTATTGCGCGATGGTAAGAATTTAGGGCCCTATATCGTACAATTTTTACCAACCAAATTACGTCAACCTACTTTAAAAATTTTAAGTGAAGCAAATGATCAAATCGCTTCGTATATTCGAGGACAATTAACGGTGGCTTTTGCTGTAGCGGTAATGTTTGTCATTGGCTTTTCTGTTATTGGCTTAGATTATGCAATTACATTAGGAGTGATTGCTGGCTTTTTAAATTTGATTCCCTATTTAGGATCCTTTTTAGCAATGGTACCTGCGATTATTTTAGGTATTGTAGGCGGTCCTATTTTATTAGTAAAAGTCCTAGTAGTGTTTGTGATTGAGCAGACGATTGAAGGACGTTTTATTTCACCATTAGTTTTAGGCAGTCAATTAGCCGTTCATCCAATTACAATCCTATTTGTATTATTAACTTCAGGAAAATTATTTGGTCTAGTCGGTGTGGTTTTAGGGATTCCGACCTATGCTGTATTAAAAGTAGTGATTAGCAATATCTTTCAATGGTATCAAGCACGTTCACGATTGTATGAAGAAATTGAAAACTCAGATGAAGGATAAAAAAAGAGGTTCTGCGATATTTTGCAGGACCTCTTTTGGTATTGTTAACTCTATGCAGCTTTTTTGAAAGCTTTAACGCCACCGATAATGTGTGTTGCTTGGAAACCATTGTTACGTAAAAATTCAGCGATAATCTCTGAACGACGACCTGAATGGCTAAGTACGTAATATTGAGTTTCGGCGTTTAATTCATTTAATCGATTAGGTAAACTTGTTGTAGTCATTGCAACAGTATTTGGTAAGCTAAATTCTGCAATCGCCGCTTTGTCGCGAATGTCTAATACGACAACATCTTCATTTCCTACAATTGCTTGGAAATCTTGAATAGTAATTGAATGCATGACTCTACCTCCTAGATGTATTTTTATTTTCAAAAAGTCAAAATCATTATTAAAGTAAAGAGAACTAAAATCTTTCTCTTTATGTTGAAACATTTTAGGAGATTTCGAATGAAATTGCAAGTAATTTTCCTTGCGTTTTCAGAAAAACGTAATATCCTTAATAAAAAGGTAATAAAGCTGTCTGTTATGTACGAATAAGTCTTGACAGAAAATGATTGATTTTGAAAAAAGCGTGTTTTTCATGAAAAATGCTTGCAATTTAGGGTTAAATCAAGTAAATTAGACTTGTGTGTAAAACACCTCCATTACTTGGTTTTGCGAATCACCAACGCTTTACTCAGTTTTCGGAGCAATATATTAGAAAGATAGGTGTAATGAAATGGCAATTTCAAAAGAATTAAAAAATGAAATCATGAAAAAATATGCACGTCATGAAGGTGACACTGGTTCTCCAGAAGTACAAATCGCTGTATTAACAGAAGAAATCAACCACCTAAATGAACATGCTCGCCAACACAAAAAAGACCACCATTCATATCGTGGACTAATGAAAAAAGTTGGTCACCGTCGTAACTTATTAGCATACTTACGTCAAAAAGATGTGCAACGTTACCGCGAATTAATCCAATCATTAGGATTACGTCGTTAATCGACTCAGAAGAAAAAGTGAGGTTCACACTGAATCTCACTTTTTTTGTGAAAGGTTGTGAAGCAGCTTATATTGACGCAAGCGTATAAGGTGAAAAATTCTATGTTACATAGATTAGCTGCCAAACAATATAAAGAAATTATCAAGTGGGAAACTTTGCCCACGAATAAAATTGATTGAAATTTTTATCACTGGGGTTTCTTTGTCTTACTACTAACCAAAGGAAAGGGAACAAATTTTTGTGCGTTTCCCTTTGTTTAGTAGCAAGTCCCCCGGTAAGAAAGGAAACATTATGACAAAACAAGTATTTTCAACCACTTGGGGAGGCCGCCCACTATCAGTTGAAATCGGTCAATTAGCGAAACAAGCCAATGGTGCTGTTTTAGTTCGTTACGGAGATACTGTAGTACTAAGTGCAGCAGTTGCCTCAAAAGAAGCCAAAGACGCTGACTTCTTCCCATTAACTATTAATTATGAAGAAAAAATGTACGCAGTTGGTAAAGTTCCAGGTGGCTTTATCAAACGTGAAGGTCGTCCATCGACAGAAGCTACCTTAACTGCACGTTTGATTGACCGTCCTATCCGTCCAATGTTTGCGGAAGGTTTTAGAAATGAAGTGCAAGTCACAAATATCGTTATGAGTGTGGAACAAGACTGCTCACCAGCAATGGCCGCAATGTTAGGTTCCTCTTTAGCACTTTCTATTTCAGATATCCCATTTGATGGACCGATTGCTGGTGTTCAAGTGGGTCGTGTCAATGGTGAATATGTATTAAATCCTACTATTGAACAACAAGAGCAATCGGATATCGACTTAACAGTTGCCGGAACGAAAAAAGCGATTAACATGGTAGAATCAGGCGCGAAAGAAGTGTCTGAAGAAGATATGTTAGGTGCATTATTATTTGGTTTTGAAGCTATCAAAGAAATGGTGGCGTTCCAAGAAGAAGTAGTGAGCCAAGTTGGTAAAGAAAAGATGGAAGTTGTGTTATTACAACTTGATCCAGAATTGAAAAAAGCTATTTATGACGCAAACTACCAAACAATGAAAACCGCTGTCTTAACAGAAGAAAAATTAGCGCGTGAAGAAGAAATCGAAAACGTCAAAGCGATGATTATTGCCGAATATGAAGCCATCGCCGCGGATATTGAAGACGAAGAAGAAGCAAGTCAATTATTAAAAGAAGTGAAACAAATTACGGAAGACTTAGAAAAAGATGTCGTTCGTGAATTAATTACGATTGATAAGATTCGTCCAGATGGTCGTAAGCTAGATGAAATTCGTCCATTATCTTCTGAAGTAGCCTTATTACCACGCGTGCATGGTTCAGGTTTATTTACTCGTGGCCAAACTCAGGCCTTATCAGCTTGTACTTTAGCGCCATTGGGTGAACATCAAGTAATCGATGGGTTAGGTGTACAAGAGTCTAAACGTTTCATCCATCACTATAACTTCCCACAATTTTCAGTTGGGTCTGTTGGTCGTGCTGGTTCTCCTGGTCGTCGTGAAATCGGACATGGTGCTTTAGGCGAACGTGCTTTAGCGCAAGTCATTCCTAGTGAAAAAGACTTCCCTTACACTATCCGTTTAGTTGCGGAAGTATTGGAGTCTAATGGTTCATCTTCTCAAGCAAGTATTTGTGCCGGAACCTTAGCTTTAATGGATGCAGGGGTGCCAATCAAAGCGCCAGTAGCTGGTATTGCAATGGGCTTAGTTTCTGATGGCGAAAACTATACAATCCTAACCGATATCCAAGGTTTAGAAGACCATTTAGGGGACATGGACTTCAAAGTAGCTGGTACAAAAGACGGGATTACCGCTTTACAAATGGATATTAAGATTCAAGGGATTACCGAACAAATCTTAACTGAAGCTTTAGAACAAGCGAAAAAAGCGCGTATGGAAATCTTAGCTGAGTTAACTTCAACAATTAGTGAACCTCGTAAAGAATTAAGTCCATATGCGCCTAAGATTGAAATGATTCAAATCGATCCAGCGAAAATTAAAGATGTCATCGGTAAAGGTGGCGAAACAATCAATAATATCATTGAGCAAACAGGCGTAAAAATTGATATTGACCAAGATGGAAATGTCTCAATTGCTTCATCTGATGCTGAAATGATTGCCAAAGCGATTGAAATCATTGAAGAAATCACTAAAGAAGTAGAAGTGGGCCAAGTTTATCTTGGAAAAGTCGTTCGTATTGAAAAATTCGGTGCGTTTGTCAACTTAATCAAAGGAAAAGATGGCTTAGTACACATCTCTCAATTAGCCAATGAACGTGTCAACAAAGTAGAAGATGTCGTGAAGCTAGGCGATGAAATCTTAGTTAAAGTAACAGAAATCGATGATAAAGGACGTATTAATTTATCACGTAAAGCTTTACTAAATGAAGAAGAATAATTGATGTAATTCATAAATAGAAGAAAGTATTAGTTTTTAGGGAAATCCTAGAGACAATACTTTCTTTTTTTATATTTATTCTAAAAAAGAAAAATTTTTTTCGCGAAATGAGTGCAATTGATTTGAATATCATTCTCAATTAGTCTAAAATAAAAAAGAACATTATAAAAGGGGGCAATGAGATGTCAACATTAGAAATTAAAGACTTACATGTTTCAATTGAAGATAAGGAAATTTTAAAAGGCGTGAATTTAACGTTAAAAACAGGTGAAATTCATGCCATTATGGGACCAAACGGAACAGGGAAATCTACCTTGTCCGCTGCAATTATGGGTAACCCAAATTATGAAGTGACACAAGGGGAAATTCTATTAGATGGCCAAAATATTTTAGAATTAGAAGTGGATGAACGTGCGCGCTTAGGTTTATTCTTAGCAATGCAATATCCAAGTGAAATCCCAGGAATTACCAATGCTGAATTTATGCGTGCCGCCATCAATGCGCGTCGTGAGGAAGATGATAAGATTTCCGTTCGCGAATTCTTGAAAAAATTAGATGAAAAGATGGACTTATTAAATATGCCTGAAGAAATGGCTGAACGTTACTTAAACGAAGGCTTCTCAGGTGGGGAAAAGAAACGTAATGAAATTCTACAATTATTAATGTTAGAACCAAGCTTTGCGATTTTAGATGAAATTGACTCTGGTTTGGATATTGATGCCTTAAAAGTAGTTGCTAAAGGGGTCAATGCGATGCGTGGCGATGACTTTGGGGCTTTAATCATTACCCACTATCAACGTTTATTAAACTATATTACACCAGATGTCGTGCATATTATGATGGATGGACGTGTGGTCTTAACTGGCGATGCTGATTTAGCTAAACGTCTTGAAGCAGAAGGATATGCCGGTATCAGTAAAGAATTAGGTATTGAATACAAAGAAGACGAAGCGTAAGGGGGAATCGATCAATGAAAAAAGATCTGATGGAATATCAAGAAGCAGTCAACGTCTTTTCTGCTTTAAAAGAAGAACCAGCCTTTATGCTTGCTCTTCGCCAACAAGCCTTAGCTAAAATCAATGAATTAGCTTTACCACAAATCGAACGTGCGAAATTTCATCGTTGGCCCTTATTAGCGATTGATGAAGATGTGTTAAATGGTCAAGAAACATATAGTGAAAATGTTACCAGTTTTGATCAAATCGATAATCATCCAATGTTTGTGCAACAAGATAGTCAAACGATTTTTGAACAATTACCACAACATTTAATCGAACAAGGGGTAGTCTTTACCGATTTGTTTACAGCTTTACAGGAAATGCCTGAATTGGTCGAACAATATCTAATGACCAAAGCAGTACCTTTTGATGAAAATAAACTAACCGCTGCGCATATGGCATTCTTAAATAGTGGGATGTTCTTATATGTACCAAAAAATGTCGTAGTAGAAGAACCTTTTGAAGCGATTTTTTATCATAATGGGGACTCTAAAGCGCATTTTTATAAACATTTATTAATCGTTGCAGATACCAATAGTGAATTTAGCTATTTAGAACGTTTTATCTCTCAAGGTAAGGCAGCTAAAGAAATCGCTGGTAATATCGTAGTTGAAGTGATTGCCAAAGATGGTGCGAAAGTCAAATATTCTGCCATCGACCAATTAGGTGAAAATGTCGCAGCTTATATGAACCGTCGTGGCTATTTAATGCGTGATGCTTCAATTGATTGGGCATTAGGTATCATGAATGATGGTAATATTGTTGCTGACTTTGATTCTGATTTAGTAGGGGTCGGTTCACACGCAGAAGTGAAAATTGTAGCGATTAGTGCAGGCAAACAGGTCCAAGCTATCGATACACGAGTGACGAATAAAGCTTCTTATTCAGTGGGTCATATCTTACAACATGGTGTTATTCGTGAAAAAGGAACCTTAACTTTTAACGGCATTGGTCATATTATTAAGGGCGCTAAACAAGCAGATGCCCAACAAGAAAGCCGTGTATTAATGCTTTCTGACCAAGCTCGTGGCGATGCGAACCCTATTTTATTAATTGATGAAAATGAAGTTACCGCAGGACATGCAGCTAGTGTCGGTCGTGTGGATCCTGAAGAAATGTATTATTTGATGAGTCGTGGCTTGAAGAAAGCAGATGCCGAACGTTTAGTCATCCGTGGTTTCTTAGGTGGCGTCTTAACAGCTATTCCAATTAAAACGGTGCAACAAGAATTAGTAGATGTCATCGAAGGGAAGTTGAATGCTTAATGCCAGAAACTTTTGATGCCAAGAAGATACGCGCGGATTTTCCAGTGCTTGATCAAATTGTCAATGATGAGCCGCTCATTTATTTAGATAATGCAGCAACGACTCAAAAACCGCAAGCTGTCTTAGATGTATTAAATCATTATTATTTACATGATAATGCCAATGTTCATCGGGGCGTGCATACTTTAGCAGAACGTGCAACAGCCGAATTTGAAGCAGCGCGGAAAAAAGTCCAACAATTTATCCATGCCAATAGCAATAAAGAAATTATTTTTACCAAAGGCACAACTGATAGTTTAAATATCGTTGCGCAAAGTTATGGTGAATTCATCCAAGCAGGGGATGAGATTGTCATTTCGAAAATGGAACACCATGCGAATTTGATTCCTTGGCAACAGTTGGCCAAACGCAAGCAGGCCGTATTGCGCTATATTCCTTTAACCGCTGATGGTCATTTAGACGTACAAGCAGCGAAAACAATCATTAATGAAAAAACAGCTATTGTTGCTTTGGCGCAAGTTTCTAATGTTTTAGGGACAGTGAATCCAGTGAAGGAAATTGCGCAACTTGCTCACCAACACCAAGCGATTATGGTTGTTGATGGAGCTCAAGCAGTGGCACATATGCCGGTGGATGTCCAAGATTTAGATTGTGACTTCTATTGTTTTAGCGGTCATAAAATGTGTGGCCCAACAGGCATCGGTGTTCTTTATGGCAAACAAGCCTTACTTGAAAAAATGGAACCCGTGGCATTTGGCGGTGAGATGATAGATTTTGTTGACCTTTATGAAAGTACTTGGACTGACTTACCTTGGAAATTTGAGCCAGGTACCCCTAATATTGCCGGGGCGATTGGTTTAGGTGCAGCAATTGATTATTTAGAAAAAATTGGCATGCAAACCATTCATGAATATGAGCAAGCCATTGTCGCTGAGCTGTTACCAAAGTTGCAACAAATTGACGGATTAACCATTTATGGACCGCAAAATCCAGCAGAACATACGGCGGTGATTGCTTTTAATTTGGATCATCTGCACCCACATGATGTTGCTTCTGCTTTAGATATGCAGGGGATTGCAGTCAGAGCGGGCCATCATTGTGCACAACCTTTAATTAAAGAACTTGGCTGTTTTGCGACGGCTAGAGCAAGTTTTTATTTTTACAATACCAAAGAAGAAGCCGACCAATTAGTGGCAGCGATTCTGGCAACAAAGGAGTTTTTTGCAAATGGCGCTATCTAAATTAGATAACTTATATCGACAAATTATTTTGGATCATTCTAGTCATCCACATCATCACGGAACTTTGGATCAATCGAGTCAACAAATCGAGCTAAATAATCCAACTTGTGGCGATGTGATTCATTTAGAATTGGCGATTGATGATCAAGGTTTGATTCAAGATATTGCTTTTCATGGGCATGGTTGTTCGATTTCGACGGCCTCTGCTTCCATGATGACCGATGCAGTAATTGGTAAAACGCTCGAGCAAGCCAAAGAATTATCTGCTGCTTTTTCTGAATTGGTTCAAGGACAAGAAATTACTTTAGAAGATGAATTAGGCGATGCAAGTATGCTTTCTGGTGTGGCGAAATTCCCAGCTCGAATTAAATGTGCCACTTTAGCCTGGAAAGCCTTGGATAAAGCAATTGCCAACCCAACTGAAACAAAAATTACCGAAGAAATAAAACATGAGGAGTGATCGATGTGGGCGTACCAGAGTTAGAAGAATATAAATTTGGTTTTCACGATGATGTCGAACCCGTTTATAGTACCGGAACTGGCTTAACAGAAGAAGTCGTTCGTGAAATTTCAAGAGTCAAAGGCGAACCTGATTGGATGTTAGAGTTTCGCTTAAAATCATTAGAAACCTTCCATAAAATGAAAATGCAAGAATGGGGCCCAGACTTATCAGATATTGAGTTTGATAAAATTAAATATTATCAAAAACCTAGTGATAAGCCAGCTCGTTCATGGGAAGATGTGCCAGATAAAATTAAAGATACTTTTGAAAAGATTGGGATTCCAGAAGCAGAACGTGCCTACTTAGCCGGAGCCTCTGCGCAATACGAATCAGAAGTTGTTTATCACAATATGAAGGATGAATTTGCGAAACTAGGTATTATTTTCACGGATACGGATTCTGCTTTGAAAGAATATCCGGAATTATTTAAGCAATATTTCGCAAAATTAGTCCCTCCAACAGATAATAAATTAGCAGCTTTAAACTCAGCTGTGTGGTCAGGTGGTACTTTCATCTATGTACCAAAAGGAGTCAAATGTGAGATTCCGCTACAAACTTACTTTAGAATTAACGCCGAAAATACTGGTCAATTCGAACGTACTTTGATTATTGTAGATGAAGGAGCAAGTGTGCATTATGTCGAAGGATGTACGGCGCCAACTTATTCAAGTAATAGTTTGCATGCGGCGATTGTGGAAATCTTTACACTTAAAGATGCTTATTGCCGTTATACAACGATTCAAAACTGGTCTGATAATGTTTACAACCTAGTAACTAAACGTGCGCGTGCAGAAGAAAATGCGACGGTTGAATGGATTGATGGTAACCTTGGTGCTAAAACCACAATGAAATATCCAAGTGTCTATCTTGAAGGTCAAGGGGCACGCGGAACGATGTTATCAATTGCTTTTGCTGGTGCGAACCAAATTCAAGATACTGGTGCGAAGATGATTCACAATGCGCCAAATACTTCAAGTTCGATCGTTTCTAAATCCATTTCAAAAGACGGTGGGGAAGTAAACTATCGTGGTCAAGTGAAATTTGCCAAGAATTCTCAAGGCTCTATTTCACATATTGAGTGTGATACGATTATTATGGATGAATTATCGAAATCAGATACCATTCCATTTAACGAAATTCATAATAGTCAAGTCTCTCTAGAACATGAAGCCAAAGTCTCAAAAATTTCTGAAGAGCAACTTTACTACTTGATGAGCCGCGGTTTATCAGAAGCTGAAGCCACAGAAATGATTGTGATGGGATTTGTGGAACCATTTACTAAAGAGCTACCAATGGAATATGCCGTTGAGCTTAATCGCTTAATCAGCTACGAAATGGAAGGTAGCGTGGGATAAACCACTAAGAAGAATAATAATTAAGAGAAGCCTTATCGTATCAGAAGGGCTTCTCTATTTTTATGTATACACAGTACAAAAACTACAAGATTTATATTAGAATATATGCTAAATTGTACTTATAGATAAATAAATGAAAGTGAAAAATGTATGCGTAATAATAAATAAACGGATACAGAAAAGAAAAAGAATACAAAGCGTATCTTGGAACTAAATTTTAAATTATTGAAAAAACAACTCGAACAACATAAAGATATTTATATGAGATTAAAGGATAAATAAGGTATGGAATATACAATTAAGGTTCATGATTGAACGAATAGATGAAATAGACGGATGAAACGGTATAAGAGATTGTGATGCATTTTAGAAAGTATAATTGAACTGATTAGAGACTACATTACTGATTTTTTCCTAGCTATTTGAGGCGAAAATTTGTATAATAAAGATTAGCGTATTTCAAAAATAGACGCAGAAAGGGACTGGTAAAATGAGTTATCAAGCGTTGTATCGTGTATGGCGTTCACAAAGATTTGCAGATATTGTCGGACAACAGGCGATTACGCAGACATTAAAAAACGCAATTAAACAAGATCAGATATCGCATGCTTATTTATTTACCGGCCCTCGAGGAACAGGGAAAACCAGTGCGGCGAAGATTTTTGCAAAAGCGGTCAACTGTCCTCATCAAAAAGACGGCGAGCCTTGCAACGAATGTGAGATTTGTCGTTCAATTACGCAAGGGACGCTGGATGATGTCATTGAAATGGACGCGGCCAGTAATAACGGAGTCGATGAAGTCCGCTTGATTCGTGATCGAGCGAATTATGCACCGACACAAGCAAAGTATAAAGTCTATATCATCGATGAAGTGCACATGCTTTCAACAGGGGCTTTCAATGCTTTATTAAAAACGCTAGAAGAACCTAAAAAGAATGTCATCTTTATTCTGGCAACAACCGAAGTGCATAAGATTCCGGCTACCATTATTTCGCGGACCCAACGTTTTGATTTTAAGCGTATTGGAATTCCAGAAATAAGCGAGCATTTGGCCTATATATTGGACCAAGAGCAAGTTGCCTATGATCAAGAGGCACTTCAACTTATTGCTAGATGCGCTGAAGGTGGGATGCGGGATGCGTTAAGTATATTGGATCAAGCTATTGCCTATCATCCTGAACACATTGATTTGCAGACGGCAATGAGTGTGACCGGTAGTTTATCCGATGAAGTGATGGCGCAACTATTGACCTATTGCGAAAAACAAGAAACTGCACAAGCCTTAACTGCAGTCAAAGAGTTATTGCAAGCGGGAAAAGAAGCCAAACGATTATTGGAAAATTTATTGGTTTATTGTCGTGATTTATTAATTGCGCAAAAAGCACCAGATTATTTAGCACAGCAAGCAACCAATTATACTGAGAGTTTTCATCAGTTGGCCAAAGAATTAGCACCAGAAACAATTTTTCAATGGATAGAGATACTTTCCAAGGCACAAAATGAATTACGCTTTGTCACGAATCCGACTATTTATCTAGAAGTGGCGATTGTAAAATTAAGTGAGCCTACACAAACACCTCGTCTATCTGTTGGTTCACAAGCAATGAGTGCAAGTCCTGCGATGGATTCACAAGAGGTGCAGCAATTAAAACAGCAAATTCAAGCTTTGCAAAAAGAAGTTTCGCAATTGAAGCAAAATCAAGGAAGCACACCGACGGAAAATAAACCGAAACGTAGCACAACTTCACAAAGTACGGTGCAATATCGGATTCCGAAAGTACAAGTGTTTGACGTCTTATCGAAAGCCACTCGTGAAGATTTGCAAGCTGTGAATCAAGTTTGGGAAGAATTGATGCAACACTTGCAAGTAACGCAACGGGCTTTATTACATGCTTCAAAAGTGCAAGCAGCTTCTCCAGATGGCCTAGTGATTTCCTTTGGTTATGAAATTTTATGTAATAAAGCAGCGAATGATCAAACGCTACTGAATGATATGCAGAACTATCTCAGTCTGTTAATTAAAGATTATTCACCGAAATTAGTCTTTATCCCATCAGATAGCTGGCCACAATTAAGACGTGAATTCATTACCCTACATAAAGATGAATTTGCTAAAAAAACAGCAACTACTGACAAAACAGGGCATGAACAAACAAATGGTGATACACCTCAGCAGCCAAATCATGAATTTATGGCAGAGGAATTAGCAAACTCACCAGAACAAGAAACGGAAAAAATGGTCCAAACAGCCCAAGAGTTGTTTGGTGATTTAGTGAAAATAGAAGAATAATGAAGAATTTGGAGTGATAGCATTATGATGCGCGGAACGGGCAACATGCAAGGAATGTTAAAACAAGTAAAGAAAATGCAAAAAGAAATGATGGCGGCTCAAGAAGCTTTAAATCAACAAACTTTCATCGGTGTTTCAACCAATGATTATGTCAAAGCTACCGTTACAGGTGAACAACAATTAAAAGATTTGGAAATTAATCCTGCTATTATTGATGATCAAGATCCAGAAATGTTACAGGATTTAGTGATTATGGCCGTGAATGATGCCTTACAAAAAGCGAAAAAAGCCCAAGAAGATACATTAGGTAAATATACGAAAGGCTTACCAGGATTTTAATTAAAGGGATGAGACGATGCAATATCCAGAACCAATTGCCAGATTAATTGCAAGTTATATGAATCTGCCGGGGATTGGTCAGAAAACAGCGACAAGATTAGCTTTCCATACGATTGATATGAAAGAAGAAGTGGTGAATGAATTTGCCAAATCGCTCTTAAGTGTCAAGCGTGATTTAACTTTTTGTAGTGTGTGCGGCAATATCACGGAAGAAGATCCATGTGAAATCTGTAGTGATGAAACGCGCGATAAAAGTACGATTCTTGTCGTTGAAGAACCCAAAGATGTCATGGCGTTAGAAAAAATGAAAGAATATCGTGGTCTTTACCATGTCTTACACGGGGTCATTTCACCGATGGAAGGCACAGGACCGGAAGATATTCAAATCCCATCGCTTTTAACACGACTTCATGATGAAAGAGTCAAAGAAGTGATTATTGCGACCAATGCAACGACAGAAGGAGAAGCAACCGCAATGTATCTATCTAGGCTGATTAAACCAGCAGGCATTAAAGTGACCCGTCTTGCTCATGGTTTGTCTGTAGGAAGCGATATTGAGTATGCGGATGAAGTAACCTTGCTCAAAGCGGTAGAAGGCCGTCGCGAGCTATAAAAGATATTGGAGGAAATTATGGCTAACGGCTTATTTATTACAATTGAAGGACCAGACGGCGCAGGGAAAACCACCGTCTTAAATGAATTATTTCCACGTTTACAAATGATTGCGAAAAAAGAAATCATTAAAACCCGTGAACCAGGCGGCGTATTGATTGCGGAAAAAATCCGTCAAATTATCTTAAATCCAGATCACCGTCAAATGGATGAACGTACAGAAGCCTTACTCTATGCTGCAGCGCGTCGTCAACATTTGGTAGAGGTAATCATACCAGCGTTAAATGAAGGAAAAATCGTCATTTGTGATCGTTTTGTAGATAGTTCCTTAACCTATCAAGGAGCAGGGCGACGAATTGGAATAAAAGAAATTGCCCAAATCAATGAATTTGCCACAGAAGGGTTAGAACCAGATTTTACTTTATATCTGGATGTTGATTCGGATACGGGATTAAGACGTATTCAAAATCATCGCAAACAAGATGTGGATCGCTTGGATTTGGAAGGATTAGAGTTCCATCAACGGGTGCGTCATGCTTATCTAAAATTAGCAGAAGAAAACCCAGTGCGTATTCATCGAATTGATGCTAAAATGAGTTTACAAGAAGTTGTTGAATCAAGTTTTTCAGCAATTGTGGAAAGTAACCCAACATTTTTTAAACGAGGTGAATAGCGATGAAAATGATAATTGCGATTGTTCAAGATAAGGATAGTAATCGACTAGCCAATGAATTTATTGAGGCTGATGTGCGCGCCACAAAATTATCGACTACTGGTGGATTTTTAAAAGCGGGCAACACCACTTTCATGATTGGTTTAGAAGATGAACGAGTAGAGGAAGTCCTAGCTTTGATTAAGAAAACTTGTCAATCTAGAAAACAATTTATCACTTCTCCTATGTCCTTAGATTTATCCATTGACTCACCAATGCCTTATCCATTAGAAGTTGAAGTCGGTGGTGCAACTGTGTTTGTCTTGCCAGTTGAAGGATTCCATCATTTTTAAAAAGAAGGGGATGGCGTAATGGATGAACAATTAAATCCTACTGTGCATTCTCTGATGAAACAAAGTATTGAGCATGGGCGCTTGGCTCATGCTTATCTTTTTGAAGGAGAAAAAGGCACAGGAAAACACCAAGAAAGTCTTTGGTTAGCTAAACGTTTATATTGCACGAATGTAAAAGATAACGAGCCTTGTCATGCGTGTATCAATTGTCTACGTATCGAAAATAATGAGCATCCCAATGTTCATCAAGTCACACCAGATGGTCAAACGATTAAAGTGGATCAAATTCGACAACTACAAACAGAATTTGCAAAACGTGGCTTTGAAGCAGGTCGACAAATCTTTATTCTTTCTGATGCTGAAACGATGAATGTCCAAGCGGCGAATAGTTTGCTGAAATTCTTAGAGGAGCCTTCTGGACAAGTGTTGCTCTTGTTAGAAACAAGTGCGATAGGCAAAATTTTACCAACGATTCAATCGCGTTGTCAGATTATTCATTTTCATTTGTCGACTACGCATTTAATCGAGCAATTACAGCAAGCTGGTCTATCTTTAAATACCGCGAAAATTCTAGCATACTTAACGAATAGTTATGATAAAGCAGTTGAAATCTCACGCGATGAATGGTTTAATGATGCTAGGGATGTTTTAAAACAATTTGTCCAATATTTGACAAATCGGGATTTTGCAGCCTTTGTATATGTGCAGCGAAAAATCATACCAATAACAAAAGAAAAACAGCAGCAACAATTATTTTTTGATTTATTAATGTATGCGTTTCGTACGTTGCGCGATGAAAATCAAGGGAGTTTGCAGACTGTTTATAATCAAGCATTGGCCGATTTATTGCAGGCAAAGATGAAGCTGAATAGTAACGTTGCCTTTCAAAATGTCATCGAACAATTTGTTTTGCATTTTCTACAGCAATAAAATTTTTGAGGTAAAGGAAGAGGATTATGGTTCAAGTAGTAGGTGTTCGTTATAAGCGAGCTGGCCATATTTATTACTTTTCTCCAGGACATACACAATATCAATATAAAGACCAAGTACTTGTTGAGTCTCAGCAAGCGACTTGTTTAGCTACTGTTGTTTTGCCAAATCGTGAAATGGCCGAAGAAGACTTGCCCGAAGAAATCAAACCAGTTATTTCTTTAGCGAGTGAAGCTGACTTAGATCAAGCACATCAAAATGAGTTAGATGCCAAAGAAGCGTATAGCATTGCAAAAGAGAAAATTAATGAGCATGGACTAGTGATGAAGTTAGTGCAGGTAGAATATACCCTTGATCGTTCTAAGATGATTTTTTATTTTACTGCCGATGGTCGCGTGGATTTTCGCGAATTGGTCAAGGATTTAGCCAGTATCTTTAGAACACGGATTGAATTACGTCAAATTGGGGTCCGTGATGAAGCCAAGATTTTAGGTGGGATTGGTCCATGTGGTCGTCCGTTATGCTGTTCGACCTTTTTAGGAGATTTTATGCCCGTTTCGATTAAGATGGCCAAAGATCAAGGTTTATCTTTAAATCCAACTAAGATTTCTGGTTTATGTGGACGTTTAATGTGTTGTTTAAAATATGAAAATGATGAATATGAATTAGCTAAAAAAGAGATGCCTGATTTTGGAGCCCAAGTCAAAACACCAGAAGGCATCGGTAAAGTGGTGGAATTGAACTTATTGTCACGCATCGTCAAAGTGAAATTCCCAAATCGTGAAATTGCCTTGGAATATACCCAAGATGAAATTGAAGAAGTGGTAAAGTAGGTGAGCAAGATGAAGTTAGATAAACGTGATTTATATGATGGATTGGATGAATTTGAGTCCGATTTATCCCAGATGCTAACCAAATTACAAAAAATGAAACAATCCATCCAAGAGTTGGTCGAGAAAAATACCGAGCTCGAATTGGAAAATCAAAAATTACGTGAGCATTTACGGGAAATGAATCAAACCAATCCAAATTCAAGTAAAAAAATGAAGCAAGCTTTGTCTACTTCACGTAAAAATCTTGAAAACATCTACGAAGAAGGCTTTCACGTATGTTATGACTTATATGGTTCAAGAAGAGCAAATGATGAACCATGTGCCTTTTGTTTAGAAGTCATTTATCGTGAATAATGAGGGATAAAATGTTAACCAAGCAAAAAAGTTATCATCAAAATAGCGCTTGTCTCTATCTAGTACCGACGCCAATTGGGAATCTGCTAGATATGACACAAAGAGCGGTTGAAATTTTAAAACAGGTAGATTTAATTGCCAGCGAAGATACACGTAATACGCAAAAATTGTTAAATCATTTTGAAATTTCTACGCCACAAAAAAGTTTACATGAGCATAATTATAAGGAACGGGTGCCGCAGTTAGTCGATCTCTTGCTTGCGGGTCAGTCGATTGCCCAAGTCTCTGATGCAGGGATGCCCTCGATAAGCGATCCAGGTCATGAATTAGTCCAAGCTTGCATTGCAGCAGATATTCCAGTTGTTGCCTTGCCAGGACCAACCGCTGGCCTAACTGCATTGATTGCATCAGGCTTATCCGCGCAACCAAATTATTTCCATGGCTTTTTACCGCGTAAGAAAAAAGAGCAAGTCGCAGCGTTAACTCCTTTAGCGCAACTTCCTGCAAGTATGATTTTTTATGAATCACCCTATCGCATCGCAAGTACGTTAGCGAATATGGTAGAAGTATTTGGGGAAAATCGCCAAGCCGTGATTTGTCGCGAATTAACCAAAATCCATGAAGAATTTATTCGTGGGACTTTGCTAGAACTAGCCGAATATGCTAAAGACAACGAAATCAAAGGCGAGTGCTGTCTTTTAGTATCTGGCCAATCTCTTGAGGAGCAGACAACAGAAGAAGTTCATTTGACAGAGGAGCAAATTCGCCAAAAAGTCGCCGATCGCATCGAAATATATGGCGAAAAACCAAATACCGCAATTAAAGAAGTGGCTAAAGCGCTAGGCTATAAAAAGCAAGCAATCTATCAGATCTATCACGAAATTCACTCGTAAAATATCTAATGGTAACGCATCGAATGTAGAGAATTTTCTACGTTTGATGCGTTTTTTTGATATGTGTGTCAGAAAAGTTAACATAGTATGTGACAAATTTTCAGAAAATTGCACAAATTCAGTCGAAAAGATAGAAAATTCAAAAAAGATGTGTTAGTATTTCTGACATAAGGTAGGTTACCTTAAAAAAGTTGGTTATCATTCAGTCGTTTAGGACGATAAAAAAGGAGAGATTCAAATGGAAACAGGAAACATTGCATTTATTTTGATTTGTAGTGGGTTAGTATTCTTAATGACCCCGGCACTAGCTTTCTTTTACGGCGGGCTAGAGCGAAGAAAAAATATCTTAAATACGATGATGATGGTTATCTGTACTTTAGGATTGGCTTCAATATTATGGATTGCGATTGGTTATTCGTTATCCTTTAGCGGCAATCATCTATTAGTCGGAAATTTGGATAAAGTCTTTTTTAACCATGTATCAATGACAAAAGGTGATGGCATCCCAGAAGGACTATTCGCAGCCTTTCAAATGATGTTTGCGTTGATTGCTACAGCGATTATCACTGGTTCAGTAGTTGGCCGGATGAAGTTTTCGGCGATTTTCTTATTTATCGCTGCTTGGATTATTCTTGTCTACGCCCCATTAGCTCACATGGTTTGGGGCAAAGGGTTGCTAGATGCGATTGGTTCAATTGACTTTGCTGGTGGAAATGTCGTGCATATTAGCTCTGGTATTTCAGGTTTGGTATTAGCTTATGTAGTGGGTAAACGACGCGAATATGCGCAAATCGAATATCGTCCACATAATATCCCATTTGTAGTACTTGGTGCGGGCCTTTTATGGTTTGGTTGGTTTGGCTTTAATGCCGGTTCAGCACTTGCAGCCGATGGTTTAGCGATTCATGCTTTATTAACAACGAATACCGCTGCAGCTAGTGCGATGCTATCATGGATGTTGATTGAAAAACTAGTCATTGGCAAACCTACTGTAGTCGGTGCTTGTACAGGTGCTGTTGTAGGCTTAGTTGCGATTACCCCAGGCGCAGGTTTTGTTTCACTATGGTCTTCCATTATTATCGGATTTTTAGTGAGTCCGTTTTGTTTCTATTTTATTTCTGTTATCAAGCAAAAATTGCAATTAGATGACGCGCTAGATGCTTTTGGCTGTCACGGTGTTGGTGGGATTTTCGGTGGAATAATGACAGGAATTTTCGCCGATCCTGCAGTTGGTGGGAAAGCTGGTTTATTCTATGGCAATGTTCAATTATTCTTAGCTCAGCTTGAAAGTATTGTCTTTACCATTGTTTTTGCCGGTCTATTAAGTTTCGTGATTATCAGCGTAATTAAATTCTTTATGCCAATTCGCGTCACTGACTCAGAAGAAGCACTTGGTATGGACCGTATCGAACATGATGAAACGGCTTATCCAACCTTTATGGGATTAGATTCATAAGAAAGAAGGTAGCGTTTATGAAGAAAATAGAAGCAGTCATTCGTTTAGAAAAATTAGAAGAATTAAAAGCTGAGATTAACCGTGATTTTGAGATTTCCGGGATGACCGTTACCCAAGTCTTAGGGTATGGGAATCAAAAAGGCGTTAAAGAATATGTACGTGGCAAGGCGATTATTACCAATCTTTTACCAAAAGTCAAGGTCAGCTTTGTTTTAGAAGATAAAGATGTCGAAAGTGTGGTCAATCGTATTCTGATGATTTGTGGCACAGGAGAAGTCGGTGATGGCAAGATATTTATCTCACCAATCGAAGAAGTCATCCGCATCCGCACTGGCCAACGAGGCAAAGAAGCAATATAGAATAAAGGTCGTGAAGCAGCTTGATCAGCTACGAGCGGCTCGCAAAACATTTTCATCAATTAAGACCTCCCATAAGCTAGTGAGTAAATGCTCGCTAGCTTATTTTTATTGTTTTTCGATAAAAATTTATTGTTTTTCGATAAAAATCTGCTATACTCTAGGCAAAGGAAGGATGATGAAAATGGAAAAATATATGATTACTTTCGTTAGTATCTTATTGAGTGTGATTTTTTGGTTGATGAGTTTTCTTGTGGGCGTACAGATTTTTACCAGCGAGCATCAAGGTATGATTTGGCAAAACAACTTAACGCTTATTTGTTTGATTTTAGCAGCAGCAACGATTAGCTATTTGGCAGTCAAGAGTGTGCGTATTTGGCAAAAATCAAGTCAACATGCTTTTCAAAAAGAGTTACTCATCTATACAAAGCAAGTAAGCTATGCGAGTGGTGTTATCTTTTTCTTAAGTCTAGGCATTTTACCGATGTTTTATCGCTGGGCAGATTTAGGCGATGCACCAGGTGTGATGCTGATAGGATTAGCCATTTGTCTTGTTTTTTTCACGATGGTTTTAATCAGTTTCAGTTTTTCAAAGTTATACCAAAAAGCACTATCCTTACAAGATGAATTAGAGATGGTGATTTAAATGATTGAAATACACTTAGACCAATATTTAAAAAAGCGCCAAATGACCTTAACGCAACTCTCTGAAGCCGTCGATATTACAATTGCCAACCTATCTATCCTGAAAAGTGGCAAAGCAAAGGCCATTCGTTTTTCGACTTTAGAAAAAATCTGTGAAGTACTTGAATGTCAACCGGGTGACTTGATTTCTTATGTGCCTGAAGATTGAAACGGAATGTCTGTTCTTGTATAATAGAGATAGAAAAGTTTGAGAAACAGGTGAGAGATATGGCGGAGATGCGTTTTCCCTTAAAAAATGACATGAGCCGTAAAATCATTCATATTGATATGGACGCTTTTTTTGCCTCAGTAGAAGAGCGTGACAATCCTGAGTTGGCTAAGCATCCTCTAGTGATTGCCCGTCATCCCAAAGATACCAAAGGCCGTGGTGTGGTGACGACTTGCAATTATAAGGCTAGAGAGTACGGGATACATTCGGCGATGAGTGCCAAAAAAGCATATGAATTATGTCCGCAAGCCGTCTTTGTTCCCGGTAATTATCAAAAATATCGAGAAATTTCCCGTCAGATTCGCGCCATTTTTCATCGCTATACAGACTTGATTGAACCGATGTCGATTGATGAAGCTTATCTAGATGTGACCGAAAATAAAATTGGTTCAAAAAGTGCCATCAAAGTCGCACGCTGTATTCAAGAAGATATCTGGCGTGAATTACATCTGACTTGTTCAGCAGGTGTGAGTTATAACAAGTTTTTAGCCAAATTAGCTTCAGATTATCGCAAACCCCATGGCATGACTGTGATTATGCCAGGAGAAGCCGAGGCGTTTTTAAAACCATTACCGATTGAGAAGTTTCATGGTGTGGGGAAAAAGACGATTCCTAAAATGCATGAGATGGGGATTTTTACCGGTGAAGATTTGTACAATAAATCAGAAATGGAACTGATTCATGCGTTTGGCAAGATGGGGTATTCGCTTTATCGTAAAGTTCGGGGGATTCATAATTCCCCTGTCGTGACCAATCGTGAACGCAAATCTATTGGCAAGGAACATACTTTTGGTGAGAGTCTTTATTCGATGAACCAGGTGATTTCACAGCTACGTCTATTATCAGAAAGTGTTGCTAATACAGCTAGCAAGCAAGAAAAACAAGGACAAACCGTGGTCTTAAAACTGCGCTACGATGATTATACGACAATTACCAAGAGACAGACCTTCCCAGAGTTTATTGATCATAAAGAGGATATTTTTTCGAAGGCGAGTCTTTTATTTGAAGATACCTATGAGGAAGGCCGGGGGATTCGCTTGTTAGGCGTCACCTTGACCAATTTAAAAGATAAGACCTATGAATTGATTACCTTACCATTATTTGAATATGAAAAAAATCTCAAGGACGACAGATGAGTCACTGTTTCCTTGAGATTTTCATTTTAGCCGCCTAATTCACTACGTTTGATTTGTTCGTAACTTTGGTCGGCATCTTTACATTTTGACCAAATGACGGCTTGTTTTAATTTTAAGGATTGAGGAACATCGATAATTCTTTGATTCCGACTGCCTCGAAATTGTAGGTTCAAGTCTTTTTGTGCTAATTCGAAACGACCATCGACTAAAACATCGATTTGGCTTAACAGTTCTAATTTATCAGGAGTTTCTTGCAGTAATTCTTCAAAGGTATAGCCACTCCAACTCCAAATATCTTTTGTGTCGCCAAAGGTTTCGCGGACTTTTTTGACGAGTGGTAAGACGACGGGCGTATTTAAGAAGGGCTCGCCACCGAGTAAGGTTAATCCTTGCACATAGCTATGAGATAAGTCGGCCATGATTTGGGCTTCTAGTTCTTCTGTGTAAGGGGTGCCGTAGTTGAAATTTTGGACGGCTTTATTAAAACATCCCTCACAAGCAAATAAGCAACCACTAACATAGAGACTATTGCGGACTCCTTCGCCATCGACAAAGTTAAAAGGTTTATAGTCGGCAATCATGCGTTGAGATAAAAGCTTTGCATCCCATTCTTTTGGTTTTGGATGATTCATTAGTGCACATCCTTCATATGTTTAACACGTGCTGAGATTTCTTTATGACGACCATGCACCATTGGACGAGCTTGTGGATTGCCTAGATAACCACAAGTTCTTTTGACGACATCGCAAGTTCTTGGATCATGATTATGGCAAACTGGACATTCAAATCCGCGTTCAGTCGGTGTAAAATCGCCCTCGAAACCACACTCGTAACAATGGTCAATCGGTGTATTGGTGCCTAGATAGCCGACTTTATCATAAGAATAATCCCAGACAGCTTCTAAGGCTTTTGGATTTTGTTGAAGGACTGGATATTCACAATAATGGATGAAGCCACCAGAGCAATATTTTGGATAGTCTTTTTCAAAATCTAGTTTTTCAAATGGCGTCGGATTTTTACGGACATCATAATGGAAACTATTGGTGTAGTATTCTTTATCCGTGATATTTTCCACAATCCCGAATTTATACGTATCTAAACGACAGAAGCGATCTGTCAAACTTTCAGATGGCGTAGAGTAGACGCTAAAGTGATAGCCATATTCATCTCCCCATTGGTCGGCGTGCATTTTCAAGGTCTTAACGATGTCAAGGGTAAACTGTTTGGCTTCTGGATTGTGTTCCCAAGCACCTCCGTAAAAGGCTGAGGCAACTTCATATAAACCGATATAGCCAAGAGAGACTGTCGCGCGTTTGTTTCTAAAGAGTTCATCGACATTGCCATTGCGTTTTAATCTCTTTCCAAAGGCACCATACATATAAAGAATTGGCGCATTTTGAGGGAGTGCTTCTTTACAACGATTCACGCGATAGACTAAAGCATCTTTCACAATATCCAGACGGTCTTCCAAGATACTCCAGAATTTATCAAAATCACCTTGGGCTTCCATCGCAATTCGTGGCAAGTTTAAGGTAACAACGCCTAAATTCATCCGACCGACATTGACTTCTTGACCGTTTTCATCTTTCCAACCCTGTAAGAAAGAACGACAACCCATTGGCACTTTGAAACTACCCGTTAATTCGACAATCTTATCATAGTTTAAAATATCCGGATACATGCGCTTGGTTGCACATTCCAAGGCCAATTGTTTGACATCGTAGTTTGGATCGGTTGGTTCTAAGTTCACTCCACGTTTAATAGAAAAAATTAATTTAGGGAAGATAGCGGTGCGATGTTCGCGACCTAAACCATCAATCCGAATTTGTAAAATAGCTTTTTGAATTTCTCGTTCAAACCAATTTGTCCCTAATCCGAAACCAAGTGAAGTGAAAGGCGTTTGACCATTTGAAGTAAAGAGGGTATTGATTTCATACTCTAAACTTTGCATGGCATCATAAATGTCTTTTTTTGTCTTTTTGTAGGCGAATGCTTCTTGCCGTTCTTGACCATCAATCCATTCTTTGGCATCTTGTAAATGTTTTTCAAAATTCAATTTCGCAAAAGGAGCTAATAACTCATCAATTCGGTCACAAGAACAACCACCGTATTGACTAGAAGCCACATTGGCGATGATTTGAGAGATTTGGGCAGTTGCTGTTTGAATAGATTTAGGCGATTCGACATCTGCATTGCCCATCTTAAATCCTTCTGTTAGCATACTCTTAAAATCAATTAAGCAGCAATTCGTCATTGGGGCATAAGGATGATAGTCTAAATCGTGATAATGAATTTCCCCTTTTTGATGGGCATTGGCTACATGCGGCGGCAACATTTTTAGACCAATTGATTTGCCGACAATCCCCGCAGTCAAATCCCGTTGCGTATTAAACACATCGCTATCTTTATTGGCATTTTCATTGACGACGGTCTCTTCCTTATTAATCAACTTACTAATAGAAAGATTAATATCTGTTGCTTGTTTACGCAGAAAATCGCGATTGGTCCGATAACTAATATATTCTTGCGCTAAGGCTAAAAATGATTTTTCTAATAAGAAGTGTTCGACAATATTTTGAATTTCATAAATTTTGACATTGTCGGTAAAACGTTCCGCAATTTCTCGATCTACCAGTTGTACGATTTCCACTAGTTTTTCGTGTTCTAATGGGGAAAGGGGTTCTTTAAGTTTTTTGCGACCTTTCATCAAAGCATCGTAAATTTTTTCATCATCGAAATCAACTAAGCGGCCATCGCGTTTCACGACTTTCATTTTAGATAATTTCTCAGTTACTTCATCTGTCGCAACTGGCATTGCTATATTTAACAAGCTGCTCACTCCTTCAATCATTTTCTTCAAATAAAAAGGAAATACTAGACAAAGTGCCAATAATCTCGAAATCAAATTTCTTAAATAGCCAACTTTGTGTATTCCGTAAACATTATCTATAAATGTTTTTTATCTGTACCTATGATAAGACAAAGTGAGAAAATTTACAATCAATATCTTGTACTAGATTACGAATATAAATCTAATTGCACACAATATATAGTGGTGCTTGACAAGAAGAAAGGTTAAAAGTACCAAGCTTCACAAAAGTTGAGAATGTTTCATAATGCTGTGAAACAAATTGAAAAATGACAAAAAATTTTTTTGACGTTAAATTGTTTGAATTGTAAAAAAATTTAAGACAATTATTAGATAAAAATGAAATGAAACATGTGAATCCAATCGAAAAAATAAAATATTAATTATTAAAATACATGCGGAACCGTCAACAATAATACGGTTATAAAATCAATTTATAAGCAAATGTTGGTTGAAGTTAAAAAACATCTAACTTTTGTGAAGTTGTGAATTTGTTGCTGTGTGTAAATGACGATAAGAAAATGTTATAACAGAAAATATTTTGAATATATTGACATCCGCTAGATAAAAAATTATAATTTTCTTAACCTATCTTAATATTTTTATAGCTTTATGAACTTTTTATGAACAAAAAGAGGGGAGAATGCAATATGAGCAATAAAATGAAAAAAATCGTAGTGCCATCTTTATTGTTATCAAGTACTGTTTTATTGGCAGCTTGTTCTGGTGGCGACAAAAAAGCTTCAGATTCTGGAAAGGAAACGACTTATTCTTATGTCTATCAGACAGATATTAATAGTCTAGACTATACTTTCTCATCTCGAAGTTCTAATGGGGACCACTTCGCAAATTTCATTGATGGTTTGTTGGAAAATGATGAGTACGGTAATTTGAAACCAGCTTTAGCTAAATCATGGGAAGTAAGTGACGATGGCTTAACCTACACTTATCACCTACGTAAAGGCGTAAAATGGGTAGATAGTGAAGGAAATGACTACGCAGAAGTCAAAGCACAAGACTGGGTAACTGGTTTGAAGCATGCCGTTGATGCAAAATCTGAAACTTTATACGTGATTCAAGATAGTATTAAAGGCTTAGATGATTATGTCAAAGGGGTAACGAAAGACTTTTCTACTGTTGGGGTTAAAGCAGTCGATGACTATACTTTACAATATACGTTAACTCGTCCAGAAAGCTTCTGGAATTCTAAATTAACTTACGGTATCATGTGTCCAGTGAATGAAGAATTCTTAAAATCTAAAGGTAAAGACTTCGGGCAACCTACACCAGATAGCATTCTATATAATGGTGCTTACATTTTAACAAACAATACTGCCAAATCAGTAATTGAATATAAGAAGAACGAATCTTATTGGGATAAAAAACATGTCTACATTGATAATGTAAAATTAACTTACTTTGATGGAAGCAATCCTGATTCGCTATTTAAAGAATTTGATCAAGGTAACTATTCAAATGCACGTGTATATCCTAACTCAGGTGGTTATAAAGATGTAGAAGCTAAATACGGTGATGCTATTAACTTCTCACAACCAAATGGTTCAACATTTAATATGACCTTTAACTTTGATCGTAAAGCATACAGTGCAACATCTAAGAAAACAGATGCTGAAAAAGATAGTACTCATAAAGCTATTATGAATAAGAACTTCCGTCTAGCTTTAGAATTTGCGTTAAATAAAGAAGAATATATTGCGCAAAACGTTGGTAAAACTGGTGCAGCACAAGGTATCCGTAATATGTTAATACCATCTCAATTCGTAACAGTTGACGGTAAAGATTATGGTGAAGTTGTACAAGAAAAATTAGCCAAATTAGACCCAGATACCTTTAGCGATGTGAAATTAGCGGATAGCCAAGAAGGTTGGTTCAATGCTGATAAAGCGAAATCTTTATTTGAAAAAGCGAAATCTGAATTACAATCTCAAGGCGTACAATTCCCAATTCACCTAGACTTACCTCAAGATGAAAAATCTGAAGTTTTAGTGAACCAAGCAAAATCATTGAAGCACTCAATTGAATCGACATTAGGTAAAGATAATGTCGTAATTGATATTCAATTATTAAACGAAGATAAATATCTTGCTGCTACTTATCAAGCAACAACAGCAGCAGATAAAGACTACGATATCTCTACTGCTTCTGGTTGGGGCCCTGACTACTTAGATCCATCAACTTACTTAGACATCTATAATTCAAGATCAGGTGCTCAATTGGATAACTTAGGTTTACAACCATCTGAAACAGCTAAAGATAATCCATCTGCTCAAGTAGTAAATGAATTAAAATTAGCGGAATATGATGCTTTATTAGACAAAGCTGCAAAAATCACTGCAGTTGAAGATGTGAATAAACGTTATGATGCTTATGCAGATGCTGAAGCTTGGTTAACAGCAAATGCTTTACAAATTCCTATCCAAGCTGGTGGTGCAGTTCCAGGCGTATCTAAGATTGTACCATTCACTAGACAATTTAGTTGGTGTGGTATGGCTGCTACAAATGCAACATACAAATTCAAAGGCATGAAACTTCAAGACAAAGCTGTAACTACCAAACAATATCAAAAAGCTTTGAAGAATTGGGAAGAAAAAAGACTAGAAACAGCTGAAAATACGAAGTAAAATGTGTTAAAATACTAAAGGAGTAGAAAGGGCGAAAAATTAAAAAAGCCCTTTTTACTCTTTTTAATCAGTATAATTAGTGCTATCATAGTAAGTGATTTTTGTAGGAAATTTTGCGCCGTTGAGAATGAAAGTCTAAGGATGATTTTTATTCTCAACGGAAATACAAATTTTCTTGTAAAAATTGAGCTATTTTGGTAGTCTCTATTTAAAAAGATATGCTTTGAAAGTGGTTATAAATGAATTGGGAAAAATACCGGCCAAAAGTTTAATAATTAATATTTCGAGGTATATTGATAATTTAGGAGGAAGCTGAGTGAATAAACGTTATCTACTCTTTCGTATTTTGCGTTCTATCGTGAGTATCTTTTTAGTAACTACTATCACTTATGTATTAATTTATACGTTAGTACCGCGAAATACCATCTTTAAAGAGGACTCTACGTATTCTAAATTAAAAGCCCATCCAGATGAATTGGCCAACTATGAAAATACGGCCTTTGACCGCATGGGTTACATTGAGTATCTAGACTCTCGTGATTTAGTCAAAGAGGTACGTAAAGAATACAAAGAGGCAACTGCAAAACCAAGCAAGGAAAACAAATCTTTGTATCAAAAATGGGCCAAAGAAAATGGCTGGAAATTAGGAATTTTTCCTGAAAGTGGTCGTTACTATGCGACAAAAGATATTCCATTATTAAAACGTATTTGGAATTTCTATTCAAATCTGATTGTGATTGACCATCCTTGGAAAGTCAAAGATTCATCTAATCCAGATTTGAAGCGTTACTTGAAGATTGAAAAAGATCCAATGGTTGGTTGGTCTTTAGTCGGATCAGGTACGCAATATAAGTATCAAATCTACTTCAATGGTCAATTTCCATTTATCCACCAAAATATCATCCACATCAATCTAGGAACTTCTTATCCAACGTTCTCAGGACAAAGTGTATCTGATGTCTTATTTGGTGGTCAAGGACAAACGGTGAGTGAGGAAATTACTTTAGCAGATGGCAAGACCATGCGTTCTTCTGCCAATATTTACACTCGCCAATACAAAAAGTCAAATAAAATTTCATCTCGTGAAAGAGCAATGTATCATGATAACTATGTGCAAACAAAACCAAACTACAAAGACCCTTCGATGATTTCTATTTCATTTAGAATGGGTGCCTTAGCAGTGGTGATTGCTTATCTTATCGGGGTGCCTATGGCGATGTTAATGGCGCGTTTGAAAGGTAAACTACCCGACAAGATTGGTATTGCGTTAGTAACGGTTATGATTTCAGCACCGTCACTAGCCTTTGTCTACTTCTTTAGATATCTAGGAAATACCTTATTTGGTTTACCATTATCTTTCCCAACTTATGGTGCAGGGGATATTAAATCCTATATCTTACCAACCTTTATCTTAGGGTTCTTGAGTGTCTCTGGCTTAGTTATTTGGGTTCGTCGTTATATGATTGACCAACAGTCTGCAGATTATGTTAAATTTGCCAAATCAAAAGGGTTGACCTCTAAAGAAATTTCACGTCGTCATATCTTCAAAAACGCCGTGATTCCAATTGCCAATGGTATTCCAGGAAGCATCATCTTATCTATCGCTGGGGCAACCATTACCGAAACGATTTTCGCCGTTCCTGGTATGGGTAAAATGTTACCAGATGCAATTCTTTCACATAATAACCCATTAACGGTAGCGATTGTCTTTATCTTCACAGTCGTTGGGGTATTAGCTGTATTGTTAGGTGACCTATTAATGGTTTACTTAGATCCACGTATTAAATTGTCAGGAGGAGATTAGAATTGGAAAAGTTAAATCAAATCAGCCAAGAAGATTTTAACTTTGTGTCGATTGATACGATTAATTCTGAAAAAATCGATACGCCGAAGTATTCCTACTGGCGATCAGTGGCACGAAAGTTTTTCTCAAGTAAAGTAGCCATTACGATGCTGGTATTACTTGTATTAATTATTTTGATGAGTTTCATCCAACCCTTATTTAGTGGTTATGATTTCATGAATGTATCAAATATCAATAACTTCGATGCACGTTATAATCCACCAAGTGCTGAGAACTGGTTCGGTACCGATGCCAACGGTCAATCATTATTCGATGCGGTTTGGGCAGGTGCGAGAACTTCTATCTTAATCAGTGTGTTAGCTACAACAATTACCACAACGATTGGCGTTATTGTAGGGGCGTTATGGGGTGTCAGCAAGAAAGTTGACCGTGTCATGCTTGAAGTGTATAACGTCATTTCAAACGTACCTTCACTATTAATCATTATCGTTTTAGCCTATGCCTTTGGTAGTGGTTTTTGGAATTTAGTCTTTGCGATGTGTGTAACAAACTGGATTGGGACAGCTTACTTTATTCGGGTACAAGTAATGATTATGCGTGATCGTGAATATAATTTAGCATCCCGTAATTTAGGGACACCTGTACCACGAATGATTAGTAAGAATATCTTGCCATATTTGATCTCTGTTGTGATGACAGATATTTCTCGTACGTTACCAGGATTCATCTCAGCAGAAACTTTTCTTTCATTCTTAGGCGTTGGGTTGAGTGCAGATGTACCTTCGTTAGGACGTATTATTTCTAAATACACACCGAATATTAGTAACTATCCATACTTGTTCTGGATTCCAGTTGCAGTTTTAGCGTTAGTATCTATTTCTTTATATATTGTAGGTCAAACTTTAGCTGATGCAACCGATCCAAGAACACACTTATAAGGAGGACACAGAAAATGAGTAAGACGATATTAACGGCTGAAAATATTTCAGTGAGCTTCCAAGTCAGAAAACGTCAATTAACGGCCATTCGGAATGTCTCACTGAGTTTAGAAGAGGGCGAAATCTTAGCAATTGTAGGTGAATCTGGTTCAGGGAAATCAGTATTAACCAAAACATTTACTGGGATGTTAGAACAAAACGGACGTGTCAGTGGAGGAACCATTACTTATGATGGTAAAGTCCTAACTGATTATAAAACCGATAAAGATTGGGAAAATATTCGCGGGAAAGAAATTGCGACCATTTTCCAAGATCCAATGACTTCATTAAACCCAATTAGAACGATTGGCTCACAGATTGCCGAAGTAATTATCAAACACCGCGGCAAAACACCAAAAGAAGCGAAACAATTAGCCATTGAATTAATGGAAAAAACGGGTATTCCAAATGCAGCCCAACGTTATGATGAATATCCTTTCCAATATTCTGGAGGGATGCGTCAACGGATTGTTATCGCGATTGCCTTGGCATGTCACCCAAAAATATTGATTTGTGACGAACCAACCACTGCGCTAGACGTGACGATTCAAGCACAAATTTTAGACTTGATTAAAGACTTACAAAAAGAATATGGCTTTACGACCATCTTTATCACACACGATTTAGGGGTTGTGGCATCGATTGCTGACCGAGTAGCTGTTATGTATGCGGGGCAAATTATTGAAATTGGTAAGTCAGAAGAAATTTTCTACAATCCAAAGCATCCATATACTTGGAGCTTATTATCTTCTCTTCCACAATTGAGTGAAAAAGGGGAAGAATTATACTACGTGCCAGGGACACCACCTTCTTTATACAAAGAGATTGCTGGAGATGCCTTTGCTTTCCGTAGTCCATATGCGATGGAAATCGACTTCAAAGCGGAACCACCGATGTTTGAAGTGAGTCCGACGCATTTTGCCAAGACTTGGTTACTCGACCCTCGAGCACCAAAAGTCGACACACCTGAAAAAATTAAGCAACTTCATGAGCGGATGGTTCAACTATCGCAAGAAATTGATGCTGATGATTTTGAAGAAGGGGTGAACTAATTCGTGACTGAAAACAAAGAAGTATTATTATCGATTAAAGACTTAGAAATTGCCTTTGGTGAAGGAAAGAGTCGTTTCGTGGCAGTCAAAAATGCTAATTTCGATATCTATAAAGGGGAAACTTTCTCATTAGTAGGCGAATCTGGTTCAGGGAAAACAACGATTGGTCGCGCGATTGTAGGATTAAATCCAACAAGTAAAGGCGAAATCAATTTTAAAGGTGAAAAGATTAATGGCGGAATTAGTAAACAAAAACGTCATGAAATCATCCAACAAATTCAAATGATTTTCCAAGATCCATCAGCTTCTCTAAATGAACGTGCCACGGTTGATTACATTATCTCTGAAGGGTTGTACAACTATAACCTCTATAAAGATGATGCGGATCGTGAAGCAAAAGTACGTGCAATGTTAGAAAAAGTCGGACTACTACCTGAACATATGTATCGTTACCCTCATGAGTTCTCAGGTGGTCAACGTCAACGGATCGGGATTGCACGTGCGATGATTATGGAACCGGAACTAGTCGTAGCGGATGAACCGATTTCAGCGCTAGACGTATCAATTCGTGCCCAAGTCTTAAACTTATTAAAAGAAGCCCAAAGAGAACGCGGCGTGACTTATCTATTTATCGCCCATGACTTATCAGTGGTACGTTTTATCTCAGATCGAATCGCGGTTATCTATCGTGGTGAAATCGTGGAACTAGCCGAAGCGGAAGAATTATTCAATCATCCAATTCATCCGTATACACGCGCACTTTTATCTGCTGTACCAATTCCTGACCCAATTTTGGCGAAGAAGAAAAAATTGCATGTCTATGATCCAAGTGTGCATGATTATTCTGTAGATAAGCCAACTTTTGAAGAAGTGGTACCAGGACATTTCGTTTACGGAAACAAAGCCGAAATCGAAAAATATCGTGCAGAATACAACGATTAAAAATGATATTGAAAAAAAGGGGGGCTTGCTCTCCTTTTTTCATGAAATGACATATACAGAAAGAAGGATTTTGATGTTAGAGCAAAAGGATGAACAATTATTAATTGACTTAACTTCAGCTCGAGGTGTACCAGGTAATGAAGAAGAAGTACGTGAAGTCTTTAAAGCTTATGCCAAAGACTATGCGGACGAAATCATTTTTGATGGTTTAGGTAGCGTGATTGCCAAACACGGTCAAGATGAAAAGAGTCCACGTATCTTTATTTCAGGACATATGGATGAAGTTGGCTTTATGGTTACCAAAATTACGGAAAAAGGCTTCATCGAATTTCAAACATTAGGCGGCTGGTGGTCACAAGTGATGCTAGCTCAACAAGTTGAAATTAAAACCCGCGAAGGCAAATTGATTCATGGGGTCATTGGTTGCAAACCACCTCATGTTTTAAGTGTAGAAGCGCGTAACAAACCGTATGATATTAAAGATATGTTCATTGATGTCGGCGGTTCAAGTGAAGAAGAAGTGAAATCATGGGGTGTCCGTCCTGGCGATATGATTACCCCATATATCGAATACAAACGATTAAATGATAGTAAGTTCCTTTTAGCCAAAGCATGGGATAACCGTGTCGGAACTGCCGTGGCTTTACGTGTGCTAGAAAACTTAGCTAAAGACGGCCATCCTAACCAATTATTCGCTGGTAGTGATGTCATGGAAGAAGTTGGTTTACGTGGCGCAAGAACAAGTACTTATCTTGCTGATCCAGAAATTGCCTTTGCGCTTGATACCGGTACAGCAGGTGATACCCCAGGAATGACACCAAAAGAAGCAGATTCTGTATTAGGCAAAGGACCACAAATCTTGATTTTCGATGCTTCAATGGTTCCACATAAGAAATTATTGAACTTTGTCACCGATGTAGCAGAAGAATTAGAAATTCCATTCCAATACACAGTTATTGCTGGTGGGGGGACAGATGCAGGTCAAATGCACTTAACCCGTCAAGGTATTCCATCTTTAGCGATTACCGTACCTGTTCGTTATCTACATTCACATACTTCCGTGATTCATGAAGATGACTATCTAAATACGGTTAAATTAGTCACAGAAGTCGTTCGTCGTCTAGACCGCACCACTGTTGACCAAATCTTAAGCTATTAATTTTCAAAGGCTATCCTGCTCAATACGGGGAGGGTAGCTTTTTTTTGGCTCTTTGTCAAGTAGTGTTGTTGGCAATTAAGTCAATTGGAGAGAAAGTTATTTTATGAATGCTTTCTCTCTTTTTTTATTTTCTTTCTTCAATCGATGCTTATGTA
>NZ_JBQKFH010000026.1:0-34004 GCF_052119425.1 Enterococcus cecorum
GACATCTTCGTTAACTCCTCAAGATTTTTCTTTATTATACGCGAAAAAAAGCCGATATTTCAATAGAAATGTCGACTTTGACTCTCTAAAATTTTCGGTGTAATAGAAAATCCTTTCATTAACCATTCGACTTGTTCAGGCGTTAAAGCCTGAACCTCCGTAGTACTTCTTGGCCAAGTTAACCGTCCATTTTCAAAACGTTTATAAAGCAACCAGAAACCTTCACCATCCCAGTAGAGGGCTTTAAATCGATCACTTTTTCCACCACAAAAAAGAAAGACGGATTTTGAAAAAGGGTCTAAATCAAATTGTGATTGAATAAGGTAAGCCAGTGAATCGATTCCTTTTCGTAAATCCGTTTTTCCACAAACAATGTAGACAGGACCCAGCTCACTCAAGTTTATCCCCATAAGAGAACACCTTTTCTAAAATTTCATTTCGTTGAGATGCATCAAGTGATGAGAAAAAGCTGAGTTCAAGTGACCCCACTTTACAACGAAGCAAGAGCTCATTTTTGCTTCGTTGCTTGAAGTGATTCCTTTCATTTTTGGGCATCTCTAAAGGGACAATTGGTTGTTTCGTCATAAAAAATCCTCTCCAATCTTCTGTTTGAATACAGTATAACTGGAGGACTGGAGGGATGCTATACACCTTGTTATTGGACGCTTACATAGCTAACTTTCCGAAAAACAACTATTTTTTATACAAAAAAGACATCCAAGAGAAAATTCTTGAATGTCTGTAAACGTTGATAGTATCGTATTGATTAACGTTTTGAGAATTGTGATGCTTTACGAGCTTTCTTAAGACCTGGTTTTTTCTTACTATTATATAGTAGTATCTCTGATTATCTCTGAATGTTAGTCTATCAATGTTTTTAACGTTTTATAACCGCTGAATAACTCTAGTTAATCTTGAAATATTTAGTCAATATATAGTCAATAAACTCTATTCATCATTATTTATATTTCTATCCACCACCAAAATAATGTGGTGGATTGCTTATTTTATTAATATATGTTTTGACTTATAGAAGTTCACATCGAATGGCATTCAAAAAAGCCCTAGCTAAAAACTAGGGCTTATATTTTTAGTCAATAGCCGCTACATATCGTCTATGGCCACTATAACTAATGTATGTTAGCCACTTATAACCATTAGCATTTACATAACCGTCAAAATAGAATCCTTGACCTGTGCTATACGTACTAACAATGCCAGCTGATGTAGATGGAGCTGTACGAATATTAGTTGTGTATTTTACCGTATAATATCCACTTGTTGACACTTTCCAATTCGTTGTTGGTTTAGCAACTACATTTTTCGTTGGTGTCGTGTACGCCATCGCTACCCAACCTTGGCCATTAACCTCAGCCCAAGTTGTATAACCGTTGACATTTTCACCATTTCTAACGATTCTAGTAGCATTAAATCTATACCATTGAGGTAAAGTTCTAATAATCGTTGAGTGTGTATTGGGGCTAGTTCTAACTCTCAAAGCAGTATCAGTAATTTGTGGCACATTGTAGCTTTCAACTTTATATCCACCAACTGGTTGGCTTGGCAACATTTGTTGTGGTTGTCTAGGCACTGTAGGTAATTTTCCACCATTATTATTGGCTTCTATTCCCCCAACACCATTAGCAATATCGCTAGCTAATTTAGCTTTTGAAATACCCCAAGTCGCTAAATATCCATAAGGATCAGTATGGTCACCCCAGAAGTTATCTGTAACCCATTTGTGTGTTTTAACACCATTTCCAGCGGTATCTAAAGTTAACGGAATACCGTATTTCTTAGCCATGTCACGAGCTAGTTGAATATAAGTTACATAATCTTTTTCAAATTGTGCTCTATTGGTTGTACGAGCCAACTCAATCTGAACTGGACTATTAACATTGGCATATTGTCCAGCTCCCCACTGAACATATCCAGTAGGTGACACTTGATAAACCTTACCGCCATCACCAACAATAAACGCTGTATAACTTTGAGAAGTTTGCCATGCTCTGTTGAAATAAATCGCATTATTTACAGCAGGTGCATACGTCCCTGTTTCATGTAAAATGACAAAACGATTATTCGTACGCATGGAACTACGCATTTGATTATATGTTGTATCAATTTCATAAGCACTAACTTGTACCGGTATATTTATCAAAATAAAAAGACTTGCTAATGCAGCAAGCCATAGTCTAATTTTTTTAGTCATCTATTCATCCCCTTTGATATTTGGATCAGATACAACTCCAATAATGGTTAACACACCAAACAAAGCATTAATGATTGATGTTAATTGTTGATTCAAGATACCAAAATCCCATTTGTAACCAAAAGGAACTAAAATCGTTTGAATCAAAAGCAATACTGCTGAAATAAGAGTTAACCAAAATTTCTTACTTTTAATACGTGTTTGCCAATCAATTTTCATGTTTTTTACCCCCAATCAAATGTAATTCATCAATCTCTCTTTTCATTTTGGTAATCATGCTATTGCCACCGAGCGAGTGATATACCTCATACATTTCGCAAAAGTTCTGATAGGCATAGCTTGGTATTTCGCCTTTTTGCGTGTACTTATCGTGATATTCAATCAATTGTACTCTCAGCAATAGCATGGTACCTTTGCTATTATCATCACGTTTTTTTATAGCCAAATTCTGCTTGCGTTTCTGCTCTTTCAATAGCCATACAATATAGCCTAATAGAACTGGCAAGGCAATCGTATACGTATCGTGAAAAAATTCCATCAAATCATCTCCAAACTAAAAGAACAACCTTATTCTGGCTGCTCTAATCTCTGCATTAATTGTTCTACTTTATTTTCTAAACACTTGATTTTCTCATCAGTCTGTAAAATATACTCTTGTAGCGATTTACCAATGAAAGTTGTATAAGCGTAACTATCAACTGCGTATCCATCGTAGCCTTTACTAATGAATGGAAGTTCAATGTTATCATTGGCAATGACACCTTCTTGATATTTTCCACTTTCAGCCCATAAACGATAAGCTTTAAAATTAAGGTTTTTAAATTGTTCTAATCTCGAAGGCATATCCTTAATATTATATTTCCATTTTTCATCAGACGCATTGATGAAACTGCTTGCTTGTATCCTTGCAAATGCTGTGTCGTTCGGGTTTCGTGAGTTGAAACCATTGTTTGAACATGAATTTACCCAACCACTAGAATTGTTCGTAATTAAATGAATGTTTCCCCCAACATTACTCTTAATGTGAATCGGTTGCGGTGTGTTTGACTCAATGGTAAATCTTTTATCAGTACTTTCAATAAATCTTATATCGTAGTCTTGTGCCCCATTGTACGGTGTTTTGAAGTCAATATATGAGCTAGCCCCAGTTATTTCAATACCTGTGTTACCGTTTCTAGGGTTAGCATTTATATCAACTGGGCGCAACTCGAACCCATCAGTTGTCCATGTAAATTTTTGAAAATTAGTGTTGTCGGACGAACCCAAAAAATACTTAGGTAGCATTTGAAAGTAACCGTTACCTGATAATTGTACTTTGGACGGGTCTGCATATAAAGCGCCACTACTCGAACCCAAGGCAAGTCGATTGCTATTTAATTCTAACCGTTTTCCAGTACTAGTGCCATCATTTTCAGCGAAGTTAATACCACTTTCACTATATTCCATGTATGAACCATTGGCACTTATTGCGCCTGTTGACTTGTTAACATCTTTATAATCAATTCTTAGTTTACCATCGGATAATTTTGTAGTACCAGTTCTATTAAGCGTACTTGTATACGAACGATTAAATGTATTTGTAAACACGCTACCGGTAATTGTACCTGCTGTAACATTTCCCAACGTGGCGCTTAAAGCACTCAAGCTATTTACGTTGATTGCATCTTGCGTAAATTGATTTTGTACCCAAGTACCTGATAAATAATGATACACACTTGTAATACGTCTGTCAGTTGATGAAACAGTTTTAAACCACGTTGAGCCATTCTCGATAGTTCCTGTTGGTGTCGTTGGTTGTAAGTAGGCTATACCCATCGAACCTCTTGCACCAGTTTCTCCCATTTTAGAAACACTGAAAAATGTGGTACTTGAACCATTTGTGTAGTTCATAACTGTTCTAGTCCAAAGATATTGTCCACTTGGTACACTAGGAATACTTGTCCTCCAACTCGTTGGTTGAGTTGTTCCGCTAGTTGAAACTCCATAATTGACTACTGCTGAAGATACTCCATTACCTGTCGCTCCCGTTGGACCTGTCTCACCTGTTGGACCAGTAGCACCAGTAGCTCCAGTAGCGCCTCTTTCTCCCATTTTTCCGATAGAGTAAGACGTTGATGTTGTCCCATTCGTATATGTTAAAATAGTTCTAGTCCAAAGAAATTGACCAGCTGATACACTAGGAACACTTGTCCTCCATGATGTAGGAGCTGTAGTACCGCTTGAAGAAACACCGTAAGTGATATTGGTAGATGAAATACCGTTACCCGTTGCGCCAGTTGCTCCAGTAGCTCCAGTATCACCTTTATCTCCTTTTGGCCCTGTCGCCCCTGTCGGACCTGTTGGACCTGTTGGACCAGTAGCTCCAGTTGGACCTCGTTCGCCCATCTTCCCGATTGAATATGAAGTACTATTTGTTCCGTTGGTGTAGTAAATGATTGTTCTAGTCCAAAGAAACTGTCCACTAGATACAGTTGGTACTGTACTACCCCAAGACGTAGGAGGTGTTGTTCCACTAGTTGAAACTCCATAAGATACATTCGTAGACGATACTCCATTACCAGTAGCCCCCGTTGGACCAGTAGCACCAGTTGCTCCAGTATCTCCTTTGTCTCCTTTGTCGCCTTTGATTAATGCCCATTGATAATCACTTGGATTTGTACTTTCAGTTGGAGTAGTCTTGTTATAGGCTAAACCAATATATTTTTTGCCAGTGGGACTATCAGATAAGCCTCCACCTGTAGCCGTATCAGCATATTTAACCCAAGTATAATGTGTAATACCATCTGCACCGTTAACACCGTTGGCCCCCTGAATTAACGACCATGTATAATCTCTAGGGTTGCTACTTTCTGTTGCCACAGTTTTGTTATAAGCAAGACCAATATATTTCTTACCATCAGGTGTTTCACTCATACCATTACCATTAGCGTCATCAGCGTATTTTAACCAAGTATAAAGACTTTGCCCGTTTGCACCAGGTCTACCCGCGATACCTTGGTCACCTTTTGGACCTTGGATACCTTGTAATCCTTGTGGCCCACGTTCACCCATCTTAGCTACCGAATAGCCAGTTTCTGACGTGTTGTCTGTATAAGTCCAAACAATTTTCGTCCATAAGTATTGGCCGCTTGGTACGCTTGGAACTTGACTACTCCATCCGCTAGTAGGCTGTACAGTCCCGGATGTTGATGTAGCATAAGTAATTGTAGTCGAGCTAATTCCGACACCGTCTTTTCCTGGTAAGCCATCTGTACCATCATTTCCGTCTTTAGAAATATAGGTCTTTTGATAGCCAATTTCAGTCGTATTGTCAGTATATGTCCATGCCGTGCGCGTCCATAGATAACTACCTTTAGTCAATGCTGGTACTTGGCTGCTCCAAGTTGTTGGTTGAGTAGTCTCTGAGTCACTTATCCCATAGGTTACAGCAGTTGTTTTCAATCCAACACCATCTTTACCAGGTATCCCATCCTGACCGGCTGGACCTTGTTCACCTTGCTCTCCCTTAGGACCTTGAGGACCTTGCAAACCATCATTGACATTAATCAGAGTTAACTCGCTTCTACCTCGTTCGACTCCATCCTTGTAGGCGATTATCCGATATACGACCTTTTCATTAATGCTGCTCGCTTGAACTGTGATAGATGCATCTGGGCCTATTAAATCATTCTCGCGATACCAGTTGATAGCAAAGTCTGCACTCACATCTCTCGGTCCATCCATAACACGTGCAGTTAAGGTTGTACTACCTTGGCCGTTTTTAAACGAGTAGCCGTTAGATGTCAGTATTTGGACATCATAGACCTTATTTTCTTCGATTAACTCCCTGACTCTAGTAAGCAAAGATTCATCTACTTCTGATTTCAAAATTTCAACATTAGTAAATGTACTAGTATTGTTTTCTGGATTATCAAAATAAATATCTTGCTCGCTAATCCTAGCTTCTAAATTTAACACTGGATTATATCCAGTGTCTTGTGCAAGTATTGTGTCACCAATACCAAGATACTCATATCCTTTAATTTTGACTGTAACTTCAACTTTCGATATCTTCTTTAGTTCTGCCAGCGCTTGAGCGGCTAAAACATTAGGGTTATCTGTTTCATAAGTCCAGTTTTTAGCAATATAACCTTCGCCATTGACCTTAGACATAAATTGATTTCTAGCTTGCACAGCACGTATGGATCCGTCACCAATTGGGCTATAGTAAAGTTGATTACCATCAGCATCTCTTTCGTCAATCAGTACGCTTGCCGGTGTCAATCCATCTTTACCAGTTGCATGTATGGCCGTCTTGAGATTGTCGATATTTTCTTCAATCTCAATTGTTTCAATGTTATGTCCATACTCAAGTAAAATATCTGTTCGACGCTTTCCTATTCCTTGATGCTTATCGTCATGTTCACGATAGACATTTAGTTTTATTTTTTCTAAGCCCCAATGCTTATTTAAGATAGTTTCAAACTCAATTTCAGCACCGAATTTATTAGCTAGACTAAACAGCCTAGCTAACACACTATCTTCGCTACCTTCCCATTCCAATTGCAGTTTTTTATCAGCTACTTCATTGACTCCCATGACAATCGGATTATCTCCGGCAAACAAAAAGACATCTAAGTATTCCTCAAATGTCATGGCTCTACTTGCTTTATAGGCTCTGCTATCTTCATTTCGCAACTCTAATGTTAAACTATCGGCTTGGATGCTGACTAGTTCTTCATTTCTAGTTGTTGCTGTAGTGTCAAAGTGATAACTGATGTCATTCCATACAAACGATACCTTGTTACCAACTTTAAAATATTGCGAATACTCGCTATTTTGTACAACTGAACATTTAAAAAAAGCGGCTGTGCCTTGCAAAAAGGTATGCAGATTGCTATCCGTATAATCATCTAATAAGCAAAGCAAGTGATCCTGATTATCCAAAATCGCAATCATTGGTTTATCAATTTTTACTGTCAATCAGTACCACCTCTTTCTATATGTTCCGGTAATTGTTGGTGGAGTAGTAGTAAAATTACTATAGCCAAATTCAATATGATTTTGACCAGGTTTCAATACTGGAAAGGTGCTTCCTGTAATCAAATCATCTAGCGTTTTAATACCATCACGATAGATTATGTTCGCACCATTTTCTTTTTTTATATCCACTTTTGAACCAGCAATAAATCTGTTTGGTACATCCACCCAGTATTGAGATTTTAAATCCACAACCAAAATATCGCGAATACCCATGCGAGTTACCAACTTAGATACTGGCTGACTTCCATATTGACCGACAAAAAATTGTAGTCTTTTTACACGTTTATTTTCTAAAGCTTTTACAGTATGCGTATAATATTTCCCATCCCAAAAATAAGTAATCTTAGCACCCTCTTTTTTCAGGTCAAACATATTTCGGTTGGTATCTCTACTTTGGCTACCATAAGGGTTAGGTGGTATCCAGTAACTAGGCGTATATTGGATTGCTTTAAAAACTGTACTGCCACCATTGCCGTCACCAATCAAAAATCTAATATTGGCTGTATTTCCCACTGCATCATCTTTCTCTATCGCCATACCAGCGATAAAATGATTATCTTCGTCTACGTATGCTAAACACCATTCGCCACATTGGCCCATTCTTCCGGTTTCAAACCATGCTCTAGCCCAGGTGTAGCAATATTTCATTGGTGCATCAAAGATTAACTCTTTACATGCGCCGTAATAACTATATCCTGAGTTGCTAAAGCTACCAGGTAAAATGCCTAACCATCCGCCCCAATTTGATGTTGTCGTCATTGTAGTAACAATTTTTTTAGATTGATTTTCGTAAAATACAGACGCATTCTGCCAATCAGCAAAATTTTTGCCATTCTCTTTTGGCCTAACTGTCTGCATTTTGGTTCTTACTTCACCATTCGCTTCGTCTACATAACCAAGTTGCGTGATAAAGGTTGCTTCTTCTCCATTTACACCAATCGCACTCAAATAACCAGTTTCGCTTGTGTTTTTAATATTAATCTCTAATGGTGTTTCTACCGTTCCGTCATAATCAATATCCACTGATAGGATTCCCTGATCATTAACCGTAGCAGTGAAAGGTGTCAGGTCAACTGAGTGTGCTAGGCCATCAGGGATTAAAAATGTAAGTTTTCCTGTATTATCTAGTAAATATTCCCAATCAAAATCTAATGACTGTTCACCATCGAGATAAGCATTGTAGTATTGATTAGGCTTATCACTAAAAATTAATTTTCCACCATTATTTTGAACCAAAATATTAACAAGATTATTCCTAGCCTCATGTATTTGAATTAGATTAAATTTCTTCACGTTAAATTCGATTACTACCTTACTACCTTGATGATGGCTATTTAAAATTTTTACACCATTTTTTCCAAAATTTTTGGTTTGATTAGTAACACTCGGCACTAATTCTCTATTTATTTTCGTAATCAAAATTGGCAGTGCCACTCCACCAAATGTAGCTGATATCATTATCTTAATCCACCTACTTTCTTTTTCATCGATTCAATTTGGTTAATATCCTTCATCATGAATGGTGCAGTAACTTTACTTACTTCTTTTCCTTCTAAGTTAACTGGAACTTCAACAGTATATTTCACATTTTCAGCTATTTCTTTTGCTGCAGTAAGCACATAATCTCTAAACTCTGTTAAATTCAATCTGTCAGCATAATACGAAAGTTTGTTTCCACTCATTTTTGCCACATCTTTAATTGAGTTATACGGATTATAGTCTGCTGGTACGACCATCTCACCTTTATGTATCAAAGCAATTTGATCATCAGGTACCCAAGGTGTTCCTTGTGCATAGCCATGTCCATGACCAATGACTTGTAGCATACCTGTAGCACCGTATCGGTTTTTGGCATAATTGATAGCTGCTAAAGCATTATCAAATCCATTAAAGATATTTCCATGTCCAGGGAATTTGTAGGCATTAAACGTGGCTGAAATAGTCTGAAGCAATCCTTTGGCTAAATCACCAGTTAGATTATTAATATCTCCAATATTTCCTTGAACAGCACGTTCGTTTCCTCCTGATTCCGTTTGAATTTGTCTCATCCAAGCATTAACGTAATTATCTGTAGTGGGTAATCCATTCATTGATAGCGCACGTTTAATGGTATTTCTCCATCGCTCTACTCCTGTTCCTGAAGGTGCTGCAGTAAATTCATCCAAGATTTTCTTAATAAATCCAACTGCTCCAGTAGTTAAATATTTAACACTTCCCACTGCCATACTAAACCAAGGTTCTAAGCTAGATCCAATTGATACAAATTTATCAACTGCTAATTCTAACAATTTACCTGGATTCGTTGCATAATCCCAGATTGTCTCACCAAGATTTTTAACTTTATCCCAAGCATTTCCGAAAAATTCACCAATTCCTCCAGCAAAATGTGGCAATGCTCCCATATCCATGAGCTCTTTTGTTTGATTGGCTGGCATAACTTTTGTACCTTTAGGCATAAAAATGGTTTGATTCTTGCCTTTAGGTATAAACGTATAACCATTTGGATATTGGACCAATTCACGATAAGTGTTACCTGGTTGATCATTAACTACCCCAATCATGTCGTGTGGTACACCATCAGTACCTTTTGCAAACTTAACTTTTTCCAATCTTGTACTTGAGCCGACCGTTTTGAGCACCCAGTTGATTCCGGTAATAACACCATTAATTGCTCCACCAATTGTATCTTTAATCGTGCTAGCAATCGCACCAATAATGCTTCCTATGGTATCCTTGAAAGCTCTAAATCCTGATGCAATAATGGTAAACATTCCTGAGAATATGCTTTTTACACCATCTACTGCAGTTTGGAAGTCTCCAGTAAATATCCCTGTAAATACTTTAATTAACCCTGTGATGATATTGAATGCTCCTGAGAATATTCCTTTGATATAATCCCATGCGATTTTTACAATATTCACAATCAGGTCAAAGCCATTCTTAAATAGCGCCTGGCATATATTAATTGCTGGAGCTAATATTGCCATAATCATTTCCCAGAAAGTTTGCAATGCTTGAAGAAATTGTGCTCCGTATTGGTCCCAAAAAGATTTAATTGCATTCAGTCCATTAATAAAAGCATTCTTTACCTCTTCAATAGCTGGCCCAATATATTGGTTATAAATCTGTGTTGCAAATTTTATGACATCATCTAGTAAGCCATTGATAAAGTCTCTAAATGGCTGGATTTTCGTATAAGCTAACACAAATGCAGCTACTACAGCTCCTATTGCACCTACAATTAAAATTGTTGGGCCATTTAATGCCACAAAAGCTGCCTGTAGTCCACTAACTACTCCTCCAGCAGATTGAAAGGCTGTGATTGCTCCACCAATAGCCGAACTAAGCCCACTGAACATCGCGCCAAGTGGTCCGAAAAGTATTTTGACTGTTGCGATTATTGGTGATAATACGGCTAAACCTGCAGCTAAGCCACCAACTACTAAGGCAAACTTTTTAACTCTATCTGGCATTTTCTCAAATTCTTCTGATAGTTTTACTAAATCTTGTAGGATAGGAAATAAATAGCCTTTAATATCATCGCCTATCGCATTGATATTATCCGTAAGCTTGTTCATTTCTCCTTGCCATTTTTCAGCAGGATTTAGCTCGCCCATTTCTTTTGCTTTACCTTTTACATTATCGAAAGAATTGCCTGTTTTAAATAATGCTAAAGATGCATCTATCCCCAAATCTTCAAATTGAGAAGATAATAATGACAAAGCAGCTTGTTGATCAGCAGTAGACATACTAGCTAAATCTTTTCCAACAGAATGCATTACATCAGATACGGTTGCCTTACCCTTTTGCCAATCTCTAAATAAGCCTTGCGTATCTGAAGAAAATTTCCCCATATTAGCTTCAAAGGACCCATCGCCCAGTCTAATCTGAAATTCTTTTACAGCATCAGCAATTTTATCGGTGTTTTGAGCACCAGCATTCATTCCATTTTCTAATAATTGAAAAAAATCACCAGCGCTAAAACCAGCTTGACTGAAATAGCCACTATATTCATTTAATGTATCAAGAAAATCATCCTGCATATTTAATCCGTTCTGGTATCCTTTAGCGATATAATCCATCGCTTGTTCTCCATCCATACCAAAAGCAGTCATCATTTTTGTTGCTGAACGTACATTTTCCTTAACATCTGTTCCGGTCAAATCCGAAATTTTTAGAATGTTTGTGGTTAAATTTCCTAACTCTGCAGAATCTAAATAACCAAATTCTTGCATAGTAATCTTTACTGCCTCAGTTGCCTCCTGTGTAGAACCAACTACTCCAGATTCAAACACTCTATTGATTGTGTCTCCAGCACTCTTAGCTTGTTCTTCTGTTAACCCAAGAGCTTGTTTAATATCACTAACGGAACTACTTGTGGTTAGTGAAGCTGCCAAAGCTCCTTTACCAAGCTCTAGCAAACTACTTCCTAGTTCAGCAATCTTATCTGCAGCTTCTAATAAGACTCCAGATTGAACAGAATTATTTAAATCATCCATTCCTTTTGCTGCATCTTTAGCATTTCCATCAATTTTGCCTAATTCATTGCCAAATTGTGCAATTTTTGTTCTAGCATCAGCTAATTTTGCCTCTAATTGATTGACTTCTGCAGAATTTTCTCCATAGGCACTTTTTGCTTCTCTTAATTGTGCTTCTAAATTAGCTACAATCCTTTCAGTCAATCGAACTTGTTCTCCGTATTGTCTTTGAGCAAGCTCTGCCTTTTGAGCTTCAGTAGCATTACTACCAAGTTCTGCACGTTGTAATTTAAATTGAGCAATCAGATTCTTTTGTTCAGCTCCCAAATCATTGGCTTCTTCTTGCAACGATTGAAGAGTATCTTTAGCACTACGACTAGCAACAGCTTGATCAGATAATTCCGCATTTACTCTAGTAAGAGACTGCTCTAATTTTGCTTCAGCAGTCTGACTAGCTAATACTTTTCCAGCCATTTTGGTCAATTCATCAGTAGTCGCTGTTCCTGACTTCTTCATCTCTTCATATTCTTCAGTTAGAAGTTGAGTACGTTTTTTTGCCGCTTCCATTTGAGTCATTAACTTTTTCTTTTCAGCAGTCAATTTATCTGTGGCAGTTGCATTTTCTCCCATCGCTGCTACTTGAGCCTTGTACTCTTTTGAAGCAGTATTCATGACTGCATTTAATTGTTTGATTGTAGTAGCTTGTTCCACTAAACCATTCGTCTTAAACTCCAATACGTGTGTACTTACTTTCTCAGACATTCACTCACCTCCTAATTGAAAAATGGTAATTGTTCGATGGTATAGACTTCCTTTTCCTCAACTAATGCATCTGGATTATTAAATTTGCACCACAAAATATAAGATTTTAACAGCCCATTTGGTGTTACTCTCATAAAATATGCATAATCATAATTCAAAAGAGTAATACCAACATACAACCAAAAATCCCAGTCAAACTCTTCGTCTTCCTGGGATTCAACGTAGATATTTTTTATTTTTTTTTAGACTTAAATTTCTCTAAATCTTGGACCTGGAAATCTTTATTTTTGAACACTTTATAAGCAGCTCTAAAGACATTCGGTAAATCTTCTACCATTACAGCGCCTCTAACTTCCTGTGGTGTACATTCTGTTCCTCCAGTACGAATCATCGCATAAATGATTGCATACATTACCTTGATTTCTTTATTACCAAGTGTAAATTGACCTTTATTCAAGAGTTTTTCCATGTCTTTAACAAAATACTTGTAAGGTTTATTGTATGCTTCTTGAACATATTGAATAGATTCCATCGTAAAGGATACTGGAATGGTTTTACCTTGAATGTGAATCACATCTTCATTCGCTTTAACATTGACTAAATCACTCAATTTTGGCAACTAAATCACTCTCCTTCTTCAATTAAGCTGTCTTTAAAGCTGTAATCATTGCATCGCTAACAATAACTTTTTCCATGAATTTATCTACAGTTACCCCTGTAGCTTCTTCACGAGCAGAATCAAAATCAAAATATGTTCGATTATTAGTATTTAATGGATTGGCTGTGATTGTATAAGATACATCGTCCAACTTCATATCATCATTTGATGTTTGGTAAGTTTCTTCAGCCGGTGCAATCGAACATTTTGGATACCACATCGCTACTTCAGTTCCATCATTGCGTGGCGCACGAACGCCAATAGCAAAATAGTTTGGTTCTACCACATCAGCAGTTCCATACGATACACCATTTTTGATTTTCTTATTAAACATTTTGTCACGTACTTTGGAATGAAGATAAGCTAACTTAAAGGCTAATTCCCATGTAGTTACTTTATAAGCATTAATAATTTGTTGACCAGAAGCATATTTAACTAATGACTTCACATCAGGTTTTAACCCTAATTCAGTAATATTCGCTTGTTTAAAAATTGTTTCGTCATACACTGGATCAGTCGTTCCATTCTCCGGTGTATTCATAAAAACAACGTATAACTCTTTAATTGTTAAAAAATATTGTTTATCTAAATTCTCAACTGTTGCTACCATCTAGATTCCTCCTTAGATTTTCTTATTAATTTTTCCTAACATAATTTGGCCAATTCTTTCCGATTCAGCATCTATCGTGTTTCTCACAAAGAATTGACCTTTAACTTTTTTATTTCCTTTTCTTGCCACTCTCGTTTTAACACCATTCTTCCTACGTTGTTCCAAACGATGCTTTGGCCCTGCAGTTAAGTGTCCATGTTCAGCCATATACCAATAAAAGGCATCAGCGTAAAATACCACGGTCACTTTATCCTCTTTTTTTTCGATACCAAGATTATCAATTAAGTGTTGCTTATTAAAAGTTGTTCTTGGTATCCTAGGCTTTAACTGCTCCACAAAATGATTTGCACCAGCAATCAATGCTTCTTCACTTAATTTCTGTTGAACATCCACAATCTTATTCAACTCTTTAATAACATCAGCAAAGCCATCATGATTACCCATCGTGCACACACCTCACAAAAGTGTTGAATTGAGTAATTGTCTCATCATTTTCATCAAATCTACCACTGCTAAACGATTCATAAACAATACCAGCCTGATTTAATGCCTGCTTGACAACTGATAATTCCTTTTCAATCCCTTTAGTAATATAGGAGACTTGATATAAAGGACTTGCAACCAATACTTTATCCGATGCACGACTATATGTTTCATTTACAAATTCATAAATGATATAAGGATAATCTTGACTTTCTGGAGCATATTCACGATAAACTGGTATATTGGTCGATTTTAAGATTGTTCTTAACTGTTCCAAACTAACCTGCATACGACAAAGACACCTCCATAACGTTATCCTCTTCCCTGGTATAAATTCGCTCAATATTATATTTTTTATCACGAATTTCGATTCGATAGATTTTCTGATTATCTTCAATCTTTCTATCAATTCGTATTTCAATTTTTTTGACTACATCATTTGTCTCTCTATCAGCAATAATTTTATCTGTAGCTGTCACACCCATATTTTGATAGCGAATTTCACGCTCAAACATGTAATCTTTTATTGGACGGTCAGTTTCTGGATTAGTAGTCTCCTTATAAACCAAAAGCCTTGCGACAAACTTCAATCTATTCACTTGTCTCTTCATCATCAAAAGCCTCCTGGATAAAGAATGGAGTTAAAGCATCCAATGCTGCAGTCAAATCAGTTTCCGAAACACGATAATCATACATGATTCCAGCAACCATAATCATCAAGTATTCATCTTCTTTGCCAGTCGCACGTTTAACATATTTTTTGGATTTTTCTAGATAAAAAGAGAGCATGGACTCATCCATCCCCTCTTCAAAATTAAGATGTTTCTTTAGTTTTTCGACTAATTCCACATTATCCATCTAATCAGCTCCTAAGAAGGCTTAACGGTACCTACTTCATAACGATATACAGCAGGCTCAAACTTACTATAGATTAATTGACCGTCAATTAAGTTGTAAATTTGGAATCCTACTCGGTTAGTAGAAGCATATTTTTCGACTAATTTCATAATTTCCATACCACCCTTAACTTCTTGGATATGGAAAGCTTTGAAATCTCCAAAATACAATACTGGTTTAGTTGGATCCTCACCGTCTGCTGCATCCGTAAAGTCTAGATTATGACCTAATAATTTGTATCCTAATCCATCTGTAGCTGGGTGTAATAATGGTAATCCATTTTTATCAGTCATACGTTCCAACATTGTCAATGCTGCGCGATTAACAATCCACATTGATTTTTTAAGAACTTCAGTAACAGGTTGATTTTTGAATTTAACCAATTGATCATATACTTTTTGAGACCAACCTTCTGCACTCGTATCAATAGCGACTTCATCATAGAATTTGACTGCTTTTTTCTCAAGAGAGCCTTGATTTTCGTTTCCTGAATCATTTCCTTTGAACATGAAATTCGTTTCCTTACGAACATAGGCTTTCTTCAATTCATCAATAACAATCTGTTCCACGTTGACACCAGTACGTTTTAATAATTTTTTAGTTACAGTACACAATGCATCAAATTCTGTTGGATCTAAGTCAATCGTTGTAAATTCAATACCAGTATCTGGAATATCTTCACTATCGCCACGTTCTGTTTTTCTAACGTTAGCTTCAGCTTTTTTGACTAAAACAGGATATTTAACATCAGCATCCGTATTAACATAGCTACCATATTTACGCAATAAGTTTTCTTCTTGTGCGTAAGAGATAACTTCTGAAGCAATTACTTGAGGTACAGTTACTTTACCATTGCCGACTTCTAAACCTAACGAACGTGCTTCCGATTCAGAAATATTCCCTACTACAAAATTAGCAAAAGCCGAACGTAACTGCATCTCTTTCTTTTCGTTAGAAACTCGTCCACGAACAGATAATGCATTGCCAATTCCATTCATTAAACGTGCTCGTGTTTCTGTATCAATCATGCCTGCACGACTTTCTGTAGGTTCTTCACTGCCACGTTCTTCATCTTTTTCTGATTCACTTTCAGTAGTTGAGTCTTCAGATTCTCCATCTCGATTTTCGCTATCAGTGCCATCTTCACTATTATCTTCAGCCAATGAATCAGCAATTTCTTGTAACTGATTTTTGATATCTTCAATTTCTTGTGTAATTTTTTCAATATCTGCTTCTCGCACTTCGCCTTTTTCTAATTGCGTACGTAATTCAGTTAAACGTTCTTCATTTTTCTTACGTAGAGCCAATAATAATTTTCTATTCATGTTTCAACATCTCCTCTATTTCATTTAATATTTTTTTCCGTTTTTCAATTAATGAACGATACTCATCAACATCTTCCTTGCTTCTGACTAAAGATACTTCTGTTGATTCATATTGTGGAATCGTAACAATCGAAACTTCGTATAAATCAACTTCTTTGATAGTTCTCAATACTGGATCTGACTTGTAATCAATTTCTTCTTCTGTCGGAATAAATCCAAAACTACATTGATTGACATCGCCACGCTCAATAGATTTTGCTAAATCCCTAGCCACAGTAGTATCAGGTAGCTTTACTTCAAATTTCAAGCCACGTTCATCTTCTTCCAAAATCAAAGTACCTGCTTTAGTTCGACCAAGAATATTTTCCCAATTATGATTAAACAAGCAGCGAATATCTTGATTTTCACTCAAAGCTCGACTAAACGCTCCAGGCGCTATGACTTCATCAAAGCCTTCCCATAAAGTAGTGCGTTCATTGAATACCGATGCATAACCACCTAGCACAACTTCTTCTTTTCCATCATCAGTTGCATCTCTTCGCTGAATATTTTTAATTTCAAAATTCCTAATCAGCATTTTCTTCATCTTTCTCACCACCTTTCAAATTATGGTTTTGATTTTTATCACTTCCAGATAACGAATCATCCGTAGCATTCTTTTGACCAATTCTTGATAAGTCATTTGAAATATAAATCGCTTGTGTTTCTGGAGTGTTTTGTTTAGGGAATCCAAGCATTTCTGCCACATTATCTGGACTTGTAATCCCAGTACGAACAATGTTATAACCAATATTGGTTTTGGTAGAATAAGGTACAAAATCAAGAATATTAATCTTCCATTCTACTCGATAGCCACTTTTAGGTTCAAAAAAAAGCGCGCTGTAATGCTCGCTCAAATTTTTCAATATTGGTTTAACTGTCTTATTGTGCAGATACATCATCGCTTTTTCGATATCTGTTTTCATCAACGATTGATAGGTATCCACGTTTATGCCCATGAATTTGCCTAAATCTTTTTTGTAAACACTCAAATATCTCAAAATTTTATCATCATCTACCGGACTAGCCAGTGTTTCAATTTCATACCCTTTACCAAGAGGAATCATTTTAACACTATGCTGTTCATTAATTCCTTCCAATTGATCAAGTATTCTAGTAATCAACTTGGACTGCGTATTATTCTGTGGATTCAAATGCGTATCTAATTTTAGTAGCAATGCTAAGAGTCCACCTTTGACATATTTATCAGTCAATGATTTTTCTGCGTTCATTACACCTTCTAGCGTATTTTTCGCTAGAGACTTAATTCCTACTCCCCCATTATGACTAGTACCCATATTTTTGATGTGTCTAATCATAAATGGTGGAATTTCGTTTCCATTGATTTTGAAATGCTCCACTAGCCGATTGTCAATTTCTGTATAAACTGTATCTGCAGGAGCTAAATGTATTTGATCATTATCACTGATTGGAAATACTTCTCCATCAATTAATAGCTTTATAACCTGCAATTTCATCAATTCAAAGCCAGTCAAATAATTATTTGGTTGATTCAATATTCGTAAAACAGCATGATTACGAATTTCTTGCTCATCAGGTCCAATGACTACTGGTGTGGCCAAAGCAACTTGATTGGATATATCTGATACTAATTCATATACATCCGAACTTTCTAAGACATTATCACTGGTTATCCATCGACTACCATAGCGAATTGAATTGTTTAAAACATCCTCTACTATTCCTCGCTTTTCTAATTGTCGATACACAAAATTAGAAAACCTATCTCGTAATCCCATATCCAACCTCCTTTCACCTAAAGATTTCATCTAAATATTCATCCATCGCATCATCATCTACATCATACATTTGCATCATAGTTTCCTTGTGTGCACATAAAAATGCGACAAAGCCATCAATCTTTTTCTTAGACTGCCTTTTAGACGGTGCTTTTTGGCCATTGATATTCGTTACTGCCACAACATTCAACGTACAGTAGACAAATAAAGGATTGTCCGTCATTATCTTATCCTCATAGAACAATCTTTCCACATCATCAAATGGATCATTCATGACTTTGGGCCATTGTGGTACTTCAATACATTCCATACCGATATTTTCTAGCTTTTCAACTAGCTTTTGAGACATCGCTGGATCATAATTAATCTGCTGAACATCATATTTAGCAATACAATCGGTAATGTAATCAATAACCTGGTCCTGATTAATCATTTTTCCATCGCAAAATTGAGCATATCCACGCTCAACCATGTCTGTGTATGGCACATTGTCCTCTTTTTCTCTAAAATCAATATTATCATTTGGCAGAAAATACATTTGCTTAACCTTTAAAATCGCTTTTCCTTCATCGTTGAAGCTAGGAAAATTAAGTGATACACAGGTTAAGTCAGTCGTTTTCGATAAATCCAAGCCAATTACACACTGTTCACCGGTCAAATTACCTAATTCTTCTTCATCTACCAAACATCCCTCCACTTGTTCCTGGTCAAAATATTGATCAGCACCATTCACAAATACATCTAAATGCTTAGTTAAAAATTCTGCCTTTGAATGTGCTGAACGCTGTGCTGTTTTAAAGGCACTTTCTAAAGCTGATAGATTGACTGAAACACCCCAGTTTGGATTAACCATTTCCCAAACTTTTCTATCAGTCCAGTCATAATTCTTATCAGGCTCATAAATCATGACAAACGAACTATCATTATCATCACGCTTCAAGACTTCTTTCGCCTCGCGATAGACACGCATTCCAACAGAACTACTGCCTTTTCCAGCAGTCGAAATATTAAACATCAACGGTTCACCAGTCGCTGCTAAAGAAACTTGTGCAGACTTAAAGTTGTCATATTGCTCCATTTTTTCTTGTTTATGCAGCTCATCATTTAAAATAAAATATGGATTTGAACCTTCAATATTTTCAATATTTTTCGACTGCACAATAAACTTATTATCATAAGCTATATTATCTTTGATAAAGCTATACACAACACTAGCTACTGTACCTTTTGGACCCTTGTAGATTTTTGTTCCTTCTAAGAGCGCTGGATTATTTAAGATAGATGCTGCAAATGGCTTGGCCGCATATTGAGCTTGAGCGAAATCCGAAGCACACGCATAGCAATCTATCGAAACTTTTCCTTCTCCATACATCGCATAACCCAATGCTCCTACAGCTATCAACGTTTTCCCATTCTTCTTAGGAATCTGAACGTAAGCTTCTTTCGTTACACGAACAACATCGCCATTTTCATTTTCATGCACCCAGCCATAAATCCATGAATAAATAAATTTTTCCCACGGTTCCAACAAAAAAGGCTGCCCAACAAGAGCACCCTTAGAATGTTTTATAAATGTTTCTACCCAATCCATCATTTCATTTGCTCGATTCACATCAAACCAAATATCTTTCCGTTTCTTCCAACGATAATACCGGTCAATTGCCTTACGTACAGTAAGCGGATATTTCTTAGGAGATTTCCGAACCATTTTCGCAAATTCATCTGCATAGTTCACTCCTGGTTCAATCATCTAACCACCTACTCTCTTTCTCCATTTTTGACGATGTGCCTCCAAATCATCCACAACCTTTTCTTCTGGACGAGTAATTTCTTCATCTTTTCTTGCAGTAGAAAGACCAGCAATTTGTTTTCCAATGCGTGATTTATTCGTCAGTCCTAATAGGTCTAACGCACGCATTTTTTTATCAGCCCATGTCTCTACCTGCTGAGCAAGTGGATGCTTGACTTTGTTTGTTGATCCAGATTTATTTGTAAATTTTTGTGTTTCTGGGAAGCCTTTTTCACGCCATAAAATGTATTTTGAGATGTAAATTTCATAGATATCTAGGTAAGATTCAATCAAAGAATCCAGGGTAATGGCATATAAATCTGCTTGATTCATTACCTTCAAAATGCGTTCACGTTCAGCTTTTACTTTTTCTTCAACAATTTTTCTTCGCTCTGCTTTTGTGCTCATTTTTTGCTTACCCCCCTTTTAAAATTTAAAAAAAGCTTTCCAACGATGTGTGAGCCTCCTTTGTGACCTATCTTCCTAATTCCATTTTTGAAATTTTTTGATAGGGGGGGCATCCATTTTTTTCAAAAATCATTTTTGAAAATACGATGGAAAAACTTTTTTCGGTTTGTTATCATTTTCGACTTTGATATGGCATTTTGGACAAACGAGCATTAAATTTTTTGGATCTAACTTCAATAATGGATTTTTGGCAATCGGTACAATATGATGCACTTGAGCTTGTTTGCCAAATACGAACTTACCACATACTTGGCAGCAACCTTTTTCTCTTTCGTAAACAAATTGTCTCGTGCTTTGCCATTCGCTACTTCGATAGAACTCCTTGTTCGCATGATGATAAATTGATTTTGTCTTTTTCCTCTTTCTATTGAAAGAGCTAACAGACTTATCAACAATTTCATTACCATCACCAGTATACTTACGACTCATGCGGAATAATCAATACTTCCTTTGTTTTTGGATCATATACTTCCTTACCTGCACTAGTAACCCTCAATACTTCTAACTCAACCTTTTCTTCAACAACTGTTTCTTCAGCAACTGTTTCTTCGACTTTCTTTGCCATGCTATTACCTCCATGATTTTTTTCGTGAACAAAACGATGGAAGACTTCCTCCCTTCGATATTTGAAATTAATGTGTGAGTAGCCAAATATCTCTCTCGTCATTATTCGACACTAATAGATTAACACGCCTTATGCAATAAGTCTGTATTATAAATGTTATAACATTTATGTAACATTTTTACTTTCTATCTTCTCTTTATAGCTATTAGCAAAGTTCATTGTGCGTTTGATGCTCGCATGCTTGACTCTGATATATCCATATTCATAACCAGTTATTTCAGCAATTTCCTTTAACGACTTATTCTCAATGTATTTCATTCTAACAATTTGACTTTCTAATCCATCTAAAGAATAAATGAATTGCTCTATATCTAAAATTCTATTTTCAGTAATTTCTATCTCTTGCTTCAAGCTTTCTATAATTTCTTCCAATCTTGTTGCTCTTGAACCTTTCTCTAATTTTATTTTTGATAAATCTCCATAAGTCCATCGCCAAAGTTCTCTCTCTGTTCTGACTAAATTCTTTTTTAAATATGCGATATGGTTTTGCATTTCCATATAATCTTGTAGCCATTCAAACTTCAATAAGATCACCTCTTCGTTAATTTAGCCATCTCCTGAAGAGGTGACATTTTTTACAATAATATTTTTATTTGTGGTAAAATCATATTAATAAATATTTAAGGAGTTGGTATAATTGTCAAAACAATTAGTAGATATTAAATTTTTTTATGGATTTGAGCAAACAGAAATAGTACTACCTGATTTTTGCCCTTTATGCGGGAAAACTATTGAGCCAAAAATAATTGGCTGTTTTGGTCATGAGACTTTAAATAATAAAAAAAACGTTTGTGTAACCTGTCAGTGCACTTCCAATTCATGCGACAAATACTTCGTTTTAAATTATCATAGTGACTACGATATTGACAGTTTAATTCCAAGTAATTCTCCTTATATTACTCCAACAAATGTACAGCTTCCTGATGAGATAAACAAGATATCTCCTAATTTCGTAAAAATATATACTCAAGCTGAAACCGCGTCTAAAATGAATTTAGATTTAATTGCTGGTGTTGGATATAGAAAAGCCGTAGAATTTTTGATAAAAGACTATCTTATTATGCAAAATCCAGAAAAAGAAGAAAGTATAAAAAATAAATTTTTGGGAAATGTGATTAATGATTACATGCGTGATTTTCCAAAAATTCAAGCATTGGCTAAAGCTGCTACATGGATTGGTAATGATGAAACACATTACCAAAGGAAACATAAAGATAAAGATATAACTGATTTAAAAAAATTCATTAACACAACAGTACATTTTATCGTTGCAGAATATACAGCCGATCAAGCCATGTCTTTTACTTCAGACAAAAACAATAAGTAATTTCATTAATTCGACCAACACAACTCGATCTAGCTCAATGTTGTGTTGGCCTACTTTATCATCCTACTCTGATGCATCAAATGAACTAAGATCAGTACAACATCGATCTCTTTTAAATTCAGTGCCTTAGCAATGTACTTATATTTATAGCCATCGCGCCACATATTTCTAACTAAACGAATCATTTTAATCGAAAAGCTGAAATTGCAATCTATTAATATTATCTCTCTTTCTCCTTCTAATTCTTCATTAGACTTTCTTCCCATATCACTTACCTCTCACACCGTTTCTAATTAAATACATTACACTTTCCTTCAAACGCTGCTTAACATATTTATGATCTCTGTACTCTAAACCATCAATACGATTTTCATAAGCAGGAATATAGTCAAATGAGTGTGCACAGTCAAATCCTATATACCAGTCATTAGTTATTATTGGTAAATCAACATATATCCCTTTATTAGCAAAAGTCACTCCTCCGTGAAATGGTAAATGGGGAAAATGTGTTTCCATATACTCTACCGTAGCACCGTATAGTTTATGACCTAGTTTAAATGATAGATACCCACACAATACTCCTAAATCGTTTCTAGCTATGACACATTCAAACCCTTCGTATTCAAATAAACTAATGTCAGGTTCTCTTTTAATTTTTCTTTTAATTTTATCTACTTTGTCCATTTTAAAACTCTCCATCTAAATCATCTTGTCTCAAAAGTATATATCCTCTTGGCTTCTTTGATTTTTCTACTCTTCTCATTCTTTGTTTTGTAGCAAACCAATATACTGTATCTATCTTCAGCCCTGTTACTAAAGAAATTTCTTTAGCTGTTCCTGAAAATAGATATTCATCGCCACGATATACATCATAAACTGCTAATTTTCTACTCATATTACATCGCCTTTATTTTCAAATTATGTCTAACTCATTTACTGAAACGTATCTGAATATTTGTGGATCTAAATCGTGTCTCAACATCCAAAAAGTTAATACACTATTTAATTCATTTTCTAATTCATTTACTACTTCATCTTGCGTATCGATAAAATAATCACCTAATTCATCACCGCATTCATCATTAGCCTTATAATCAAATTCATCCATCAAACTAGTTGCTTCTATTTCTGGCCACCATCGCCCATACGATATAGTAATCTCTGCATCATTATTTTTTGATAATTCCATCAAAGCCTCTTCATATGTTTCGAGTCCATCGCTAATAAATTCTTTTGAGCCTTTATCCTGCAACATATATATTTTTTCAATTTCTGGCTTCTTCGCCTCTCTGCCAAACATATAATCTAGTGTCACATTGAAATAATCAGCAATGCGAATTACATTTTCTATATTCATAGTCACTTCATCATTTTCGTAATAGAATAGTTCCTCCTCATCCACTTCTACTAATTTAGCTAAATCTGAAATACTTAAATTCTTTTTTATTCTTAGTTCCTTTATTTTATTTTTCATTTTTACCTTCACCTTCCCAAATCGTACCTTGCACATTTGTTGGTTTAATCTGAATTGTCACGTCTTTACCGATTAACTCTTGCAGCTCTGGTAATTTTTCTCCTAACATATCATCTGCAATTTCAAGAATTAATTTACTAGCCTTGCTTGTTAGATTGATTTTCTCTAATTCTGCTCTTAATTCCATCGCATTTTCCTCCCTTAAAATCTAAATTCGATAATTATTTGTCTATCAAAAATCCCTAATAGTCCATCTTTTTCATAAATATTCACCTTGAAATCCTTGAATTCTTCTCTTAAATATTCTTCTGTTCTACTGTCCAATAATCTATTTCTTAAATTTCTATCAACCTTACTCAACGGATAATAAAAATTTGTGTATCTATATCCTTGTTTTGCTGCAATTACTAATTTATTCTCAAAATTTTTCCGATTTTTCTTAATCCATCGCTCAAACCACACCTTATGACTCTCATTCGCTATTTTATTTAATTCCTCTCTATTCATTTCTTTTCTTCCTCCTTCAATACATATTCAATTTCTTTATATTTTTTATTGCCTAAAAGCTGATAATACTTATTGTTTTTAGATATCAAGATTGTGACTGACTCTAAACTTTCAGGATCCATATACTCACCTAAAAATTGTTCCTTATTTCGATAATTGACCATGAAACTCATAACCTCGTATCCTCGTTTGTCACAAAATAGTTCAAACTGTAACTTTGCTATATCGTACTTAGAATGCTGCATCGCTTGTCACTCCCAAAAAATCTGCAAATCCTGGTGTAGGTATTTCAAATTCTCTTAATTCTTCTTCGGTAATATACTTACGACCGTATTTTCCTAACATAGAATCCCAAGTGGCCCAATCTACAAATCCAACCGTTTTATTAATCATGCAGCACACTCCGACTTTTGCACCTAACAATTCATGCATGTTAAGTAACTTAGCTTGATTTTTAGACACAACACTCTGATTCATTTTTTTCTGACTAGTATGCTTTGCTTCGAATACCATCGCCTGTCCATTTTTCAAAGTACCCTTAAAGTCAGGCTGTGCTTTTCCGATAAATCTACCTTCAAATTTGCCATACCCTAATAATTTAGTGACTGTAAAAGGCTCAGGAGTTTTTTCAATCAAGGCAATTCCTTGTCTCATATAGTAAGTACATGCTTGCTCAATTAATCGTTCAAAATGTTTTCCTTGAGCATTATTCAACTTACTTTGATAACTTCTAATGTTCATCGCCAATACCTCTTACTTTCTTGCTCATATCAGCCAGAAACCCAAATCGGTCATTCTTCCCATAAGTTCGCATCGTTCTCAAAAATAGATTTTCATAATAGCCCTTAGCTTCATAAGAGGTAAAATTCCTATACTGCAAACTCTGTACCAAACCGTTAAATGCAATTCCTTGAGTATAGCTAATCTCATTTCCATCGCGAAAATAAATAATATCTTTATTCGATGACTGGATGCATCGTTCTTCCTTGTTCATTTTCCAATCTTTATTGCTATGAACTTTTAATTTTAAAAACCACACCTTCATCTGCTCAATTACATCGTTTTTGTCATAACATGCTACCAAATACAATTTTCTGCTCATCACGTATCCTCCATCTTCATCACTACTAATTTCACATACCAACCTGTTTCCTCGGTATATTTTGATTTCATTTCGCCTATTACTCTATAATTTCCTTGTAATTTAGCTAAAATACTTTCTTCATCGCCCAATCGTCCAATTTCAGCTAACTTTCTCTGAGACCATTTATAATCATTTTTGGTTTCATAAGGCTTTATCAGATTCTTAGAAGAGGACCAACGTTTTTGACCTTTCTTCCATCGCCCATTTTCATGTTTCTCCTGGTCCGTCAAATAATTGGCCAATTCCTCCAGCTCATTCATCTTCCCAGGCTGAATCCTACGACAATCTGTACGACCTATTTTCTCTTTACTTTTTCCCCTTCCTTTCGACCAGCAATCTTCAATCAAATCTCTATCCACTACTCCATTAATCAATACATGGTGATGAATTCGTTTAATATATCCTGTTTCATCATCAAATTGATAAGATGTAAACCACATATATTTCAATTCCTGGTCTCGCTTTTCGTATAGTCTTTTTAACTTTCTGAGATAATTGTCCTGGTCCTTTTTAGCTTGATCAGGAGTTTGAGGTAGGTGTTCATTTGAATAGGTCAAAGTTAGATAATAATCATCTTTTTTGAAATTCGCATAAATCAGTAACTTAGCGTATCTTCTGCTCTTCTTATCATTCCAATTGTTCTGAGATGGTCTTGAAATATAGTTCCTTCTCTTGCGTGGCATTCTACAAGCACGTTCCTGTTCCTCTGTACGCACATATAAATCTATCTCCATGTAATTTCCTGCCACTGTCCTTTTTTCTCTCACAAATGATTTCATACCATCTACCTCAAACTACTTTATCCGTTAAGTTAGTACCTATTACAAGGTCGCTAAAACGCTCTAAAATGGCGTTTTTTTGCAAAAAATAGCTGATAATGGTATAATCTAATTGCTTAGGTTAGATATACCACTATCAGATTGGTCACTTCATTATTGATGCAAGTGACTAATTTTTTTGCATTCGATATTCATATAACACTTTACTAAACACCTCTTTAAATTCCCAAGTCTGCTTTTTGGTATTGATAAAAACTGACTTATACAGCACATCGCCGATAATTTGAAATGATTCCACTTTGCCACTTTTTGGATGCTTGCCCAAAATATTTAAACGATCTGCGATTATGTAAATCTCTATCAACTTATAGTTCAGCTTTTCAAAATACGCTTTAGCAAACGGAAACTTTTCTATATAATCAGCCTTTAAAGTTCTACGCTTCTTTGAACTCATAAGTCACTCTCAACGCCATAGCAATTTCAGTAGCCCTATCATCTGTAGAAATGAATCTAACTTCTAACACTTTTTCATGATCATCAGAAAATGAAGATTTAGTGTATACTCTAGAGTTTAGATTGTAATTGTTCTTCAAAAAGTTAAAAATCTCCCATGGTATTAATTCAGCAAAATCTCCTGATACAGTTAGTAATAATCGTTGTGGTTTTTTCATATTAATATCCTCCAATCATATGTTTTAAAGCAGCTAACACAATAGTTAGAATGATAAATAGGTAGAAGAATGTTTTAAAAAATAATCGATACTCTCTATCACATACGTTAAATGCGATGTACATCAAAAATGCTACGAAGGCAGTCATACCTGCTCCTAAATCATTCATTCCTATTGCTGCTGTTAGAACCAACGAGTAGACAAGTTCCATCATTGGCCCTTTTTTCTTATTACACTTTTCCATTTATTCAAAACTCCTATCTTTCAAAATTTACTTTTAGAAAACGTTTGAGCTCGTCACGATCAATTCGGTGGTTTTTGTTAGACCAAACCTGTACTTTTAAGCCCATTGAAATCCATTCATTCAATTTTTCGCTACCGATACCCAGTATTTCCATTACTTCCGTTTTGTTTGGATACTCAGGCAATTCTCTTACTTTCTTCATCATGTCAAATTGCTCTGACATTTGTTTATATACCATCTTGAATAGTTGATTTGTGATTTCCTCGACTGTTTCTTTTGGCAATTCAATAGGTACCGTTAATTGCATTTTGCTCACTCTCCTTAAAGTAATTCAGTCATTTGTCTCAAAAGTCCTTCTAGTACTTTTTTGAATTTAGTTTCTTCATAATTCATCATTGTTAAACAATATTCCAGATTTTCTTTATCTGTTGAATCAACTTTCTTCATCACATTTAAAATATCAGTCATTCCTTTTAACGTTACTTCCATCGCAATTAAGTCATTTTGATATAGATTTTCAAATAATTTTTGCACATGTGTTTTCGCAGTCATTTTTAACATCTCCTTTATCCTATATTTCTATCAAACCATCGTTGCATTGCCTCATATAATTCTGATGCTGATCCGTTAAAGTTGAACTCTGAGTCATACTCTTCTTTAAATGTATCAACTACTTCGGATACATCAATTTCATCAGTAAACAAGGGCTTATGCATCCAAAAGTTTGGTTCATCTTCGAATTCACACATCATTCTTATAGCGATTACTAGTTTCTCAGTTGCTGTGTTCATTTTCTAAACTCCCTCCTTCTACTACTTAACTTGCCAATCGTTAGCCATCAAATCTTCTGCAGTAGGGCTCCAAAAATTTCCTAGACTTTTATGATTAGGTACTATCAAGCAGCATTTAAAATCAGATGTATGTACTAACTTGCCTTCTGACAAATCATTGTCAAATTCTGACTTTCTATAAACTAACTTTCCATCTTTCATAGACTTGGTTAATGCATCATTTATTTTCATTGCATCGCCTCCTTTATTTAATTTTTTGCTATAATCATTTTTGAAACGAGGTGAGATAATTGAATTTTTCTATTTTCAGTAAGCTTCTAATCGCTAATGTCTTCAACAAAGTAAAAATTGCTGATAGTTATAAACATTTAGATGTGATGATTAATGATGAATTGATTGATAGAATACCTGATGGAACTTGGTCAGAAGTTGCTGGATGGCCTTACCAAAATTATACAGAGTACTATGCAATCACCATACAAGGCAAAAAAGTATTATTTGATTATCAAAAACATTTAATCACTAGATTCATCTCAATCATTGCATTGATAATTAGTATTCTTTCTTATGTAAAAAAATAGCTAATAATAGAAATGATTAGTGCTATTAAACTAATGATCAAACTCTCAAAATCAAGCCATGCCATTTGTTCTTCTCTTGTTGGATATGGTTTCTTTTTGTAGTTTGGTCTTTTTGGTATTTTCATTACATCGCCTCCTTTTTTGTTTAATATATTAAACTTATTTATAAAAAAATATCTTTTATTGGATGCTTAAGTGCTTTAGATATTTTCAACAATGTATCAGTTCTTGTAACGCTTCTTTTTCCTGATTCCAATTCTGATATGATTGTCCTAGATACTCCGCTTTTTTCAGATAACTCTTGCTGAGTCATTCCTTGCTCTTCTCTCAAATATTTAATTTTATAAGCTGTTGTCATTAACCATAACTCCTTTCATTTCTTGTTTACGACTTGAGTTTAATATGTTAAACACAAAATGTCAAGCATATTAAACATTTTTTCTGAGAATTATTGCTATTTTGTTTAACATATTGTACAATCAACTCAAGGAGGTGCTTATTTTGAAATTAGGAGAAAAGATAAAAAATATTCGAACCCAACGTAATATGACAATGCAAGAATTGGCAGATAAGAGCAACGTTAGCAAAGGCTATATATCTATGCTAGAAAAAGGTGAAAATCCTAAAACCAAAAAGCCTTTAACACCTTCATTAGAAAAAGTTCAAAATATCGCTTCTGCCTTTGAATTAGATTTGGAATCTTTGCTTGATGGTGTCGATGGAAATATTAAACTACCATCACCTACAAGAAAATGTTTTAAAAAAGATATTTTAAACATTTACAATCAACTAAATGATCAAAGACAGCAACTTGTCTATCTTTGTGCCGAAAAACAATTAGAAGAGCAATTAATTGAAGAATCTATAAATACAGTTAATGATGATAAAGTTGCATATATTACTGATTATTTTAATCGTGATCAGCATGAAATTAATATACAATCTAAACTTTCTGCCGGTACAGGTGTTTTAGATTTAGATCCTGAAAATATAGAAACTATTACTTATACTGGCAAATTACCAACAAATTATGATCTAGCTTTTAAAGTATCTGGTGACTCAATGGAACCAGTATTCGAAGATGGTGAAATTGTCTTTGTTCGGAAGCAACTCGAACCGATTAACGGAGCAATCATGGCAGTTCAAATTGATGAAGAAGCATTTATTAAGAAAGTATATGTTGAAGCAGAGCGTTTAAGATTTGTTTCATTGAATAAAAAATACCCTGATTTCTATGCCGATAACGGTAACGATATTCGCATAATCGGTAAAGTAGTGTTTTAGCAATATTTTTATCCATAAAAAAACACCCCTATTACTTTCAGTAACAAGGATGTAAACGCAAAACTATTATATCATAGTCAAGGAGTGTTTAAAATGGCTAAAAAACAAAAAGTGGATGACGGGAAAAAATTCTATCAAAAGAGATGGTTCTACATACTTGTTGCTTTACTTGTAATTGGTGGAATAGGCAATCTCTTTGGAATTGGGGATAAAAAATCTGATACGAAGCCTAAAACTGAACAAAGTGATTCTGTTGACTTAAAGAAATTATCCAAAGAGGTAGCAAAAGAATCTAAAGAAAAAGAGCAATCAAAAGCTAATAGTAGTTCTCAAGAGCAATCTTCTACTACTGTTTCTTCAACAACTCAGTCTACACAAGAGCAAACTTTAAATGATGCTCAACAAAATGCTGTAAATAATGTTGGGAATTTTAATCAATTCGTAGAAGCTTACAAAGCTATCCCAGCTTCTGAAAGAACTCCAGTTTGGAGCAACAATTTACGTGGAACCAAAGTTACATGGTCGGGTAATATTATCGAAGTTGGTTCAACTCAAGTTTATGTAATTGATAGTTCAAAATATCAGCAAGGTATGACTTGGGATAATGTTGCTGGAACTGAAAATGAATACTATGTTTTTGTAGCTAAATTCCCTGATAGAATTTTACGTTCTGCTTTCTCTGTAGGATCACTAGAAACATTTACTGGAACATTAGAAAGTAGAGGTAATGATTCTGGATTTATCTCTCATTGGAAATTATACAATGTAAGACGTGGACAATAATGAATTACAGCAAAAAATATTATGAAATTTTTATTTCTATTTTAGCAGTTATTTCCATCGCTCTAGTATTTCTTGATTTATTCGGAACTATTTCTCTAATGGCATCTCCATATTATTGGATAGATAAATCTATATTAATTGTTTTTACAATTGACTATTTCTGGAGACTTTTTAAATCAAAAAATAAATGGCTATTTTTTAAACATAATATCTTTGATTTATTAGCCATTATTCCATTAGATAGTATATTTGCATTCTTTAGGTTATCTAGATTATTTAGATTAGCCAAATTAGCAAGGTTAAGTCGATTAGTAGGTATCCTAGGAAAACTTAATCGTAATTTACGTAATTTCGTTCAAGTTAATGGATTTATCTACATGATATACTTATCAGTAATTTTGATATTCATTTCATCAATCATGTATTCAATTTCAGAAAAAGTTCCATTTTCTGATGCTATATGGTGGGCTGTAGTAACTGCTACAACAGTTGGTTACGGAGATTTTTTCCCAAAAACTGTAATTGGCAGACTAGCTGCAATATTATTAATGTTTATTGGAATAGGATTTGTTGGTTTCTTAACCTCAACAATAACTGGTTTTTTTGATAAGCAACAGAAAGAAAATGATAAAATCGATGTATTAATTGCTAAGATAGATGAACTTGAAAGAAAAATTGATGAGATGAATAAAAAGGACTCATTCTAACGAAGAAAAAGCACAAAAACACATTACCTTTAATTAGATAATGTGTTTGTAGCAGACTCACTTCTAGGGAGTCCATTTCAGCCAGACTTATATTAGCACAAATTTTTTCTCAATACAATATCATATAAATGTAAAAACACACCATCGCCCTCGCCAAAGTTTGAATGGTGTGCTTAACAAAATATAACCTACATACAATAGGCTTATTTGATTGTATGCCTATTGTATCACATTAAAGGCTGGTGATTCAATATGGTTAAAAAATTTTAAGCAGTGAACGAACATACATTCTATTAAAGGAGAGATGAACATGGCAACAATCAAAAAATATACCAAAAAAGATGGCAGCATCGCTTATATGTTTAAAATGTATCTTGGCATTGATCCATTAACTGGAAAAATGAAATTTACTACAAGAAGAGGATTCAAATCCTTGCAAGATGCGAAAATAGCATTAAATAGACTTGAGTATGAAGTTAATACGCTTGGTGTACCTACTAGCAAACCAAAGATTATGACATTTAAAGAAATTAGTGAATTATGGCTAGAAAATTATAAACTCACAGTTAAAGAAAGTACTTTTTTTACACAGAAAAATGCTATTAAAAATCATATCTATCCTAACTTTGCAGAACTCAAAATAGATAAGATTACTCCTGATTACTGTCAAAAAATCGCTAATAAATGGCATGGTTACTATAAGAAATTCCATAATTTAATTGGTCTTACCGAAAAAATATTTGATTATGCTATGACTTTAAAACAGATTACTTTTAATCCAATGAAGTCAATTGTTAAACCTAAAAAGAAAGACACACTTGATAAATACGAAGCGCCTTTTTATTCAAATGATGCATTGGAAATTTTTCTAAAAACACTAGAACCCTATGATATGCACTATTACATGATGTTCAGACTACTTGCTTTTACAGGATTAAGAAAAGGCGAGCTACAAGCATTAAAATGGTCTGATTTTCAAAACGGAAATATATATGTTAGTCGCACCTTAGCAAAAAACGCAGAAGGTGGAGAGCATTTTCAAACTCCCAAAACAAAAGCTAGCTATAGAGAAATTTCCATTGACCATACTACCAAGATATGGCTAATGAAATGGAGAACAGAGCAGAAAAAGAGATTACTAGCATTAGGATTTAATGCCAACGATGATGAACAATTGATTTTTTCTGATGAACAAAATAATCCCTTCTATCTCGACTACCTTAATAATTTTCTCAAAAAATTTCTTAAAGAGCATTCTTTACCAAAAATCACTGTACACGGATTTAGGCATACACATTGTTCTCTACTCTTCGAAGCCGGTGCATCCATTAAAGAAGTACAATATAGACTTGGACATAGCGACATCAAAACTACGATGGATATTTACGCTCATGTTACTAAAAAAGCGAAAAATCAAACAGCCGATAAATTCGCTTGTTATGTTAATTTTTAGACTCTTGGTCAAAGTCTTGGTCAAAACCGAAAAAAAGACACCTTGCAAATCTGCAAAGTGCCTTGAAACGTTGATATAACAATGTTTTAACGTTTTGAGAATTGTGATGCTTTACGAGCTTTCTTAAGACCTGGTTTTTTACGTTCAACCATACGTGCGTCACGAGTAAGTAAACCAGCACGTTTTAAAGCTAAACGGAAATCAGGATCTACTTGTAACAATGCACGTGCGATACCATGACGGATTGCACCTGATTGTCCAGCGTAACCACCACCATTTACGTTTACGAATACATCGTAAGCGCCTTTTGTTTCAGTTACAGCAAATGGTTGGTTGATTACTTCACGCAAGTCAGCGTGTGGAATATATTCTTCAACATCTTTTTTATTAACAGTAATTTTTCCAGTACCTGGTACCAAACGTACGCGAGCTACTGCATTTTTACGACGGCCAGTGCCGATATATTGTGCTTGAGCCAATGAAATTCCCTCCTATTAAATTAAGTTAGTGATATCTAGTACTTCTGGTTGTTGCGCAGCATGTGGATGTTCAGCACCTACATAAACATGTAATTTCATGCCTTGTTTGCGACCTAAAGTGTTCTTAGGTAACATACCTTTAATAGAAGTTTCAACTAAACGACGAGAGTTTTTCGCACGTAATTCACCAGCAGTGATTGATTTTAATCCTCCTGGGTAGTTTGAATGACGGTAATAAACTTTGTCAGTTGCTTTTTTACCAGTTAATTTCACTTGATCAGCATTGATAACAATTACAAAATCACCTGTATCCACATGAGGTGTGAATGTTGGTTTATTTTTACCACGTAAGATTGAAGCTACTACAGTTGAAAGACGTCCTAAAGGAACATCAGTAGCATCGATGACATACCATTTACGTTCTACTTCGCCAGCTTTGGCCATATATGTTGTACGCACTTTTATTTTCCTCCAATTCGATTTGAATGTTTGACATACACTTGAGTTTCCGGGGCTCTCGTGGGGCAAACAATACCATTTAATATAATACCGGTAAAAGCAAGCCTTGTCAACAAAAAGTCTACGAAAAAATGAAAAAAACAGCTGTTACGAACAATATTTTTCAGAAAGGTCCTTTTACAGCATCCAGACA
>NZ_JBQKFH010000027.1:0-33216 GCF_052119425.1 Enterococcus cecorum
ACTTGGACAGGTTTTTTTGATATTATTTAGTAAAGACATCTTGTTTCACTCCTTAATGGTTTTGGTCGACTTAATTATAGAGGAAACAGATGTCTTTTTCTATTATTATGATTATAAAAAAAGATATTTAGTGTTATCCTCCGTTTGAGTAACAACACTAAATATCATAGACCCAGAAAGTTTAGAACAGGTCAAAAATGAGTTAGCTTAAAATATGAAGGATTACTATCAATGAGGTAGTAGTCCTTTTTTGCTGAAAAATAGTAGTTTGAAATAGGTGGGTCAAGAATATTTTTACCTATTTTTGACACTTTGGAAGAATTGATGAAAAAATTTTGAATATATTAAAAGTTTGCTAAATTTGCAACTATTTAGACTATTAAACGCTTGCGAAATATGCTAATGTCATGTTATTGTATAGGAGACAAAGAAAATTCTGACAATTTGTTGTAATTCAGTAAAAGATATGTTAAAGTTTATTCTATAAAAGTATTAGAATTTTCTGAGAATTACTACAATTTGTCTCATAATCATGATTGGAGGAGGCGCTTAATATATGGTAGAATCACAATTTCATTCCACCACAATATGTGCGGTAGAAAAAGACGGAAAATTTGCAATGGCTGGGGATGGTCAAGTAACCCTAGGCGAACAAATTGTTATGAAAGCGACTGCACGTAAAGTTCGTCGTATTTATAATAATCAAGTTGTTGTAGGATTTGCAGGAAGTGTTGCCGATGCCTTCACTTTAGAAGAAAAATTTGAAGGTAAGCTTAACGAATATAATGGTAATTTACAACGTGCCGCTGTGGAATTAGCGCAAGAGTGGCGTACCCAGCAGTCGATGCAAAAGTTAGAAGCTATGTTAATCGTTATGAATGACAAGGAAATGTTACTTGTCTCAGGGACTGGTGAAGTAATTGCGCCTGATGATGGAATTTTAGCGATTGGCTCAGGTGGAAATTACGCTTTAGCTGCAGCCCGTGCGATGAAAAACTATAGTGGACAAGATTTATCCGCTGCCGAAATTGCTAAAAATGCCTTAACGATTGCAGCAGATATCTGTGTCTTTACGAATCATAATATTATTGTAGAAGAATTTTAAGGAAGGTATCTCGATGAATCAAACACCAAGACAAATTGTCAATGAATTAGATAAATATATCGTTGGTCAAAATCAAGCGAAAAAATCTGTTGCGGTAGCCCTTCGTAATCGTTATCGCAGAATGCAATTAGACGAAAAAATGCAACAAGATGTCACACCTAAAAATATCTTGATGATTGGACCAACTGGGGTAGGTAAGACTGAAATTGCACGCCGCCTAGCAAGAATTGTGGATGCCCCATTCGTAAAAGTCGAAGCCACTAAATTTACCGAAGTTGGTTATGTGGGTCGCGATGTTGAATCCATGGTACGTGATTTAGTTGAAAATGCGATTACAATTGTGAAAAAACAACAATATGATCGTGTCAAAGTGCAAGCCACTAAAAAGGCGAATCGTCGTTTAGTAAAGGCTTTGGTTCCTGGTATTAAGAAAGAGCAAAAAAAATCAAATAATCCTTATGAACAAATGATGACCATGTTTCAAGGAATGCAAGCAGGGGAAACTGAGCCTAAAGAAGAGTTGACTGATGAAATCCGCAGCACCCGTCAAGCTGTCTATGAACAATTGGAAAAAGGGTTGCTAGATAATCGTGAAGTGACCATTGAAATTGATGAACCAAAAGTTGCGATGCCTAGTTTGAATAATGGTTTAGAACAAATGGGAATCGATATTCAAGAAACACTGGGCTCATTAAGACCGAAAAAGAAAATCACTCGTACTTTGACCGTCAAAGAAGCCCGTGAATTGTTAATCAATGAAGAATCAGCTAAATTAGTGAATGATGCCGATATTCATTCGGAAAGTTTGAAATTAGCACAATCTCAAGGCATTATCTTCATTGATGAAATTGATAAAATCACTTCAAAATCACAACAGTCAGGTCAAGTCTCACGTGAAGGCGTGCAACGAGATATTTTACCAATTGTTGAAGGATCACAAGTCAATACAAAATATGGTCCAATCCAAACTGACCACATTTTATTTATCGCTTCTGGAGCCTTTCATTTATCTAAGCCTAGTGATTTAATTCCTGAATTACAAGGTCGTTTTCCAATCCGTGTGGAATTAGATGATTTGACTGCTGAAGATTTCGTGAAGATATTGACCGAACCTAATAATGCGCTAGTCAAACAATATATTGCTTTATTAGCTACAGAAAATATTCAAGTAACCTTTACGATTGAAGCGATTGAAAAAATTGCCCAAATTGCTTTTCAAGTGAATCGTGATACGGATAATATTGGGGCACGTCGCTTGCACACGATTCTTGAACGTTTGCTTGAAGATTTATTATTCGAAGCACCTGATATGCAAATGGGTGAGATTACGATTACAGAAGGATATGTGGCTGAAAAATTAGACAGTATTGCTCAAGATGAAGATATGAGCCGTTATATTTTATAAAAAAGGGGTAGATGAAATGACGACTTTACTACAGAAAACCAGACGAATTAATGAGTTGTTGCAACAAAAAAATACACTCATGAACACTAGTAGTATGCCGTATAACCGCATGGCGATGATATTAGGGGATATTTTGGATACTATCACTTATATTATTAGTAGTGATGGGAAGCTATTGGGAATTAATGAAAAATATGATATTAATAATGATCGTGTGAAGAATATCTTAGTGGAACGTCAATTTCCAGTGTCTTATACTGATTTAGTCGACCGCTTGGAAAAAACTAAAGAAAATATTCCGATTACCGATGATTTGACTGCTTTTCCGATTGAATTTCGTGAAATGTATCCAGATGGGTTAACAACGATTGTACCTATTTATGGTGCTGGTGAACGTCTAGGTACGATTATCCTTTCCAAATTGTCTGATGCATTCAATGAAGATGATTTAGTTTTAGCTGAGTATAGTGCGACAGTTGTAGGGATGCAAATTTTGTACCAACAATCAAGAAATATTGAAGAAGATATTCGCAATGCTACAGCTGTACAAATGGCTATCAATACCTTGTCTTACTCTGAGCTAAAAGCTGTTCAAGCGATTTTTGCGGCTTTGGATGGCGATGAAGGTCGATTAACGGCTTCAAGTATTGCTGATGAAATCGGCATTACACGTTCTGTCATTGTTAATGCCTTGAGAAAGCTAGAATCAGCTGGAATTATTGAGTCTCGCTCACTTGGTATGAAGGGGACCTATTTAAGAATTTTAAATCATCGTTTCAAACAAGAATTAGATAAACAATAAAGGATATGAGCATATGTATACGATTCAAAATGAATTTTTAAAAGTTAATTTTCAAGCTAAGGGAGCTGAATTAACGAGTATTGTCAATTTAAAAGACCAAACAGAATATTTATGGCAAGCAGACCCTAATCATTGGGGTAAGCATGCACCAATTTTATTTCCAATCGTTGGTGGGTTGAAAAATGGGCAATATCAATTAAAGGGACAAACTTATGAACTATCACGACATGGTTTTGCCCGTGATTTACCCTTTGATTTGTTTGAGCAAACAGCTACTTCAATTACTTTTGTCTTAAAATCAGATGAAAATACTTTTGAACGTTATCCCTTTGAATTTGCCCTTTATGTGAAATATACTTTACATGAAAATCAATTAGTAGTAAATTATCGGGTGTATAACCTATCAGATGATACGATGTACTATGGCATTGGTGGACATCCTGCCTTTAATGTACCTTTAGTGCCAGACTTAGAATTTACGGATTATCAGCTTTCATTCACTCAAGGAAAAGTAGAGCGCTTGATTCCACTAGAAGATAATTTATTAAATCTAGAAAAAGCGGTGGAAAATCCTGAAGTGAGTCAAATACCATTGACACATGAATTGTTTAAAGGTGATGCTTTAGTCTATACCACCACAACTGATCCGATTGAAATTGTGTTAAGTTCAACAAAAGATTCGCATAAGATTACCGTAAATTATCAAGATTTACCATTTGTAGGCATCTGGTCAACCTATCCTGTGGCCTCTCCATTTGTATGTATTGAACCATGGGCAAGTGTGGCAGATATCACAACAACAAGTGGTGATTTAACTGAAAAATATGGGGTGGAATCTTTAAATATTGGTGATCAAAAAGAGTATCAGTATACGATTCGTTTTGAATAATAAAAAAATAGTCCTTCAATCATGAGGGACTATTTTTGTGCACTTTTTTTGCTGCTATTTAATCCAAATGGTACACGACTTTCTGTACCATTTTTAATTCGTTTAATATTATCTTTATGGCGATAAAAAATAAATGTAGATACACAAATCGCAATAATGGTTAATAATAAATTATGTTTTGGTAAAAGTGCCGGACAAATATAGGGTAAAAAGATAGTTGATAAAGTAATCAATATAGCTGCAATCATACTTGAAAGACTAACCATACTTGTGATGAATAAACAAATGATAAAAATTACACAAGAATAAACAAAAAAGATTGGTTGATAACCTAGTAACATTCCTGCAGAAGTCGCTACTGCTTTACCACCTTTAAAATGAGCAAAAATAGGGAAAGTATGTCCGATAATTGCTGCTACACCGAAAATAAGCGGGTTGACCTGAGTGATACCAAATAACGTCGGTAACATGGTTGCAAGTGTTCCTTTGAGAATATCGATGATTAAGACCGCAATTCCAGCTTTTTTGCCTAAAACTCTGAAAGTATTCGTCGTTCCGGTATTCCCGCTCCCAAATTGACGAATATCTTTGTGGTAAAATATTTTGCCAATCCAGACACCTGATGGAATCGAGCCTAACAGATAAGCGACTAAGAATAAATAATATTTTGTCATAATTGCCACCTTTTTTAATAAACTAGCTCGATTGTACCATGAAATTAATATAACAACAATGGAAGTTTGATTAAAATATCAATTAAGTAAACTATAAATGGATGAAATAAATATGATATAATCAGGATATATACAAATGAAGGAGCGATTGATATGCAACTAAATGATACACAACTAAAGAACGTTTTAGAAAATAGCAAGAATATTGCCGTGATTGGTTTAAGTGCCAATCCAGAAAAGACGAGCCACCGCATTGCCGCTTTTTTACAAGAGAAAGGCTACCGTGTCTTTCCGGTCAATCCGGTATTAGCAGGTCAAGAAGTCCTTGGTGAAAAAGTTTATGCTTCTTTAGCGGAAGTGCCTGAGCAAATTGATATTGTTGATATTTTTAGACGTAGCGAGTTTTTACCTGATATTGCAAAAGAATTTGTCAAAACTGATGCTAAAGTGTATTGGGCGCAACTAGGAATTGAAAATGAGGAAGCTGCAAAAATTTTAGAAGAACATCAAAAAGCATACATTATGGACCGTTGTATTAAGATTGAATATCAACGCCTGTTAGAAGATTAGAAGTTTACTATTTTGTGCTAGTTTTCTTCGTCTGGTGTGATATAATAGTAAGCGTGTCTTTTAAGATGAAAAAATAAGCAAGACAAGGAGCGACCATTTTGGCAAAAAAAATAGATGAATATAATGATCAATCCATTCAAGTATTAGAAGGACTTGAGGCAGTTCGCAAGCGTCCAGGGATGTATATTGGTTCTACGGATGGCCGCGGTCTACATCATTTAGTTTATGAAATTGTAGATAATGCTGTCGATGAAGTATTAGCTGGTTTTGGTGATCAAATCAATGTCACAATTGAAAAAGACAATAGTATTACCGTGCAAGATTTCGGTCGTGGGATGCCAGTCGGGATGCATGCTTCAGGAATTCCAACCGTTGAAGTCATTTTTACTGTCTTGCATGCTGGTGGTAAATTTGGTCAAGGTGGCTATAAGACATCTGGTGGTTTGCACGGTGTAGGTGCCAGTGTCGTCAATGCTTTATCTAGTGAATTAGATGTCACGATTGTTAGAGACGGTTACAAATATACGCAAAGCTTTGCCGATGGGGGAAAACCTACAACAACCTTGAAAAAAGTCGGCAAAACCAAAGAAAAAAATGGTACAACCGTTCATTTCAAGCCCGATGCTAGTATTTTCTCGACCACTGTATTCTCTTATGAAATTTTAGCAGAGCGTTTGCGTGAGTCGGCTTTCTTGTTACGTGATGTAAAAATTACTTTAACAGATTTACGTAAAGACGAGCCTGTTGAGGAAGTTTTCCATTATGAAGAAGGCATCAAGGAATTTGTTGCTTACTTGAACGAAGAAAAAGATGATTTGACCCCGATTCTTTATTTCTCTGGTGAAAAAGATGGGATGCAAGTGGAAGTCGCTTTCCAATATAATGATGGCTATTCTGAAAATATTTTATCATTTGTGAATAATGTCCGTACCAAAGATGGTGGTACACATGAAGTTGGTTTTAAAACGGCGCTTACGAAATCATTTAATGAGTATGCGCGAAAGGTCAACTTGCTAAAAGATAAGGATAAGAATCTCGAAGGTAGTGATTTCCGCGAAGGTTTAGCAGCGGTGCTTTCTATTAAGGTTCCCGAAAACTTATTACAATTTGAAGGACAAACAAAGGGTAAACTCGGGACACCAGCAGCCAGAAATGCCGTAGATGCGACGATTTCAGAACAGTTTAGTTTCTTTTTACTAGAAAATAGTGAACTGAGTCAAATGCTCGTTCGAAAAGCCATCAAAGCCCGAGAAGCTCGAGAAGCAGCCCGTAAAGCTCGAGAAGAAAGCCGTAGTGGTAAGAAAAAGAAAAAAGGCGAATCGCTCTTATCTGGTAAACTTACTCCAGCTCAATCTAAAAATGCCCAAAAGAATGAATTATATTTGGTCGAAGGGGATTCTGCTGGTGGTTCGGCAAAACAAGGTCGTGACCGTAAATTCCAAGCGATTTTACCATTGCGTGGGAAAGTCATTAATACTGAAAAAGCCAATATGCAAGAAATCTTAAAAAATGAAGAAATTAATACGATGATTTATACCATTGGTGCTGGGGTTGGTCCAGAATTTGATGTAGCGGATTGCAATTATGATAAAATCATTATTATGACCGATGCGGATACAGATGGTGCGCATATTCAAGTGTTACTCTTAACATTCTTCTATCGTTATATGAAGCCTTTAATCGAAGCAGGAAAAGTTTATATTGCTTTACCACCACTTTATAAGGTATCTAAAGGGACTGGTAAAAAACAAGTCATTGAATACGCGTGGACCGATGAAGAATTAGCTGGAAAGATTAAAAAAGTTGGTAAAGGTTATATGCTTCAACGTTACAAAGGTCTTGGTGAAATGAATGCCGAACAACTTTGGGAAACAACTATGAATCCAGAAACACGTACTTTAATTAGAGTCAGAATTGATGATGCGGCTCAAGCAGAACGACGTGTAACGACATTGATGGGGAATAAAGTTGAACCAAGACGGAAATGGATTGAAAGTCATGTGCAGTTCACGTTAGAAGAAGATGGTAGTATTTTAGATCGGAAGGCGATTGATGATTTACATGAGACGCACGAAACGCAGCATGATAATCATTCCCAAGATAATCCAAAATATGAAGAAATTAGTATATTTGATATTTAGTTAAGGAGGCCTTTTTTTGGAGCAAGAGCATAATATTGAAGAGTTGACGCTTGAAGAGGTCATGGGAGATCGCTTTGGACGTTATTCAAAATATATTATTCAAGAGCGTGCATTGCCTGATATTCGTGATGGTTTGAAACCAGTGCAACGACGGATTTTATTTGCGATGAATAAAGACGGCAATACTTTTGAAAAAGCCTTTCGTAAATCGGCGAAGTCAGTCGGAAATATCATGGGCTTTTTCCATCCGCATGGGGACAGTAGTATTTATGAAGCCATGGTGCGGATGAGTCAAGACTGGAAGTTACGTGAAATTCTTATTGAGATGCACGGAAATAATGGGAGTATGGATGGCGACCCACCAGCTGCCATGCGTTATACAGAAGCCCGTCTGTCTGAATTAAGTGGTGAGATGTTGGCGGATATTGAAAAAGAGACAGTTGATATGGTTTGGAACTTTGACGATTCCGAAAAAGAACCAACTGTCTTACCAGCTCGTTTTCCTAATTTATTGGTCAATGGTTCGACAGGGATTTCAGCTGGTTATGCCACCGAGATTCCACCACATAATTTAGGTGAAGTTATTGATGGTACGATTTATCTGATTGATCATCCGGATGCTACTTTGGATCAATTGATGAAATATATACCAGGGCCTGATTTTCCAACTGGTGGCATTTTGCAAGGGGCCAAAGAACTCAAACAAGCTTATCAAACTGGTCGTGGCAAAGTCATTCTTCGCTCGCAAACACGAATTGAAGATATTAAAGGGAATAAACAACAAATAGTCATCAATGAAATTCCTTATGAAGTAAATAAAGCAAATTTAGTTCGCAAAATTGACGAAATTCGCATCAATAAAAAAATTGATGGGATTGCTGAAGTACGCGATGAAAGTGACCGCACTGGCTTACAGATTGTTGTTGAACTGAAAAAAGAGGCAAATGCAGAAGGAATCTTAAATTATTTATATAAAAATACTGAGTTACAAATCAATTATAACTTTAATATGGTGGCTATTGATGAAATGCGGCCCCAGCAAGTTGGTTTGAAGCATATTTTGCATAGTTATATCGAGCACCGCAAAGAAGTGGTCTTGCGTCGTAGTCAATATGATTTGAAAAAAGCGCAAAATCGTCAACATATTGTCGATGGGTTGATGAAAGCTTTGTCGATTTTAGATGAAGTAATCCGTACCATTCGCCAAAGTAAAGATAAAAAAGATGCCAAAAATAATTTAATTATGCTACATCAATTTACTGAGCCTCAAGCAGAAGCCATTGTGAACTTGCAATTGTATCGTTTAACGAATACAGATATCACGCAATTGCAAAAAGAAGCTGAAGAATTGGCTGTAAAAATTGCGCAGCTACAAAAGATTATTCATGAACAAGCAGAATTGATGCGAGTGATTAAGCAAGAATTAAAAGCTGTGAAGAAAAAATATAGTAATCCACGTTTAACGAAAATTGAAGCAGAAATTGAAGAAATTAAGATTGAAACCGAGGTCTTAATTGCTTCTGAAGACGTGATGGTGACTGTGACCAAAGAAGGTTATGTGAAGCGTAGTAGTTTACGTTCATATGCAGCTTCTAACTTTAATGAGCTTGCGATGAAAGAAAGTGATTCTTTACTTTACTGTGAACAATTAAATACGCTTGATCATCTATTACTATTTACGAATAAAGGAAATGTCATTTATCGACCAATTCATGAACTTCCTGATTTGAAATGGAAGGAAATTGGTGAGCATATTTCGCAAACAATTACTAAATTGGCGATGGATGAAACGATTATTGCCGCATTTAGCTATAAAGAATTAACCCCAGAGCCAACTTTAGTCTTGATATCAAAATATGGTATGATTAAACAAGTACAATTTGCCGAGTTAACCCCATGGCGAACGTATAAATCAAAGGCGAGCACGGTCATGAATCTAAAGGGTGAGGATGAATTAGTTAATATTTATCTTACTTCAGAGCAAGATTTACAAGATGTCTTTTTAGTAAGCCATCAAGCATATGGGCTACGTTTTAGCTTAGATCAAGTGCCTGTTAGTGGTCCGAAAGCAGCAGGGGTGAAATCAATGAATCTAAAAGACGAAGATTATATTGTCAATGGTCTTTTAGTGTATTCAAATGGGGATACACCAGTTGTTTTAGTCTCGCAAAGAAGTGCAGTGAAAAGAATGCTTGCTCAAGAGTTACCTTCTGCTAATCGCGCAGGTCGTGGATTAATGGTCTTTCGTGAGCTGAAAAACCATCCACATCGCGTCGTCTTTATGGGTGAAGGGCAAGAGCAAACATACCGAATGCAAAATCAAAAAGGGGAAGTATATGAACTTCATCCTACTGAGTTTCCAATTGGTGAACGCACATCTAATGGTTCAATGATGATGAATGAAACAGATGGTGGCGATGTAACCAGTGTGGAAGCCATTTTTCCAGAGCCTGCGAATGAATAACTTCATTTAGAAAGCTGTTACAAAAATGATAGCACAGAATATCCCTGTATCAAAACAGAGGTTATTCTGTGCTAAATTTTTCAAAAATTTTTTTAAACAAAAATATCTATTTCACAATTACAAAAAGCTTGATTTATCAGTATTTAGGTGTTTTTATACTATTATTTTTTGAAATTTGTTAAAAAAATATATATGAAAACACTTGCATTAATCCGCTTATGTGTTATACTGAACATGTAAAAACTGTTACATACTTTTGATAAGTATTAAGGAGGACCTGATAATGACATCAGTTACAGACAAATTAGAAACATTTAACGAAACTGCTTGGAAGGGCTTTAAAGGAAGCGATTGGAAAAAAGAAATCAACACTCGTTCTTTCATCCAACAAAACTACACAGAATATCGTGGAGATGACAGCTTCTTACAACCAGCTGCTCCAAGTACTGACAAACTTTGGACAAAACTACAAGAATTATTTGAAGTGCAACACCAACAAAACGGTGTGTACGACATGGATAACAACATTCCTGCTACATTAACTTCTCATGGTCCTGGATATTTAATTAAAGAAGAAGAAAAAATCGTTGGTTTACAAACAGATGTGCCATTAAAACAAGCATTTATGCCATTTGGTGGTATCCGTATGGCAAACTCAGCTTTAACTTCAAATGGTTACGAAGCTGATCCTGAAATGACTAAAATTTTCACAGAATGGCGTAAAACACACAACCAAGGTGTATTCGATGCTTATACTGATGAAATGCGTTTAGCTCGTAAAAACAAAATCATCACTGGTCTACCAGATGCTTATGGTCGTGGACGTATCATCGGTGACTACCGCCGTGTTGCATTATATGGTATTGACTACTTAATGGAACAAAAGAAAAAAGACCATGATTTAACTGGTAACAAAGTCATGACTGATGATGTGATTCGTTTACGTGAAGAAATCGCTGAACAATATCGTGCATTAAACGACTTGAAGAAAATGGCTGCTTCATATGGATTTGATATTTCTCGTCCAGCTGAAAACGCACAAGAAGCTATCCAATGGTTATACTTCGGTTACCTAGGTGCAATTAAATCTCAAAATGGTGCGGCTATGTCAATCGGACGTATCTCAGCATTCTTAGATATCTATATCCAACGTGACTTAGAAAACGGTGTGATTACTGAATTTGAAGCGCAAGAATTAATTGACCACTTAATTATGAAATTACGTATGGTCAAATTCGCACGTACACCTGAATACAACCAATTATTCTCAGGTTACCCAATTTGGGCTACATTATCTATCGCTGGTATGGGTATTGATGGACGTTCATTAGTTACTAAGAACGACTTCCGTATCTTACACACATTAATCAACATGGGACCATCACCAGAACCAAACTTAACTGTTCTTTATTCATCTCGTTTACCAGAAGGATTCAGAACATTCGCAGCTCGTATTGCTAAAGAAACTTCATCAATCCAATTTGAAAATGATGATTTATTACGTGCTAACTGGGGTTCAGATGACTGCGCAATTGCATGTTGTGTATCTGCAACTGTAATGGGTAAAGATATGCAATTCTTCGGTGCGCGTGCTAACCTTGCTAAAGCTGTTCTTTATGCTATCAACGGTGGTGTGGATGAAAAGACTAAGATGCAAGTTGGTCCTAAATTCCGCCCAATGACTGGTGATACTCTAGACTTCCATGAATTTATGGAAAAATACAAAGATATCCTAGATTGGTTAGCTGAATTATACGTAAATACATTAAATGTTATTCACTATATGCATGATAAATATGCTTATGAAGCAATTCAATTAGCATTTATGGATTCTAATTTACGTCGTACATTCGCAACTGGTATTGCTGGTATTTCACACGCTACTGACTCTATCATGGCTATCAAACATGGTAACGTTAAAGTTATTCGTGACGAAGATGGTTTAGCAGTTGACTATGTACCACAAAATGAATTCCCAACTTATGGTAATGATAATGAAGAAGCAGATGCAATGGCAAACTGGATTTTAGAATACTTCATGACTCAAATCAAACGTCAACATACTTACCGTAACTCTACACCAACTACATCTCTATTAACTATTACTTCAAATGTAGTTTATGGTAAAGCTACTGGTAATACTCCTGATGGACGTCGTGCTGGTAAACCTTTAGCTCCAGGTGCTAACCCAAGTTATCGTGATGGCAAATTCTTAGGTGAAAAGAATGGATTATTAGCATCACTTAACTCAACTGCTCGTTTGAACTACCGCAATGCATTAGATGGTATTTCAAATACTCAAACAATTAACCCTAATGGATTAGGTAAAGATGATGCAACTCGTATTGCAAACTTACGTAATGTCTTAGATGGTTACTTCGATAAAGGTGGTTACCACTTAAACGTTAACGTATTTACAAATGAATTATTACTAGATGCACAAGCTCATCCAGAAAAATATCCAAACTTGACAATTCGTGTATCTGGTTACGCAGTTAAGTTCCGTGATTTAACTCCTGAACAACAAGCAGACGTTATCTCAAGAACTGCTCACGATAGATTATAATCATTTGTTGATTTTTGAAAGGATGGCAAGTTCATTGTCATCCTTTTTTTCTAGATTTCATCCTATGGTTTCGACTATTTTGATGAAAAATTTGTTGCTTTTCTTGATTTTTCGTTTTAGCTAAGTCAAGAAAGATTGGAAGGAAGTAAGATTATGTCAGATTCAGCATTAGGGATGATACATTCCACAGAAAATTTTGGTACCGTAGATGGCCCTGGAGTACGCTTTGTTGTATTTACTCAAGGGTGTAAAATGCGGTGTCAATTTTGTCATAATCCAGATACCTGGAAGATGAAAACTGATACTTCAAAGGAACGTTCGGCTGATGATGTATTAGAAGAAGCTTTGCGATTTCGTGCTTATTGGGGTAAAGATGGCGGAATTACCGTTAGTGGTGGCGAACCATTACTTCAATTGGACTTTTTATTAGATTTATTTAAAAAGGCTAAAGCACTAGGTATTCATACCACAATTGATACTTGTGGGAAACCATTTACCAAAGAAGAGCCGTTTTTTAGTAAATTTAATGAATTGCTTGAATATACCGATTTGATTTTGTTTGATATTAAACACATTGATAATCAAGGGCATAAAGAATTAACTGGTCAAAGTAATGACAATATTTTAGAAATGGCTCAATATTTGTCTGAGGTCGGTCAACCCGTTTGGATTCGTCATGTCTTAGTTCCTCAAAGAACCGATTATGATGAATTCTTGATTCGTTTGGATGCGTTTATTCAAACTTTAAATAATGTCGAAAAAGTGGAAGTATTGCCTTATCATACAATGGGTAAATTTAAATGGGATAAACTAGGTTTGGAATATCCATTGGAAGGGATTAAGCCACCAGAACAAGATCGAATTAAAAATGCGCGTGAGTTGTTACATGTAGATCAATACAAAGGCTATTTAGCGCACTAATTTTTTGAGAAAGAATTGATTTTTATATTGATTCTTTCTCTATTTTTGTTATCATGATGATTAGATAAAATAGATTGGAGTGGAGAAAATGTCAAAAATTTTAGTTTTCGGACATCAAAATCCAGATACTGATGCAATTGGCGCAGCGATTGCATTTGCAAACTTACAAAAAGAATTAGGTAAAGATGCTGAGGCAGTGGCTTTAGGTGAACCAAATGAAGAAACAGCTTTTGCCTTAAATCATTTTGGGTTAACTGCCCCACGTGTGGTTGAAACTGTGGCTAATGAAGTGGAACAAGTGATGTTGGTAGACCACAATGAATTCCAACAAAGTGTTAGTGATATTGAAAAAGTGGAAATCTTAGCAGTTGTTGATCATCACCGTATTGCGAACTTCCAAACAGCCAATCCATTATATTATCGTGCAGAACCAGTTGGCTGTACTTCAACAATCATTTTAAAACTATATAAAGAAAATAATGTTGAAGTACCAAAAAATATTGCCGGAATTATGCTTTCTGCGATTGTATCTGATACTTTATTATTCAAATCACCTACTTGCACACAAGAAGATGTTCAAGCAGCAAAAGAATTAGCTGAAATTGCTGGAGTAGATTTAGAAGCTTATGGTTTGGAAATGTTAAAAGCTGGTACAAACTTAGGAACAAAATCAGCAGCTGAATTAATTGATTTAGATGCTAAAAGCTTCCCAATGGGTGGTAGCAACTTAAGAATCGCTCAAGTAAATACTGTTGATTTAGCTGAAGTCTTTGCACGTCAAGCTGAGTTAGAATCAGCGATGCAAGAGGCAAATGCTGCGAATGGCTATGATTTATTTGTGTTGGTCGTTACAAATATTTTAGATAGTGATTCTGAAATTTTAATTGTGGGTGAACCAAAAGAAAATGTAGAAAAAGCCTTTAATGTGACGCTTGAAAATAATCGTGCCCTATTAAAAGGTGTTGTATCACGTAAAAAACAAGTGGTTCCTCAATTAACTGCTGCATTTGAAGGTTAAGAACCATGACTAAAAATCAGTAGAAGGCTTTGTGCTTTTTGCTGATTTTTTATTTTTTTAGGATGTTTGGAGGTTTTTATGGAATTCTTTTACGGACAAAAATTCCAAAAAATAGCACCATTAATTCATAGCTCTTTTTTTATGGAAATGGTACAGTATTTAAATACACACCAAGATGTTACGCTACGTCAATTAAAAGCTGATTTAACTACTGATGCACATTTTGATAAGCGTTTAGATACTTTGATTGCTTATGGACTTATTAAGCGTCAGTCAAAAAGATACACCCTACAGTTTCCGATTTATACTGAGGTCGTTAAAGATGATGCATTTAACACGGTTGTAAATCAAGTAATGATGATTGAATTAGCAAGAAATTTAAAGCTGCTAGAAGATGATAGCTTTTATGCAGTTGATATGGCTTCCTTTGCTCATTTCGATGTCTTGTCCAATGGTTATATGCGCATCGAGACGCTTTATAATGATGTAATCGGGCAACATCTTGCGGGGTATTTACAAGCCTGCGAGCAACAAATGCATCTAGACAAATATACTGAAATGTATGACTTGTTGGGTGATGTAGATGCTCAATATTTATTAGACCAATATGAAGCTTTATTCGATAAAATTCTACATAAACGCCGTCGTATCAGGGATTCAATCTTTGTTCAGTCAGCAATCCATTTTGGTTTTGTTCAGAGAGAGGAACAATTAGTATTTGCACCGAATTTGTTATTGGATGCACATGTAAATATTGCACCAGAGTTACTAGAAAAGTTTGTTCAAAAATCGGCTTGCGAACAAAGAATGATATTGACACAAATGCTAAATAATAACGATGTAAATTTAATTCAAAATATATCATTAGAAAACATGAGTAATTAAAAATAAGTATAGTTTAAGATAGTCTGGATCTATTTCTAAATAAGGAATAAGCCAGGCTATTTTTTTGTATTTTTTGAAAAAATGAAAAATAAAACAACGAGATTCACAATCTTTCAAACGGTTTTCAAAGTTATATTATGCGTTTACAATAACTTTTTGTAAATTTCAGAAAAAGTAGTGTGTTTTGTTATATCCAGCAAGCTTGTGAAAAATATTTTGCTAAATAAAATTAAAGATTTGTCAATATCGAATTGGGTGAAGTTAAATATTATTAATTTTATTAAGGTTTTTTGCTAATAATATTTAGGTAAACTGTTTTATTTTTGGAATAATATTTTTTTTGAAGAAATTTGCACAATTTTATTAGTTATTATCTTTAGAAAGTGTTATACTGATATTGTAAATTATTGGTTGTTATTTATCTATTGAATTTTTTAATAGTTAAGAATTGGTTAATAAGGGTAGGCGATTTTATGACAAGTACCAAAGAATTTTTAGAAGCTGAGCAACATTTTTTGACAGGTGAAAATTTTTATCTGCATCATCTGTTAGGTTGTCAGTTTGCAGATGGTTCCTACACTTTCCGAGTTTGGGCTCCGAATGCGCAACAAGTTTGGTTACAAGGGGACTTTAATCAGTGGGACGATTCCATGCCGATGAACAAGAGAGATTCTGGTATCTGGGAGATTTCTGTCGACCAAGATATTAAAGGTCAGCTTTATAAGTATAAGATTCGTCAAGCTGATGGCACGGAATGTATGAAGTTTGATCCAATGGCCATCCGCTATGAAGCAAGACCAAATAATGCTGCTGAAGTTTATCATTTACCGGTTAAAAAGTGGAAAGATGGTTTATGGAAAGGTCGTCAAAAACGATCCAATTTCTTTAAACGTCCAATGAATATCTATGAAGTACATGCAGGTTCATGGAAACGTCATGCAGATGGTACGGCCTATACTTTTAGTGAACTGGCAGAAGAATTAATTCCTTATTTAGTGGAAATGCATTATACGCATGTTGAGTTTATGCCATTGACTGAACATCCTTTAGCTGCATCATGGGGCTATCAAACAACAGGATATTTTGCTTTAGCGCATGAATATGGTACACCTGAGGAGTTTCAAGATTTTGTCGAACAATGTCATTTAAACAATATTGGTGTATTTATGGACTGGGTTCCTGGACATTTTTGTGTGAATTATGATGCCTTAGCGTATTATGATGGTACGCCAACTTATGAATATCAAGAAGAATGGCGCGCAAAGAATATCCGTTGGGGTGCACTTAATTTTGATTTAGGGAAACCACAAGTTCAAAGTTTTATTCTATCAAGTGCGATGTTTTGGCTAGAGACTTTCCATTTAGATGGTATTCGGGTAGATGCGGTTTCTAATATGATTTATCGCGATTACGACGAAGGTGAATGGCACCCAAATCATGAAGGAGGTAATCGCAATTTAGAAGGCTATTACTTCTTACAAAAGATGAATGCAGTGATCAAATTGGCTCATCCAGAAGTTGTTATGATTGCTGAAGAAAGTTCTGCTGATACCAAGGTTACTGGCATGATTGAAACAGGAGCGCTAGGCTTTGATTACAAGTGGAATATGGGTTGGATGAATGATATCTTGAAATTTTATGAGATGGATCCGGTCTATCGTAAATATCATTTCAACTTAGCCACATTCTCTTTTATGTACATGTTTAACGAAAACTTTATTCTATCGCTTTCTCATGACGAAGTGGTTCATGGCAAGAAGAGCTTAATGCATAAGATGTGGGGCGATCGTTACAAACAATTCGCTCATCTTCGTAATATGTATACTTTCCAAATGGCTCATCCAGGTAAAAAATTACTCTTTATGGGTAGTGAATGGGGACAATTTTTGGAATGGAAATATGCTGAAGGTCTTGAATGGCGTGATTTACAAGATGATATGAATGCCAAAATGCAACACTTCACCAAAGTTTTAAATCAACTGTATCATGATGAACGTTCACTTTGGGAGTTAGATGATGAAAATACGACGATCGAGTTTATTGACGCAGATAATAGCGAAGATTCTGTTTTGAGTTTTATTCGTCGTGGCAAGACTAAAAAAGATTTCTTGATTTTTGTTATCAATTTTGCACCTGTTGAACGTAAAGACTTTGCGATTGGTGTTCCTTATGCTGGTGAATACGAGGAATTACTAAATACCGAAATGGCAGAATTTGGTGGAACTTGGGTGAAACCAAATGCACCGATGACTGCAGAGAAAAAAGCATATAAGGATTTTCACTATCAGATTCAGACGATTGTTCCTTCGTTAGGTGCCTTAATTATCAAACCTAAGAAAGTGAATGTTCGTTCTAAATAAATTTTGTTGTGCTGTCGAAAGGAGGGAAAGGTGAATTATTTCACCGAATGAATGAAAACTGAAATGCTTGCAATGATTTTAGCTGGTGGTCAAGGTACCCGTTTAGGAAAATTGACAAAAAATATTGCCAAACCAGCTGTTCCTTTTGGAGGCCGTTACCGTATCATCGATTTTACATTGAGTAATTGTGCGAACTCCGGTATTAAAAATGTAGGTGTTGTAACACAGTATCAACCACTTGCCTTAAATAGCCACATCGGAAATGGATCTAGCTGGGGATTGAGTGGGATTAATACAGGGGTGACCGTTTTACAACCTTATTCAAGTTCAGAAGGTAGTAAATGGTTTGAAGGGACTGCTCATGCCATCTTCCAAAATATTGATTATATTGATCAAATGGACCCTCAATATGTGCTTATCTTGTCTGGTGACCATATTTACAAAATGGACTATGAAGATATGTTGTTAAACCACAAGAAAAATAATGCTTCGTTATCGGTTGCAGTTATTGAAGTACCAATGCATGAAGCTTCACGTTTTGGTATTATGAATACTGATGAAAATGATCGTATCATTGAATTTGAAGAAAAACCAAAAGAACCAAAAAATAATTTGGCTTCAATGGGGATTTATATCTTTAACTGGGGCCGTTTACGCAATGTCTTAATGAATAGCCATACAAAAGAAAATGATATGAATGACTTTGGTAAAAACGTCATTCCATTTTATCTTGATAGTGGTGAAAATGTGGTTGCTTATCGCTTCAGTGGTTATTGGAAAGATGTGGGTACCATCGATTCATTATGGGAAGCAAATATGGAATTTATTGATCCTAGCCTAGATTTAGCGATGCGCGATAAATCATGGCGAATCTATTCTAAAAACCGTATTGCGCCACCTCATTCAATTACTGAAACTGGTTCAGCTAAAAACTCTTTAATTTCTGATGGTTGTTATATTGCTGGTACCGTTAATCACTCTATTCTTTCTGATGAAGTGCAAGTAAAAGAGGGTGCAAGTGTAAAAGACAGCGTGATTATGTCTGGCGCAACAATTGGTAAAAATGTAACGATTAACCGTGCAATTATTGGTGAAAATGCAATTATTGGTGATAACGCAGTAATCGATGGTACAGATGAAATTGCTGTCGTTGGATATTCTGAAGTGATTGGAGTGGCTGCTGATGAAGACTAATAGAATGTGTGCTTTTTTAGGAAATCTGCATAATTATGAGGGGTTAGCTCCATTAACGGATTATCGCCCTGTGGCAACCTTGCCTTTTGATAGTAAATATCGTTTAATTGACTTTAATTTATCATCTATCGCTAATTCTAATATCCATTCAGTATTTATGGTATTTAACTATGATGAAAGTCGTTCTGTCTTTGACCATTTAGGTGGTGGGACCGAATGGAATCTTGATGGTATCAATAACCGTTTCTTCATTCATTTATTTGAACGAGAAGCAGAAAAAATGAAAGATCACAATGGTTATTACGATGCTGTTATTGATTATTTAGAAAAAGCAAAATCAAAATATATGGTTTACTTCAGTAGCAAAGTTCTATGTAATATTGATTTAAAAGCTTTATTAAACATTCATTTATTACATGAAGACCATAGTGATTTAACCGTTGTTTACAAAAAAATGCCAAAAGAAGATATTTACGATACCGATTTGGTGTTGAATTTTAATGAAGATGGCAAAGTGGCAAGTAAAACTAGCGGAAAAGATGTTGCTGATGGTGAAATTGCCAATCTTTGTACCGATATTTATATTGTAAAAGTAGAACGACTTTTAGCAGCTTTACGTCAAAGCCAAAAAGAGGGTGTTTGGACTCACGTGGAAAGTTGTTTGCGTTCAATGATTGATGAAAATACTACTGCGTATGAATATACTGGTTATTTAAGTAATATTTTTGATGTGAAATCTTACTATAAAGCAAATATGGATATGTTGACACCAGCTAAGTTCAATTCATTAATGTATGCAAACCAAAAAATCTATACAAAAGTTCATAATGAATTTCCAACTTACTACTCTGATTCTGCCGTTGTTAATAATGCACAGTTCGGTACTGGTTGTGAAGTTGAAGGTGAAGTTGTTCATTCTATACTTGGCCGTACAGTAGTGGTTAAACAAGGTGCTAAAATTGAAGATTCCTTAGTTCATTCTTCTTGTGTAATCGGTGAAGGAGCTAAAATTCAATATGCCATTTTAGATAAAAATTGTAAAGTAGCGGACCATGTTTCAATTATTGGTACGCCAGAAAATCCAGTAGTGGTATCTAGAGCAAGTAATGTAACAGAAGATATTATTGGAGGCTAACGAATTAATGAAAATTTTATTTGCAGCAAGTGAATGTGCTCCTTTTTTTAAAACAGGTGGCTTAGGTGATGTTGCTGGTGCACTTCCTAAAGCTTTGGCCAAAGAAGGCGTGGAAGTTGCTGTAGTCATGCCATACTTCAAAAAGATGAATGAAACTTATAAAGAAAAAGTAGATGATGTCTTAAATTTTGAAGTAAAAGTGGGTTGGCGCAGTCAATATTGTGGCATTAAAACTTTGAAATTAGGGGATGTCAGATATTATTTCATTGACAACTTATACTATTTTAATCGTGATCAATTATATGGATATTATGATGATGGTGAAAGATTTGCCTTTTTCCAACAAGCCATTATTGAAATGATGGAAAGAGTTGATTTTATCCCAGATATCTTGCATGTAAATGATTATCATACAGCAATGATTCCATTTTTATTACGTGAAAAATATCATTGGATTGAAGCGTATCGTCCAATTAAAACTGTCTTGACTATTCATAATTTGGAATTCCAAGGCAAGTTTAATCGTAGCGTCTTATCTGATTTATTTGGTATGTCAGCTGAGCGTTACGATGATGGGACCATTGAATTTGAAAACTGTGTAAACTTTATGAAAGCTGGAATTCTTTATGCCAATAAGATTACCACAGTCTCACCTTCTTATGCACAAGAAATCCAAACTCGTGAATTTGGTTGTGGACTTGATGTCATTTTAAGAATGGAGAATAGTAAATTATCAGGGATTGTCAATGGTATTGATATGGAAGTCAACAATCCAGAAACGGATAGGCATTTATCCTATCATTATTCAAAAGAGGATTTAAGTGGTAAAGCTGAAAACAAGCGACTATTGCAAGAAAAGATGCATTTACCACAACGTGAAGATGTTCCAGTCATTGGGGTGGTTAGTCGTCTAACTTATCAAAAAGGGTTCCATTTGGTTGTGGAAGAGTTAGAAAATCTATTGCAATTTGATGTTCAATTTGTCTTGTTAGGTACAGGTGATCCGCGATTTGAAGCTGCCTTTAGTCAAATTGGGGCACGTTATCCAGAAAAATGTGCAATCAATATTGATTTCAATTTAGGTTTGGCTCAATTGATTTATGCAGGCTCAGATATATTCTTAATGCCTTCTGCTTTTGAACCATGTGGCTTATCACAAATGGTGGCGATGAGATATGGTACTTTACCTGTTGTTCATGAAATCGGTGGTTTGAAAGATACAGTTGTTCCTTATAACCCAATTACCAATGAAGGTACGGGATTTGGATTTAATGACTTTAGACCATTTATTATGATGCAAACACTCTTACAAGCTGTTGATTTATATGCAAATCATCGGCAATATTGGGATCAATTGGTTCAAAATGCGATGAGTCGTGATTTCAGTTGGCATCAAAGTTGTATGATTTATTTACAATTATATAATTCAATCCTTTAATGATTAAAGATGAATAAGGCAAAATTTCCAAGAGGTTTCATCTTTTTGGAGTTTTGCCTTTCAATGTCATTTGATTTATTTAGACATACATAACGAGGGGGAAAAGAAGATGTCGGAACGTCAAGTAATGACACGTGATGAATTTATTGATGATTTAAGAAAAAGATTAAGAGAAAATTTTGCGATGGAAATTGAAACAGCAACACCAAATGAGTTGTTTGTTGCTATTGGTCAAATTGTACGAGCAAGCTATGCCGATTCGTGGCATCGTACACGTCAACGTTATTTAGAACATAAACAAAAACAATCTTATTATTTTTCTATTGAATTTTTACCAGGCCGCATGTTAAAGAGTAATTTATTAAGTTTAGGCATGTTGGATATGGTGCGTGATACTGTAGAAGAATTCGGCTTTGATTTTGACGATGTTCTTCGTGTCGAAAATGACATGGCCTTAGGAAATGGTGGTTTAGGTCGTTTAGCATCTTGTTTCTTAGATTGTTTGGCTTCCCGTGAATTACCAGGTAACGGAAATGGTATTCGTTATGATTATGGTTTGTTCAAACAACAATTTGTTGATGGCTATCAAGTCGAATTGCCGGATGCTTGGTTAAAGAGTGGCAATGTATGGGAAGTTCGTCGTGAAAGCGAATCAGTTAATGTCCATTTCGGTGGTAACGTTTATATGAAACCGATGCCTGATGGTAGTTTAAAACCAGTTGCTGAAAACGAACGAATCTTAAAAGCTGTGCCATATGATACAGGTGTTGTTGGTTATGAAAATGATACAGTAAATACTTTACGTCTATGGAGTGTAGAAATTCCAGCCTCTGAAGAAGGAAAATATCGTAGTATTGAAGAACGACGGATGGTTGAAGATTTAACTGCTGTATTATATCCAGATGATTCCAACGAACAAGGTCGTTTAACTCGTTTGACGCAAGAGTATTTCTTTGTTTCAGCAGGGATTCAAAGTATTATTCGTTACTATAAGAAAACGAAAATGCCAATTAGTCGTATTAATGAATATATTGCTATTCATATTAATGATACGCACCCAGCCTTATGTGTACCTGAAATGATGCGTATTTTACTTGATGAATTCGATTTATCATGGGAAAAAGCGTGGGGATTAACAGTAAGTATGATGAGCTATACAAATCATACTATCATGCAAGAAGCACTTGAAAAATGGCCAGTTTCGATGGTGAAATATCACTTGCCTCGAATGTATCAAATCATTGAAGAAATTGATCGTCGTTTTGTGACAAATTTACAAGGTTTATACCCAGATGATTTAATTCAACGTACACGTATTATTCAAGGAGACCAAATTCATATGGCGAACTTGAGTATTATTGGTAGTCATAGTACAAATGGTGTGGCTAAACTTCACTCTGACTTATTAAAATCAGTTGTATTGCATGATTTTTATGTACTATATCCCGAACGTTTTAATAATAAAACAAATGGGATTACACAAAGACGTTGGTTACAATTATCTAATGAACCTTTAGCTAGTCTATTAGATGAAACAATTGGCACTTCATGGCGCAAAGAACCAACGGATTTACAAATGTTGATGAATTATTACGATGATGACCGTTTATTAGAATTATTAGCCGATGCCAAACATAAAAATAAAGTTCGTCTTGCTGAATACATCAAAGAAACTTGCAATATTGAAGTTAATCCAAATGCTATTTTTGATGTACAAATTAAACGTCTACATGCTTATAAACGTCAATTATTGAATTTATTGCATATTGTGAAATGTTACTTAGATTTAAAAGATGATCCAAATCGTGATTTTGTACCACGGGTCTGGATTTTTGGTGCAAAAGCTGCTCCAAGCTACGCCTATGCGAAATCCATTATTAAAGCAATTAATGAAACAGCCAACTTAATCAATAATGATCCTGATATTGGCGATAAGATGAAGATTGTTTTCTTACCAAACTATAATGTTTCACTTGCCGAAATCATTATTCCAGCAGCAGATGTCAGTGAACAAATTTCGCTAGCAACTAAAGAAGCCTCTGGTACAAGTAATATGAAATTAATGGCGAATGGTGCTGTGACGATGGCAACTATGGACGGCGCAAACGTTGAGATTCGCGATTATGTGGGGGCAGATAATATATATGTCTTTGGGTTGACTGAAGAAGAAGTTTATCGCTATTATGAAAAAGGGGATTACTCTGCTCAAGCCATTTACGATCAAGATCCAGTCGTTCGTCGGGTGCTAAATGCCTTTGTAGATGGTACGATTCCAAATATTCAACGTGAAGGTCAAGAAATTTTTGATTCTCTATTGAAATATAATGATGAATTCTTCTTATTAAAAGATTTTGAACCTTATTGTAAAGTTCAAGAACAAGTCAGTCAAGATTATTTAGATCAAACAAAATGGCGTAAGATGAGCTTGACGAATACTGCAAAATCTGGTATCTTCTCTGCTGACTACACAGTAATGAAATATGCTGAAGATATCTGGCAAATTGAACCAGTGAACCTTCATAAGGAAAAGAGGAATTAAGATTTTGGAGATTTATTACAATCCTTGGTCCAGTAAATATAAACGACCATTTGGAGCAGTTGAGGAAGGAAAAGTTGTTAGCTTCACGATACGGGTGAGTGGGCTTGATGTGCACCGTGTTAGTTTAGCCATCCATAAAGATGGGCATGAAAATCAGCAAATTGATATGCACTTGGTTGGTAAAGATCTTTATCAATGCCAATATCAATTAGGAAAAAATGCCGGTCTCTACTACTATTCATTTGAGATTATTTATCAAGAAAATGGACAAGCTCGTAGCGTCTATTATGGTTCGAATGAGCTTGGAGGTGTCGGCCAAATTTATGATTGTGCCGAAGCTGTATGGGATTATCAACTCACTTGTTTCAATCAAAAAGATGCCGCACCTAAATGGTATCGTGAAAGTGTCTTTTATCAAATCTTCCCTGATCGTTTTTATAATGGCAATGAGAATGGCGTAATTAATCAACCAAAACCAAATAGTTTCATTTATGGGCAAACGCAAGATGAACCCATGTATATCAAAAATTCTGATGGGGAAGTTGTGCGTTGGGATTTTTATGGTGGTAATTTAAAAGGGATTATGAAGAAAATTCCTTACCTAAAAAAATTAGGTGTGAATGCTCTTTATCTGAATCCGATTTTTGAAGCTCGTAGTAATCATCGCTATGATACTGCCGATTATTTTAAGATTGATTCTGTCTTAGGAACGGATGAAGATTTTTCAGCGCTAGTGAATGAGTTGCACAAAAATGATATGCACTTGATTTTAGATGGTGTCTTTAGTCATGTGGGCCGTCATAGCCAATATTTTAACTATGACGGTGCATACGGCAAACATAATGGTGCTGCACGTAATCCGCATAGTTTGTATTTTAGTTGGTTTGAATTTGATCATTATCCTGATAGATATCGCTCATGGTGGGGCATAAAGGATTTACCGCAAATCAATAAAGAAGATGAAAGTTTTCAAGATTTTATTTTTAAAGCAGATGAAAGTGTGGTTGCTCATTGGTTGGACAAAGGAATTGATGGTTGGCGTTTAGATGTCGCTGATGAACTTCCGGACGAATTTATTCAAGGAATTCGCCATCAATTGAATCATTTTAAAGATAAAGTACTAATTGGTGAAGTATGGGAAGATGCCTCTAACAAGGTTTCTTATAATACGCGCAGAAAATATATTTTGGGTGATCATTTACATAGCGTGATGAATTATCCTTTTAGAGACGCGGTATTAGAACTTTTGAACCATCAGAAAACGCCAAAACAAATTGCGCATCGCTTTATGCAGTTATATGAAAATTATCCTCGTGATATTTTCTATAATTTGTTTAATAATTTAGGGACACATGATACCGAACGAATTGCGACAATGCTTCATGAAGATGTGAAAAAATTAGAACAAGCTGTGGCGATGATGATGTATGTTCCTGGTGTGCCTTGTGTATATTATGGCGATGAGGCTGGTTTAACTGGTGGAAAAGATCCGCAAAATCGTAAATTCTATCCATGGGAAAACGTCAATGAAGCAAGTTATCAAATTTATCATCGTTGGATTAGTCATCGTAATGCGCAACAAGTGTTAGTCGATGGCGAGTTCTCACTTTTTTACGATGAAAATATTTTTGGCATTGTGCGATATAATCAGAAAAAGATGAGTATCCTTCTTCTCAATCTTTCTTCTGTCAATCAAACCGTGAAGTTAGAACAACTGACTACCTTAAACCTTCCGGATGAACAGTTAATAATCTTTGAAAAATTAGTGGGCGATGTGGTGTTATTGCCACATACAACTGAGTTTATTACGAAATAATCTTTTCAACCTTTGGGAACACAATGTTAGTGCTTGTTTTCAAAGGTTGTTTTTTTGTAATCATTGACGTTACAACGATATTTGCTTATACTTAATTCGAGGTGAAAAGTATGCAGATTTCTAGTCGGTTTACGATTGCTATTCACACTTTGACTTGTATTGGTATTTTTCAGGATGAGCATAAGGTGACGAGTGAATTCCTTGCTAGAAGTGTAAATGTGAATCCAGTTATTATTCGAAAAGTTTTAGGACAATTGAAAAATGCTGAATTGGTGCAAGTTCAGCGTGGTTCAGGCGGTGCAACATTAGCTAAGTCGCTTTCAGAAATCACCCTCCTAGATGTTTTTAATGCAGTCGAAAGTATTGAGAATCAACAATTATTTAGTTTTCATGATCAACCTAACCCGGATTGTCCAGTAGGAAGAAATATGCATCAGGTATTGGATAATAGATTAGAAGAGATTCAAAATGCGATGGAGTTAAAAATGAAGTCTATAAATCTTGAAGATATTGTCAAAGATACCCAGTCGTTTATTGAGAAACAAAAAAATAATGGAAGCTAAGTCCTTTTTATCAAATTCGAATCAGTATTTTGAAAGAAGAAGCTAATAATGGATTTAAGAAAATATATAGGGAAACTTGTAAAAATCATTGATAATGATCAAAAAGAATGGATTGGTAAGGCGGTTTCGGTTGATTTAGCAATTAATTATGATGATGTTGCGTATGATTCACTTGATTTAAAAATTGCTGGTCGGGATGGGATTGTTGCCTTTCCTGAAGATGAAATCAAATCCATTCAAATATTAAAGTAGCGCTTAGTATTTACTAGGTGCTTTTTTTATGATTTAAGTCGTTTTCACCTTTCATATGGTTCGTTTTGAAAGCTTTAAACAAAAGAGAGGAGTAGTTTGCGAATAATTACAAAATTTCTTAGTTGTAACTATTGACATTACAACAGGGATGAGTTATATTCTTGTTGTAATAAAAATCATTACAACTATTTGGAGGATATTTTTATGAAATTAATGGTGATCGGATCAAATGGAAAAGCTGCGAAAGATATTATTAAAGAAGCAAAAAGTCGTGGTTTAGAAGTAGTCGGTGTCGCACGTTCAGCTAATCAGAATGAAGGAATTGCATTTATTCAAAAGGATTTATTTGATTTAACTAAGGAAGATTTAGCCGATGTGGATGTAGTAATTGATGCATTTGGTGCTTGGACGCCTGAAACTTTACCTCTTCATACAGAATCACTAAAAAAATTAGGTGATTTAGTAGCAAATACTAAAAAACGCTTATTAGTTGTTGGTGGGGCTGGTAGTTTGTATGTAGATGATACTTTAACAACCCAATTATCTCAGACTCCTGATTTTCCTGAAAGTTATTTACCAGTGGCTAATGCGATGGGAGAATCATTGGCTTATTTGAGAACACGCGATGATGTTAACTGGACGTATGTATCACCTGCTGCCGATTTCCAGGCAGAAGGAAAGCGTACAGGAGATTACCTTTTAGCCGGTGAAGTCTTTACTGTAAATGATCGTGGAGAAAGTGTGATTAGTTATGCGGATTATGCCATTGCAATGGTGGATGAAGCACAAAAGGGACATCACATCAAAGAACGAATCAGTGTATTAGCTAAATAATTTAGGAGCAATAAGTGGATGTTCAATCGTCCGCTTATTTTTTTTACACCAATATTTTGTTATAATGAACGAAAAGGAATGGAGCAATTTTCATGAGGGAAATGATTAGAAATAGAAATTCAATTACTGAGTATGGTCTTCATGACAGCAGAATCAAGAAAATTACTTTAGCGGATGATCATCTGGTTTTTACTGTGGATAAAGTTTTTCACTATTCTAAGAGTGGAGAAGAACAAGGATTTGAAGCAGAAGTTATTTTTACAAAGTGCGATTTGGAAGATTGTTGGGTTTTGGTTTATGACAGTGTTCTTTCTGAGGGAAAGTTTACAGGACAAAGGATAGCCATGCAGGACTTTATTCAACAGTACAATCATCAGGAATTTGAAATTATCACTGAGTTGCATAATGGCTATTCCACATTTTTTGTTGGCTGGCTATGGAAAAATAAAATTCCTGTATCTGCTCAAGTAGAAATATTTAATTTTGGTGAAATGATTATCCGAATCGGGAAGCAAGTTTTTTAGATTGAATATATATACTAAGGGGGCATCACGATGATAGATACAATCATTTATGATATGGGTAACGTCTTAATTGAATGGAATCCAGAGAAATTTTTACATTTAATTGAAACAGATGAAGAACGAATTTCCAAGCTAAGAACAGCTATTTTTACCTCTGGCTATTGGCCAAGACAAGATACCGGTGAATTGGATGCAGATAAAGCCTATCATATGTCTTTGGCGCTTTTAGATGACTCTTATCAAGAAAGTTTACGACAAATTTATTATCATTGGTATGAATATGCAGATGTTTTTACCAAAATGCAAGACTATGCGCGAGAGTTAAAAAATCAAGGTTATAAACTTTTTGTGCTCTCAAATACTGCGGCGTCTTATTATGATTTAGCAAAAAATGGCTACTTACCCATTGATGAAATCTTGGACGGAAAAGTATTATCTTATGAAGTTGAACTGGTGAAGCCTGATGTAGCAATTTATCAGTATCTATTGGATAAATATGGGCTAAAGGCTCAAAATTGCGTATTTTTAGATGATATTGAAGGTAATATTGAAGCCGCACAAAGTTTGGGTATGCGAGGAATTCAAGTTTTATCAGACAACCAAGCTTTAGCGGATTTAAAAGTATTATTAAGTAAGCATGGAAGGTTGAGTGAATAAATGATTAGAGAAATTAATCACGACCTATTCTTTTTACAACAACCTAGTCAACGCGCAACGGCTCAGGATAAACCGCATGCGCAAGATTTATTGGACACACTTCAAGCAAATCAAGATAAATGTGTCGGATTAGCTGCGAATATGATTGGCGTTCAAAAGCAGATTATCGCTATCCAAACGCCTGTAGGTCCAGTTGTGATGTATAATCCAAAAATTGTAAAAAAAGAAAATCCATATGAGACTGAGGAAGGTTGTCTATCATTAGTCGGTGTACGGCCCACCATTCGTTATCAAAAAATAGAAGTGGTCTATTTTAATGATCAATTCAAAAAACAACGCGGGACCTTTACTGATTTTACAGCACAAATTATTCAACATGAAATTGATCACTGTAAAGGAATCTTAATTTAAGTAGGTGAAAAAATGCGTCGAAAAGATCGAGAAGTGACCGAATTAGCTCAAATAGAAGAAATATTAGAAAAAGGCAAAGTCGTGCATTTAGGTATGATTGATGGTGATTTTCCTTATATCGTACCCTTAAATTACGGCTATCAATGGCAAAATGAACAACTTATTTTGTATATGCATGGGGCTAAGGCAGGCAGAAAGTTTGATGTGATTGCCCATAATCCTAATGTTTTTATCGAAATTACCGCGGATGTTGAAGCCATTGATGGAGGCGATAATCCTTGTAAGTATTCTACTGCTTTTGCTTCATTGATGGGAGAAGGACAAGCATATATTGTGACTGATTCAAAAGAAAAGATACGAGCGATGGAATGTCTGATGAAAACACAAACGAACCGTGATTTTGAATTTGATGAAAAAATGGTCGGTTGTGTTCAAGTGATAAAGGTGATTATCCAAAATTATTCGGCAAAACGTCATGAAAAGTAACAAAGGCAGATTCATTTCATCTTGAGAATTTTTGTGATAGAATAAATAAGCAATGATATTAAATGTAATAATTGGAGGATTATCATGGATTTTAAAAATTCAAAAGTAGCTATTGTCGGTATCGGTAATGTAGGTGCGACAACTGCTTATAGTATTATTAGTCAAGGATTATGTGCAGAGGTTGTTTTAATCGATGTAAATAAAGAAAAAGCTTATGCCGAAGCGATGGACTTACAACAATCCATTCATTTTTTAAATCGTAATATTAAAGTAACAGCTGGAGAATATAGTGACTGTAAAGATGCAGATATCGTGATTATCACGGCTTCAGCACCTATGCCTAAAGAATCGAATGACCGTTTGAAGATGTTAGCACCAAGTATTAATATTATGACTAGCATCGTGAATAGTGTGATGGCCTCTGGTTTTGATGGTATCTTTTTAATCGTTTCAAACCCAGTGGATATCATGACTTATTATGTACGTAAATTATCAGGTCTGCCCGCTCATCGTGTGATTGGTAGTGGTACAACGGTTGATAGTGCCCGCTTAAGCTGTGAATTAGGCGCAATGTATGATTTGGATTCTAAGAGTGTTCAGGCTTTTGTTATTGGTGAGCATGGTGATAGCGAAATGGTGGCTTGGAGTAGTGCAACCATTGGCGGTAAGAAAGTAGAAGATGTGCTAGCTGATAATGTGACTCGTACAAAAGATGTGACGAAAGATATCTTACTACAAAAAACGATCAAGGCAGGTTGGGAAATCTTTAATCGTAAAGGGAATACATGTTACGGCATTGCGGCTGCGACAACGGCTATTGCAAAATCAATTCTCTTTAACGAAAACCGTATCTATCCAGTAACTGTTGAATTAAATGGGGAATACGGTGTTGAAAAAGCCTTCTTAAGTGTACCAACAATTATTGATTCAACAGGTGCCAAAGAAATTGTGGAAATTAAATTAACCGATGAAGAATTAGCTGGCTTACAAAAATCAGCACAATTATTACAAGCTTTTTATCCGCAATTAGATAGTTACGAGGCTTAATATGTTTGAAATTCAAGATTTTGAAAGTTATCAAAAATTATTAGATGAAAAACAAACTTTTCTTCTTTATGGCAAACAAGTTAATTGTAGTGTCTGTATGGCGGATTTTCTAAAGGTTGAGCGTTTGGTTCAGCAATATGATTTTCCCGCTTTCTTTGTTGATATAGAAAAGGTGCCGATGTTAAAAGGGCAATTAAGTTTGTTTGCTGCGCCGGTTGTGATTTTATTTCACTCTGGCAAAGAATTTCATCGCCAAGCAAGAATGATTGATTTTAAACAATTAACGCAACAGCTTGAAAGATTATCAACTGTCCGCTAGCCAATTTTGGTTAGCGGTTATTTTCATGGAATCGAGGGTTTGAAATGATTGGCAACTATAAAATTATTACGCTATGTGGTAGTACACGATTCAAAGATGAATTCATAAAAGCGCAAAAGGATTTGACACTTCAAGGAAATATTGTGATTAGCGTGGGGTTGTTTGGTCATTCAGGTGATGATGAAGTTTGGGATGGTCAGACAAAAACGATGCTTGACGATATGCATAAGCGCAAAATTGATTTAGCGGATGAAATTTTTGTGATTAATGTGGATGGCTATATTGGTAAGAGTACAGCCTCTGAAATTCAATATGCACATGAACATGGTAAAAAGGTCAATTATCTTGAACCTTTAACTGAATAAGAAAAGTGGAAGTTTAGAAAGAAGATGACTTATGGAAGAAGCAGTGAAACAAAGAGCAGAAATCCATTATCGTAAAATGACGGAAATGCCAGTTGATAAGCTTATTTTATCTTTATGTGTGCCAACAGTAATTAGCATGCTCATTACAACGATTTATAATGCCGCGGATACTTATTTTGTTTCAAAAATTAGTGTTTCTGCTAGTGGTGCTGTAGGTATATTATTTAGCTTAATGGCAATTTTGCAGGCATTCGGCTTTATGTGTGGGCATGGTTCAGGTAGTTGGATTAGTCGTTTATTAGGCGCAAGAGAGATTGAACGTGCACGACAATACAGTACAACAGGTTTTGCGATGGCTTTTTTAATGGGGATTTTTTTCTTGTTTTTTGGTCTTTGGTTGATTACGCCTTTGATGCGTTTTTTAGGGAGTACGCCAACTATTTTACCTTATGCGAAAAGTTACGGTTTTTACATATTAATTGCGGCCCCTGCGTTTATAACTAGTTGTGTCATGAATAATATATTACGTTATGAAGGCTTAGCAAAATTAGCGATGGTCGGACTTGTTACAGGTGGGGTATTAAATACGATTTTAGATCCCATCTTGATTTTTACTTTTCATCTAGGTATTCAAGGTGCCGGTCTTTCTACTGCAATTTCGCAGTATATCAGTATGTTTATACTTTTTGCGATGTTTGCTCAAAAACGTTCACAAAGTAGAATTGAATGGCGATATTTAACTTTTAGTCCTAAGTTGATGTTAAATATTATCAAAAATGGTTTTCCAAGTTTAACGCGTCAAGGTTTGAATAGTTTGTCAAATCTATGTTTGAATGTCCAAGCAGGTCTTTACGGAGATGCGTGTATTGCGGCGATGAGTATTGTGGCTAAGTGTATGCAATTGATGTTTTCAGTTTGTATCGGAATCGGGCAAGGATTTCAACCTGTATCTTCATTTAATTACGGAGCAAAAAAATTTAAACGGGTGAGACAAGGAATTCTTTTTACATGGGGATTTTCAAGTTTAGTCATCGCTGTTTTAAGTATTGCTAGCTTTATTTTTGCTCCTGAGTTGATTCATTTTTTCAGACATGATACTGCAATTTTAAATATCGGTGTATTGGCACTCAGAATTTCTTGTGTGGCTCAATTATTTTTACCAACTGTATCAATAGCCAATATGACATTCCAAAGTACTGGTAATAGTGGGAAAGCGACATTTCTAGCCTGTGCGCAAAATGGTTTGTTTTTCATTCCTTTAATTTATTTATTGCCAAATATTTATGGCTTGATGGGTATCCAAATGGCCCAACCACTTGCATTTTTCTTAGCTGCAATGGTCTCTTTACCGTTTCTATTAAGATTTCTCAAAGTTTTAAGTCAATGATTTTCATTTTCATCTCCCTTAGACTATAATGTTTTTCAACAAAGCATAAGAAGGTGATAAAATGTTTGGTTATATTTATTTTGGAGTGATAAACTTATTAACTTTTTGTGTGTTTGGGGTTGATAAACAGCGTGCTATGCGTCATAAATGGCGGATTAGCGAGGCAACATTATTTGGACTATCGATAATTGGTGGGAGTGTTGGCGGTCTATTAGGGATGGTAGCCTTTCAACATAAAACGCGAAAATTTATGTTTCGTTATGGATTGCCTGTTATCTTTGCTATTCAATTTGTTGTTGCCTTATTGTTAAAGGACTATATTTTTAAATAAAAAAAGGGTAAGCGCCCAATAACAAGGTGTATATCATTCCTCCAGTCCTCCAGTTATACTGTATTCAACAGAAGATTGGAGGATTTTTTATGATGAAACAACCAATTGTCCCTTTAGA
>NZ_JBQKFH010000028.1:0-32673 GCF_052119425.1 Enterococcus cecorum
TATTTGCCATGGTCAGAAACTGTACAAGCAAATTGTAAATAAAAAAAAGAATCTCCAGCGTCGAGTGACTTTGGAGATTTTCAATATACCTCGTTATTGGGCGCTTACGATGGAGTAATAAAGATGAGCATACCAATTTCCGTTGTTAGATTTTCGTTCTGACTTTGGAGGTTGGTTTTTTTGAAATAAAAAAATCCGCTACATGCAAACGGGGGAAGCATGTAGCGAATTTAATTCCAATCTATCAGTCAATTTTAAAATAGTTGGCTTGTTCACGTAAAGTATTAGCGGCTTGACGTAAATTATCTACGTTAGATGTAAATTCTTCCATTGTTGCTAATACTTCTTCGGCGTTAGCAGAGACTTCTTGAGTACCTGCTGCATTTTCTTGAGTCGAGGCAGAAATTGTTTCTAAATTTTCTAAAACAACTTTTTGAATGCGTTCTAATATATTAGAAGCTTGTTCGATCTGCTCGATGCTTTGTAATAATGCCTGATTATAGTTAAAGACTTCATTTGATGAAGAAATAGCTTGATTGATTAGTTCAGTTTGACTTTCTCCACCTTGTAAGGATTCCATTGTTTGACGAACCATATCCTGAGATTGTCCTTGGATTTGTTGGATAATCGTTTCAATTTCTTTAGTTGATTCTTTACTTTGTCCAGCTAGATTTCTAACTTCAGTAGCTACGACCGCGAATCCTTTTCCTGATTCACCTGCACGTGCTGCTTCAATGGATGCATTTAGTGCCAATAGGTTTGTTTGATAAGAAATTTCATTAATCACTTGGATAATAGAAGTGATATCTTGAATACTTTGGTCCATTTTTTCCATACTACTCATCAAATCTTGCATTTGTTGCATTTCTTCTTGCCAGCTCATATGGACATTATTCATTAATTCCATACTTTGTTCATTTACTTTGGTTGTTTCATCTGCTTGAGAGCTCATTTGATGAACGCTTTGAGTTAAGGTATTTACAATATCGGAAAGTTGATTCATTTGGCTAACACTATTTTCAGTATCTTGTGCTTGAGAGCCTGTAACCTGAGCGATTCCTGTAATGGTATCTGCTACTTCTTCCGTTGCTTGAGTTGATTGACGTGAAAGCTCTAGTAAAGCATCTGATCGATTAGCTACTTCATTAGCTTGTATTTTTGCTTGATTTAGTAAGTTACCTACTGAATCGACCATTTGATCATATTTGAATGATAATACTTGGAACTCGTTTCCTTCTTTATCTGCACTCATGAATGAATGAGCACGTTTTTGGAAGAAACCTTCTCCTTTAACCATTTTTTCGATTTTCTTTAATCGACCATTTGAAAACTCATCAAATGCTTGGTTGAAGTAATCCATTACTGTAAGTATGTAGCGAATCAAAACAAACACATAAGCTAAAATAATTAATAAAATCAATATGATAATAATTAAAGCTGAAAGGAATTGTTTGAATACTTGACTTTTGATAGTTTTTGGATTGGTGGTTGTAATAACTAAAGTATTACTTTCTTTTCCGCCATCGCTAAAAAAGGCAGTATCAATGTTTTTATCTCTGATATCAAGTGTTCCTTTATGTTTGTTACTTTGAACAATTTTTTGTAAAAGATCACTTTTAGGATACGGTTTACCAATCTCCTCTTTATCTGCATCAGCAACAACTACACCATTTTTAGCTACAAAAGTAATATCTCCATCTGTATTTTTAGCCAATACATCCACCATTTTTTGAATATCTTTGAAGGAAACATCGATACAAAAAACGATGAGTTGACCAGTAGCATCTTTAGTTGCATAGGATGCTGTAACTACATATTCTTTAGTATTCGTATCTTCGTATGGATCTGACCATATGACCTTACCTTCATTATTTAGGGCTGAATTGTACCAAGGTCTAGTCGTTGCGTCATATCCCTCAGAAACCGGTGATGTTGTATAATATTGATTTTTGCTTTGTTGATAAAAGCCAATCGTGATAATACTACTATTTCCAGTTTTGATTTCTGCTAGAAGCTGATTATATGTAGTCAAGTCTCTGTCTGAATTGTTTTTAACGAGTTCTGCTGCATTTAATACAACATGTTCAATGTCTTCTTGGATAGAATCACGTGTTGTTAAAACAGAGTTAGCTACATTTTTTTCCATCTCCAATTGTTCTTGGCGAATTGACTTTGTGGATTGTAAAGTATTTGACAGCGTGATACAAACTGTTGGTATCAGTGCAGTTGCTAAAAATCCACTAATTAAGATAAATCGTAAAGTTACTTTTTTTTTCTTATTCATGAATTCTCCCCTTTTCTAAATTTAAAACAACCACTAGTATTATCGGCTTAATCTTAAGTAATATTAAGCTAATAAAAAATATTTTTTTATTTTTTACCTAACTGATTTTCGTTAAATTCATGCAAGGAGATATACATTCGAACAAAAGATTCATAAATTTTAGACATTTCAATAGTATACATATCTTTTGCTTCATGTAATAATTCTATTTTTTCAAAAAAGTCAGGATATTTTTGTGTGAAGTACTCCATAAAGTCCTTTTCTTTTTCGATATCTTCAATGGATAAGTTATTAAAGGTATTTACATTTGTATTATCGATTTCATTGTTATATAGCATGTTTTGTTCATGCAAGATACGGTGTTTTTCTTGATAGATATGGTAGACGATTTCATCAATAGCTTGATTAAATTCATCAAGAGTAAACTGAGAATCTTCAAATTTGACATTTAATTCATTGATTTGTTGTGTTATATCACTATGAAAACATGCAAATTCAGCTAGCATATAATGATAAGCATCAGAAAATTCGCTGATTTCACTAACCTGGTTGTTCAAATGTAACTGTTTTGTGAAGAGTTCCCAAAATTCAAATTTCTTTTTGTTATCTGTTATTTCAAATTGCCCATGACTAGCTTCGATAAATGAATTTTTCATTTTATTAAGAGCTTGTTCAATCATTTTAGAAGCGAAAAGTGCTAAGAGTAGGATAATCACTAGGGTAATCAGTGAAAGCGCGATGACTTGTTTGTACTGATTTTCAAAAAATTGAGCAATAGTGCTGGTGTTTGTATATACAACAGAAAAAATGGGATATCTTGTGGATTTTTCGTAATATACTTCACCGTATTTTTTATTTTTTTCTGCATTTAATTGTCCACTATTTTGGTCAAAAGTAGCAATTTGATTAATCTGCCCCATATTTGTACTAAATTTAACTTACTTACTTTCGCTGAGAACCTCACCATTAAAATCGTATAGTACAATTTGTTTTGCTAAATTGCTGTTAAGTGTTTTTAGGTAATTTTTTAAAGTGTGTGTGGAAATTTGTTTTTGTAAAACAATTTTTTGTCCAGTAACATCTTGAAATGCTTTGCTAATATATACTGTAGAATTGTAATTGTCACTAGTTAATTGATAATGATTAATTGGTAATTTTTTTAATAAATCTTGATTTTGATTTTTCTGCCTAGTATTAGGACTGAATGTACAGATAAAATGAGTATCTGAAATATAGCTGATTTTTTGTAATTGGTTGGCATACTCATTTTGTTTATTTAATGCTTCTTGGATTTCCTTTTCGTTTGATAAAAAAGCTAATTTTTTTGTATAAAATGTTTGATCTAGATCTTTTATTTGCTCATCTAAGAAAGCTTCACCTATTTTCGTGGCGGTTTTTGCAGTACTAGCTTGTTGCTCATCTTTTAGCGAATTAATTGTGTGTAGGTGAGTAAGGTAACTTGAAATAGTCAAAATGCCAAGTGGTATAAATGTAATGACTAAAAAACTAAAGATGATAATACGTTTTAAACTTAATGTTTGTTGTTGGTTCATTATTTGTTTCCTCTCTGGCAAATAGTAGCTGTTAAGAGGGGGGTAAAATTTCTTATCGGTTTATAAGAAAAAAAATTAAGGTATGTAAAGTTAATATTTTCATTGTTTGCATATTAAAATAAATTATTGTTTATTAATAGTTAATAAAAATGTTAATTTAATTAAGATTAGTTATTTATTGAAATGTGTTTAAATATAGTATTTAGATTAAATGATATAAGAATTAATTGTATATTTAAAAAGTTATTTTGAAATAATTTGATAATAACAACTGTTTGAAACACTTTTTTCATCCTTATTTTAAACATACTTTAAATAAATTGTGACTGTTTTTCAAAAAAAATATTGTATTATTTGTAAATATACATTATATTGTATGTAAACATAAATATTTATATATTTAGTCATAAATACATCGAAATACACCATAATTCACTTATATGCATACATTTTGTAAAAGGGGGGTTACAAATGGACACATATTCTTTGCTTCGGTCTGCATTGAATGTTTCTTCACAAAGAGCAGAGTTGACTGCGAGTAACATTGCAAATATCAATACACCTAACTACAAAGCAAAAAGGGTAGAGTTTGAAAGCTATCTTAAAAATGCGTTAAACGGAGAAACTTTGTCATTAAACACAACTCATGTTAATCATTTAAATACAAATAATTTACAAACTAAAGTCATAACTAGCCGAGATACTTCATTAAAAGAAAACGGGAATAACGTAGATTTAGAAGTTGAAATGTTGAATCAATCAACAAATTCACTCTATTATAGTGCCTTGACTGCTCAATTAAATGGTCGTTATCAAATGCTGAACTATGTATTGAGTAATAATTAAGGATTAATGAGGAGGGATAGTTATGTCTATTTTTAATGGTCTGAATATAAATGCAACTGGATTATCTTTAGAAAGGTTGAAGTTAGATACAATTTCTACAAATATTGCAAATGTGAATACAAATGCAACAATAGATAGTCCAGCTTATCGAAAAAAGCAAATAGAATTTTCTGAAAATGTTAAAAGTTATCGTGAAACATTAATGGATGGAAGATTAGCAAATGAACGTCCACATAGTTTTGGGGTACAAGTAGATCGTATCGTTGAAGATGAAACACCTAAGCTAAGTTACGACCCAACCAACCCTGCAGCTGATGAAAATGGCTATGTAGAGATGAGTAATGTAAATATTGCCGATGAAATGGTGGATATGATTCAAGCGTTAAGAACATATCAAGCTAATGCAGCAGCAGTAGAAATGAATAAAGGAATTTTGAAGAAGGCTTTAGAAATTTCGAAGAATTAATAATATAGAATAATCGAGGATAAGAGAATGGATGGAATAGGTCAATTACAAAATTTGATGAATTATCAGACACAACTGAGAGAAGCGCAGGGTGTGAATTTAAATAATGCTTCGGCATTAGAATCAGTAGACGAAGTGAATCATGAAACATTTGGTGATTATTTAGGTAAAGCAATTGAAACGCTAAATCAAAATATGAATACCATGAATGAAGCTACTAAGCAAATGATTACGGGAGATCAAAGTGATTTAGGACAGGTCATGATAAAAATGACAGAAGCACAACTGTCGCTGCAAACAGCTGTGCAAGTTAGAAATAAGTGCTTAGAAGCATACAATGAAATAAAAAATATGCAAATCTAGTTAGTTGAACTTTTGGGGAGGTTTTTTAGTGGCTAGTCGTTTTCAAGAAGTCATCGAGCGCATCAAAACAAGCTGGTCGAATCTGTCGACATTGCTCAAAAGAGCAATTATTTTAGGTAGCATTAGTGTTTTGATTGTACTCGGTGTTTCTTTATATTTAATGAATAAAGTCAGTTATGGAGTGCTTTTTGCTGATTTATCAGAAGCAGATGCTGGAACTATAACTGCAGACTTGAAGTCAAAAAATATCAATTATAAATTACAAGATGGTGGAAAAACTATACTAATTGATCAGAGTAAGATTGATGAATATCGGATTTCTTTGGCCGTTGATAATAAGCTACCTGATAGTTCAACTGGATTTGAGTTGTTTGACCAAGCGGGCATGATGACTACTGATGAAGACAGAAAGATTATGTATCAACGTGCGTTAACGGGTGAATTACAGCGGTCAATATCATCGTTAAGTGACGTACAAAAAGCAAAAGTTATCTTGGTTTTGCCTGATGAAGGTGTTTTTAAGGATCAAAAGGATAATTCTTCTGCTTCGGTTGTTTTAACTTTAAAAGGAAGTTCTATTTCTCAAGAAGCTGTTCAGGGAATTGTGGCTCTGACAACTGCATCTGTAAAAAATTTATCAAGCGAGAATGTAAAGGTAGTAGATAGTAAAGGAAATGTATTGGCTGACGGTAGCAAGTCATCAGTGAGTAGTTCTGGAATTAGTCAACATTCATTAGATATGCAACAACAATATGAACAACAGTTGCAAAATAAAATTTTAAAATTGTTAGAACCTATATATGGTGCAGGGAAAGTAAATGTTTCTATTAACGCCGATTTAGATTTTGATGCAATTGAGAGAAAAACAGTTAAATATGCTGATCCAAAAATTAGAAGTGAAAATGTACAAGCTTCTGGTTCGGGAGAAAATATCCAAAATGCCCAAACAAATACAGTTACCGATAATGTAAGTAATGTTACTGGAAATACTGGTGACGGTGAGAATAATAGTTATTCTAGAACGGTCAACAATGAATTAAACACAGAGACTACGACAGTGGTTAATGCACCAGGAAGTGTGAAACGTCTAACAACTTCAGTGGTTATCGATGGTAATTTATCTAATAATGTTCAAAGAGAAGTACGTGTTCTTGTTTCTTCGGCTATTGGATTTGATGAAGATCGTGGGGATGTTATTTCTGTTCAGGGAATGGACTTTAAAGCAACGCAAGGAGATAGTGATAAAATCACCGATCAATTAACAGATTTAGCTAAGAAACGCACATTCATTTACGTTGGTGCGGGATTAAGCATTTTTATCATATTGCTAATCATCGGTTTAGTACTGTTCTTTGCGAGAAGACGTCGTAGAAAACAAGAGGAAGAAGATTATGATGTCGATATTAGTATGGATGAAGAAGAGCAAGAAGTCCAAGAAACTCCGAAGGCTACAGGTTCAATTATTGACATTAGTTCTGATGATTTCAATGTGGAAGATTTAGAAGAGTTAATCAAAACAAAAGATAAACGTAATGAAAAAGCAACAAAATATGCTGAACATGATCCACAAGCAGTTGCAGATTTAATTAAAGCATGGACGAAACAAAAATGATGAAGAGAGGGTTTTAAAGTGACTGAGACTATGGATGGCGTGAAAAAAGCAGCGATACTCCTAATTTCCTTAGGGTCAGATATTTCATCAAAAGTTATGAAGCTCCTTCCAGAATCAGTCATTAGGAAGGTAAGTTATGAGATTGCAAATATTGAGACAGTTACACCAGAAGACCGCGACAGTATTTTGAATGAATTCTTAGAGACTTCAATTGCCCAAAAATATGTCATTGATGGCGGATTTGATTATGCTAAAAATTTGTTAAATCAGGCGTTAGGTCCACAAAGAGCCAAGGAAGTAATAGATGTATTATCTCAGATTCAGTTACGTGAGCGGCCTTTTAATATTGCACGTAAGGCAGATACGCAACAACTAATTAATCTATTATTAAATGAACATCCTCAAACAATTGCACTAATTATGTGTTATGTGCAACCAGATAAGGCTGCAAAGATTCTATCTAATTTTCCTCCACAAATGCAAGTGGAAATTGCTGAGAGAATCGGGATGATTGCAAATACTTCACCAAATACGATTAAACGAATTGAAAAGGTCATTGAAAACAAATTCTCTAATTTTGTGGAAAATAATACGGAAGCTGCTGGTGGTGTTCATACATTAGTAGAAATTCTAAATTCAGTGGGACGGAGTACAGAGAAAAATATTTTGGCCGATTTGGACAAACGTCAGCCAGAATTATCCAGCGAAGTCAAATCCAGTCTGTTCACTTTCGACGATATTATCACTTTGGACAAACTCGACGTTCAAAAAGTATTGCGTTTTGTGGACAACAATGTATTGGTATTGGCGCTTAAAGGCACAGGAGATGATATTAAAGAATTTATTTTCTCTAACTTATCTTCACGTGCAGTCGAAAATATCCAAGAAGAAATGCAATTTATGGGTCCTACTCGTTTGTCAGCGGTTGAGGAAGCACAACAAAAAGTTGTATCTATCATTCGTCGCTTAGATGAAGAAGGAGAAATTTATATCACAAGGGGAGAACAAGATGACGTTGTTAAATAGTAGTTTATACAAATCTGTGTCTACAATTTCTAAGAACACGACCAAAATTATTACAACTCAAGTTCCCACAAACGAACAAGTCAATGAATTGCATCATTCCAAACAAATATCTCGTGCTCAATCACAATATGAATATGAAATGGCTAAAATTGAAGAAGAAAAATTTAGAATTCTCCAAGAGGCAATGCAAGAAGCCGAAAAGATTAAAAATCAAGCTTTTAATGAGGCTTACGAACAAGGCCAGTTAGCTGGACACAACGAAGGATACCAAGCTGGGTTTCAAGAAGGTTATCAACATGGTTTTCAACAGTCTTTAGATGAAACTAAAGAAATGTTACAAGAAGCCAAAAATAGTTATCAAGAAACTATCGAAAAGCGTAATCAATACGTTCAAGAAGTAGAAGAAGATTTACTTGAGACAAGTGTTCGATTAGCAGAAAAATTATTGATGGACACTCTGGAACAAACACCAGAAAAAATTAGTAATCTATTAAGTCCTATTCTTCTGAGTCTAGAAGAACCAGATCAATTAATTACTGTACATGCTCATCCAAAACATTTTGAACATTTGGATGAACGATTGCAAAAGATGAAACAAGAAATTTTGAATATTAGATATTTATTACTAAAGGATGCTTCACTTTCGGTTGGTCAGATAGCTATTGAATCTGAAAATCAGAAAATTGAAGTAGATGTAGAAAAAGAATTAAATCAGGTACTTAAAAATTTGAGAGAAATTAAGTGATTAAAATGGATTTTCATTTTCGAAAAGATAAATTGGATTTAGTAACGAAGACGAAGCGACTGTATACCATTTATGGAAAAGTGAGTGAAGTGGTAGGGTTAATTATCAAGGTAGATGGTTTAGACGCTTTCGTTGGTGAAATTTGCGAAATTTATGTAAAAAATTTAAATACGATAGCGATGAGTGAAGTCGTTGGTTTCGTAAAAAATACGGTGCTACTGATGCCACTAGGAGAACTTGCAGGTATTGGCCCAGGTTGTTTAGTAAGAGCAACAGGACAGACATTAATGGTAAAAATTAGTGAAGAAATGTTGGGGTCTACACTTGACGGATTAGGAAGGCCAATTGACGGTAAAGTATTTTCCAAAACTCAAGAATATCCAGTATCTCAAGACTCGCCAGATCCATTTCAACGTAAGCCAATCGCAAATGTAATGAGAACAGGTATCCGAGCAATTGATGGATTAATGACGGTTGGTGAAGGACAACGAATGGGAATATTTGCCGGAAGTGGTGTTGGTAAAAGTACATTACTTGGGATGATTGCTAGATATTGTGATGCTGATGTGATTGTTATAGGCCTTATCGGAGAGCGTGGACGCGAGGTAAAGGAATTTATAGAAAATGATTTAGGAGAAGAAGGATACAAAAAATCAGTCGTAGTATGTGCAACTTCTGATTCGCCACCTTTAGTTCGTTTAAAAGGGGCACATGTGGCAACCGCTATTGCAGAATATTTTCGAGATCAAGGAAAAAGAGTCGTACTTATGATGGATTCAGTTACTAGATTTGCAATGGCCCAACGAGAAATTGGTTTATCTATAGGTGAGCCACCTACGACTAAAGGATACACACCTTCAGTTTTTACTGCTTTACCTAAATTATTAGAGAGAAGCGGAATGTCAAATAAGGGTTCAGTCACAGCATTTTATACCGTATTGGTTGAAGGTGATGATATGAATGAACCAATTGCAGATGCTGTTCGAGGAATATTGGATGGGCATATCTTACTTTCTAGAAAGATTGCCTCTCAAAACCATTATCCAGCAATAGATGTTCAAAATAGTTTGAGTCGTTTAATGAAGTCTTTAGTGCCAGATGAGCAATATAAACGTGCAGGTGAATTAAAAGAAAATTTGGCAACATATCAAGAAAGCAAGGATTTAATTGATATTGGCGCATATAAGCACGGGTCTAATGCAGTAATTGATTACGCTATTTCATTACATCATCCAATTGATAACTTTTTAAAGCAAAAGGTAGATGAATTTTCAGAATATGATCAAACAGTAGGAAAGTTACATGCTCTATTTAGCGATATTTCAGTAGCTCGAAATTAATAAAGTTAACAAAGTTCATTAGTGGGGGAATGAAAGCATGAAGAGGTTTGAATTTTCATTGGCTAAATTATTAGATTATCGATGGCAAATTGAATTAGAAGCAAAGCGAGAATACGCAAATTGCCAGCGAATATTAAATGAAAAAGAAGAGCGTATGCAGGGCCTAATGAAAGAAAAACAAGATCTGTTGGAAATTAGAGAAGATAGTGTAAACCGTATGCAGATTCAGCAATGGTATTTGCTTGCTTTAGAAAGACAGATGACTGATACTCATCATGAATTAATTGCGCAAAGACAGCTTTTACAAGAGGCACTGGACAAGTATATTGATGCTCAAAAAGAACGAAAAATCTTAGAAAAGTTAAAAGAAAAGCAATTAGCAGAGTATGAACACACTATAAAGCAAGAAGAACAAAAGATGCTTGATGAAATGGGATCTCGTCGTATTGCTAGCGCTTTGTAAGGAGGGGTAAGATGATTCAGTCCATCAATACAAAAACTTTCGGTATTACAGAAAATAAAAAAAACGGAATAGATAACCAACCAATTGTTGACGTAGGAATATTTTTACAAACACTAGCTCACTCACTAGCAAATAATGACAGTACAACGGGACAATTTGTGTCAAAAGATGAATCGAAAGCATCTGGTGAGATAACGCAAGTAGAAAGTAAGTTTGAAAAGGATTTAGTTGAACAATTTATGCACTTTTTCTCTGAATTCGGACTTGATAAAGAAGGTTTTACTACTAATTATCAGCTTAATAGTGATAGTCAAATTATTTTAACTGAGTTAGTTTCACAATTCAATACAAAATCCATTGAACAAGATGATTTAATTTCCCAACTTGTTCAAATGATAAATGGAAGTCCAGAATTATTTAGAGTTTTTTCTGAAAAAGTAATGAATTCCGACGACTATCCGCTTTTAAAAGAGATGTTTGTTGAATCAAATCAACTTAATTTGCATTTACCAGTCTTGCAAAAAGATGAATTAGATTATTTTGTAAATAGTACGACTACTACTCGTTTTCAAAAAGTAGATGAACAATCAACTGATGCAATACAGAGAAATAATATTCTATTTACTCGTGAAGGCGCATCTGAAGAAAAAAATAAAATATCTACAGAGAAAATATCAGTGTCTAATGAATCACAAATACTAAGTATATCGGAAGTGAATGTCCTAGTTTCTCTTGTATCGACTGATAATATGAAATCGTTGAACGGAAATATGAGTGAAAAAATTAGTGTTGATAATATTCAAGAATTGCCGCAAAAACTAGCTTCTAATCTAGTCGAAAAGGTACAAGAAGCGAAAAATCCGAGTATGCAGCAAGTGACTATTGAATTGTCACCTGAAAATTTAGGAAAGCTAGAGATTTCTATTAAAATAACGGAAAGTAAGGTGCAGTTAGAAATTCATACAGATAGTCAGCAAACACTAAAATTAATGGAAAATTTCACTAATAAATTTGAACAAGTTTTAGAAAAGCAACAATTTTTAAATCAAAATGTTCATAATAAAACGAATACTCAAGTTCAATTAGAGCATGTTCAAAGTCCATTTCAATCGCTAAATCATCAATTTTCTCAACAGGGATTTCAACAAAACTATACACAACAAAGCCAAAAGTTTAAAAATACGTTTAAGGCTCAAGAAAAAGTTGAAAAATTAGAAGAAGAGATAAAAGATAAGCAGATTAATAGTACAATAAGCATCTTGGCATAAAAAGGGGGAGTAACATGCCGATAAATGATTTAACTCAAATAAATACAATGACAACTGTTGCAAGCCAAAATCAAAAGAATAACCCATCAGAAATTTCAATGGATGATTTTTTGAAAATACTAGCTGCTTCAATGAGTAATCCAGCTCTATCAGGTGGAGAATCTTCATCAGGTAATCAAGGAACTGATTACATTAGTCAATTTGTTGAATTTACTTCACTGCAACAGTTACAAACGCTTGGAAAAAGTTTAGATTCAACCTTAAAATTGCAACAACAGCAACAAGCGTTTAGCTTAATTGGTAAAGTAGTGACATTGGATGATAATGGACAAGAAGTAACAGGAAAAGTCGATAAGGTTAAAATTATTGATGGACATCCTAAATTATTAATAGACCAACATGAATATCCAAGTGAAAGTGTTAAAGAAGTTAAAAATGCGTAATAAAAGGAGAAATGAATTATGTTAAGATCACTTTATTCAGGCGTAAGTGGAATGAAAAACTTACAAAACAAAATGGACGTAGTAGCTAATAACATTGCCAATGTTAATACAACTGGCTTTAAATCTAGCCGTGTGTTATTTCAAGATGTAATGAGCCAAACGACTGCAAAGGCTTCTGCTCCAGGTAATGGCTTAGGAGGAACAAATGCACGACAAATCGGTTTAGGGGTTCAGACAGGTGCAATCGATGTCAATACAGCAGTTGGTGCACCACAAACAACCGGCCGAAGCATGGATTATTATTTGTCAGGACCTGGTTATTTCATGGTTCGCGGTGCTGGAGCAGATGCGAATGCTACTACATATTTTACTCGTGATGGCGCTTTTGTTCGCGATAGTGCTGGAAATATTGTTAATAGTAACGGGATGAAATTATTGGCTCAAACATTAGCTAGCCCAGTAGAATATACAGATGACTTTGATCAAAACGCGAAATTTGGTGATATTCAAATGGATGCATTAAAACCTATTCAAATTCCCGCGGAACAAAATGGCGCTCAATATAGCGCAATGACTATTGACCAAAATGGTTTGATAACTGCAAAATATGGTAACACTGTATATGTAATGGGTAAATTAAAAGTAGCCGCATTTAATAATCCTGAGGGTTTAGAAAAAGTAGGAAATAACAACTATATTTCTTCAAACAACTCTGGTGATCCAATGGTTACAAGTATTGGTGATCGTGGAACAGGCCAATTAAGTTCTGGATTTTTAGAAATGTCAAATGTGGATTTAGCAACTGAGTTTACAGATATGATTATCGCAAATCGTGCGTATCAAGCTAACTCTAGAAGTATTACAACCTCAGATGAAATGTTACAAGAATTGATTAACTTGAAACGTTAATAGGAGTATTCAATGATTGAATTAACTAGCTTTAATGGGAAAATATTTTATTTGAACCCTGACTTAATTTATCGAATGGAAGAAGTTCCAGACACAACAATTACTTTAGTAGACGGAAAAAGTTTGATAGTCAGAGAATCTGCTAAAGATGTAGTTAATCTTATTATTTCATATCGTCAACAAACACTAAGTCAAGTTGCAAATGTATTGAAGTTAGAAAGTGAGGAAGGGTAATCGTGGAAGAAAATCAAAAGAAGAAAGGCAAAAAAGACAAGAAAGAAAAGAAGGAAAAAGGAAATTTAAATCCTTTACTTCTGTTGCCAATTATGCTTGTATTGGCGGTTGTTGGTAGTGTAGCTGGGATGGTAATCATGAACCAATTTATCGCCCCAAAACAAGAAGTCAAAGTTGCCAAACAAGATGGTAAAATTGAAGAAGGACAGACAATTGTCCCTTTGAACGAATTTTTAGTAAACTTAGCCAAAGATAAATCTGGTAATCAACAATATATGAAAATTACGATTTCGATATTAGTTGATGATAAAAAGACAAGTGAAGAAGTTACACAGAATGTCGCGGTAGTTCGTGATGCATGTGTCAATTTACTCCGTCAAAAAAATGCAGAAGACATTTTAGGATCAACGGAATCTGTCACTAATTTGAAAAAAGAATTGAAGCTAGCGATTAACAATAATTATGGAAAAGATATCGTGCGACAAGTCTATATCACAGATTTTGTCATTCAATAGGAGAAAAACATGGATTTAATCTTTCCAATCATTAAAATGGTTGTATTTTTAATAGTAATTCTATACTTGGTAGTTCAGGCGCTTAAATTCTTAAATAAGCAAATGAATCCTGAAAATAGTATTTTACAAGTGATTCAGAGAATCTCGGTGAGTAAATCTTCCTCAATTGCGATTGTAAAGATGTTTGATAGATACTATGTGATGAGTATCTCAGAAAACCAAAATCAAATTATCAAGGAATTAACTTTAGATGAAATACAATCATTAAAAGCATTTCAAAAAGAGCAAGCGCTGAAACAAAGCCAATTACCAAAAGAATTTCGAAAATTGCTTAATAAAGAAATAAATAGCTTACAAAAGAGAAAGGATGCAACCAATAATGAGAAAAAATAAAAAGCTTATCTTTGTGTTGCTCTCATGCTTTTGTGTATTAGCATTTTTTGTTACAAAAGATGTTTACGCAGTTGATACAAAAGAAATTCAAGATACGGTAAATGGACTGCTAAATACAGGTAATGATAATCAAACAATTAATACGTTTGTCTTATTAACTTTATTGTCTATTGTTCCTATTTTAATGATTATGACAACTTCCTTTACGAGAATTGTTATGGTCCTATCTTTCACCAGAAATGCCTTAGGTACACAACAAGTACCACCTAATCAGGTTATTATTGGCTTGGCTTTATTTTTGACCTTCTTTGTGATGAAACCTGTTTATACAGATATTAATAACGAGGCTTTAAAACCTTATCAACATAATGAGATAACACAAGCTCAAGCATTTGAACGAGCTGAAGATCGAATGAAAGAGTTTATGTATAAACAGACAAAAGAAAAAGATTTACAACTTTTTGTCGACTTATCAGATGAAAAAAAAGAGTATAAAAGTTATAAAGATGTTCCAATTACAGTAATTACACCAGCTTTTGTTATCAGTGAGTTGAGAACTGCTTTCAGTATAGGATTTTTAATTTTTATTCCATTTTTGATTATCGATATGGTTGTTTCAAGTATTCTGATGTCTATGGGGATGTTCATGCTTTCGCCAATGATGATTTCATTACCATTTAAATTGTTACTGTTTGTATTAGTCGATGGGTGGTATCTAATCGTTGAATCCTTGGTTAGAAGTTTTAACTAAGAATAGTGAATCAACTGAGAGTAACAGAGGAGGATGAGCATGAATGTTCAACTAGTTATTGATATTATGCGTGAATCATTTATTCGTATCTTGTTAATTGCTGGTCCGCCATTACTAATTTCGATGGCAATTGGATTAATAATCAGTATTTTTCAAGCAACTACGCAAATTCAAGAACAAACATTGACTTTTGTGCCAAAACTAGTGGCTATCTTTTTAACCATTATTATTGGTGGAAATTTTATGATTAACGTATTATTGAATTTTACAAAGTATATTTTTCGGTTGATAGCAGGGCTGTAAATATGTCAGATGTAATTATTCAAACAGTTTTATTAATATTTATTCGTGTTTTTTCTTTTATTGTGGTAGCACCTTTTTTCTCACAACGAGGTTTTCCTATTTTGGCTAAAATTGTAGTGTCATTCGCAATTACTACAGGTGTGCTACCAACCGTTCCAACTCTAGGGCAGTCTTATGATTTGTTTGTTTTGGGTTTGTTTTGTGTAAAGGAGACACTACTTGGATTGGCTCTAGGCTATATTTGTCAATTGATTTTTGCAGGTTTTGAAATTGCCGGACATTTGATTGATTTTCAAGTGGGATTTTCAATGGCTCAGGCATACGATTCTCAATTTCAAATCATGATGTCACAATTTGGGAAGATTTATTATTGGATGGGAACGGCATTAATGTTCATAACAAATCTTCATCTGATGATGTTACAGGGGTTAATTAACAGTTTCAAAATTGTAGGACTTACCCAAGCGACACTGGGGGGCAATGGTGTGGATGGCTTAACCCATTTAGTATCTATGACAATTGAAATGGGATTTAATTTAGCTGCTCCTTTGGTATTATCTGCGCTATTAATAGATATTGTTTTAGGTGTTATCTCACGTTCTATTCCACAGATTAATGTATTAGTTATGGGATTATCCGTTAAGTCAATCTTTGCATTTATTGTGTTCATGCTCTTATTACCGAATTTGGTAAGTTTTTTACTTAAACAAATACCAAATATGATAATTTATATGAGTGAGTTTTTAAATACTATGAAATAAATAGAAATATATCAAAAAGGAGTGAAATTGTTATGGCAGATAAGGATGGCAAAACAGAACAGCCCACGGCCAAAAGGTTAGAAGATGCCAGAAAAGATGGACAAATTCCAAAAAGCCCAGACTTAGTTGCCGCAATTTCCCTATTTGTATTTTCAAGCTTATTGATTCCGCTTTGGCAAAGAGTAGCTAGCCAATTAATTCCATATATGACTAGATTTTTTGAAGATTTGTATTTATTTGATGAACAAATCCATGGTTTAAATAAATTGTTGGGGCAAAGTGTTTATTTATTCTTTTTAATTGTTATTCCCTTTTTGGCTATTAGTTTAGCAATTGGTTTAGTAGGAAATTTTATTCAGGTAGGACTGCTATTTACTAGTAAAGTTTTACAGCCTAAATTTTCCAAAATTAATCCAATTAACGGCTTTAAAAACATGTTTGGTATGAATTCTCTAGTAAATTTAGCTAAGAATTTGGCAAAGCTTGGTGTTGTAATCTATTTAGGATATGTAAAAATAAAAGATTACTTACCACAACTTCTTAATTCTAGTGATGTAGGTACGATAAAGCGACTGGGATTTTTACTAGAGTTTGCTAAAGCATGGACATTACAAGTTTCTATATTTTTATTGGTAATTAGTATATTAGATTATATATACCAACGATATAAACATATCCAAGGATTAAAGATGACTAAGGAAGAAATTAAAGAGGAAACTAAGCAGTCTGAAGGTGATCCGCAAGTCAAAGCAAAAAGGCGAGCTAAACACCGTGAAATCATTAGTAATTCAATTAATAAAGTTAAAGAGGCAACGGTGGTCGTTACCAATCCGACACATTTAGCAATCGCCTTAAGATATGATACCAATCAAGATGCTGTGCCTTTTGTATTAGCAAAAGGGCAAGATGAGTTTGCTCAAAAAATTAAAGAAGAAGCCAAGAAAAATGATGTAACAATGATTGAAAATAAACCAGTTGCTCGAGCGCTTTATCCTTTAGTTGAAGTGGGAGAATATATTCCAGTGGAAATGTATGAAGCAGTAGCAGAAATTATTGCTTTGGTATATCAACTTGAAGAAAAGAAAAAATATAAAATTTAGAATATGAGAAATGAAATTTAGAAAGGAAGGAATGTTAATGGAGGCCAATCGAAAAACGAAAGTACTCAATCGAACAGATGTCATCGTTGCTTTTTTAGTGGTAGCAATAATTGGCTTGATTATTGTTCCTTTACCAGCTTTTTTACTTGATTTATTAATCGTAGTAAATTTAACCATTGCTATTAATATTTTGTTAATTACTTTATTTACGAAAAATGTATTGGAATTCTCAACTTTTCCAACAGTACTTTTAATTACAACTATTTTTCGCTTGAGTTTGAATTTATCCTCCACGCGTTTGATTTTATCACGTGGTAATGGTGGACATGTCATAGATGCCTTTGCAAATGTTGTTACAGGGAGTAATTATATTGTTGGTATTATTTTATTTATCATCATTATGATTGTGCAATTAGCGGTAGTGACTAAAGGTGCAGGTCGTGTTTCTGAAGTATCTGCTCGTTTTACGTTAGATGCAATGCCAGGGAAGCAAATGGCAATTGATTCAGATTTAAATGCTGGATTAATTACAGAAGAACAAGCCAGAATTCGACGTAAAGATTTACAAAGAGAAGCTGATTTTTATGGTTCAATGGACGGAGCCAGCAAGTTTGTTAAAGGAGATGCAATTGCTGGTGTTTTAATCACATTAATTAATTTAATTGGTGGGGCTATAATCTTCTCAGTTAATGGTAGTTTAAGTATTACCGAAGCTTTATCTCAATTTGGTAAACTTTCTATCGGGGATGGTTTAGTGAGTGCCATTCCTTCCTTATTAATTTCAATTGCATCAGGGGTAATCGTCACCCGTTCAGATAATGATAGTACTTTTGGAATGGATATTTTTCAAGACGCAACTAGAAATCCAAATTTATTTAGGATTGTAAGTGTCATCTTGTTTGTATTGGCATTTGTTCCAGGTTTTCCATTTATTCCCTTTGTACTGATTGGACTTGGATTATTGGGGGCAAGTTTTGTTATTAAACAACAAGAAGAAAAAGAAATAGCTCTACGTCAAGAAGAACAACGAAAATTAGAGCTTCAGCGTAAAAAGCAAGAGCAAGAAGATGATGATTCTGTTGCTTCTTTTCAAGTGGAACCAATCGCTTTGGAAATTGGTTATGGGCTAATTCCATTAGTAGACAGTTCTATTGATAATAGTTTGATGAGCCGCATTGTTGCTATTCGAAAACAAAGCGCACATGAATTGGGAATACTAGTTAGTCCAGTGCGGATTCGTGATAATTTGTATTTAGAACCAAATTGTTACTCTATTAAGATTAGAGGAAATGAGATTGCAAAAGGGGATGTTTACCCAAATCAAGTAATGGTAATTAGCCAAAATGATGATCCGATACCATTTCATGGTATTGCGACAAAAGAGCCTGCTTTCCATCTAGATGCTATGTGGATTGATGAAGCTGAGAAAGAAAATGCTGAACTTCAAGGCTTTACGGTTATCGAACCATTAACAGTGATTACGACTCATTTGAAGGAAGTCATTTATGCTCATGCTTCTGAATTGCTAGGCAGACAAGAAGTTAAAAAATTACTTGAAGGTATTAAAGATCAAAATAATGTTGTTATTGACGAATTGATTCCAGATATTATGCGTTTAGGTGAAGTACAAAAAGTATTACAAAATTTATTGGATGAAAAAATTCCAATCAATGACCTGGCAACTATTTTGGAAACATTGGCTGACTATGGTTTAGTTACCAAGGATACGGAAATGCTAACGGAATATGTTCGTCAAGCCCTTAAAAGAACAATCGCTAATAAATATGCTGATGAAGAACATCGGCTAAATGTGATTGTTGTACATCCGAAAATTGAAGATATGATTGCTCAAAGTATTCAAAAAACGGCTACAGGTTCATTTCCTGTGTTGAAACCTGATATGGTTAATCAATTGTTGGAAAAACTAGGTAATTTACATCATGAATTATTAGCAAATCAAGTAGACCATGTTGTCTTAGCTTCACCTAAAATTCGCTTGGCCTTTCGGAAGATTATCGCGTTTAACTTTCCTGATATTGCTGTGTTATCGTTAAATGAGATTCCAAACGAAATTATGATTGAAACTGTGGGAAATATTGAGTTTTAGGATGAAACAAAAATTCGTAGTGGGGGGAATTTAGATGTATGGGACTACGCGTGAAGAAGAAATATTAAAATATTTGCCGTTAGTAGATCGAGTGGTTAGTAGAATTTCCGTGAAAAGCTCAGATTATGATAAAAGCGATTTGGTAAACATCGGGGTTATTGGATTAATGGACGCATTAAGAAAATATGATGCTTCTAAAAAAGTTCCGTTTGAAAGTTATGCTATCATCAGAATCAAAGGTGCTATTTTAGATGAAGTGCGTAAAAATTCAAAAATTTCGCGATACAAGATGAAGAATGTGAATGATTTTTATAAAGCTCGTAATGATTTGCAACAGAGTTTGAAACGTGAAGTAACAGATAAAGAGATTTGCGATTATTTGAACATCAATGAACAACAGTTAGCAAATATCTATGATAGTTTGCATTATTTAGCTAGTGTCTCATTGGAAGAAATGTTGTTTTCTAGTGAAGATGATGGTGTTGAGCTTAAAGACACAATTCAAGATGAGTCAATGAATAATGCTCTAGATATTCTTGTAAAAGATGAACAGCAAGGAGCTTTAGAAAAAGCAATTGCAATATTATCTGAGCGTGATCAATTAATTTTAAGTTTGTATTATAAAGAAGAATTGACATTAAAAGAAATCTCAGAAGTGTTAGATATTTCTATTGCTCGTGTTTCACAACTGCATGGCAAAATCATTATTAAATTAAGAGAGAGTATACAGGAGGAATTAGCATGATTCGTTCATTAGATACAATTTATAAAAGTGTTCATGTATTACAAAAACGTCAAGAAAATTTGAATAGTAATATCGCCAATACAAATACTAGCGGCTATATGGCTAAGGATTTATTTCAAAAAACATTAGAAGGTGTGCCATTACATAATTATGAAGATGACGTTAAAATGGATAGATATCATCAAGTTGGTGATTTTACATTTGGTAATGGTTTGAGTGGCGCATACTTAAATACTAATCGCGGAGCCTTGAAAAATACTGGTCGTTTAACGGATTTTGCAGTTAATGATAATGGTTTCTTTACCGTACGAATGAATAATGGTCAAATGGCGTATACACGAAATGGTAACTTCCAATTGAATAATCAAAATCAGTTAGTAACTCAAGAAGGCTATCAAGTTTTAGGCGCAAATAATCAACCAATTACTTTGGAGATGGGGCGAACACCTAATTTTTTAATCACAAGTTTTGCTGATGAAAACGCCCTAGTAAGTATGGGAGATACCTATTATACAAGTAATCAGGCTGGCCAAATCATTAATAATGCATCAGTTGTTCAAGGTTATGTAGAAGGTTCTAATGTTAACGTTGCTGATGAGATGGTTAAAATGATTCAAACAACTCGAGAATTTGAAGCGAACCAAAAAGCGTTAAATACAGTGAATGAAACTTTGAATAAAGCAGTTAATGAATTAGGTAGAGTATAAAGCGAGGCGATAACTTAATGAATATGAATAGCATTTTATCAATAAGTAAAACAGGACTTACTCAATTACAAAAATCACTAGATAATACAGCTAATAATATTGCTAACGTTAATACTGTTGGCTTTAAAGCGAATGAAATGAGCTTTAGAGAACTATTAAATAACCCAACTACTAATCGAGAAGTTGAACAACTTAATAACCCACAGAATATCGACTTTAACGCTGGGTTACAAACTAATGTACAAGCTATTAATTTTACCCAAGGAAGTTTAGCAAGCACGGGATTGCCTACTGATTTGGCAATTAGTGGGGATGGCTTTTTTAGAGTATTCGATGCTGCAGGAAACCAATTTTTAACAAGAGATGGCGCTTTTCGTTTAGATAGCCAGAATCAATTAGTCAATCAACAAGGTTATCGCGTAGATGTCACTTACACGATACCAAGTCAAAATTGGCCAAATAATGCAATTAGTATTAATAGTCAGGGAATCATTTCAACAAGAAACAATGATCAAACAATCGAACTAGGTAGAGTGAATTTATTTTTACCAACGCGAGATTCGGACTTGTCAGCAGTAGGTAAAAATCTTTTTCAGTTAAGTCCTGGTGCTATAGTAGCGAATAATATACAAAATCCAAACTTATTTGGAAACATAATGCAAGGATATATCGAACAATCGAATGTAAATTTAGCTCAAGAAATGACAGATATGATTGTAACGCAACGTAGCTTCTCATTAAACGCGAAGGCAATACAAGCAACTGATGATATGCTGAATTCAATTAATCATTTTACAGATTAAAGTAGGGAGTTTCGATGATTAAAGTTGAGAATATTGGAAAAGTGTATAAAAATGGCTGTAGAGCATTACAAAACGTATCCTTTAAAATAAACCAGGGAGAATTTGTCTATGTCGTGGGGCCATCTGGTTCAGGGAAAACAACTTTGTTTAATCTATTAACTCGCCAAGAAGAGCTAACAACAGGAAAAATTTTGATGGGGAATACCCCTATTCATCGATTAAAGGATCACCAAATTTATCAGTTACGACGACAGATTGGAATAGTAGGACAAGAGGATTTATTCTTACCGCGACAAACTGTAAGACAAAATCTTGATTTTCCTTTACAAGCATTATCCGTTAAGAAAAATGATCGTGATTATCGAATTCGGGAAGTTCTATTACAAGTTGGAATGAATGCATATATAGATGCTTATCCAGAAGAAATGTCAGTTGGACAACAAAAACGAATAGCTATAGCTCGGGCGATTATCAATCATCCATTTGTGTTAATAGCTGATGAACCAACTGCAAATTTGGATATTAAAACAGCTTTTGAAATGATGAAATTATTTTTTAAGTTGAATAATCAAGGGATGACAGTCTTAATTTCAACTCATGATTCAACGATGGTAAATACTCTAAAAAAACGTGTTTTAGAATTATCTCTTGGACATTTAATCCGCGATGATAAATCAGGTGGTTATTCGACAATAAATGATCCAAAAGATATATATGTTTTATAATTTGACTTAAAAATATTTACTTTTTTACCGATATTATTAAGGAGAATTGCCCACAGAATCGCTATTTATGGCGTTTTTTCAGAAAAAATTATTTTCTTTTCAAATAGATAAATATTTTGATAGAAATACTTTTGAAAAATACATAAATAATATCTGGATTTTCTTTTCAGGAGGTGAAGAAAAAAATAATAGTTAGTGTGATGGGCACTCATCTTTTGCTAATTTTTTAGCATTAATTCAGATAAAATATTGTATACGAAGAAGGGTTTAATTATGAAAAATGTTCGCTCTGTTTTATTAAAAGCATTCAGCCTATATACGGTTGTGTCGCTTGTTGTCTCAATAGTTATTTTTGGAATCGGCTACTTTACGTTTGCTGACGAAGTGGGTGGAAAATTTTTAACTTTTGCTATTATTGCAATTTTGGTCAACTTGGCAATTTCGATTACTTACAACCTTGTCGCTACTTCTGATAAAAATCCATCAATGAAAAAATTGCAAGATGTATTTGATCAAGTAGCAACTGGCGATTTTTCTAATTTGGAAGAACAAGGTGAAGAATTTTCAAATGATCGTAATTTGAATTCACTGCGTACAGGCTTTATCGGAGTTATGAATACATTTAAGGCTGTCATCGTAGGCATGAAAGAAGAAAGTAAACATATGGAGGATATGGTTAGTAATCTTGAGTCAACTGCTAGTGGGGCCAAAACCTCTATCGAAAATATCCGTACATCAATGAATACTATTGCAGATGTAGCAATTGCTGAAAATACTGAAGCGATTCAAACAGTCGACGATATGAATGAGTTATCTACTCAAATTGAAGATATTAACCAAGAGATTAAACGTATCAATACCTATATTGAACGTTCACAATCAAGTAATGTAAAAAATGCCCAAGCGATGCAATTGGTTCATCAAAGTTGGATTGAAGAACATCAGACTCAATCACAATTGGTAAATGAAATGACTGATATGAACCATGATATTCAAAACATCGGTAAAATTGTTCAACTTATTAAAGATATTTCTGAACAAACTAATCTTTTAGCGCTAAATGCCTCTATTGAAGCAGCACGAGCAGGTGAGGCAGGACATGGTTTTGCGATTGTTGCTGAAGAGGTTCGTTCATTAGCTGAACAAAGTAATCAATCTACTAAAAATATCCGTGATATCATTGAAGTGATTCGTAAAAAATCAGAACAAATGGTAGAGTCTATGACTACTTCTTATGCGAAAAGTCAACAACAAACAGAAGTCTTAGATCAAGCCATTTCGACTTCAAATGAAATCTCTCAAATTGTAGAACAGTTCGTTGAAAGTAGTCAATCTATTGAATCAGCAGTGGATAGTATTGTCGAGAAAAAAGATATGGTACAACAAGCTATTCGTAATATATCAAGCTCAATTGGCGAAACTTCTGCTGGATCACAAGAAGCTACCTCAAGTTTAGAAAACTTCAGTCTAGTAATTGATGAGTTCGAACGTGGTATTCAAGAAATTGAAAGTATTGCTTCAATTCTAAAATTCCAAGTGGATAGCTTCAAACTCTAATAATTAGAAAAGGGTGCGTATAGATGGAACAATATGTAATATTTAAAAGTCATTCGCAGCTATTTGCCATTCGAGTAATGGATGTAGATCGTGTGATTGAGGCTCGCAATTTTATCCACCTTCCGGAAGTTGAGGAACATATATTAGGTGTTTATGAATATCAAGAATCTATGGTTCCAATCATTGATATTAGGAAAAAACTATTCAGAGAGTATAGTGATCATAAAGAAGATGCGAAAGTAATTCTTTGTCAATGGAAAGGTCGTTTACTAGGTTTATTTGTAGAGGATATTAAAGGAATCTATTATTTAGAAGAAACTAACTATGAACAGGATTTGATTCGTTCTTCTTTAAAACAAAGTTATATTGAAAAATTCTTGAAGCTAGATGATGAAGTCGTTATGCTGTTAGACTTAAATTATTTGTTTAGTTCTACAGATTTCGATCAGGTGCAGGATTTAACAGAAGGTGAGAGCGATGTTATCGAATCTGAATGATGATATAAAAGTAGGGATTTCTGATTATAAGATTGCTAGAGCACCTAAGCAAATTATGACTGTTGGATTAGGATCTTGTATTGGGACAATTATTTATGATGAAAGAAATAAAATTGGCGGATTGAGTCATATTATGTTACCAGATAGCAGTCAGTTTGTGGGACATTCACAAATAAAGATAGCCAAATTTGCAGATTTAGCATTACCAGCTATGGTTGAAGAACTCTCAAAACAAACGTCAACCCCTATGTTTCGCTTTAAAGCAAAGATTGTCGGTGGGGCAAGTATGTTTAGTTTTAGTGAAGATGCTTCTTTAAGTGTTGGTCAAAGAAATATTGAAGCTGTGGAGCAAGCGTTGCATAAACTGCATATCCCAATTGTAGCTAAGCATGTAGGTGGAAATGTCGGACGAACAATGATTGTTGATTTAAATACATTTAAAACGACTGTCCGAATGGTTAATCGTCAAGTCATTGTGATATAAATAAAAACTAAAAACAAGATGTTTTTTTGATATGGAGTGTTTTTATGGACGTAATGGTTGTAGATGATTCTGCATTTTTAAGAAAAGTGATATCAGATCTTTTGGTAAAAATGCCAGAAGTAAATGTTTCCTTACAAGCAAGGAATGGTAAACAAGCATTAGAACTTTTGGCCAACCAGTCTGTAGATTTAATCTTACTAGATGTGGAAATGCCAATATTAAATGGAATAGAGACGTTAAAACAAATAAAAGCTAAATATGATATTCCGGTAGTAATGCTGAGTGCTTTAAGTAATAAAGAAGTTACAATTGAAGCATTAGAATTAGGTGCGGATGATTTTGTTGAGAAACCTACAAATATCATGGTGATTGGTCAAGAATGGGCCCGTGATTTTTATGAAAAATTAGTCACAATTTATAGCCAGCATCGTCCTAAAAAAAGACGAAATTCTTTTTCTACCGACAATCAAACATCAATTCAAAAAGCTACACCAGAAATTTTGAAAAAAGAAATAAAAATTGGTAATAAAAATTTGCCATCTAAAGTGCAAGCGTTAGTGATTGGAGCATCAACAGGAGGACCTAAAGCTTTAATTAAAGTTATTACCAGTTTACCTCCACATATGAGAATGCCTGTTTTTATTGTACAACATATGCCAAAAGGATTTACGACTTCTTTTGCTAAACGTTTGAATGATGAAGCAAAGGTACCTGTTGTAGAGGCACAACAAGGAATGCGAATTTCAAATCAAGTCTATCTTTGCCCTGGTGATTTTCATATGACCATCGAGAATAATCGCATTAATTTAAATCAAGACCCTAAATTACATGGGACTAGACCAGCAGTAGACTATCTATTTGAGTCAGCAGCAAAAGTTTATAAAAATGAATTAGTAGGTGTATTACTCACTGGAATGGGTAGAGATGGTGGAAAAGGAATGCAACAAATAGCCAATGCAGGTGGATATAATATTGCACAAAATAAAGAAACCTGTGTTGTTTACGGCATGCCTAAATATGCAGTTGATTTAGGGGTTGTACATGAAGTGTTAGATATCGATAGTATTGCGCAAAAAGTAAAACAAATTGTAGGGTGATGGAAATGGCTTTGAATTTCGAATTTTTTAATCAATGGGTTCAAACTAAATTAGGTGTTAATTTATCTGCATATAAAGAAAAGCAGATGCAGCGACGTATTCAAAATATTATGGAAAACGAAAATGTACGTACGTTGGAAGACTATGCTAAATTGATGGAGCGCGATAGAGAAGCAAAACAAAGATTTTTGGAACATATTACCATAAATGTAACTGAATTTTATCGCAACAAAGAGTTATTTGATTTATTTGAAAAACATCTTATACGTTTATCTAAAGAAAATAGGAATCTTAAAATTTGGAGTGCAGCTTGTTCCATCGGTGCAGAACCTTATACTTTAGCAATGCTTCTAAAGAAAAATAATTTACGTGCGAGTCAATTAATTGCAACAGATATCGATCAGACTATTTTAATGAAAGCTCGTGAAGGGATATATAAAGATTCCGAGATAAGAAATATGCCAAGCAATGAGAAACAATTGTATTTTACTAAGGATGAAAAAATGTTATATCATCTTTCTCCTGAGATAAAACGCATGGTAATGTTTAAAAAACATGATTTGCTAAAGGATCGATATGAATCCAATTGTAATATTATCGTATGTAGAAATGTTACGATTTATTTTAAAAACGATGCACGCGATGAAGTCTATCAAAAGTTCGCCGATGCATTGGTTCCCGGAGGAATTCTTTTTACAGGGGCAACTGAAACAATTAATTACTGCGAAAACTTTGGATTAAGAAAAATTGATTCATTTATATATGAAAAGATGGCTTAAATCTAGAAAGGAGTCAGTCTGATGGATGATAATAGCGTTTATCGTACACTCTTCTTTGAAGAAACAGACGATCATCTCCAACAATTAAACGATAATGTTTTAGAGTTGGAAAGTAATCCAGATGATATGAATTTATTAAATGAAATTTTCCGTTCAGCCCATACTCTAAAAGGAATGGCTGCTACAATGGGTTATGATGTAATGACAGAATTAACCCACAAAATGGAAAATATCTTTGAACTATTTAAATCTGGTAAAATGCCAGTTACAAGTGAAGCTATTTCACTTATTTTTAAATGTTTAGATCGTTTAGGCGGTTTAGTAGAGGATTTGCGTGAAGAAAAAGAACTTCAACATAGTCAAATTGAAGATTTATTATCTGCTTTAAGTCAATTTGAAAGTGGCGGAGGGGCTTCACAAGAAAATAATGAAGGCACTGATGTAAATAATTCATCAGAGAAAAAAGAGTCTAATGCTTTGAGCGTTTCTTTTGAACATTTAGAAGAAGCAGATGTCTCTGTAATTGAACAATTAGATGGTGAAGATAAAGCATATAGTGTAGCTATCCGCTTGGATAAAGAATGTGCAATGAAAGGAGCACGTGTTTATCTAATTTTAGAAAGACTTGAAGGTTTGGGAGACTTGTTACATACAGAACCTTCAACGGAGGATTTAGAAGACGGAAATTTTGAGACAGACTTTCAATTTATCTTTATTTCACAAGTGAGCCAAGAAGAAATAGAAGAAAATATCTTAGGTAACAGTGAAATTGATAGCGTGGTGATTAAACCTTTTGATAAAGATGCTGATCAAAAACAAAATCAAGCTGTTACAATAAATAATGAGACCACCGAACAAACTGATAAGCAAGAAAATGTATCAGAAGTAAAAGTTGAAACGAAACCATCTGAAACACAAAAAGCAACAACAAATACCACACATCATAATAATAATCATAAAAATCAATCTATTCGTGTAGATTTATCTCGTTTAGATTTATTTTTAAATTTAGTATCAGAGTTAGTTGTCTATAGAAATCAACTAGAAGATGTAAGCAATCGAGCACACTTAACAGAAATTAAGGATTCACTCGAACAAGTTTCACGCTTAACATCCGAATTACAGGAATTAGTTTTAAAAATTAGAATGCAACAAGTAAATGTTGTATTTAGTAGATTTCCTCGCATGGTTCGAGATTTGTCCAATGAACTAAACAAAGAAATGGATTTAATCATTGAAGGAGAAGAAACAGAGTTAGACAAGACAGTGGTTTCTGAACTAAGTGAACCACTTGTGCACATATTGCGTAACTCGGCGGACCACGGAATTGAAGCGCCAGAAGTTCGAGAACAGTTAGGTAAACCAAGACGTGGGAAAATTCATCTAATTGCTTACCAAGAAGGAAATCAAGTTATTATTACGATTAGTGATGATGGAAAAGGTTTGAATCCAGAAATAATCCGTGAAAGTGCAGCACGAAAAGGCTTATCTACTGCTGGTTTAAACGATGAAGAAGTACAAAAATTAATTTTTCACCCTGGTTTTTCAACTGCTAAAGAAATAACTAATATCTCCGGTCGTGGAGTAGGAATGGATGCAGTACAGTCTAAAATTCATGCATTAGGTGGAACAATTGAACTCCGTAGTGTGGTTAATGAAGGAACAACATTTATTATCAAGTTACCATTAACTCTTTCAATTATCGAAGCCTTGATGGTGAGAGTAGGAACCGAAACCTTTGCGATACCACTTGATGTGGTTGAACGAGTGGTGTTGGTTCATGAAGATAAAATTGAAAAAACATTCACTAATGAAGTATATGGATTCCAAGGGCAGATGATTCCAATTATTCGCATGAATCATTTATTATCTATTAATGATGAAATGCCTAAAAAACATTATGCTATCATTGTAAGTATTGATCAAAAATACTATGGAATTTTAGCAGATGAACTTATTGGTCAACAAGAGATTGTTATCAAGAAGATTGATCCAATCCTTCAACAAATCAAGAAATATCAAGGAGCTACTATCTTAGGTGATGGTTCAATTGCATTAATTCTTGATGTGAATACCATTTGCAACGAAGTGAGGAACGAGTTATGAGTTACGATGAGATGCAATTGGATGTTTTAAAGGAAGTTATGAATATTGGTGGAGGTAATGCTGCAACTAGTATTTCATCAATGGTTAATAAAACAATTTATATGAAAGTGCCTGATGTCAATATTTTAAGCTATCAAGAACTTTATGATCAAATCATCCATGAAGATGAAGAAGTTTATGCGATTGTTAGCAAGATTATCGGAGAAGTACAAGGTGTATTTTTATTCGTTTTAGGAAACGATTCTGCTAGTAAAATGACAGAGTTCATGCTTGGAGAACAAACCGATAATCCTGAAATCCAACAATCAGCATTAAATGAATTAACTAACATCATTGCCAATTCATTTTTAGGTGCAATTGGCAAGTTGATTGATCGTCAATTATTTGCAACTTTACCTGTTGTACAGTATGATTATTTTGGAGCAATTATAAGCAGCATGTATATGGCTTTAGATCAATATGATGACAATATCATGATCATTAGAAATGAATTTTTCTATGATCAAGAAAAGTTAGATGCTTCCTTGTTCTTCATTCCGCAACAAGGTGGAATAGAAAAAATATTTGAAGCACTAGGAATTTGAGAGGAGATATTATAATGAGTGGAAAAATTTTAATTGTAGATGATGCGGTATTTATGCGTATTAAACTGAAAGATATTCTTACAAAAAATGGATATGAGGTTGTTGGAGAAGCTCAAAATGGGCAAGAGGCTTTTGAAAAATATCAAGCAACAAATCCAGATGTAGTTACTATGGATATCACAATGCCTGATGTTGATGGACTAGAAGCTTTAAAAATGATTCGTGCGCATGATCCAAATGCAAAAGTAATAATGTGTTCAGCGATGGGACAACAAGGTATGGTTATGGATGCAATTAAATCTGGTGCGAAAGACTTTATTGTAAAACCGTTCGATACAGATCGTGTAATTAATGCTATTACAAAAGTTTTGGGCTAACAGTTTGGAGTTGATGACAAATGCAAATGATTTTATTTCAAATGAATCAACAGCATTTTTTAATCTCGGCTGATTCAGTTGAGGAAGTGATTGATACTGTCAATATTACTTCTGTTCCTCTAGCTCCTCATTGGGTAGAGGGATTGATTAATTTGCGTGGAACCGTATTGACAGTTATCAATCTTTCACGTTTAATAGGTATGAACTCAATTGCTGAAAATCGGAATATACTAATTATGAAGCAAAATGAAGAGCGCAAAGGTTTACTGATTGAAGAAGTAATTGAAGTGATTGATATTCAAGAAGAGGAGATCCAATTAGACGCAACGGAAAAATTTGATTACTATACGGGAATTGTTAAGTTTAAAGACCGTTTAGCAAATGTGATTGACGTGAATCATCTAATTTTTGAATAATGTAATGAATAAATGGGGGATTTAGGTGGATCAAGTATTATCACAACAAGAAATAGATATGCTTTTATCGGCCATGAATAACGGTGAGATTATTGAGGAGGTCGTGGAGGAAAAAGCTGACGAACAAATCAAAGCTAAAAAATACGACTTCAGAAGGCCAATTAAGCTCTCTAAAGAATATATTAATACTTTGCATATGATTTTTGAAGATTATGCAAAAATGGCCAGTACTGCATTATCTACTAAGTTAAGAACAAATGCGATGATGCAAGTGGCAGCAATCGAGCAAATAAGTTATGATGAATTTATTCATTCAATTCCTAAGTTTACACTTTTAGGTGTTATGCAGTCTAAACCAATGAACGGTTTACAGATTTTGGAAATTAATCCGCAACTTTCTACGTTGTTCATTGAGTTATTATGTGGTGGGTTGGATGTCATTTTAACTCGAAAGGAAAAAGATGAGCCTATTTTTGAAGATTTAGATAAGAAATCTTTTACAGACATCGAACTTTCGATACTAACTGAGGTTGTCGAATTGTTGATTGATACATTCCAAATTTCTTGGCGTGAAATTGTCGAATTAGATTGTACGCTAGAGTCGTTGGATACTAATCCACAGTTACTCCAGTCGATGTCACCTAATGAGCCGATTACATTAATTACTTTTAATTTTAAAATGTTTGAGGTTGATAGTTTTGTCAATTTATGTATTCCATACGTATTCTTTGAAGGCATGATTGATAAACTAAGTATTCGTAATTGGTTTGATGCCAATCGAAATGAAAATGAAGATGATAGTGAATCTTTACAAAAGAGTTTAAATAATGTGGAGTTAGAGATGGAAGTGCAACTAGGAAATGCCCACATGAACCTCTCTGAATTTCTACAATTGATGCCAGGCGATATCATCAAGCTGGATCGTAAAATTACTGATCCATTGGATAGCTACATTGCTGGTAAGCCATATTATCGTGTTAAACCAGGGAAGAAAGATGATTATTTGGCTGTTGAATTAATTGATCAGTTAGAAGGAGAGGATTAACATGAGTGATAGTCTTTCACAAGCAGAAATCGATGCTTTGTTAAATGGAGGAGTGACAAACGAGCCTCAACAAGCACCGACAGAAGAAGTAAGCGAAGAACAACAGCTTTTATATGATATTATTGGTGAAGTTGGGAACATTTCTATGTCTCAAGCTGCAACTGCACTTTCATCTATTTTGAATCGTCGAGTAAGTATTACAACTCCTCGTGTTTCGAAAGTGAAGTTTCAGGAAATTTTAGATAGTTTAGCTGCGCCAAAGGTTGCTACTACCGTAGAATTTAAAGAAGGTTTATTAGGTACTAATTTAATGCTTCTGGAAGTAAGGGATGCAATCGTTATTGCCGACTTAATGATGGGCGGCGAAGGCAATCCTACTAGTCAAGAATTTACGGAGTTAGAATTAAGTGCCGTTGCCGAAGCGATGAATCAAATGATAGGATCTGCCTCGACTTCAATGGCGACGATGACTAATCGAAAAGTAGATATTTATCCACCGAATGTGAAGTTGTGGAAAGAAGGAATGACGATTCAGACAGAGTCGATTAAACCTGAAGATGACATTTATAAGATTTCGTTTGATTTAAGTGTTGAAGGTGTCATTGAGAGTGAAATTATGCAAATCTTTAGTGAAGAAGTTGTACATGATATCGAAAAGGCAATGCTTGCTGACGAGGCCAAAGTTGTCACAAGCACACCTGTTGAGGTTCAGCCTCCAGTTGCCCCAACACCTCAGCCAACTCCACAACCACAGGTGCAAACTACTGTTCAAAATACTACTGTTGCTCCTCAGCCGACAGTAGAATATAGTCGTCCAGAATTTCAAACTTTGACTTCGGAACAAACGATGGATGGCGATAATTTAGATTTAATTTTAGATGTACCGCTTGATTTGAGTGTTGTTTTAGGTCGAAGTAAACGTACAATTAAAGAAATCCTTTCTTTAAGTACGGGTTCAGTTGTTGAGTTAGAGAAATTGACGGAAGAACCACTAGAAATATTGTTAAATGGCAAGTTAATTGCTACTGGAGAAGTAGTTGTAATTAATGAAAATTTTGGTGTTCGAATTACTAATATATTATCTCAAAAGCAAAGAATTTCAAATTTAAATAAATAAAAACAAAAAAGCATGAATAGCGGCTTAGGCTGTGTTCATGCGTAAGCGTCCAATAACAAGGTGTATCGCATCTATCTAGTCCTCCAGTTATACTGTATTCAAACAGAAGATTGGAGGTTTTTTATGATGAAACAACCCATTGTCCATCTAGA
>NZ_JBQKFH010000029.1:0-32272 GCF_052119425.1 Enterococcus cecorum
CTAGAGGGACAATGGGTTGTTTCATCATAAAAAACCTCCAATCTTCTGTTTGAATACAGTATAACTGGAGGACTAGATAGATGCGATACACCTTGTTATTGGACGCTTACCCACCTGTTAGTACATAAGCATCGATTGAAGAAAGAAAATAAAAAAAGAGAGAAAGCATTCATAAAATAACTTTCTCTCTAATTGACTTAATTGCCAACAACACTACTTGACAAAGAGCCGAGATTTTCAATATACCTCGTTATTGGGCGCTTACAAAACTTTGGAATGTTTTATCAAAAATACTTATTATAGAAGCATTGTTAGGAACTAGAAAAACCTTTTCTTTTGTTTCACAAATACCACAAAAAGCAGCCAATTTATAAGTGCCACAATCAGGTATTACTTTACAAACAGTAATTTCTTGTTTGGAAAAATCAAAAAACATTAGTAATGGAAGGTAACTATGTATAAACCATATTCCCTTTTCATTGATACAAGAACAAAAAGTAGTCAATGCAAATTTTTTCATTTAAATTCTCCCGATATCATCATTAATTTGATATAATCTTCTATCTTGTTATACATTATTTCAAATCCCAACTGAACATTAAAAATATCATATCTATGTGTGATTATTTTTTCTGGAAAAATAGTCCTTTGTTTTAATTTAGACAACACATAATGCCAATCATCATTCTGACGATTTGGATCTACTTCACCAAAAAAAGTTGAATTCCAAGTGCCAGTTAAATTCAATTGTCTTCGTAAAATTTTCCAATACACTTGTTTATCCAAGATAACATCCGTATAGGGATTACCAACAAAACAAATTTTTCCCTCCATCGCCATGCTATCTATCGCTTGATTAATCGTTTCATTTTTACCGACACATTCAAAAAAAACATTACAGCCATTTTGATTAGTTTGTTTTAAAATCCAAGTCTTCACTTCTTCAGTTCGACTATCACAGTAGTTTTCTGGAAAAACCCCTAATTCAATAGCTTTTTCTTTTTGGATATCCTTGTTTCCTATTACCAAAACATTCTGAAATCCTGCTTCTAATAAAAACATCACCAATAATAAACCTATAGTGCCCAAACCACAAACAACTATATGATCTCTTTTATTAATAGATATTCGACGCATTGCATGAACAGCCACAGACATAGGTTCTAACATAGCTGCTTGCTCATAAGTAACTTGTTCAGGGAGTCTTAACAAATTCCATACCGGTACAGCTACATACTCTGCAAAACCACCATTGGTTCTTGAACCTAGATAATTGTAATTCTGACATAATTCATATTGTTTATGTTGACATGAAGAACATCTTTTACAAGGTAGTAATGGAAATATCCCTACTTTTTGTTCTAACCAAGAAGGATCAACATTCTTTCCTACCGCTATCACTTTTCCAGCAAATTCATGTCCAATGATCAGGGGATGTTTATGAGCACCAGTAACATAGACCCGCTGAATATCCGAGCCACATATTCCTGTTGCCATAACCTTGACTAATACCTCATCCTCTTTAATTTTTGGCATTGGATAGTTATCTTTAAAAATAAATTGATTAATATCTTCTAAAACCCAAGCTTTCATATTGATTTCCTTCCATGATTTCGATAAATCGATCTAAATCCATTGGTGTTGTAATTTTAAAATTTTCTTCATTTCCTTCAACGATTCGTAAGTTCATTTGTGCCATCACTGCCGGCTCAGCTGAACCATTAATTTTAAATATCTCTGATTCTAATGAAATTACCTGACCGTCTGAAGTGTTGATCCAATGAATCAAATCCTCTATTGCATCAAGATATTTTTGAAAGGCAAAAATTTCTGGAGCCTGTCCCGCAACGACTTGTGAGCGATTTAATCTTGAAGTTAAGGTTTTTCCATCTAAGCTCAAATAAACAGTATCTTTCATTGGCAAAACTGGTACAACCCCATCATACTCCTCAATAGCCAGTACATATTCCTGAATATCTTTTAATGTTAATAATGGCCTTACTGCATCATGAATAAAAACAAAATCATCATTCTTCGCCTTTGTCTTCAAATCAATCATAGCCTGATAAATAGATAATTGTCTGTTAACACCTGGTTGTGAAAATCCTTTTACTTTATGTTTAATATCATATTTTCGGATATCTTTTTGAATCAAATAATGCCATGTTTTATCTGCCACAATCCAAATTGCATCAATCTTATCACTCTTTGATAAAGTCTCTAGACTATAGGAAAATATTGTACGCTGAGCCACCTTAATATATTGCTTGGGAATATCTTGCCCCAAACGGCTACCTATCCCTCCAGCAAGTAATATTGCTGTAATCATTTACTCACCTTCTATAAATGCTAGATTTTTAACTTCTTTTAATATTTCTTCGTAAGGACGATTTTTCCCAAATAAAATAGTTGTTCCTAAAATAAAGCCATCAAATCCTTGAGGAGCATAAGTTCTTATCTTATCCATTGAACATGCACCATCCCAATACAACTTAAAGTTCATTTCTTCCTTTAATTTGATTAATTTCGCAATTTTATTTCCTACATAAGGCAAATACATTTGTCCAGCATTTCCAGGATTAACAGACATTACCATAACTTTATCTACAATATGTAGCATTTCAAGGACATATTCTACACTTGTTCCTGGATTAATTGCAATGCCTGGAATCATTCCCGCATCAATAATTTTCTGTAAAGTCGTTGAAGGATGATATTCTGCTTCTGGATGAATATAAACCGTATCTCCTTTACGTAGATGAGTTAAAAACATCTCAATCATGTTATTTGGGTGTTCAATCATTAAATGTACGTCCAAAGGTTTCTTTGTAGCAGAAGCGATATATTTCATATCATTTAATGACATAGCAAAATTGGGTACATAGCGTCCATCCATTATATCAATATGAAATGAATCAATCCCACCATTCTCTAAATCTCTTACTTCTTTTTCTAAATTGGCATAATTAGCACACATCATTGATGCATTTAATTCAAAATTCATTATTCTCCCCCGTTTTATATATACTTTATGATAAGTTGGTTAATACATTGACATTTTGTATCATCACAGGAATATTAGCTTCTTTACATAATTTCACTAGGCTACTATGATCTCCATAATAAGCATCCGCTAAAGCCAAAGATTGATGCAAATCTGGAGTATCATCATAAATACCAAAATCATCTTTTAAATATTGCTGAACCAATTGTTGATAGATTGCAGTTAATTCTGGTCGCATCGATTGAATCGTTGATAACATTAAAGGATGTGGACGCCATAATAAAACAGTCTCCTCTTGTTGTGCCTTGAATACTTGAAAAACATCTAATATTTTTAATAGCATCGCCTGACTATTCTCTAAAAAAGCACCAATACTAGTATTATAAAAAATTACTTTTTTTCTAGAACCATCTGCTTTATACAATTTTTGTTTCCAAGATTCTGGCAGTAAGTCGATATTTGCTGTTTGCAAGTTAGTAGCATCTAATTTAGGAGAACCTATCCCTAAAATTTTTCCTTGCCATTCTGGTCTAGTAGCATCTCCATACTCTTCAACCAATGCTTGAACATATAATTCCTTCATTTTTTCAGATTGTAAGATGACTTGATGCGCATTCAATACGGCTGGTGTATTAGCAAAATGTCGAATAGATTCTATGGAAATCTCAGCCTCATCAAGTACAAAATACGGAATATAGACTAATTTTGCTGTATAGTTTTTTAATATTGAAGTATAAAAATCAGGTGCTACGCTTGTAACATGGTTATATTCATCATAAGGATTGTGCACAATAATTATATCGGGATATTCACTTGCTAATTCAAATGTATCATACGCGATAGTTGATACTTCTTTAGGAAACAGATTTCGCTCGTCATGGAATTTCCCTAAACTGCCATCTGCACACCTATCATAATAAGGAATTGGGACTACGCTAACTTGTGCATCATTATCTGCCATCGCCGCTTGCCATACACTAGCCATTGAATCCCACATTGCCGCTTTATAGGGCATAAAAACAATTTTTTTCTTTTCAACATCAACTTTCCTATCAAAAGATGTCACTACCTTATGTAAACATTCATTTAATTTGCGACCAATTTCATTAATGTTTAATGGTTTATTCATTGTCATCGCAGCATAAATAGCCGAAATTAGTTGCAAATAACCTTCTATAGTTTCAATAGTTTGTGTTACTAGACTTTTTTCTAAAAGAAGGGTTTGTTTGATTTCTTGCATAGTTAATAGGCTACTTTCCAAAGCCTCTACGACTTGATTATATTGCTTATTTTCCAAACAAGTAATGATAAGCTGGTGTACTTGTGTTAATAGTTCAAAATTTTTATGAATTTGCTTTACTCGAAAATATCGCATGATGTATTCCTACTTTCAGACGGTGCTATCGATTTATTTTCTGGCTTCAGTCGTTCAATTTTTAGTTCTTTTGGAGCGTCAATTGCTAAGTTAACTCTACCATCATTCATTGATTTAATAGTTATATCTTCGCCAATTTTTAGCTGTTCATCTTTTTTTAATACTAATCGTAACATATTTTTCCCTCACTTTTTATGTTAATAACCTACATCCCTTACAAGCAATTTTTAATTTTTCCTTCTTACTTAAAAAATAAATTGTTTCTAAACTTTCAGCAATATATCCAATATATCGATTAGCTAATCTAGTTCCATCTGGATTAATCAATTCTTCTATCCGGCTTAAAAGTGGAAACAACCACGAACAATATTCATCAAAAATATCGCCTCTAGCGATGAATATATTATAATTGAATATATATTCTTGATTTAATATCAACTGATAATTACTCATTTCATTTGGATAAAACTCATTTAAAGCTTGTAAAGTTGCTTGCCACTCAAAATTATTGAGGTATCGCTGATGATGAATCTCCATATTCGGTTCATAAGATAATGGAAAAGGTAGTATTACATCTATATTATTGGAAAATATTTTTTCAATATCATCTGAAGTTAATTCAAAAATACGTCGATAATGATTCAATCCGTAATATTTTTTTTGAAAATTCCTATCTTTTAACACAACATTCTGCCAAATCCAATACAAACCAGTTAATTCACAGTAATCCCCGTTTTTATGTGAAATATGTTCTCCAAAACAATCTACAAGAGTTGTTACTCTTTCAGTTGTTAAACTAGCACCTACTTGCAAAGGATATAAATAATCATAACTAGGATAATTATTTTTTAATCTTTGATCCCGATAAAATTTAGTTTGAAAGATTTGTAAATAACTTTCAGTATTAATAGATTTAATTTCATATTCAGTTAATGGCAATAAATATTGATCATTAGCAAACATATTTTCTTGTAATTTTGCTAGTGTAATAGAATCGATTCGTTTAATATTTTGTAGATTAAACTTATATAACTCATTTTCTATTTGATTCATCACAAAATCTGGTGTCGCAATCCATATTTGTAGTAACTCTTTGTCCAAAGTAGAAAGTTTACTAGCATAGGATTCAAGTTCATAAACAGGAAAATTTTTTAGCAAACTTGGATTTTCTTCCAAACTAGTAACTAAAAAGCCCAAAAATTCAATAGGTAACTTCCCTTTAACCATAGCTTTATATACTGCAAGCGCTGTTCCTTGCGCCCCATAAATCATAACTTTTTGCAAATAAACTTCCCCACTTTCTATCTGTTTACTTCACAAATAATTTTCCCCATAAATTCATCCAAATTCTCTATTGATAAAACATCCAAATTCTCTATTATTGTATACTCTTTAGAAAATAGTCCTAATAACAAATCATAGATTGTTATTTCAGCTTGCCATTCTAATGGCTGCCAACAAAGTTGATTCATCGTTAGGCAGTAATTACGAATTTCATCATGACACTCTTTAAGTACTTGAAGTTGTTGTTGACTTCTATTTTCCATAGCAAACACGGGCTGGCCTTGATTATCAAAATTTAAAACAGTTGGTTCAAATGAAGTAATAATATTCTCCAAGAAATAATAGTAGTTATAAATATTCACATTGGTTAAATAATCCGATTGGCTTACACACATAGAAGAAATCTGAAGATTATTTAAATAATCAACTGTTGGTTTTCGTTTTAAAAAATATAGACCTTCAAATTCAGTAGACAATAATCGTTCTAATGAATACTGAACACTGCCCATTGCTACCAAATCAACTAATCCCACTGATTGTTGTAAAATAGCCGCAAATGATTCGGCATATTTTAAATAGTTTTGTCGTTCTTTTTGACAAGCAACTAGTAATTGTTGATAGTCACTAGCAGTTAAGTTTTCTCGATTCGTTTCTTCATCAAATACTACCCCAAAACGAGCAGCTATCATTTTATGAAATGGTCGATCATCTGGAAAATCAAAAATACGATTAAAATCTATTTTATTTTCGGTTGCTGCTATCATCGCCGATCTTCTAGATGTATAAAAATAGTGCGCTTTAGGTATAGTTAACTGATTAAATATATGCTGACTTTCTTCATAAATTTGTTTTAATAGATAGCCATCTCTAGAAGGAAAAATAATCTGAGATAAATTTTTTTGAATACTTGTTTGTATTAACCAAAGATTATATTTAAAAATTATTGGTGCTAAAATTAACTGCACTAACTCTTGCGTATTACGAATGTATAGCTTTCCGTATTGCCCATATTTATCAAAAGGATTATTGTAGGCATTTACAGCAAAATTAGCAAGAACAATTTTTTCTTCTAGACTTTTGGCTTTTTCTAATAAAAATGAGTAGCAACTATATTCTAGCATCTCAATCGGTTTATAAATTTGATAACTATCTATTTCCAAATGCTTCGCAGCTTGAATATCTGCATAAAAATCATCTCCAATATGTAAACAATCACTTGGCAAAAGATTATTTGCAAGTAAATATTCATCAAACAATCCTGTAGCTTTTTTTTTATTATAGTCACAGGAAACCAACAAATCTTTATATGAATCAATAGACAAAGCATGCAATATATCAGATAAAATATTTTTAGGTAGATACATATCAGAAATAAGATAAACATCTTTACCTAAAGAAATACATTCATTTAAAATTTGACACATAGTCTCTCGACGAATAAGATATTGCTTCTCCACTTCAATTTCACAATTCAACCATTGAGCAGCTTGTTTAGCTGTCAGATGATAATGCTGTTGAATCAGTTGATAAATTTGTTCAATTGTTGGTTGATAATCTACAATGCTGACTTCTAATTGGTGGCGAATTTGGGCAAAATCATTTGGTAGATTATATTTTTTCTGCATAATTTCAAAAATATCTGTCGGTCTGAGAACTTTACGGGTAATTAACGTATCAAAAACATCAAAGCTAATCGCTTTCGCTTGGATAATTTTTTCCATCAACTCTGCTTTTTTTAGAGAAAAACAGCTATGATGTTGTAATACAAAATCGTTTTGATCTAATCTTTTTCCTTCTATATTAAAAACTGGAATCTGGTTTTCTTTGGCAAATTGTTCAATTCTACGATAGATAATATTAACTACTGAATTTCTAGCAAGAATAATGATTATGGGATTAGGTAATTGACTGACTTCCTCATAGGATAGTACCTTATACCCCCATAGTACTTCGCCTGTTTTTTGTTGATCCATTAGACCTACTATATTACTCGTACTTGATTGAATTTTTTCTAATAATAATTTAGTTTGTTCCCCAATACCGTAAATAACTATCTGATAATCCGACTTTGTACAAAAATGATTCTTAAATTGCTGATAAATATAATTTTCTATTTCACTCATAATTTTCCCAATAAAAAATACTAGCCTCAACTAATAAAAGTGAAGTTAGTATTTCCCTACAAAAATGTATTTATCGGTGACTCCTTCACACTAATTTAATTACTATATATAAATATAATCGACAAAACTATAGAAAAATTAATATCAAAAGCTAAATTCCATCTAAATAGTGGAAAACCCCCCTACTTTCTAAAATTTGATGGATTTCCTCGCGATTTTCATAGCTAATAGCTACAATGATTCCTTTTTTATTGATATCTTCTATTTCACTCAATTCATATACTGGTATACCATAAACGGATTGACTATCTTTATGTCCATCAGATACGATAAAACCTGATACTATGACTTTTTGATCTTGAATTATTTTAGCAGTCATTTTCCCATAAGTCCCCGCACCATAAATGTATATTTTTTGATATACATCCGTATATCCAATTAATCGACTTCTCCAATTATCCAAATTTTTTATTTGTGATAAGTTAACAATATGTTCATTAGCTACACTTCGATTAAACATATATCTCATATCTTCTTGAACAATTAGTAACAATTTTTCCGCATAATTATTATTCATAATTGTCCCTGAATAATAACCACTATCTTGTGCAACATATGGTAGAATTCTTTCTATAGCATGACTTAGTGTTCCGTCAATTGCTAGTGGCTCCTGATCAAAATTCTCGTATTGCCATGGATAATTAAATAGTTTATCTAAACACTTTACTCGCGCCCAAAAAACAGTACCCAAAGTGAAAATCGGATACTTTGTAGAGATATCTGCATTTAAATTCAATTGCTGTGATAACTTTTTAGTTAAATGAAAATTATTAAACCATGTATCTCCATACCAATGTGAAAGAAACTCACCATAAGGTTCAGGAGGAAAAAGCAATCCTAAAGCTTTATTTTTTTGAAAAAGCTTGATTACTTGATTAATATAATTTTGATTCAATAACGTATTTTCCCACAAGTTTTCAATCCAAAAATTTGTATCTGCAATCAAATGTTTTCCATTGGCAGATTTATCATGAATAAAACAAATATATTGATATTTTTGTATATACGGTCGAGCAGCTATTAACAAAGCAGAAATATCTCTTCCTCTATTAGGTTTCAATATCACTTCATAATTTTTTCTATTTATATATGTTTGTACTCTATCCAAAACAGATTGTTTCGATGAAAAAATATGTATCTTAACCTCTTCATCAATCTGATTTAAATATAAAATATATTTATTTACATCATTTTCATAATATAAATAAACAAATATCCCTATTTTTTTATAACAAACATCTAATTTATCGGTAGATTTTACATCTAAAATATGCAATAATCTTTCTTTTTTTCTTATTTCGTAAGGACTCATACATTCTCCTTCGCCGTTAATTAGTAATCATAGAAAAACTATTTCTAATAAAATTGTTAATCAAATTACTCTCAGTAAATTAATTTTAAGATAAATATTATAAGTTAAAATAAGCAATATTTTCTAAAAATCTCTGTGCTGAAAAATACTTCTTATAAACTTTATAACCTTCTTCAAGATCTAATTGGCACTCGCTAAAGTATTTTCCCATAAATTCTCAATCCAAAAAGCAACATCTTCTTCTAAATGTTTAGCATTCGCTTTTTTATCATGAATAAAACAAAAATAATCATATTTTAAAATTTCATTTTTAGCACTTACTAATAACGTACTAATATCTCTGCCACGATTATTTTTTTCTCAAAATAGCAATTACTTCTGTCTAATTTTTTTTAGTTTCAATTAGTACGCTCTCTTGGGAACTATATATATATAGGAATATCAACAGGAATATTATTTAAAAATTGACAATAGTAATCCAGTGAATCAAAATAATATAGATTCACAAACACTGCAACTTTACCATAATTTTGTATGTAGCACTCTGTTTTCTTATCAAAAATATATATATTAGTATTAGCAAAGTTTTGCAAAAAATCCCCTCATTCCTGATACAACATTAATTGGCAAGTTTACTATATATTATCAACTCTAATAACAGCTGGATTTAATGAGGTTGAAACATAAGTTTGCCTTATTTTAAATGGAAACCACATATATCCGTTGGTATATGAATAGGTAAGATGCATTTTTTTCAAAAAATCTTCTATCAGTACAGAATCAAAATCACTATGATAAGTACAAATACACATTTTTAGTTTTTTTCTAGATAAATTAAGTAAATCTTGCGAACCTTTTAATGCATCCCATTCATTTCCTTCAATATCCATTTTTATAAAGTTCACAGGTTCTCTAATCAACTGGTCTAAAGTGGCATATAGATCTTCATTATATGATGTAATATATTTATTGATAATTATAACTTTATGCATATATGGTCTAAAAGTAACCTTTAACGCATCTATCCAATCCTTATCTGTTTCGATTAAATATATTTTTGAAGCCTTATCAATCACTTCTAAAGAAAAATTTCCTTCGGCAACCCCCACATCAACAACAACATCTCCATCATTAACATTAAATGTTTGACTTAAATATCTATGTGGGCTCTCTTTATCTTGTTCCATTAATAAAAAAGAATAATACTTTCTTACTTTTTCTACTGAATTTAATTTTCTAGAAAAATACAACTTCTTTCCAAAATGATAAACAAAATACAACTGTTCTGTTTCATCAAAAAATACTTCTATAGATAATTGCTTGTATTTTTGGACAAAGTCATAATTAAATATATCCAAACCATTTTGTTTTATATAATCAACAACTTTTTTTAATTCTATATTTTCAACATCACTATATCTCTGAAGTAAACTTTCTTTATAAAAAAAATTTTTATTTTCGATTATAGAAGATAACTCCGGAAAATTTTCATCAATTTGTTTTTTGATTTCTTCAAAGTAATCTGTTAAAATCACAATCTTATCAAATTTCAACTTTTTTATACTTTCTGGATTATAAACAGGATACTCTCTAAACATTTTTTTATTTTTATTATTGTCAATCACACCAACAATTTCATATTTACCAAGTGTTAAACAATTATCTAATACTTCATTAGCTATTTTTCCAGTTCCCCACAATAATACTTTCATAATAATCTCCTAATAAAAATTAAATTTTAGTAACTAGTTGATGACGGAATATATTCTCAAACTCTTCATTTGGTATAAACGGTTCAGTTATTTCCGCAACAAATTTTCCTGGGATTGGGCATCTATTTTTTGCGTTCATTAAATACCAATCATACTCATTATCTAATTGACCAATATCTATTGCTTGATAACCTAAAACAGCTAAATCATACGCTAAAACAGTGGCTGTTGGGCCTAAAGAAATGCAAATCAAATCATTTGGTTGTGCAATATTTTCAACACATTTTTTGATTTCTTCATATTTCTCCCAAGAATTTTTCGGAGGACAACTAATTCTTTTCACACTCCTACACATATCCAAAAGATTATTACCTATCCCAAATCTTCCATTTGCTCCTTCAACAAGCACTATATTGCGCTTATAAAAAATTTTTTGCCATAATGCAAAAATTTTTTGAGCATTTAAAGAATTTTTGTAAATAATGTATGGACGAGAAACATAAGCATTAAAATATTCTTTATCCTTATCAAATAGTTTAATAATTTGTTTTCTAGTTTCTCCTTCCATATATAATCTGATATCATCTGCCGTTGATTCTTTTAAAAACTCAAAATTTTTAAAATTTTGAGCTACAGCAGTAAGTATTTTTTTATAATCAGATTTAAACACCTCAAGTAGTCTTTTTCCTAAATTTTCATTTTTGGTTTGAAACCACGGACGATTCTGATTAAAAATCATACTAAACTCACCATCACCAAAACGACATAACGATTTTCTTTCACTAAATATCAATTCCAATAATTTTTCAGAAGACTGTATTTCTGGGGATGATTTCACTCCCAATTCATAAGGTAAGCTATCTAGACGAGCACGATATTTTTCATTTAATACTACTTCATTTTTTAGTTGATCGGTTCTTGGAATGAAACATCTATGATTTTTTTCTTCCCAAAAACATTCAATCTTTTCAACTGAAATTCCCAATTCTTCAATTTGTCTTTTTATTGAGAAATAGTTTTGTGGTGAGACAATAACGAAGTCAAAACTAACTTCAGTTAATATAGATGGATTACAAATTTTTAGATTATGTATCCAAAATTTATTTTGTTTACTTTCATCTGAGTCAACCGCACAAATAATTTCAATATCTTCTTTCAATTGCTTATAAACAAATTCAGCATACCTACCCATTCCCCAAAAAATTGCTTTTTTCAAAATTACACCTTCTTTAATAAATCAATACCTTCTTCTGAGAAAAATTCACATAATTGATATACATTAACAAATTTAAGATTTGAGAATCTATTCATTACTTCATACATATATTGACTGGACAAACTAAAACAAACATTATAATTTGCAGCAATTTTTTCAAATTCATCTACTGAAATAATTTTTACATCATCAATTGTTTGCCCATATTTTGTACTATCATTATCCACAAAATATGCTACTTTATCTCCTAGTAATTTAGCTACCGTACGTCCATAATTTCCAGCACCATATAAGATCCATTTTTTTTGACTATCCCAATCATTACTCTCATTTGCAATTAAAGGAACATATTTTTTAAATCTATTTTTTAATAAATTCATATCTATATTTTTCAAAAAATAAAATTGATAAAAGACATCCACTAAATATTCTGGTCGATGATATAAACTATTTAATATAAAGTCAATTTTAGTAAATCTTAATTCTAGTAATTTTTGGATAATATTTGATGTTCTTGTTAAAGTTAGACTATCACCATGTGTTCTATATTTATAAAGTATCTTTTCTAAAACGCCAATTTTACCATAATATTCTAAGATTCTTAACCAGTATTCATAGTCTTCAACCAGAAATAATTCTGTATTGTATTCGCCAATTGTATCTAATACTTCTTTTTTATACATAAAACATGCTCCAACATAGTCGTCAAAGTACATTTTTTCAGCATCATACTTAGGATGTTTTTTCAGGAAATTGCCTTGATGGTCAATTATATCCATTTCCGCACATACCATCGGATATTCAGGATTTTGCTCTAGAAAATAGACCATTTCTGCAAGTGCTGTCGGTAAATAATAATTATCATCTGATGTCCAAGTTAAATACTCACCTCTAGCTTGGCGAAAACCAATATTTAAAGAATTAGGTAATTTCTGATTTACTTCATTATGAATAATATGAATCCTTGTATCTTTATCTGCAAATTCTTGAATAATGTGTGGCGTAACATCCGTCGAACAATCATTTACAATAATTAGTTCCCAATCATTAAGTGTCTGAGATAAGATACTTTCTATAGATTCTCTAATATATTTTTCTCCATTATAAGTTGGTAATACTATTGATACTTTTGGCATAATTCATTCTCCAACATATATTTTTTTATTGTATTGACAATTCGTTTTGAAGCTAATCCATCTCCATAAGGATTCTTTATTTGACTCACTTTTTGATAATAGTTAGCATCTTTCAATAATCGATCAGCTTCAAAAAAGATGGTTTCTGCATCTGTCCCTACTAATTTAAGAGTACCAGCTGCGACACCTTCTGGCCTCTCTGTAGTATCACGCATTACTAACACAGGTTTTCCTAAAGAAGGAGCTTCTTCTTGAATCCCCCCACTATCTGTCATAATAAAGTAACTGCTATTCATCAAATTATGAAAGTCTACTACATCTAAAGGCTCGATTAACTTAATTCTTTCATGATTATTAAATACATCAGCAGCTATTTCTCTTACTTTAGGATTTTTATGCATAGGATAAACTACTTTCACATCTGGATGAGTTTCAACTACCCTTTTAATAGCTGCAAAGATCTGTTTCATCGGCTGTCCGATATTCTCACGACGATGAGTAGTTAATAAAATACCTTTACTATTACCTAACCAATCAATTAATGAATGCTTATAATCGCTTTTAACTGTGGTTTTTAGTGCATCAATAACGGTATTACCTGTCACGAAAATATTTTTTTCATTTTTTCCTTCCTTGATTAACTGCTTTTTAGCCAAAACAGTTGGAGCAAAGTATAATCGACTAACTAAATCTATTGCTTGCCGATTGTACTCTTCTGGATAAGGCGAAGATAAATCATATGTTCTTAGACCAGCTTCCACATGTCCAACAGGAATTTGATGATAAAAAGCCACTAACGAAGCCACAAACGCTGAAGTTGTATCTCCATGTACCAAAACCAAATCCGGTTTTTCTTTAGTAAAAATTGAATCTAAACCATTTAATAATTTATCAGTAAGACTAGATAATGTTTGATTTTGTTGCATAACTTCTAAATTATAATCTGCTTGCAAATCAAAAATTTGCATAACTGGTAATAACATTTCTTTATGTTGACCAGTTAAACAAACAATGATTTCCAATGTAGGTTGAGTTTTTAAAGCATTTATTACTGGACACATCTTAATGGCTTCAGGCCTAGTACCAAATACAATCATTATCTTCATACAATTCACACTCTCTTACTTGACATTAGCAATCCATGCATAGAATAATCCATTCGCTTTTGTATCATCATAATTAATTTCTCTTTCCACGTACACCTCAGAACAGCAAGTCGATAATATGTCAATTAACTGCTTTTCATCAAACCATTGTTCCCACTCTTCAATTTCGAAAAAGCCGTATTTATCCACATTTTTATCAACAATAATTATTTTTCCGCCTGATTTAGTTACACGTGATAATTCAGCAATAGCACTTTTGATATCAATCGCATGTTCTAAGGCTTCACAGCAATAAGTATAGTCAAAAAAATTATCTGGATATGGAATATTGGTTAAGCCACCTTGATGCATTTCAACAGCTAAATCAGACATATAAGACATTACTCTTGTAGACAAATCTACTGCATAATATTGATTATCAGGAAATTTCTTTATCAAATTCCGTAAATATCTTCCTTTACCACAGCCAACATCCAATATTTTATTATTTTTTGAGGTTTCACCAAATATTGTATTCTCTACTATCTGATAACGCCCATCTTCTTCATCAATACTGTCTATAAACATATGTGCTTGTTTTTCAAATAAACACTGATTTTTATAATATAGCGCATCCAAAAAATACTTATTTGCCCAACTAATTTCACTCTTTGGAAAATAAGTTATAACTTCAGTCGGATTAGTTAAAGAAGGATAGCTGCCAAACCACCCACCAGATTCATTTTGAAGTTTACAAGCATAATTAAACGTTTTGGTTCCTAATTCTAGATTGCCCAATTTAAACCAAACTAGAGCTAATTGGAACATTCCTGTAGAACAAACCCAATCAACATTACTATAAGCTGGAATCTCACCATTAGCTTTTTGATATTTGGCCATATTTTTCATACATTTTGTTGCCAGCTCCAATTCACCCAAATCCACTAACGCCTCTATAACGTATGCGTAAAAATGTGAAAGCAAACTAAATGAACAAATTTCATCTAAATATTTTTCTTTATAATAGGTCAAAATCTGTTTAACTTTAACTTGATACTCCGTTTTGTCATATAGATTTCCTGCTTCTAACAATGGAGAAAGACAATATAAATGGATTAATTCTAAATGTGGAGATTCATTTCCCCAAGCTCTTTCATCTGGGGTAACCAAACGTCCTTCTTCTGTCATACAACTAAATATCCACTCGCATCCATTGATAATGCATTGATCAATTTCTGATTGATTTGGATATATCGTTCTAACGGCGATTAATCCTTTTAAAATTTGCGCAGAATCAAAGATATATGGAGACTCATCAAATGTATCATACCAAGAGCCATCTCCTTTTTGAATTTGACATAACCACTTTGCATACTGCAAAGCTAAATCTTTATAACCCCAATTAAGTAAAGTAGGAATATAATAGCCCGTGACTTCCGGATAAGACTCTTTGGTATCTGTATTATTGATAATCCCTTTATTTTTTATGCTATTTTGCTGAATCCAGTTTACTGCGTTCTCATATATTTGAATATAATTGGTACGTTGACTAATTTTTTGTTTAGTATGTTCAAATTCAAGCTCTGTAATTGTTTGCACTTTAGTTATTCCATCTGAAACCAATTGTTGCTTAATCTCAGTTTGATACTTAGGTGAAACAGAAATAATGATATTTTTTTCGAGTAATTGCTGTTTCATATTTTGATAATAATAAACAGGAATATTCTCAAATTGCGTTCCATCTTTGTCTGAATTATTATCAACAATAAATGAAATATTCTCTTTTCCAAGAATCGCAATAGATTTTTTTGCCCAGTCACCTGCACCAAATAAAATATAGTTCATAAAATTGAATCTCCCTTTCCAATCAAAAAACAACATATAACAATACTGATATAGTTGCTAAAATAATTGTACATAGCTTCCAAATAGCATACTGCCTATCCATAACTATTTTTTCATCATCATTAGGTTGTTCTCTGTATTCAGAAACTATTTCAGATTTATTCGTTTTCAATCTATTTTTATCCAAAACAAAATAAAAAGCAAAGCATAACAATGTTATTAACAAAGATGTAAAAATAGCTGATTTTTCAGAAAATAAAATTACAAATAAATAAATAAAAATTGTAATTCCAGCATATAAAGACCCTAATTTTATTTTAAACATATCACGAATGCTTGGATATTTTATTTTCATACCAATATAGGAACAACAACCGATAATGTAACAAATAGCTAAAGAAACTAACGAAACAGAAGCTATAAAAATAATTGAATTTGTAAGAATTAGAAAAATATTTATTACACCAATTAAAATAATAGCATTATATGGAACCTTACTTTTTTCCCCTATTTTTGAAAAAAATAGGGGAAAAACATTATCTTTTGACATTGTATAAATATATCTTGCAGGAGCCGCTATACCTGGATTGATAGTTGATAAATCTCCGCCAAAAGCAATTCCAACACATAAAAGTATAATAGGAAACCCAATAAAACCTGCAAGTTGTAATCCCTCTGCATATGGCGCAGTCGCAATAGAAATACTATGATAGTATTTTGATGGAACAATCCCCAATAAAAACCACTGAAATAATGCGTTACAAATAAAAACTATAACAATTGATAATTTTAATGCTCTAGGAATAGTTATCTGAGGATACTTAATTTCATCTCCCATAGAAACACAAGTTTCAAAACCTGTATAGCACCACCATACTAAACCAAGTATATATATCATATTTGTTAGCGAAAGATTATTAGAATTTATGTTTCCATGCAGGTAACTAAGATTGATATTAGGAATCATATAAATAAACCAAAGAATAGAGCACCCCCAAAAAAAGAACATAAATGCATTTTGCGCCCTACTGGAAACTTTTACACCAAATATATTTAAAATTAAAAATATAACAATCAATACTATTGCTATAAGTTGAGTCTGATTTGAAAACAAATGAATTCCAAATTGAGACAATAAAATTTGAAAATAATTTGCAAACGCTAAAGCTTCTCCAGATGTAATAGCAACAATAGAGATGATATAATGCCATCCAGCTAAGTTTGCCCAAAATTTATTCAAACCATATTTAGCATATTGATAAGTCCCACCAGAATATGGGAGTATGGTAGCTAATTCTCCATAAATAATTGCTGGAAAAATAGAGATGATAAACGCTATCAACGTATACCAAATGATATTCTTGCCTACTATACCGATTTGTGCTGAACCACAAGTAAATAATCCCACTCCTACTACAGTGCCAACGGTCATGCTAATTGATTCTGTTAGGCCCAATGCCCTAACCATAGTTATATTATTTTTTTTTTCCATAAAATCATTCTCTCTTATAATGGTTCATGTAAATTTAAAAATTGCTCTAAACAATATATTTGCCACTTTTGATTACCAGTAAATTCAGACATATCTAAATTCTTTTTAAATTCTTCTCTTTTTGGCCCTGACCATTTTTCAAAATATATGTCTACAGGTCTAGGCATAGGAATTTTTTCTGGAATATCAAACTCTGGATAACATAGTTTAAATAGTTCTCTAATTAAATATTTAGATTCTCCTCTTCTTATTCTATCCAAATCTAATGGTGAACCCATTTTAACCATTCCAGATGGATCAAAAAATGGTGTATACTTCATCTCTGCAGTTATAAATGCATTGCAGTAAGAAGCACTGGACTCATGTGCAAAAATTTCATCTATGAATCTTAAATAATCAATTTCATTATTTGGTAATTTATATCGTTCAAATACATACTCCATAGAAACTGGATTTTTCAGTACTTTTTCAGGATTACAAAAAGTATAAAACTCCTTCCATTCATCATACTTCCAATCTTTAGATAACATTTTATCCATTCCACCAAATACTAAATCACTACCATCCGCAGCTACCATCATTTCAACACCATCTTTTTTGGCTTGTAATGCCGCCTCCATAATTTGTGGTTCAATTGAATGGACAGGTGCACCCTTTTTAAGCAATAATTTGGGTAAATTCTTTTCAACAATATCCCAGTTAATATCTACATAATGTAAATTAAGATGATATTTTTCAGCATACTTTTCTGCTCTCGTGATATCATGGTTAGTAAAGCCATTATCTAAAAAACGAAAAGTATACGCATCAGTTCCCGCTGGTAAAAATGCTGCAAGACAAGCTGAATCCATTCCTCCAGACAACAATAATCCTAATTTTCTATCCTTCACTGATTCAAAAGCCTTTTTATATGCGTCAGCAATCTCTAATGCATTATTCACAATAATTTTCTTATCGTCTGGAAAAGGAATATCTACTGAATGAAATACATTTTCATAAAAATCTATATTTTCATTTTCTATATATCTAAAAGTTAGATATGAACTCATACAAAAATTTTTATCGATAACTCTTTTTTTCATATACTATCTCCTCGCAATTTTAATAGAGTTTCATTAATCAAAGTTGATGAAGTACCTTTGGTGTATGGAAAATACATAATTTTTATATTATTTTTAAAGAATTCTTCTTCATATTTTTTCCATTTAGGGCTACCATACCAATCATCACCTACAAATAGTATAGAAGCTCCTATTTTTTGGCATACACTTAATTTATCCATATCATATTGGGGTAAAACTGCATCAACATATCTGATACTTCTAACAATTTCAATTCTCTCTTCAAAAGGAATAACAGCTCTCTTACCTTTATACAAAACTAATTCATCAACAGTCACACCTACAACTAATTTATCACACATTGCTTTAGCATTTTTTAATAAGTTTAAATGTCCTATATGAAATAAATCAAAAACCCCAGTTGTATAACCTATAACTAAATTTTTTTCCATTATTTTTTTCTCACTTCCAATACTAGAGAATTAAATAATCTTATAAAGTCATTTTTAGTAAATTTCGTATCAAAGTAATAATCAATATCTTCTAGCTTATTCTTTTTATTTTCAATGATTGCATCCTTTATTACATTAGTTAAACTTTGATTATCTGTCACTACATCGATGGCTATCTCATTAATTATCTCTTCGAAACGCTCACTTACATCATCATGTGGATATAAAAAGATAGTTGGTGTATCCGCTGCTAATAAAATTGATTCCATCGCCGATCCTGATTTTGCATCACATATATTAATATCTGAAATATTTACAGCTTCTTCCAATGAGGCATTACCATCTAAAACTATCGTTGAATTTTCTTGTAAAATAGCTAAATCATCTTGCTTAGATTCTAATCTAAAAGTACAATGATGTGGTTTAGTAATAATAAAATACTTATCTTTTAACGTAGAAAAGCTTTCTTTAAATTTTTGAATAGATGTATCCTCATCCCAAGTAGGTAAATACGAAATGATCGTGGCATCTTGTGGAATACCATATTTTTTCCTTAATTTTTGTTTGTCAAATCTTGGTTTGTTAAGATAGTGCTTTGGATAACCTACGATAAAAATTTTATCTTCCTCAATAAATTTTTTTGATCTACACTTTTCTTTGTGAAATTTTCCTTGTACAAATTTATAATCGAAACCATCCATAGTTCGTTTAGATGTTGGAAAAGCATTTTTGTTCAATGCAACACCATATGATAAATTTATTTTCTTAGAGGATATATATTTTCTGAGAACATAGCTATCTTGTGTAGTAAATGCAAATGTAGCATTTGGATTACAGAATTCTTTATATTCTAATTCTTTTTCTTCCAATATTTGCTTAGCTGTATGGTAATCAAACCATTTTCCTACCGTATTGGTGTCTATATCTTCTAAAATAAAAATAGCATAAATACCATTTTCTCTTAAAATATGGTAGATTGGTTCAAAATGTGCTATTTCGAAAGCATCAATCAAATAAAACTCTACAGTTACATCATGTTTTTGAAAATATTCTGATCGATAATAATGAGTTGGAATACCGTATTCATCAGGTAATTGATTGTAGTCTGCGTATACCATTTTAATATAATCAGTAGCCTTATTAGGAATAAGAAAAGCTTTTCCATTGTAACTAATAGTTTTTAACGGATAAATATAATCATAAGGAATCCATTTTAGATTCTTTCTAGTATAAGCTGCACAATTATCCATAGAGAAATATAAATTAGAAGATTTTTCTACAATTACAGAGTCTAGTTTTTTTAAACTTTGCTGTATAATTGTCATTTTTTCTTTTGCATTATTTACATTATTAAATAATTTTTCTGTTTCCTTTAATAAATCAATATAACTATTAAATTCATAATCGTCTACAAAAAAATCAAAGCAAAAGAAATCAATTTTTAAAGCATTAATTAAATTAGTTCCTTTCATAATCTGAATATGTTCCGGATAAATTAGCAATAAATATTCATCAGGATATTCATTGAGTAATTCTTTTTTCCATTCAAATCCAGCCTTTTCATGAAATTGCTCATTTTGATATTCAAAACAACGCCCTATATTTTTAAAGTATTGAATCAGATGAGCATATTCCTTTCTAATTAAGCCAAAATCTAAATCATCATCCCAAGGAATAAAATCTTGATGTCTTACCCACCCCAATAAATTTCCTCCAACTAAAAAAGGACTAATATTTAAAAAAGAAAAGTTCTTAAAAAACTGATTCGCAAAATTTACTAAGTCACTTTGAACCTTTCTTAAATATCCTGTACTTGATTTAAGTTCTGTAATCGAAAGATGATTTTCCAAAAATTTTTTTTGTAAATCAATTTTATTTTTTGTAACATTAATTAATTGTGCATAATATAATAAATGCTTTGTGCGATAGTCTTCTCTTTCGTCTACTATCTTTTGTGGATTAGCTAACCATTCATCGATTTCATCAAACAATAAAAAATCATAAATTTGATGGTTGTACAGTTGACTTATAAGTGAGAATTCATTTACTTTTGAAATTGACAAAATTGTTAAATACTGATTCGACAATTCTTTATATTTATCAAAGTTAACAATCTCTATTCCTTCAATTTCTTCATTAAATGCTGTAATATTATCCGCAAAACAATAAATATTTTCTTTACCAATTTTCTCTAAAGCTTTTCGACCGAATCCACCCGCACCAAATAGAATAACTTTTTCCATAATTTCCTCCATAAAACTACTCTATTATATATTTATAGATATCTCTACCAACTATATTATAATAATGAACATAATTAAAATCTTTTGTACTAGATGATTTAATAAGATTATTCACATTCATCATGTGTAATTCCTGCATAATAGGATAAACTTGATTTAATAACTTTTCTTTTATAATTTTTTCTTCATTCTCATCAAGATAAAAATTTTCATAATGTTTTACTATAGAGAAACACTCGTCCATAATAATAAAACTATTTAGATATCTATTGAAATAGTAATAATTATTATCAAATTTTTTTAATATGCCATAACCGTATTCGTAAATATCATTAAGAAAATGAACTTCTACATCAGGAAAAGAAACTTCCTTTAAAGTTTGTCTTTCGTAATTATATAAAAATAAATTTTTAGTTCTAGCTCTATCAATAAAAATAGTATCTATATCATTGCCACCTACTAATCTTACATTTCCAGTAGCAATATCACATATTTCAACCTCATTATTATTTTCTATATCTATACATATTAATTTTTCTTTGCCATACTCACAAAGAACTAATTTATTACCTAATTTTTGTAAGGTTGTAAATCTATGCTGATCTCTATATCCTAAATCATGAATATATATTTCAGCTGTTTCTAAATTAAAAATAATAAGTTCATTTCTTCCTAAAACAAGCAGGCCAACTTTATTTTTAGTAATAAAACACCAATCATTTAAAAATTCATCAGTATACTTTTTAACAGAGAAAGCATTCAAATCTATTTTTTTATCTATTTTTTTTGTTTGCATGTTTAATCTTAATATAGGATCCTTTGCCTTAACAGGTTTCATATAAAGATAATTTTCATAAACGAAAATATCATCCGATACAATAGTAGTATCATTGGAAATCAATACATAATTTTTTTCTCCAATATTGTATACAACATGATTTTTAGCTTTCCCTGCAATTAAAAATAAATTACCTTCAAAATACGTGATACCAATATACAAACCTCTACTGTAATTAATCTCTTCAGGAAAAGAACAAATATATTGTAGTTTTTCTTTTTTCATATCATATTTCAACAATGCATTTAATAGACCATGAAAAAACCAAATATCATTGTCCACTATACAAAAATCAAATCCCCACATAGGAATATGTTTATTATTCATTGTCAACATTTTTATCCTCCACAATCAAAAAACTCCACACAAAATATGTGTGGAGTCTCTTATTTTTCATAACTATTTAGTTACTTTTGTGACTCCTTCACATATCAAGCGTATCCTTACACTATTATTATCGGTAACTCCCCTTATTTTTTAAGTTTCAACTAGCTCCCATATATCTAGTAATTCTTCTACTAACTTTTGAGATTGAGTAATAATAGCCACATTTTTTTAATATTACTTATACTAAGAAAACCTATTACTTCATTTACTAAAAAATTGTTTTGATATCTTGTACAATACATTTTTTCAAAAAACTCAATAAAATATAATGCAGACAGTCTAAATATTTTCAATGATTATTGGAATGTTTTTTTATAAACAATTCAATTGGTAAGAAGAAATCATCATAATTATTCCTTATTTTTTCATCAGACCAATCCCACCAACTTATTCGATTTAAAGCAGCTATTTCTTCTGTTGTATATCTATATCTAATTATTTTAGCAGGCACTCCACCAACAATAGCATAATCTGGTACATCTTTTGTGACTACTGAACCGGCTGCTATAATTGCACCATTACCAATATTAGAGCCATTAGTTATAATTGCATTTGCACCAATCCATACATCATTGCCAATTCTAATTCTTTTTAGTTTCTGTACTTTCCCTTTAGGCTTAATTCCACTAAAATACCACGGAAATGATTGAAATCCCTCATAATTACCATGTAATTCATTATTCGGTTTATCGTAGTAAATAAATGGATGAGTTGAGATATAAGAGACTGCATGATTTTCAACTACATCAACTCCCCCTGCAAAACTACAAAAAGAACCTACTGACTCCACAAGCCAGTGATTACATAAACTACCATAGCTATATTTTCCTTGTTTTGTCTTTCTTTTAGCAATTTCAAATTCATAGATATTTTTCTCAGGTATATACTCTAAAACAGAAGATTTTAATACCCTATTTAAATGCCAATTTGCAGTGCATAAAATTAAATAAACATTTTGATTTTTATATTTTTCTAATTCGGATAAAGGCTTTATTTTTTTGTTGTATTTACTTAACTTATTTTCCAAAATACATAATGGCCGAATATCGTATACTTTATAAAGCACTTCCTCCACCTGCATTCCAATCTCTCCATATGGAAAGAGAATAAATTCTCGATTATTCAATTCCAATTGTTTTTCAATACACAGCTTTATCTCTTGAGTTAGACTGGTATACATACTATTCCCCCCATAAAAAAAACTCCCTGCAAAAATATGCACGGAGTCCTAAAAAATGGTTACTTAGTATTTAACTCATGTTACTCCTTCACATATCAAACGTATCCTTACATCTTTTATTATCGGCAAATTTGAAAAAATTTAAACAAGAAGAGTAGAAAAAATGAAATTTTCTACTCTTTTTGTTTAATTACACTTCCAATTGTTTCCAGGTTGTTAGTAATTCTTCAACCATACCTTCAATTTTTTCAACAACTGCCTTGTCCTTTTTAAGATTAGCTAGTACCAGTTGATTATTGATATACTCATATAGCTGGATAAATTGTTGGGCAACCTCGCCGCCGACTTCTTCATTAATGCTATAACGCAATTCAGAAATAATATCTTGCGCTCGAACTAGCTTGTTGTGAGCTAAATTGACATCCTCTTTATCAATTGCTATAACCGCTAATTTTAAATTTTTAATGCAGCCTTCTAACAATAATTCAATCAAGCGCTTTGGTGAGGCTTGCATCACTTCATTTGCTAGATAGTTACTTTGCATTTTTTGATAACTCATAATTTTCTCCTCATATTAGTAATACAATTCTATACCGGATAATTCCTCTAACGGTACATATTTTTTTAAAGCTTGATTCTCTTGATTTAAACGAGCAATCTCTTTAGATAAGCTTGTTTTGTTTTCTTGAGCGGTTTGAATAAATTGTTGATAAGCCTCAATGATTTTCAGCATCAACGCTTGATCGAGTTTAGCCGTTTTTTGAGCAGCGATGGAAGTGAAGCGCTCATTAACCTGTTCAAATAAAGCTAATTTTTGCTCAAGATTCTCTTGTTGATTCAACTGATTTAATTGCTCTAATAACTTTTGTAACTCGCTCTCCACTCACTAACCCCCTTTTTGATTATTTGTTGCTAGTTGAAACACCTGCTTGGCTTAAGAAATAATTCATTTGTTCTTCTGCTTGCATCATCGCTGTATCTAATTTAGTAAACATATTGACATAATACGTCCGTTTGGCAGTCAATTGCTCATCAAAACGACTAATTTGTTTATTTAAATCCTTGATTAAGGATTCAAAGCTATCTGTTCTGCTCTTTAATAAACCACGATTTGTTTGCCCATTTGCACCAACACTGTCTTCTAAATAATTATTTAATAAATCTTGCAGCTTATCCGCGTACCCTTTCGTTTCTGGTGTACCAGTTGTCGTATCCGCTTCTTTACCGTTAAAGAATTCTTGTACAGCGTTTGGATTATCAGTTAAAGCTTTTTTCAGCTTGGTTTCATCTAAGCTCATCGTACCTGATTTATCAATAGAAATTCCAATTTGATTAATTTTTAGTGTACTATCAGCAGGATTGGCTGTGCCGAGACTTCTAAGCTGGCTTTGCAGGCGCATCATCAATGAATCACCAACTAAGGCTCCTTGTTTATTGGTACTAGTCGTATCTGTTGATGTTGTCGGTGTCCCTACATCAATTGAGTCATCAATGAATGAATAGGTGCTGTTATATTGCGCAACAAAATCTTTAACCGCTGTCACTATTTTATCATTATCATTTTCTAGACCTAATCGAACACTATTATCGCCAGTCGTTACTTGTTTTAAGGTAATAGATACACCATCAATTTTATCACTTACTGTATTACTGCTGCTAGTCATATCAATACCATTAATTGAAAATTGTGCGTCTTGACCAGCTTGTGTTTGCGCCTTGGTGCTACTTAGGCCTAATTGATCAGCTATTGCATTATCTACTACACTTAGATTTTTCGCACCAGTTTCGGTATTACTTAAAACTAAACGACCATCCATCACTACGGCTGAAACGCCTGATTCAGTCGACTGTTTATTAATTTTCGTCGCAATCGTTGCTAAGCTATCTTCGGCAGTAATGGAGAAATCAAAGATTTTCGCATGACCAGAGCTATCTAGCTTACTAGAGTTAATGGTTAAGGTACCACTTTGATTTAATGCTTGTTTAGAATCCGTATTGACTTGACTTCCAACCAAACGAGTAGTAGTAGCTAAACGACTGATCTTAACATCGTAAGTCCCAGCAATAGATTGGCTATCACCTGAAATCGTCGCAATCGTTTCATCCGATGAAGACACTTTTTTAGTCGTGTAGGTATCTGGATTGGTCAAATCTTTCAGCTTATTCAATAAATTGCTTAAGCGACTACGCACATCACTATAAGCTGATTTCTGCGCTTCAATAGTGGAAACTTTCGCTTGTGCTCGTAGTTTTGGCACTGATTCTGCTTCAATTAATTTATCGATTTGGTCAGAACCAATTCCACTATACGATCCTAAAGTACTGCTTACTCCTGAACTACTTGTAATACTTGCCATAATCCTCTCTCCTCTACTTTATTTTAATAACTGTTCTATTGCTTTTAAGCTTTCATCATTTGGTACAATCTGTTGCAATTCTTGATAAATCGCTCGTGCCTCAGCATAATTCTCCTCACTGATTAATTTTAAAATATCTGCTTTTACCTGATTTGCTAGTCTTGCTAGCTCGTCTTCTATACTTTGTTGTTTTCGTAACTCTCTTTGGGCTAAGGTCATCAATTTGGTAATAAAATCTTTCGCTACTGGATAGATTTCTAGCCCTTGTTTTAATAAATGGAGATATTCAGCTAGATTTCCTTGTTCTTTCACTTGCAAAGCTTGAGCAAGTAAGGCTAACCAATGATATTCAGTTGGCAATAGCATCACTTCATTAGTGTAAATATTTTCATTATAAATTTCAAAAACTAATGCTTGACCTAATGAAAGATAATTATCCAAGTAATTGATTAGCTCAACTGTCGGCATACTTGGTTTTAATATCATTTGTTTATATAGCTGATAACAGATATACAAGCCTAATGCACTATCACTCAAATTATCGGCTATTTTTTCAATAAATTTAGCTTCACTTTCAAAATCGCCAGCAAAAAACTGATCCACAAAATGACAAAATGTCTGAATTTCGTCTAAACTAGCTGTCTTAAATAACGCTAAAACATCAATGTTTCGCTGAATCAGCTCAATGAGTAGTTCTTCCACACCCACTTCATAGAATTTCAATTCCTCAAAAATCGAGGTTAGTAAGGCTTCGTCTTGGTGTACCAACGCTTTTTGATAAGCAAAGTAGGTATTTTCTGCTGCATATGTGGCTAACATTTGTCTGAATGTCCCTTTTTGCTCTGATTTTAAAGTAAACATCAACGCTTGACAGCTCCGGATAAATAGTTGCTCCTCCTGAATAGCTTTACAATGTTGATAGATTGTTTTTAAGGTTTGTGTATTTTGAACAAACAAACTCGCTTTCATAAAACGTGAGACTAAATCTACAGTATCTAAACTGATTAACTGCCAATTAAGTTGTTTAAACAGTTTCAATTGTAATTCAACATCTTGGGTATTTTCAATTTGGCGACTTAATTGGTGTAAAGCTGTTTTTAAGGTTGATACACTGACCTTATCTCGATGCATCGGAGTATACAGCTCATTAAATGCTTGCTGATTTTCTTCAAAATAAGCAACCATTTGTTGTAATTTAGTAAAATCAGCAACTGCTTGAAGGGTATTTCCTTCAATCAAATCATTAGATAACTGTAAATAAGCAAATAAGCCTTGCACAAATTGATTACCATTAGCAAGATATTGATAATTCTCTAATAACGCTTGAGCCTTTGAAAGTTGGCCAACACCTTGATAAAACTGAGTTAAGTAAGCAATAATTTCAATTAAAGCTTTTTGTTGAAAGAATTCCAAACCTTCATAACTATCTTTTTTAGCAAACGTTAAAGCCTGCTCTGCTAATGCTATTTTTTTCAACACTTGATTCGCTGGTGTTCCTAAAATCAACTGTAGCCAGGCGACAAAATCATCTTTTCTAGCTGTTAGTTGCTCATCGATAATCACTTCATTACGTTGCGTTTTATCATAAACATGAACATACCCAAAATGATGGACAAAAGCGGCTGAAGTATATAATGGGACTCGACTTGGTACAAAATGTTCATGCACCTTGCCTTCAAAATAGCTATCCTCATCTCTTCTAAATAGCCGAATGGATTGACGATAGTTATAACTATTCCCATTATAAGAATCATAATCGCGACCACCAATTTCAATTGTTTGGTAGTATAAGAAAAGTTCAGGCTGACTAAAAAAATCAATGAGCGGCGTGACATCATCAAAATATTCATCATCATCCATATACATAAACCATTGACCACTACACTCTTTTAAGCCAGCATTACGAGCTGCTGCAAAATCATCACACCAAGTAAAATGCACAATTTTATCAGCGTACTCTCTAGCAATCGCTAAAGAACCATCGCTCTTTTCCTCTCCTACTGTATCGACAATAATCAATTCACTCGGCACTTGCTCTAACAGTGGTCGAATCGATTCCATACATTTACGAATCGTCTTTCTCTGATTAGAGACTAATAGCGAAATACTTAATAAACACTCACCTGTGGCAATTCGATTTATTCTTGTTGGCTGATTTATTTCAATTCCGGTAATCATTATACTTCCCCTTCCAAATCTTTCCCCAAAATACGACCAATAAAAATAGCCGATTCATTAAATAGAATCGGCTATTTTTTATAAATTTTAAGTCTAAGTTAGAAATTAACCTTGTAATAAGCTTAATACGCTGTTTGGCATTGAGTTTGCTTGAGCCAACATTGTAGTAGCAGCTTGAGATAGGATGTTAGATTTAGTGAAGCTCATCATTTCTTCAGCCATATCTACGTCACGGATACGTGAGTTAGCGTCTGATAAGTTTTCTGAAGATGATGTTAAGTTATTGATTGTGTGTTCTAGACGGTTTTGAACTGAACCTAATTCTGAACGTTGTGTTGATACAGTACTGATTGCTTTATCAATGATTGACATTGCATTTGCTCCACCAGCAGTTAAAGTATCCAATTTCAAGGCTTTAGCGTTCATACCACCAACAGAAACAGTGATTGTTTGATTGTCATTAGCACCAATTTGGAAAGTGAAAGCTTTTTTCTTTCCTGCGTCATCACCATTGAATAATGTCAATGTGTTGAATTCTGTATCTTTAGCAACACGAGTGATTTCTGCTTTTAATTGATCAAATTCTTTAGTAATTTGATCTTTATCATCTTTAGTTAAAGTACCGTTGTGTGTTTGAACAGCAAGGTCACGCATACGACCTAACATGCTGTGCGTTTCGTTTAAAGCACCTTCAGCAGTTTGGATTAATGAAACACCATCTTGGGCATTGCGTTTTGCTTGGTTCATCCCGCCGATTTGGCCTTTCATTTTTTCAGAGATAGCTAAACCAGCAGCATCGTCTCCAGCTTTATTAATGCGTAAACCAGAAGATAATTTTGCTAATGAACTAGCTTTTGATGCATTCGCTGAAGTTAAGCGACCATAAGTATTCATAGCAGCAACATTTGTGTTAATTCTCATTTTGAATTCCTCCTAAAATTTGTTTCTTTACAAAGAGTATTATCGGTTATCTTGTTAATTGTTTAAGTTCTTATTTATAACTTTTTTTAACTTTTTAACAATTGCCTTACTAACTCTCACATTATTATTAATCGGTAGCTTCCCTAATTATTTAAGTCTTTTTTGAAAAAAATTTTAGAAGTATTCTAAATGCTAAACCATTGCCGCAAGAGCTGGATTTTTCAGTAATGCAGCAGTTTGAAATACTTCTTGAGGATAGCTCTTAATCATTTCAAGTCGTAAAATCTGGGCATTGGTTGTTCCTGCACATATATTTTTTACATACTTTAAGGAATAATAAAAACGTGCTTCAATAATTTCCATTTCAATCGCTAGTTTTTCATCCTTTTGAGCAAGTTGCCGTAACTGACGAATCACCGGGATAACATCTAATTGTTTGGGATTATTTATCTGATGAATAATAGATCCCTTTCTTTGACGATAGTAATAATAAACCTTAGGAATCTCATAAAAACTCTTGGCTTTTAACACATAATACACTGCAATTAAATCTTCATAATAAACACCCTCTGGAAACGGTAAGTCCAGATTTAAAAGAAAATCTCTAAGATAAAGCTTCGAAGTAATATTAAAATCTTCCATAATTAAATAAGCTTTATATAAAGGCCCTCTAGGAATAAAGTTCGACAAGTCATAATTTTGAGGAATCGCTTTTCCTTCGTTTAATACATAAGCCAACTTAAAATGAATGATTTCTTCAGTTGCCTGCTCGATATATGGCATTAAATCAGCTAAAGCAGCTTTTTCAATAAAATCATCACTATCAATAAACCAAATATATTTGCCCCGCGCTTGTTTTAGCCCAAAATTACGCGCCACAGCTACTCCTTGGTTTTCTTGAGCAAAAAGTTTAAGATTCTCAGGATATTTTGTTGCATACTCTTTAGCAATTTGTCGTGACTGATCCGTTGAACCATCATCAATTAAGACCACTTCTACTTGTGAATTAAGTTGTATTGTAATTGAATCTAAACACTGTCTCAAATATTTTTCGACATTATAGATCGGTATAATAATCGATAATAAAGGCTGCATCCTTATTTCCTCCTCTTATAGTTTTAATACTAGTCCCACATATTTGCCTCGATAATAACTCTGTTTCGTACAATCAAGTTGTTCAAAGGACGGATGCTTGATTAATTCATTAATCAAATAAAATATGCGGTAATCCATAATGGCGTATGGTAAGCCAGCTTTTTGATAATCAACTTTTCTTTTTTCGAAAGCTTGAATGGACTCAATTAATAAAAAGAGATTCTTATTTAATACTTCTTCTTGTGCTTGATAACTAGACTTTTGAAGAAAAACAACTTGCTGAGCCGCTTCAAGCATTTTAAAGGCAACTTCTTCATAGCCAGATAATACTTGTTGAGGATAAGGAACTTTTTGAAAAAGACTTCTATGGTATAAACCTGTCCATAATTGATTTAGGGAGTCACGAAATATACTGCGCATTTCTAAGTAATCAAAAACCTCTGGTATACTTAAGACATATTTTTCTTGAAGATTGAGATTTGATTCCATATGAGCAACTTGCACTTTAATTAAAGGATAGTGGGCATTTTCCGTTGCTTCAACCATCTCTTCTATCAAATCTTCACCTATTCGAGCGGATAATGATTTAAAAAATAGATAGTCTCCTTGACTAGCACTTACCGCTTGAGCCATTAATTTTCCAAAATCGCTTTCCTGATAATCAATATATTTTATTTCCCTATTTGATATCCTATCCTTTGGCAAATTAGCCAGATTGGTTACGACAAGAATTTCAATATCTTGATAATTTTGTGCGCTACACTCTTTTATTGTTTGTGTAAACAATTTTTCATCAAATGGATTAACAGGTGACATTATCGGCACTATGATTGAAATTTTCATGATACATCCTCCGTAATGGTTTTGTAGATGGTATAATAATAAATTTGTTGTTCTAAAGATAGCTGCTCAAATTGTATACTACTAACAATTACATCTAATAATTCACTTAAAGCTACGAGTATTTGTGGGATATAGCTTTTATACTCACGATGTAAAAAATACTGATATTTTTCAAAATACGCATCGAAAATATCCGTAATATTCTTGATTTTACGATTAGCCATAATACCTTTTGAATTATCTCGGTAGAAATAAAAAGGAGCATCAACAAATACTATTTTTTCTGCTTCATCAAGGTAAAGATAATTTACAAATTCATCTTCATGTAATCGACCAATTGGAAATAGATGGTTGTCAACGATGGAATGATGATATAATTTTCCCCAAACGGTACAACTATTAACCTTATTTCGATAGTCTACTTTAGTAAGCATCCAATCAAACATTTGTTTTTTAGTAATCTCTTTCCCTTGCTTTTCTTGAGGATAAGCATCGAAGTCAGCTTGCTCGATACTAGCTGCACATAGATGATTGCCCATCACAATCATTGGTTCATTCGTAGTTATATTGGAAACTAAACATTCAATCGTTTCATCAACAATCGCATCGTCTGAATCCAAGAAAAAGAAATATTCTCCCGTTGCATATTGAATACCGGTATTGCGCGCAGCAGATAAACCTTGGTTCTCTTGATTGATGATTAAAATCCTTTCATCATTAAAATACTGCTCAATCAATAACATTGAATTATCAGGCGTCCCATCATTCACTAAAATAATTTCAATATTTTGATAGGTTTGATTCACCGCACTTGCTACACAATCAACTACATATTCTTGCGTATTATATATTGGAATAATAATACTAACTTTGGGTAACATCTTCTTTCCCCCGTTCAACGATTTATCTCTTAATAAACTAGAAGCATTTATTCATAGACTTGCTAGACATATGAAAATAGGGGGTCTAAGATATTTAGTGTTGTTACTCAAACGGAGGATAACACTAAATATCTTTTTTTATACTCATAATAATAGAAAAAGACATCTGTTTCCTCTATAATTAAGTCGACC
>NZ_JBQKFH010000030.1:0-31974 GCF_052119425.1 Enterococcus cecorum
GCTTATTTGCCATGGTCAGAAACTGTACAAGCAAATTGTAAATAAAAAAAAGAATCTCCAGCGTCGAGTGACTTTGGAGATTTTCAATATACCTCGTTATTGGGCGCTTACGATTTTTCTCGTTGTCAGTAAGCCTTACTGGAAAAATTTGTGACTGAGACATGAAAAAACCTCCTTCAATTTTGATAGCTTTATACTACCTAAAATTAAAGGAGAAGGAAATACCGCTATGTTATCCAACGCTTACGTTACACTAGAAAAAGCTGTGGGATTTTCGCAATGAAAACCTCTCGGCTGTGTATTATTTATACAACCTATTAAGCACTCATAATTGTCAATCAATTTTTAAGTGCTCATAATTGTCAAAATTCTATTTTTAATGTATCCTAATTTTTTAACATCAAAATTACATATCAAATGCCACCTGAAATCATATTTTCTAAACTTTCCCTTTGTAACCGACCTGATATGGCAATATAAACTTTCCAATAAAAACTTTCCACATATCAAATTAAACACATCATCACATTTTCCATAAAAATGCTCTCTAATTTTTTGAACTTCATCTTCTGCATTATTGTTCAATGTAAATACAAAATTCTGATATGTTTCAAAAGCCCCATCTCTTTCAAAACCATCTTTATCGTTTATAAAAAGATACGGTGAACGGGAAACACTTTGTTCTTTTGGGTATTCTTTTTTTATATAACAATAATAAAAAAATAATCTACTCGCCTGCTCTACAATTTTTTTCTTCCAGTTATCAAAATCAACTTTTATCTCAACATCATTATCTGAACACTTTAATTGTCCTTTGGCATACTTTTCGCTTGCTTTTTTATCGATAAAATAGTTTTCTATGTTATATGTCTCTAAGTAAATAAAATTGGGACTATCAATCAAACTTTCTTCATTAATGTACCTATCAAAATCTCCATCAGCAATATAAACATTTTTGATTTTAGGATTATCTAGATTGTTTGTTCCAAATTCTCGAAAGGATTTTATTAACTCTACTTTGCCTCCAACACCCAAAATTTTTGTTATCTTATATTTTTCTCCCAGCAATCTCTTAAAAATGGTTTCATATTCAAATTCTTTACCTTCATCTTCAACAAATATATTTATATCATTTAAATCACAAAAAAATAAATATTCTGTTTCTACTGCTTCAGATGAATATCTTAAGTCATCTGTACTTCCCATATTCTCTCCCCTAATCAACATATTTTTTCTCAAGTTTAAACATTTTGTCTCTATTTTTACCTATAATTTCTGGTGCATGAGTTGCAAATATTAGCTGAATATTCCTATTAATTTCCAATGTTTTTTCTACAAATATTTTTTGCCAAGAAAGATGGAGTGACAGTTCTGGCTCATCAACAACAAAAATCCCTGATTTTCTACTTTTAACTTTGAAAATTAAATTTGCAAAAAAAGTTATCAATTGTTTTTCTCCAGAAGATAAATATTGAATACTAATTGGTTTTTTATTATACTTTGTGGTAAAATACACACGTCCCATTGAATCAATCTTAATTTCTTTTTCATCTTCACCAGTATTAATAAAATCATTCATAGTTTCTATAAAATTTTCTATCGGTTTTCTAATACTTGCTTTTTTTTCTTCAGTCTCTTCTGCAAGCGAAACAATTTTTTTTATCTTAATAACTTCGTTCATCTTTAATAATGTTGTAAACGAAATCTTATCTTTATTCTTGCTGATATCCTCACATATTTCATCAAAAAATTTTGCAAAACGAATTTCCTCGTCATTATTTATTAACGACAACTCTTTTAATATCTTTATATAAGCCGTTTTGGTTTGTTTAATACTATTAACATTTGCTTGCTGACTTATTATTTCATTGAGAAGAGTATTCGAATCTGTATATTGTTCATTTACATCTAATAAAGATTGCAGTATATTATTTCTAAATCTATCATTGATATTTGAAATTTTAAAATTAATTCGTCTACAACTTTCTTCTATTAATCTTTCAATTTGTATCATGGCTATATCTTTATTAGCAGGCTCATCAAATAAATCATCAGCATAAAAAGCTCTATTTTTACGATATAAATACATGCTATCATCATTATCAACCTCATAAACTACGGAAGAACGATTCAATGGAAGATAGACATAATTAAAAGTCCTTTTTATCTCCATTAAAAATGAATATCTATTAAAATAGTATCTTGCTTTTTCAAAGTCTCCATCTCTTCCTCTGCTCTCTTTAATAATTCCTGCATCTATTTCAATCGTATTTTCTTGTCTTTCAAATGTAATTAGAAGCTGATTGTCTTCTCTGACTATAACTATTTCTTGAATATCGTTTACATTATTTTTCGGTGCATACTTCAACACTATTTTTTTAAAAGTATAATCAAATAACTTATAAATCTTTCCTGTGATAATTGCCTCTGTAATATTTAATATAGTTGTTTTACCACATCCATTTAAACCATATAAAAAAGTTACATCTGAGTTAAACACAATATTATCATAATTATAATGACCATAAAGCTTTTCTACCTGTAAACAAAGTAATTTCATATATATACCCTCCACAAAAATCAGTTAATTCAAAAATTTAATCTAAATTCCACTTAAAAGTAGTGATATTTCAACAAAAAACAAAAAAAGTATTTAAACCTTCTCGTTTTCTTGTAGAAAAAAGTTGGATAAATAACGTTCCCAGAAAGGATGATTCAAATTTCAACTGCATTAATACACCATTTAAGCTAAACAATCAATACTAAAATAAAAACTATTTTTCATTCTAATCTTTTAATTCTGCTTCAATCTAAAGTACTATCATTAGAACGACCAACAGCGCTTAATTATCAAAAATTTCTAGTGGACGAATTACCCATCATCGAAGAAAATTAAAAGGAAAAAACTATCGTATTCTTCTAGCTGAATATAAAGCTGTACATGGCAAAGAACTTAAGCCTGTTCAGCATAGAAATGATAAACAAACTCCTTCTCACATCCGCTGTCCTAAATGTGATGCTCTAAATGAGTTTCTTTACGACAGTAACAGTGGTAAAGAACAGTATTCTTGTAAAGACTACGTTACAAATTTTAATAGTAAGCATTGGATAGGATGATGGAGGTACGTCAAATAGCTTGATATGCTATCATTTCTTCAAATTGAGAAGCATTCAGGCTTCTTTTTTGAAATAGTGTTGATATTTTTCGGTACAGATAGAGCCAATTTTACATTTTTCTTGTGCTTCCTCTGACCATATTAGATAGTGAATCGTATCCATGAACTTGACTCTCTCATTAAAACAAATAAAAAAATATTTTCAATCTTCTCTCTTAAAACTCCCCACAAGCTAGAATCACAACTGACCCAAACTTGTGGGGAGAATCATCTATATAAGCTAAATTGCCAAAATGGTGATTCTTGTGGCAATGAGCTCCGTTAGTCTTCTAAGCCGATTTGTTCTTTAACGACTTGCGCAATAGTATCTACATGGTAATTCACCAATTCGTCGGTTGGTGCTTCGGCCATGATGCGCAATAATGGTTCGGTACCGGATGGGCGAACCAATATACGGCCTATTTCACCTAATGCAGCTTCTGATTTTTCAATAGTTTCGCGAATCACTGGATGATCCATGACATGATTTTTATCCTTCACACGAACATTAACCAACTTTTGCGGATAAATCGTGACTTCACTAGCTAACTCAGATAATGTTTTACCTGTTTCCTTGATGATGTTCAATAATTGTAACCCGGAAAGAATTCCGTCACCTGTTGTATTGTAATCTAAGAAAATCATATGTCCTGATTGTTCGCCACCAAAGTTATAACCGTTCTTACGCATTTCTTCCACTACATAACGGTCGCCCACTTTAGTTACAACATCCTTCAAACCAATTTCTTCAACTGCACGATGGAAACCTAGATTACTCATCACAGTTGTAACAATGGTATCTTTCTTCAAACGATGATTAGCCGCTAGATATTTTGCACAGATATACATGATCTTATCGCCATCCACAATATTACCTAGCTCATCTACAGCAATGATACGGTCACCATCCCCATCAAAGGCCAAACCAACATCTGCCCCTTTCACACGGACGAATTCACTTAAAGCTTCTGGATGAGTCGAGCCAACACCGTCATTAATATTTAAACCATCTGGATTCGCCCCAATTGTATAAAAATCTGCATTTAATTGTTTAAATAAGCGGTTCACAACTGGAGTAGTCGCGCCATGTGCTGCATCTAAGCAGATTTTCATATCAGATAAATCGCCAGGAATCGTTTCAGCTAAAAATTCAGCATACTTAATCAAACCATCTGGCATTTCATTAACAGTTCCTAAACCTTGTGCTGAAGGTCGTGGTAATTCGTCCACTTCGGAATCTAACAAAGCTTCAATCTCTAGTTCTTGATCGTCAACCAGTTTAAACCCATCACTACCGAAGAATTTAATTCCATTATCTTGTGCTGGATTGTGTGAAGCTGAAATCATCACCCCTGCACTTGCTTTTTGTGTACGTGTTAAATAAGCCACACCTGGAGTAGAAATGACCCCTAGACGATATACCTCAATACCTACTGAAAGTAGACCAGCAATTAAGGCATATTCTAATAATTCGCCTGAAATACGTGTATCGCGACCTACTAAAACTTTTGGACGCCCCGTTTCATGCTGACTTAAAACATAGCCACCACAACGTCCCAATTTAAATGCTAATTCAGGGGTTAGTTCCACATTTGCTTCACCGCGTACCCCATCTGTACCAAAATATTTACCCATAATACACTCCTAAAAGAAATCGATAAATCAAGTTTAACTTATAATGTATGTTTATTACAAGTATTAAATCCCAGATGAAATTAGTTTTAAAAGGAGAACTCCATTTTAATATGATTTAAAATCTCTTTTTCACACTAAAAAATTTAATAACATGTGTAAACAGTAATATTGTATATTTCCATATTTTTTTGAAAATACAGGACATAACATAAAGATAAAAGATTGGATAGATAGTTAGTGCTAAAGTTATTTTTTATAACAATATGAAACTTTTAAAAAAACGAATATAGTTAAATAAAAAACATCCATCATATACACTCACATAATTTTTACAAACACCTAACTAAAGACAAGATTTCATCATCTACAAAAAAGAAACATCTTATTTCTTTACTCAACTGCAAACAACATCGCCATGACATTACCGTCAATGGGTCTATGATATTTAGTGTTGTTACTCAAATGGAGGATAACACTGAATATCATAGACCCCTATTTTTACGCTATTATGGGCTACTAATCTTTTATACTGGCTCAAAAAACGTGTCTGGGTGACTTGGATCAAAAATCTCATTGCAAGTCATAACTGTAACAAGATCATCTGTATCAGAAAGATTAATGATGTTATGAGTCCACCCAGGAATCATATAGATGGCTTCAATTTTATCGCCAGATACTTCAAATTCCACAGTCTCACCTGTATTAATATTACGCTCCTGTATAAGACCATGTCCGTGTACAACAATGAACTGTTCCCACTTGCTGTTGTGCCAATGTTGGCCTTTTGTGATACCCGGTTTAGAAATATTAATGGAAACCTGACCACAATCAACTGTATGCATCAGCTCGGTGAATGATCCTCTCTGATCTACGTTCATCTTCATTGCATATTTGAATTTGTCTACAGGAAGGTAAGAAAGATAGAGACTGAAAAGCTTTTTCGCAAATGAACCTTCTGGACACTTAGGCATCATCAGATTCATTGGTTGCTGCTTGAACTCCTGCAGAAGATCAACTATTTCACCAAGAGTTGCCTTATGAGTAACCGGCACGCAGCAATAACGTCCATTAGCTGCTAATACAGTTTCGACACCATCAAACTCGCAGTGCTGCTCTTTCCCTTCAAGTAGATCAAACATTCCCTCTACCAGATCATCGATATACAGAACTTCCAACTCAACAGAAGGATCATTCACAGTAAACTCTTCATCATTAGCGATCGCCCAGCAGAATGTAGAAATAGCTGAATTGTACTTAGGTCTGCTATGACCCATAAGGTTTACAAATCTATATACAAATACAGTTGCTCCTGTCTCCTCTCCATACTGGAAGAACAGTTCTTCTCCTGCTTTCTTTGATCTGCCATATTCAGAATTACCGAAACGACCAGCCAATGTTGCTTGCACAGAAGAACTCAGCATAATGCCAGCTTTATTATTATGTTTCTTTAAGGTATCAAGAAGAGTAGACGCAAATCCAAAATTTCCTTTCATGAAATCTTCTGGATTTTCCGGCCTATTTACACCAGCAAGGTTGAAGACAAAGTCTGCTTTTGCACAGTACTCGTCAAGTTCCTCAGGTGTGCTATCAAGATCATATTCATATATCTCACCGATCTCGATATTTCTTGTTCTATTTTTCCCATCACGTATGTTTTTCAGGTTATTGCAAAGCGCAGTTCCTACCATTCCCTTTGCACCTGTAACTAATATGTTCATTATGGTTTCCTCCGCAGTAGTAATCTATTATTTGCTATCCTTTCGCCAAACCATCTTATTAACAACATTTACATATCCCTGGATAATTCGTACAACCTTCATAGATACAGTTTCATCCACATAGTCAGGGCAAGGTTTACCCAGAATACCCTTCTGTTTCATATCAATTGCCATAGATGTTGCATTCAAAAGTTCGTTTGTGGTAATACCAGCAAGAATAAAGTCACCAGCTTCAAGAGCTTCTGGTCTCTCTGTAGATGTACGGATACATACAGCTGCAATAGGATGACCAATTGAAAGATAGAATGATGATTCTTCTGGAAGTGTACCAGAATCTGATACGATTGCTAAAGCGTTCATCTGTAACTTGTTATAATCATTAAATCCAAGTGGCTCGTTAACGCGAACCCTAGGATCAAGTTTAAATCCAGACTTTTCAAGTCGATTTTTTGATCTTGGATGACAAGAATACAGAATTGGCATGTCATATTTTTCTGCTAACGCATTAATTGCTGTAAACAGAGATGTAAAGTTTTTTTCTGTATCGATATTTTCTTCTCTGTGAGCAGAAAGCAAAATATACTTATTAGGCTCAAGTCCAAGACGATCTAGAACATCAGATGCTTCAATCTTTGCAAGATTCATGCGAAGTACTTCTGCCATAGGTGAACCTGTCTGATAGGTTCTTTCCTTCGGAAGCCCCGTATCAGCAAGATATTTACGTGCAAACTCAGAATAACACATGTTCACATCTGAGATCACATCTACTATACGACGGTTCGTTTCCTCCGGAAGGCACTCATCTTTACATCTGTTTCCAGCCTCCATATGGAACAGCGGAATATGCAGTCTCTTTGCAGAAATAGCAGAAAGGCATGAGTTGGTATCACCAAGAACAAGATATCCATCCGGCTGCAACTCGCTCAAAAGCTCATACGATCTACCGAGGATATTTCCACAGGTCACACCAAGGTTCTCACCAACAACCGGAACCAGGATGTCCGGACCATATTCTCCAAATGTATTTTCAAGTTCAAAGTCTTCCCAAAACACAGTACTTAGATTGCAATCCCAGTTCTGATTATAATATACAATGCAGGCATCGAAATACTCTCTACATCTCTTAATTACAGCCGCAAGACGGATGATTTCGGGTCTTGTTCCGCATCCAATCATGATTTTTAGACGACCGTCATTTTTCCATTTAAACTTATGTTCAACCATAAAATTTTCTCCTTCTGTGGACTTACAACCACGTTTTTATCTGTGACCGTCGGTACATTTTCATGCGACCTTTTTCCACCGATGATTTTTTCATTTTTGAATAGTGCATTTCTCACACCAAGAATCCATTTTTATTTCTTTTACAATGGCCACTGTCTTGCAACTATAACCTCACCACTATCAATCTTAACACACTGTTTTATCCTATTTTCACCTTTCACAATTGCCCCCGGAGCAAGATGTACACTTTCTTCGAGTATCGTTCCGTGATCCACAATAGCTCCAATATTGATAATACATCCTCGCTTAACCTCAACATCTGTGTTAATTACAGCGTGTGGTAATATTACTACTCCATCATGAATTATGGCTCTTGGTGATACATAGGCAGTAAAGTGGATAATTTTTGCCAACTTTGCTCCAGCAGTTTCAAGTCTCTCACACCATGAAAGTCGAAACTCATTGTTTCCAAACGCTGGAATGAATACTGTTTCAGGTGAAATATAATTTTTAAAGGAGAAAAGTGGATGTACCGGATCCTTATCATCGAGCATAGCTATGATGTCATAACCAAGTTGCTCTGCAACATCTTTTATTGTATAAGCATAACCACCTTGGCCTAAAATAACTAGATTCATATTCACCATTTCCTTCCATCATTTCTCGCTCAATCTCAGATATACTATTAGCCATTTCGAGGTCTGAAATCAGAGAAGCTGATTGCTTCTCCACATAATTATTCTTCGGCTAATCTTTCTTGAATATAGGAAAGTTCCAGCATCTTGGCTTTGATTTCTTCTTTGTTTAACAATATCGTATTATTAGAATTGAACTCTGTCAGTGTATTTCTCTCTGCATCTCCATCCTTGAAATACTTATCATAGTTCAGCCCACGGTTATCTGCAGGCACTCTATAGAATCCCCCAAGATCAATTGCCTTGGCACACTCTTCATTTGTAAGTAATGTCTCATACATTTTCTCTCCATGACGAATACCAATAACCTTTATATCTTCTTTCTTGCCACCGAACATTTCACAGACAGCTTCTGCCTGAAGGCCAATAGAACAAGCTGGAGCCTTCATAATCAGTAGATCACCGTTCTCACCATTCTCGAATGCATAAATAACAAGATCAACTGCTTCCTCAAGGGACATGATAAATCTAGTCATGTTTGGCTCAGTAACAGTAATCGGATTTCCAGCTTTGATTTGATCGATCCAAAGTGGAATAACAGATCCACGACTACACATAACATTACCATAGCGTGTACAACAAATTTTTGTTTTTCCAGAATAGCGACTCTTTGCAATAGCCACTGACTCTTCAAGAGACTTAGATTTACCCATGACATTGATTGGATAGGCAGCCTTATCTGTAGAAAGGCAAATAACTGCCTCAACTCCTTCCTCAATGGCAGCTGTAAGAACATTGTCTGTACCGATAATATTTGTTTTTACTGCTTCCATTGGAAAGAACTCACAAGATGGTACCTGTTTTAATGCAGCTGCATGGAAAATGTAATCAACACCATGCATAGCATTCTTACAAGACTGAAGGTCTCGTACATCTCCAATGTAAAATTTAATTTTCTCAGCAACTTCAGGCATCTTCACCTGAAATTCATGACGCATATCATCTTGTTTTTTTTCATCTCTGGAGAAAATACGAATCTCTCCAATATCAGTTGTAAGGAAACGATTTAATACTGCATTTCCAAAAGAACCGGTGCCTCCGGTAATCATAAGTGTTTTATCTTTAAATAAAGACATAGTATTTCTCCTTTTTGATTAAATTTCTTTTTACTATTCGCTTTTCTGTAGTTGTTTGAACAACTACATACGATAAAGCTTATGTATTCTCGCACTCTTCAAATACTATTAAAAGTAAATGCCTTTAGAATCACCGTCATAACCAAAATACTTCATAAGAGCTTTATCTTTTTCTTGCCCTTTTAAATGACCCAAATGTATGGATTCTCGTTTTAACTTTTCCAGATATTCATCTGCTGATTTAATTACGCGTGCAGGAACTCCGACCGCCACAGAATTATCTGGAATATCGTGTGAAACAATTGCACCTGCTCCTATAACAACATTACTTCCAATTGTAACACCTGGAAGAATTATAACGTTATTACCAAAATACACATCATCCCCAACTACAATCGGCTTTGTTATCTCTAAATCTGGAATTTCTTTTCGGTATAAAAGTGTTCCTCCATCATGGGTCAAAAACTTTACTCCTTCTGTTATATGGACATTTTTACCCAATGTAATAATCCAAGGTTCAGTACCCCAATCAATATGCCCGTATAAGTGTAATTCACCGGCTGGGAAATTCACTCCAACTTTAGTTGCGTATACCACAGGCTTTAGCAATTGATAATATTTTCTCTTTATTTTTTTTATATTATTAAAAAAACTCATTTTTTTATGTACCTCGCCTTTACCAGTGGATTATTTTCTACCAATCGATAAAGAACCAAACCACAAACAATCATGATTATTTCAGTTATTATCGAAAACATATAAGAAAACTCAAATTTACGACTTAATATATAAATAAGGCAAAAGCCAATATTTTGATGAATTAAAAACAATGAATACGATCTCTTACCTAATTCGCTAAATACATTTTTCCCAAACGGAATGTTATTTATTTTAATTAGGAAAAACAGGCAACCGCCTATTACTACAAGTATTAGCGAATATCCAATGCTATTCATCAATGTATTACAAACTACTGTAATCAGAGCTAATACCCATCCTTGCGTCTTCTGCATACTTTCATGTATACATCTAATAGCTGAGCCAAGAACGAGCATAGTTAAATATCTTCCACCCAGAAGAGACAAAATAAAGCTTAAGACTTTACTAGCTGGGCATATGAAGTCAATGCTCAATGCCAAAACTGTGCATATAATTACACAAAAACTTAATACTTTCCATTTGCTTGCTTGTGGAAACAAACCAACTATTGAATATACAATTATACAACCGATTAACGTTGTTATATACCAATGCGCAGGGTCAACATAAGGCACGTTTATGAAGCCATTTATTAAAAAGAAATTCAATACAAACTCTTTAACTCCAACAGTTCTCACAGGCAGCGTTATTATATTTGTCACGATAAAACAAATTGTGATCGCTACTATGTATGTAGGCCATAAGCGTAGAAGTTTTCTGAATAGAAAATGAAATCCTCCCTCGTTACTTGTAAACATTAAGTAACCCGATATGGAAAGAAAAATTGTTACGCCTACAACTCCCCATTTGCTCAAAATAAAGCAAGGTTTCATTTGCGGCACATACAATTCGATAAATCTATAAAAGAAATGATATGTCATTACCAAAAAAATAGCGACACCTTTCAAAATATCTAATTGCAAATATCTACCTTTATTAGAACTCACCGTTTTATCCATCTTCAATTTCCTTTTCAGCCAATACTACATTATTGATAACCTTTTTTCTTCCTCTTATGTTCGAACACCCAATACTAAAATGCTTAAATAGCCTATTTCTTCATCCTCTTGAGTACACTTTTTATTGATAAAAGCACTTTTACAGAATAGTCTTTGGTAAATTTCAAATAGAAAGCTACACCACAGATAGAATATGAGATAACAGAGGCAGTTGCTGCACCCATTCCTTCAAATTTAGGGATAAGTATCAAATTTCCAACAAAATTAGATGCTACTGCAATTGCTAACAAAATAACAACAACCTTTGTTTTTCCGTTTGCGATGTAAATTGGATGAATCAATTTGTATAAAACCATAGGTAAAGTTCCAACAAAAAGCATTAGCACAAGCGGGTATGCCGCAACAAACTCTTGCCCATACATAAAATTCAAGAACCATTTTCCCAAAATCACAAAACCAATTAAAATCACAATACAAAGCAGAAAATTACAAATAATTGCTATGATAACTTCATCAGGGTTATCTTTTTTTGCTGCCCTATTGTAAAGGATATCCTTAAATGCATCAGGTACAATCCACAGCATATTACCTAAAGTTACTGCTGTACCATATAAGCCAACTTCAACATTATTTTTTGTGATCTCACTCAAAAAAAGAACATCTGCGTGATAGTTAAGATACATTAACATATTCATCAGCATGGCCGGAATTGCGATTATTAATATCTCTTTCAGTAGTTTTTTTGTGATCAGATTGAAATTTATTTCCTTTAACCTGTATAGATAAACAAATGAACAACACAACACCAAATGATCAAAAATTATAGCCGCCAAAACCAGAAAAAGATTCTTCCTAAAAAAGAAAAAGACCAAACATAAAACACCTGTATGAATACATGATGTTACTATATTAATTGCATTTCGTTTCGATACATCTTCTACTATGGCAATAAATATCAGAAGATTTTCAACTGTAGTTAACAGAGCAATAGCGATTATAAATCTTGTTGATGTACTAACAAACGGGAACAGAACAACTGCTACTACTAGATAGAAAATAGCAACAACCAACGTTAAAGTAGAGAAAATTATCTTCCCCTGTTCTGGATATCTTCGCTTAAAAGCGGGATAAGCTGTTCCAATACCTAAATTTAAAAACAATTGTAGCAGGCTTGCCCAGTTTGTTATTGTTGTGTACTCGCCCCTTAATGCAACACCCAGGCATCGATTTATTAAGATTGAATTTAAAAAACCAATAACTACACAAATTAATTTATATGATACAATTTTTCCATAAATCGCAACTACTGATTTTTCTTTTCTATTATTAACATTCACATTTATCCCTCTTGCTGAGAAAGCATTTTATTATATGCAAAAATCAATGCATCCCTGTTACGAATAGGATCATGAGTTATATTTGCATGTTTTCTTGCTTCTCCTCCCAGTTCTTCAGCAAACTGTCTATTACTAAAAACTCTTTTTAATTGCCATGCTAAAAGTTTAGGATCATTAGCACGATAGAATAAGCATTCTTTTTCATCAATTGCCATTTCAGAAGCGCCACCAGTGTAAGCAGAAACGCAAGGCATACCAACAATCATTGCTTCTCCTAATGTATTAGGACTATTCTCAATAAGCGAAGGCAGAACATAAACATTACATTTCAACATTCTTTCAACCATTTTTTCGCCACTTAGTAATCCTGTAAATATAACATTTTGCTCTATGTCGTTTTCCTTAATTTTTTTCCTGAGTAAATTGCTATACCCGAAACGTTTGACAGAAAATCCTTTTTTACATATTGGATTATCCCCTGCAACATACAATCTGATATTCGGATATTCACGTTTTAACAATGCAACAGCATCTATAACATTATGTACCCCCTTTAAAGGAGAATACCCATTTCCTACAAATATACTTAATGGTTCACATTCCTCATAACTCCATTTTTTTTCATAGAAAACAGGGCGAAGTATTCTATTACATGGAAAATACTCAGCATTTGGATTAATCCAGTAACTATGCGCTCTATCCCAAAATGTTCTTCCAGATATATACTGCGCATTCTTTATTGTGTCTGTTTCAATAGACACTCGTTTATCAAATAAAAAATGTTTTCTGAAGTACAATATCCATGAAGAAACAGCATTATGCTTCGATGGGCTAAACATATAATCAGCAATAGGAAGTTCTCCGTATTGATACTGTTCATAACCTGATAAAATACCTTGAAGCGAAACAAGTACTGGTATGTCCTTTATCAAAGAAAATACATTATGGATACCAAATTCATTTCCTTCTATGTGGATGATATCTGGCTTAAAGCTTTCAATAATGCTATCCCTATCTTCAATACTCATGTTTTTATTGTCTTTTTCAGGCGCAACAAAACATTCTATCTTACCTTTTTTGACCTGCATAATATCTTTGGTCTTAGCTGAGACCATTGCAACAGCAAGCTCCATTTGATCATCTTTTTCTAGCTGCTGTAACATATTCATCACCCAGCCGCCAAAGCCGTTTTTTTTCAACCCAAGTTCTTCACATACCAATGGTAATACCTGAGCAGTTACCCAAAGTACCTTCATAGTGCCGCCTCCATTTTCTTTGAATTAAACAATGCAAAAACACATATAAATAGCATAGTTGTTTGAGGAATACCCAACAATGTATGTGAAACCATACTGGATCCTAATAGTACAACTAGCGGAATAATCGAAAATGTAAACAATTTAATATAACTACAAGAATAACTTCCTATAATTGATATTACGGATGCATACAATGCTAAAATAATAATTGAGCCAACTATTCCAAACGAAGCAATCTGCTCAATAATCATATTGTGCGCAACATACTGCAAACCGTATTCTCCGACGCCTAATCCACCTAACCACAAATAAACCGGATGCTCCTTAAAAATCTCCACGTACTGATTCCACAAATCATATCTTCCATTAGAAACATCAACACCCTGCAACTTTGTGATTCTATACATTATTTGATTCCAATAATTATTAATGAAATTGCTTGATTTAAAAACAAACAATACCGCAATCGCAGCTACGACAATAATTAGCCCTATCTTAAATAGTTTTTTCATTTCCAGCTTAATAATAAGCATGACAATAATACCAACTATACCCATTGCTATCGCCAACAAAAAGCTCCTTGATCCAGTAAGAAAGCCTATTGCGCACAATAAAGCCGCAATCGATAAGCACACTATCTTTTTATTTACCTTGTTATTAAGAACAATTACTAAAATGTTAATGGCCATAATAGCACATAAAATACCTAAAACATTCTCTCCTGAACCACTAACTGTAAATCTACCTGCATCAGAAATAGAACTTGGATTAATCATTATCGCTATTCCAGCTGACATCAAGCAACCCATCGAGCAAAACAGTACAGATTTAACATAAAAACTTTGAATGTCTTCGCATTCTGTATAAAGAATAAAAAACAGGAGCACTACTATTATTTTTATTGCATCAAGCACCATTGATTCTCCTATAAACATAGTAACTACTGTATACCCTATTAGAGATGCTGCACTCAAAAAGAATTTTTTAGGTTGGCATCTACAAATGTTAAGCTTCTTTAACAAGCCTACCAACATGATGATGGTAGGAGCTGAAATTGGGCCATATGTTAACAATCTATTAGGAGCAATCATACAGAGCATAAATGGCATTAATGCACGCTGAGGCAAAACAAATGATGCTAAAATGGATATAAACAATGCTCCAAGTAAAATAGCATCCGATTTACTGTTAGATGCTAATTGACCAACAATAATGATCACGGCAGAAAATAATAAGATTTCTATGTTTGTCGATTTATCATTTTTCATAATCTTCTCTTTTCTATCCTTTCATTATTCACTGTATTATTAATCAAAAAAATTGGAAATGGACGCATTATAATTCCTATAATCAAATAAATCTCTTCTGACTGTCATTTCGAATGGAAGGTTATTTATCACTTCACTTATAACTGAAGGATCAAAGGAATTTATACAAACCCCATTCTCGTTTCTTGAAAAATACTCTGAAATGTTACTTGTCTTATTAGTCAAAACTGGAGTTCCACAAGAAATTGATTCTGCAAACTTAGTTGGAAAACCAGCTTTACTAACTCTGTCATCCTCTCGTAAAAAGCAACTGTAGTTTGCTTTTTTTACATAATCAATTGTTTCTAAATGAGTTAGTCTGCCATGAAATACAATGCTTTTATTATTGTCTAACATAGTCTTATGACCAGGATAATATTTTAAGTATTGTTCATACGTAATCCCGATTATATCTAGTCTATACTGAACATTTACTTGATCTAATGCCTCAACCAGTTTATCCAAACGATCTTTTCTTCCTGGATTTCCGGCATAAACTAACTTCAAAAAGTTCTTTTCTTTTGTGTATGTGTTAATCCATTTATCTTCGCTCGTATCAGTTAATGTTGGTATATAGACGACATTGTTACATTTGCAATAATACTGTTCAAGGTACTTACTAATTACAATTAAGCCGTCCATTTTTTTATGTAATATATTCATTCTGTACCAAGTGTCTGAATCTTTTAAAATTCTATAGATAAGTGATTCGCCTTTTGCAGATCTCCATTCAGTAACATCAGCATAACATTTAATATCATTTTTCTTACAGTATTCCAATAATCTTCCCATAGCAATGGCCTGAAAATTGTACATAATTACAGAGTCAACATTTTCAAGGTTTTCAATTATTTTTATATAATTCTCGATTTTAGTTAAATAATCTATCCATTCTTTCTTTCCATTAGGATATGCTACTTCATAACTTTCAAACCCTTGCACGTCTTGTTTTGTCTGTAAAATATCAGTCCCATATTTAAGCGTTTTATTAACACCAATAAAAACTACTTCTTTATCGTTTTGTTTTAAGATTTTGGCGTTACTTAATACTCTATGAGCCGCTGCATTCTTATCTGGCAACTCAAATCCGCCAATATATAGTATTACTCCCATTACATATTTTCCTTATAGTTTATCGTTCTTGTTACAGTATCATGTTTCTGATATATAAGTGTATTTTCGGGATAAACACCTTTAATAACACTTCCAGCTGCAACAACACAGTTATCGCCGATTACAGTGCCTCTTAAAATTATCGCATTAGCACCTATCCATACATTATTTCCAATCTTTACAGGAGATGTTTTATATTTTTCTGCAGCAAGTCCACCTTCAGCCTTATAGTCATGATCTTGATCATATACTAAAACCCCTGGACCAAATTGTACATTGTCACCTATCTCAACTCTTTCCCAAGCAACTACCATACAATTATTGCTCATGCTTAGGTTCTTTCCAATCTTCACAACTGCATTTTTTCGAACTCGAATTTTCGCTCCACTTCTAAGCCGTAGCATTTTTCCAATCGATAACGAACCGCCTTTATCTAGTGTCAACTCAGTTCTAGGTGATATTAAATTAGGTATAGAAAAATCAAAAGAAGTTCCTCTAACTATTTTCAGTGTGCTACATTTCAACAATCCTATTCCCAGACAAATACCCGCATGTAAATATTTATTCATTTAATCACCCAAAATCTTTTTTATCTTTTCTTTATAAGCAGCAATAACAATATCCCTAGAAAAATTATCCTCTACATGCTTTCTTCCTGCTGCTCCCATTTTTTCCCTAGTTTCATTATCCATCGCCAAAAACTTTTCTATGGTTTTTACCAATGCATCAACATTTCCACCGTGATAGATAAAACCGCTTTTTCCATCAACTACTGTTTCCTGACATCCTGGATTATCCGTTGTGATAAGGAATCGTCCCGAACTTGCATTCTCAAGAAGTACATTACTCATACCTTCCCCATATGTACTCGGATGAATAATTGCATGCGCTCTTGCAATCCAAGGCTTTACATCTTTTTGACTACCACGGTACTTTATAATTCCTTGTTCTCCTAGAATTCTCAAATCATCTTCATAATGATTTTCAGTTGGTTCAATAAAACCTAACATATTAAACTCCGTATTAGTGTAGCTTCTTTTAATCCGTTTAGCTGCCTCGATATAATCATCTACCCCTTTATCATGAAGAACACGGCCAATATAATTAAAAACAATTGTCTCTCCTGTTTTTCCATCACCACCAGCTGGATAACTCTGGATAGGATACCGGGACAAGTCTACACCTGAACCAGGAATCAGCTTATAATCTCCCTTGACCATACCAGAATCCACTGCTAGTTTCATATTTGTAGAGTTTTGAAACATTACACAAGCAGCGCCTCGATATGCAAACTTAAACAATCTTAGTATAAAAGCTTTTTTTATACCTTTCATATTCACTACAGAACCAATTCCGGTTACGTTATTAATATAAGGAATTCCAAGTGTTCTTGCAGCTACTGACGCATATACATTAGGTTTTGCTGTATATGTAAGAACAACATCTGGTCGTTCTTTCTTAAATAATTTTCTATAATGAAGGAACAATTTCCCATCGGCAATTACATTTGTTCCCCTTCTGTCTATTATGGGGTTATCATACCGAAATGGAATATCTTTCATAAGTTCAAACTTTGGGCCATCTGGACATGAAATTAACATTTCATATCCCTCACCTAAAAGTCCCTCTATCAATTCTTTTCTAAAACAATATACATCATCGTCATTATTAGTTAGTAATGCGATGAGAGGCTTTTTCTTACTCATTTCTGCCCCCTCTTACTCGTAGTCTTTGCCAAAAACTGCAAATACAGTTCTGAACATTGTCACAATCTCTCCAATAAAGGAAAAATTTCTAATCGCTTCAAGGTTATATTTCATCTTTCCAGGAAGTACATTTTCAACATATACTCTATCCACATCATCTGCTGCATCTAATAATTCAGCTTCGTCTTTATAGCGAATGCTTGCTTCCGATGTTATTCCCGCTGGCAAAAGAAGCGTTGCCATATATTCAGGCTTATACTGCTTAACATATTTAACCGCTTCAGGTCTAGTACCGACAAAACTCATATTTCCAGATAAGATATCAAACACTTGCGGAAACTCATCCAAACGATGATCACGGAGTCTCGCACCAACTCTTGTAATTCGACTATCATTTCCAACAGTAACAGCAGTCCCTATCTTATCTGCATTAGCAACCATAGTACGAAATTTGTGAATTTTGAAACGCTTACCATATGTAGTAATTCTTTCTTGTCTATAAAACACAGGGCCAGGGCTATCAAGCTTAATCCATATTGCAAGAACTGCCATTGGTATTGCAAGAATAATAAACATTAGCAAACCAGCAACAAGATCAAATGCACGTTTTAGAAATAAACTAACTTTTCTTTTCTCTATTATTTTGTAATACTCCTTGACCTCATCACACTTCATGAAATCAGGAAGATCATCCCATTTCTTAAGCATTATCCTCATTCCTTATTTCAAGTATTCTCTAACCACATCTCTAAAGTTCTCAACTACATAATCGATATCCTCGTCACTTAACTTTGTATGAAGCGGAAGTGTGATCAGATTCTCGTAGTACGCATAGGCATTCGGGAAATCTTTGATGTCCCAACCCATTGTCTTATATGCTGTCATCATCGGAAGTGGTTTATAATGTACATTCGTACTTACCCCGCGCTCAGCAAGCTTGATGATGATTTCTCTTCTAACCTCATCAGAAGCCCCTGGAATACGTGTCAAGTAAAGATGGTTAGAACTCTGAAAATTCTCTCCAGTATGTGCAAGATGCATCACACCAAGCTCATCACAAAGAGCATCGTACTTAGCAATAATCTCTTTTCTTCTTTCAAGAATCCCTGGATAACGGTCAAGCTGTCTTAAGCCAATAGCTGCCATAATATCAGTCATGTTACACTTATACCAAGGACCAACAATGTCATACTCCCATGCACCAATTTGAGTTTTTGCAAGAGCATCTTTACTCTGACCATGAAGACTATAAAGCTGATACTGCTTATACATTTCATCATTATCAATACCTGGAATATCTCTCCAGGTAGAAGCTCCACCTTCAGCGGTAGTGAAATTTTTCACCGCATGGAACGAAAAATCTGTAAAATCAGCAATTTCACCAGCCATCTTACCGTTTCTGCTTGCACCAAGGCTGTGTGCTCCATCTGCGAAAACAATTACACGACCAATAGCCTGCTGAATTCTTGCTCCAAGAGAATCCCCTTCTTTAGCTTTGAAAAGAGACTTCTTGCTTTCTACTACTTCAAAAAGGCGATCATAGTCAGCAATAATTCCACCAAGATCTACAGCTACAATTGCTTTAGTCTTTTCAGTAATAGCTTCAGCTACTTTTTCATAATCCATCTCGCAGTTATCTACCTGGCTGTCTACAAAAATTACTTTTGCTCCGCAATGAATTGCAGCGGATGCTGATGCGGTATATGTATAGGCAGGAACAATGACTTCATCTCCCTCACCAATACCACAAATACGGAAATTAAGTTCTTCAGCAGCAGTCGCGGAATTAAGACATACGACTTTCGATGTATGGCAAAACTCTGCAAGTCTTCTCTCTAATTCTTTTGTTCTTGGACCTGTTGTAATCCATCCAGAACGTAATGCTTCTGCAACATCAGCGATTTCTAATTCAGAAATATCAGGTGGGCTGAATGGAATGTTTCTCTTATTCATCTCATTAATCTTTTCAGCAGTAGCCATTTTTTGTATTTCCTCCTGGGATTTTCTCCCTCTATATTGGTCTGTATCACAGACGAAATCTCAGCTTCAAAAGTGCCCATCTATTCTTCCGGCACCATACTAGTTAGGCCTATTAAGCCGTTAAATTATTTCCATTAAAAGAAATAGCATTAAAGGCGCCAAATTGTCCTGTTTGCTTTCCTTTATATGTAGCTCCCAATGATTCAGCGGCATCTTCTACTAGAATTGCATCATATTTCTTACATATTGCTTTTATTTCATCCACTTTGGCTGGTGTACCATAAAGATGCACCAATACAACTACCTTTACATCTGGATATAGCTCAAAAGCTTTTTCCAATGCTATTGGATCCATATTCCAAGTATCGTACTCACTATCAATAAATATCGGAATACCACCTTCATATACTACAGGATTAACAGTTGCACTAAAAGTCACATCAGAACAAAATACCTTGTCTCCCGGTTTAACACCTGCAAGTTTAATAGAAAAATGTAAGGCTGATGTTCCGGAGGATAACGCTACAGCATGTTTTACCCCTATTTTCTCACTTATCATACGTTCAACTTCATCTATATTCTTCCCAACTGTTGACATCCAATTAGTTTCATATGCTTCTGTAATATATTTTAATTCATCACCATGCATGGTTGGTGATGATATCCATACTTTCTGTTCAAAGGGTTTAAAATTCATTCTATTTAACTTCTTTCACTATTATTTATTTGAGGCATTTGCAAACTCAACAACTTTTTTTCCTACCACATTTGGTTGACTAAAATCTAAAGTTTTTACAAATTCATCAACTTGTTCTAAACTAAATCCATTTATATTTCCAACAAATATTTTATCAAATACTTGCTGATCATTGCGCTCTTTATCCAAAAGTAATTCTTCGTACAGTTTTTCGCCTGGGCGTATTCCAGATTCTATAATTTGAATTTCATCCTCAGAAGAACCACTCATCTTAATCATTTGTTTTGCTAAATCAAGAATTTTTACCGGTTCACCCATATCGAGGATAAATATTTCTCCACCTTTAGCCAATGCACCTGACTGAATTACCAATCTACTTGCTTCTGATATAGTCATAAAATATCTTGTCATTCGAAAATCCGTAACTGTTACTGGCCCACCTTTAGCAATTTGCTCTCTAAAGACCGGAATAACACTTCCTCTTGAACCAAGTACATTTCCAAAACGAACTGCAGAAAATTTGGTATGACCTTCTTCATTTAGACCAGTTACAATCATTTCAGCAATTCGCTTGGTTGAGCCCATAACATTTGGTGGATTATTTGCTTTATCTGTTGAAACCATTACAAAACTTCCAACTTCATGCAGTTTAGCTGACTCAGCTACATTTCTTGTACCAATCACATTATTTTTCACAGCTTCAACAGGATTATACTCCATTAGTGGAACATGCTTATGTGCAGCTGCATGATAGACAATATCAGGGTGATACATTTCCATAATCATATCAATTCTAGGACGATCTTGCACATCAGCAATAATTGGAATAATCTCCGTTTCTTTATTTCTATATTTATTCTGCAATTCTCTATTAATTAAATAGATAGAGTTTTCCCCATGCCCTAATAAGAGCAATTTTTTTGGATTAAAACGCATTACTTGTCGACAAATTTCGGAACCAATTGATCCACCTGCACCTGTAACCAATATTACTTTGTTCGTAATTTTCTCTTTGATTTGTTCAATATCCAATTTCACTTCTTCTCGACCTAGTAAATCTACTACATCTATATCTTTTAGTTTAGAGAAATTTACTTTACCTTCAGCAATTTCTTCCATTGAAGGCATGATATTCAATTTAAACCCAAGAGATTGAGACAAGTCAAACAATTCATTCAATCTATGTTTTGAAATTGAAGGAATTGCTACAGTAAGCATATCAACCTCATTTTCATTTATTAATTTATTAAGGTCAGAAGTTGTCCCCAAAACCTTAATGCCATTTAAATATGTACCGACTTTATTCACATCATCATCAATGATTCCTGAAATTTTTACTTTTTCAGTATTTTTCGTTGATAGCAGGCTATTTATTAATACTCTACCACCTTCACCCGCACCCATAATAAGGATGTTATGAGTATATCTTGTCTTGTTTCTTTGTCTTAATTCAACAATCAGGCGCCACACCAGACGAGTTGCTACAATTAAAAAAGTCATCAAAATAAATTGAAAAGCCAACAGTCTTCTATGTTCAAATAATGGTATAAAGAGACTTGATATATATTCAATCAACGTTGTACAAAAGGTTGCTGCCGTAATTGCGTTTATCTCGCCGAGATTCGTATATCGATTAATTCTAGTGAATACTTTAAATATACTTCCAAATATAAGATAAAGTATAACTGAAGTGATCGTTAGCGTAAGGTATTCTTTTTCAAAAAAAGCAGAAAAAGGCTGCAGAAAAAGCAAACTTCCTAAAGCAGATATCCCAACTAAAATCGAATCTAATATCACTAATATTGCAATCTTTCTTTTTCTAGACAAATAAAGCACTATTTCCACTCCCAAAAATATAAACATCTTTCACGTTTATCTAATAATAAAAAATCGAACTATTTTTCCATAAATTTGACCATATCAACAGATTACCATTTACACGTTGACATATCAAGATTTATTTTACAATAATTTTCATAAAATAACTATTCATCTATTTTATTCTAAGATAAACTCAGATTTATTAAAGCTTAAACGTACAAAATATAATGTTACATTTCCAATACAACATGTTAACTTCTTGACACATTCCTATGAAGAGCAATCCTAAATCATTATATAAGAATCTCACCAAAATATTTTGGGGGAGAATTTTTATACAAAAAAAAAGAGCGAACTTCCCAAACACATTTTGAAAGGTAGATCAAGAACGAAAATCTTATGACAAATTGAACAATTAATAAAAAACTAAGAAAATCCGAATAATCAACTTGATTATTAATCAAATCAATGCTGAATATGCGGATTATTTTAAGAATCATTTTATATTAGGGACTGATGTGGCAACTCCTACTACAATACATTTTATTAAAATCAATACAGAGTGTATTCTAATCGAATTAGCACACATCAATATCTTCAATTAATATTGAATAATACAAAAGAATGATTCTATCCCCATTTCAAATAGATAGAATCATCCTCTAAATATTGTAACTACTTTTAGCAATTTTTAGGTATTAGTTTGAATGAATTCGCACATGTTTCAACTATAGTTTTAGTGATTACTCCATACTTTCGATTCCCTTCATTTTCCCAACTAGCTGTAATCAAAATAAATTGTTTATATAATTGTTGTATAACGATGTATAACAATTTTACATTTTAGTCATATGCAAAGTAATAACAATAATCATTTCGTTTTTAATTAATCTTGGTTTTCTTGATGAGTCATCATACAATGATTTGATATAGTATACTGATAGATATATATTCACTTTATCTATTCCACCTTAACAGCCCCAAACAAAAAAACTTTTCTATTTATAAAACTCTTTATACCATTCCGCAAATTTTCTAAGTCCGGCTCTCAAGCTAGTATTTGGTTTGAAATCAAAATCTTTCTCTAAAGCTGAAGTATCCGCGTATGTCACAGGCACATCACCTGGTTGCATTGGAACTAACTTTTTATGCGTCTCAAAATCATAGTCTTTGGGTAATACTTTGGCTCTAACCAATTCTTCTTGCAGTATATTAACAAAATCCAACAAATTTTCAGGCTGACTATTACCAATATTATAAACAGCATATGGCGGAACTGGTAAGCCATCTTCTCCCATTTTCTTTTCAGGAGCTCCTTGCATTACTCGAATAACCCCTTCCACAATATCATCTACATAAGTAAAATCACGTTTGCAATTACCATAGTTAAAGATTTGTATCGTTTCTCCATTAATTAATTTATTTGTAAATCCAAAGTATGCCATATCTGGTCTACCTGCGGGACCATAAACTGTAAAAAATCTTAATCCAGTAGATGGAATATTGTATAGTTTACTATAAGAATGTGCCATCAATTCATTTGATTTTTTTGTTGCAGCATATAACGATACTGGATTATCCACTTTATCATCTGTAGAATAAGGGACCTTTTTATTACTTCCATATACTGAAGAAGAAGAAGCATATACTAAATGTTCTACTCCGTCCTTCTCTCCATCATAAGAATGGCGACACGCTTCCAAAATATTATAAAAGCCAATCAAATTACTCTGAATATAAGCATCAGGATTGCTAATAGAATATCTTACTCCCGCCTGTGCAGCCAAATTTACGACAATTTGAGGCTGAAATTCGTTAAAGATATCATCTATTAACTTTCTATCAGAAATATCTCCTTCTATCATCTTTACTGATTTATCGACATGATTTGATAGTTCTAATTGAATTTGCTCAACACGCCATTTTTTTAGTGAAAGATCATAATATTCATTCATATTATCAATTGAAATTATTTGAACACCCTCAACTTTTTTTAACAGCGCTAAGATTAAATTCGAACCAATAAATCCTGCACCACCAGTAATCAGTATTTTCTTATTTGTTAAATCTATTCTTTCCATAATCTATCTCTTAATCCCTTCTGAAGATATCTCTTGTATATATTTTATCCATTACATCTTCTAAACTATTGTCAAATCGATTAGCAATGATAGCGTGTGACTGTTTCTTAAATTTATCAAGATTATTTACTACTTTACTACCAAAGAAAGTTTCGCCATCCTTTAAAGTTGGCTCAAAAATGATAACTTTCGCCCCCTTTGCCTTAATTCGTTTCATAACCCCTTGTATTGAACTTTGTCTAAAGTTGTCTGAATTACTTTTCATCGTTAAACGATAAACACCGATAACGACTTCTTTTTCTTTATTTGGATCCCAAGAACTGTTAGATTGATAAGCTCCAGCAATTTCAAGCACCCGGTCGGCGATAAAGTCTTTTCTAGTGCGATTACTTTCGACAATGGCCGTCATCATGTTTTGTGGGATATCTTGGAAGTTAGCCAATAGCTGCTTAGTATCTTTAGGTAAGCAATATCCCCCATAACCAAAACTTGGATTATTGTAATGTGTACCGATACGTGGATCTAGACAAACTCCTTCGATAATTTGTTGGGTATTGAGGCCTTTTGATTCGGCATAGGTATCTAATTCGTTGAAATAAGAGACGCGTAACGCAAGGTAAGTATTCGCAAATAATTTTACTGCTTCTGCTTCAGTAAAGCCCATAAACAGCGTCGGAATGGCTTGTTTGATGGCACCTTGTTGTAAAAGAGCCGCAAAGATTTCAGCTTGATTGCGACTAATTTCATCACACCCGACAATAATTCTAGATGGATATAAATTATCATATAATGCCTTTGATTCGCGTAAAAATTCTGGACTGAATAATAGATTCGCTGTCTGATATTTGGCGCGGACGCTTTGTGTATAACCTACTGGGATCGTCGATTTGATAATCATTGTAGTATCTGGATTTACCGCTAAGACCTCTTCAATGACCGACTCTACTGCCGAGGTGTCGAAATAATTCTTTTGTGGGTCATAGTTGGTTGGTGCCGCAATTACCACAAAATCAGCCTCTTGATAGGCGGATTTGCCATCTAGGGTTGCCGTCAAGTTTAATTCTTTTTCGGCGAGATATTTTTCGATATAGTCATCTTGAATCGGGGATTTACGTTGATTGATTAATTCGACCTTTTCAGGAATGATATCGACGGCCACAACTTCATGGTGCTGGGCTAAAAGAGTCGCAATCGATAAGCCCACATAACCAGTCCCTGCCACGGCAATTTTATATTGCTTTTGACTAGCAAGTTGAGCAAGTTTGTTCTCTCCTTGAGTGATAAATAGCTCGGTTGGATCAAACTGTAAGACTTCAGAAAGATTCTCTAACTGCTCGATTGATGGCGTGTATTCTTGATTTTCAATGCGACCAATCATTAGGCGGTTGATGCCGGTTTTTTCAGCTAATTGAGCCTGCGTAAGTCCGAAATCTTTGCGGCGTTTTAAGATTTTTTCTGCCAATAGTTCACGAGATAGTTTTTTCATATATAGCCCCTCCGAATGATTGTATTAATATCATCTAATTTAATAATTTCTTACAATAGGTAACATAATGATACAACATTTTATCATGTTTTGCAAAACAGATTTTCGTGTTCAGCACAAAATGATTAGCTATCCACATAGCTCGTCTTATATTTGATATTCTTTACTTAAATACAATGTTTCTTGTCAGGAGTCATAAACAGCTTTTCCCATGAACTCGATATCTGATTCATCATTGGTCGTCACAACTACTCTTTGTACGTCATCATTTACTTTTTTCATTAAGGTTCGTAAATTTTAGCGAAAGTTACTATATGAGACTGCTTCCATATGGCAACCCTCATTACAAATATTGTATAGTTTTCAAGTACATCATTTCTCATCAAAAAAATCAACAATGCTTTTCATCGCCTATATTTAAGTAATTACGCAAAAAGTCCTCAAAAGTGCGAAAAAACCTCCCAAATTTTTTTGAGAGGTTCCGCATGATTATTGATTTAAATTATCATAAAGGTCTGGATGATAGACACCTTCTGCGATTAACTGGGCAAAACTAGCTTTCACTGGTTCAACATCTTCGCGGTAAGTCATGCCATACCAGGTGTCTTCACTCTTGATGACTTTGACTTGAATTTCATCTTTGGCTAATAATTCTCCCACCAAGATTGGTAATAGGTATTCGCTACCCATTGGATCTTGAGGCACTTCTCTAGCAAAGAATTCTTCAAAGCCCCTTTCTAATACTGGGATGAAATCAGGCGTTAAGCCCCACATATTCATCGATACTAAAGATTCTACATCTAGTGCGCGACCATTTGATTCGGCACCGTCTGCTGTTTTGACGATATTTTTCGTTTCTACGACATCGCTTAAGTAGCCGTCTTTCATATGACAAATACCACGAGTGACGCCACCATTGTCTGATAAGGTATTTTTCAAGATAAAGCCTGCCATGCAATAAGTTGGGTTTTCTTGGACTAAGTAATCGTGCAATTGTTGATAAATTTCTTGACCATAGTAATCATCGGCGTTGATGACCACAAATGGCTCAGTCAAGTGTTCTTTTGCAGCTAATACAGCTTGGCCAGTTCCCCATGGTTTCTTACGTCCTTCAGGTAATTTTCCTGGGATATCCGCTAATTCTTGATAAGCATAAGCCACTTTCACTTGATGCTTAGCACAGATTTTTTCAATGCGATCCCCGATAACTTCTTTAAATTCTTTGGCAATTTCTTTTCTGATGATAAAGACAATTTTAGTAAAACCTGCTTTAATCGCATCATGAATACTGTAATCCATAATAATATGTTTATTTTCATCGACGGTTTCTAGCTGTTTGATACCCCCGCCAAAACGACTGCCAATCCCTGCAGCCATAATCACAAGTGTAGTATCCATCTTTTCAACTCCTAACTTTATAGACTTGTTAAGTATAACATAAGTAAGCGCTAAAAACTACGAAGATTTTATTTATTAAATAGCATAACTAGCATTATTCTCGAAACATATAAAGAGCTGTTAGAATAATCGAGCATTCTAACAACTCTTTAAGAACTTTTTATCTATGGAATCGATTGGCAGAAACACGTAATTTTTCTGAAATTTGTTGAAGCTCTCCAACATGTTGACCGAATTCTTCCATCGTAGCGAGGACTTCTTCGGCATTAGCTGAAACTTCTTGTGTACCTGCCGCATTTTCTTGTGTAGAGGCAGAAACATTTTCGAGATTTTCTAAGACATCTGTTTGAACTTGCATAATAGTTTCTGCCACTTGGTCTAAATCCTGAATTTGTTGTAGGATAGATTGGTTCTTATCAAAGGCAGACTGCATCGCTAAAATCGCTTCGTCAATCACATCTGTTTGTTTTTGGCTACCAGCTAATGAAGCACTTGCTAAGTCAACCATTTCTGTAGATTTGTGCTGAATCTGATCGATAATCGTCGCTATTTCCTTAGTTGATTCCTTGCTCTGTTCTGCTAAGTTACGAATTTCTGTCGCTACAACAGCAAAACCTTTTCCTGATTCACCTGCACGCGCCGCTTCAATGGAGGCATTAAGTGCGAGTAAATTGGTTTGGTAAGAAATGTCGTTAATTACTTGAATGATTTGGGTAATATTTTGGATTTGATGATTCATTTGATCAATATTATTCATCAAACTATTCATTTGTTTAATTTCATCTTGCCAACTAGTTTGTACTTTATCCATTAAATTTTTACTATTTTGGTTAATTGAAGAGGCTTCAATCGATTCAGCATTCATTGATTCCACACTTGTTGTTAATTGTTGAATAGCATGTGATAAATCGTTCATCTGAGCGACACTTTTTTCGGTATCTGCAGCTTGTGAGCCTGTAACTTGAGCTATTCCAGTAATCGTCTCTGCTACTTCTTCAGTAGCTACATTGGTTTGCTTAGAGAGTTCTAGAAGATTTTTTGACATTTGAGCAACTTCTCTACTTTCCCCTTGAACCTCTTCAATCAGCTGTCCAACCGATTCAACCATCTTATTATATTGGTCTCCCATTCTTTGTAATTCATTACCATTTTCATCAGGATGGGCTGCTCTGTGAATCAATTTGTGGACTTGATTATTTTGGGTATCCATAACAGCTAATGTACCTGCGCCTAATTTTTGGAAATGATTTGTATACAGTTCAACTACACCTTTAATTAAATTCGTAGCTACAAATGATTGAATGGTAATTAATACGATAATAAATACCATCATAATCCCCACAGTTATGATTTGGGAAACTAATTGAGCACGCATTTGTTTTCTATCCATCGTTGCAAGAACGGTATATGGATTTTCTGAGGTTCCTTTAATATAGCTTGCAGATGAAAATTGCTTATTTGGCGCATTAATACTACCTTGACTGTTACTTTGGTTTTTGATTTTTGACAGCAATTGACTTTGTGGATACTGTTTATTCACTAAAGTTTTTGCAGTAGAGGCTACAACAATACCAGAAGATGCTACTAATGAGATTTGGGTACCTTTTGTTTTGTCTAAAGCTTTAATTAGACTATCAAGTGTTTTAAACGAAATATCTGCGGATAATACTCCAAACTGACCCTCATTATTTTTTATCGCATAGGATACTGTTGAAATAAATTCATGCGTATCAATATCTTGATAAGGCTCTGACCATACGGCTTTTTGCGGATTGGCTAAAGCGTCTTTAAACCAAGGTCTAGTCGTGGCATCATAGCCTTCAGGGATAGGTAGCGTAGAGACACATTCATTTTGGTTTTGGGTAGCGAAGGTCATGCTTAATATATCCGCATCCCCCTTGCTTGCAGTTACAATCATTTTTTCAATTCTCGGCAAGTCAAATCTTTGCGTGACTTCTTCCAATTTTGCAATCTCTTGGATACGATTATTTGTCTTGTCAAATAACTCTTTTTGAGCAATGTGTACAGCTTGCACCGTACCTATTTGGTTATCCTGAATATTCGTTTTCAATGATTTCACAGTACTATAAAAATTAATGATTGCTAAAATTAATACTGGTAATAAAGCAATACAAATTAATGATAAACGAATAATCATACTTATACTTTTCTTTTTTGTATTCATTTTTCACTTCTCCTCATTCTAAATTATAATGATATATCGGATGTTTTCTAAAAATATAAATACGACATCGATTCATTTTTGTATAAATTTTTGTTTTCTGTGCGTGTTTCCGGCAATGAATGATAAACATCAAAGATTCCGTTCATAATTTTATTCATGCGAACTGGTCTTTTCGTTATCTCATTTTTTCTGAAAATACTTGCACGTTATCTCAAAATCTGTTAAAATGAATTTTGTTGTTAAGCTTCTGTCATAGTAGCTCAGCTGGATAGAGCATTCGCCTTCTAAGCGAACGGTCGGGGGTTCGAATCCCTCCTGTGACGCTAACACAGTCCTTTGGAAGATTTCCAGAGGGCTTTTTTGTTTTTTCATATACTCTTTCAACTTGTCAAACCAAATATTCTGTGTTCAGCGACTAGACATTGTGAAATTTGCCCTCCCAATTAAGAAAAGCTCCTTTTATCCGATTTTCTAAACGGAGGGTAAGCACACGAATTTCCTCCTGTCTGCGCAAGTCACTTCACATCCTATAAATAAAAAAAAGCAATCACACCATCCATTGTGACTGCTTGAGAAGATTTATTTGGTTAAATCGATTTTTTTACCTACTGCATAGATAATCAATGAACCAACGGCCATCGCAATAAATTCACCGACACCAATTGTTAACCAGCTATAGAAAAATGGTAATCCTGCAACAAAAGTTAATTCAGCGGCAATGGTAAACATAGAAACCGCACAGATAACGGTACTTACTGCCATTTTTTGTTTCATAGATTTCATATTTTCAGTGACTTTCACGTTAATTAACAACACAAAAAGCGTAGAAAGCGTGCCGACCACTAAATCAATGGGTCCCACTTGTGAAAATAAATTTGAAATGAATACGCCGACTGTAACTGCCCAGATATAGCGTTTATTGTATAGGGGTAAAAAGTTAAACATTTCAGCGATTCGTACTTGAATAGCGCCATAACTAAATGGTGCAAGTACTACGGTGAGGGCGACATATAAAGCCGCGACAATTGCAGATTTTGCCAATTCGAGCGTTTTGCTGTTGGCGATTGTTTGAGGTTTTTCTTGATGCATAAATAAACTCTCCTTTGCAAGATTCATCATCTTGGTAATAAGCTGCGACTAAAGGATGGAAGTTTCGCAGTGTGGTCATCCACGAAAGCTATCTTATCACAATCAGTAAAAATTGCAAGGGGCAGATGTAAGTGTACCTTTCCACAGCTTTGAATATCCAATTTCTCAAATAAAAAAATCTTCCCAACATTATCGCTGGAAAGACGGTACATTTTCTAATTATCTATTCTCTTTATCATTCATGTATTTGATGTATATGAGCATTCATCCACTTTATTCACTTATACTTGTTTAAGCAATTCATTCATTTCTTCAACAGGTGAACTACTCACCACTTAGCTAAACCTAACGGTTCTTAACGCTTGAAGTGGGAGCTTCTTGGGAATAGAGCATACTTGATAGCTTATTTCTTCACTAACAGCGGTTTCTCTTATTTACCAAGCTATCCCCGTAGTTCCTACGGTTTTTGATTGTACCTAAGCCAATGTTTGTATTCTTAGACCTTCGGTCAAAATATTGATACTAGCATTGATATCACGGTCATGATGAGTATGACAAATAGGGCAAGTCCATTCTCGAATATCGAGCGATTTCTTGCCATCTTTATGTCCGCACTCTGAACAAATCTGACTAGACGGAAACCACGTATCCACTTTGATGATTTCACGTCCATACCAGTCTGCTTTGTATTGCAACTTAGCCACAAAGCTAGACCAAGATACATCAGAAATACTTCTTGCTAATTTATGATTACGCAACATACCTTTTACGTTTAAATCTTCAATACAGATAATATCGTGATTTTTGATAATTTCTGTACTTAACTTATTCAGAAAATCAGCACGTTGATTCATTACTTTTTCATGTAATCTAGCTACTTTGCGTTTTTGTTTTTGATAATTTTTAGCTTCAAACAAATTGATACCTTTTTGTTTGGCTAATAATGCCCGTCTTGATAACTTACGTTGTTCACGTTTTAATTTCTTTTCCATTTTGGACGTGAATTTATTATTATCAATTTTTTGTCCATCTGAAAGAATCACAAAGTCTGTAATACCTAAGTCAATACCAATGGCAGAATTGGTTTTAGGTAACTCGCTAATTTCTTCTTTACATAACAAAGAAATATAGTATTTGCCACTAGAATGACGTGATATTGTAGCAGATTTAATCATCCCTTTTGGTTGTCTATGAAGCTTAATTCTTACTAATGATTTCAATTTAGGAACTTTTATGAATTTACTATCAATCAAAGCAACTGTACCATTTTGATTATTCGTTGTATAACTCTGAACAGGATTTTTCTTACTTTTGAAACGTGGAAAGCCAACAGATTTATCCCGAAAAAAATTCT
>NZ_JBQKFH010000031.1:0-30199 GCF_052119425.1 Enterococcus cecorum
CCGGTTCGATTCCGGTCCTCGGCATTCTTAGTAATGCGCCCATAGCTCAATTGGATAGAGTGTTTGACTACGGATCAAAAGGTTAGGGGTTCGACTCCTCTTGGGCGCGTAAGTAAATAACGGGAAGTAGCTCAGCTTGGTAGAGCACTTGGTTTGGGACCAAGGGGTCGCAGGTTCGAATCCTGTCTTCCCGATAATGAATATAAGGGGCCTTAGCTCAGCTGGGAGAGCGCCTGCTTTGCACGCAGGAGGTCAGCGGTTCGATCCCGCTAGGCTCCATTCATTTGAAAAAATGAATATCGCGGTGTAGCTCAGCTGGCTAGAGCGTCCGGTTCATACCCGGGAGGTCGGGGGTTCGATCCCCTTCGCCGCGATTTAAGAGCCTGGACCTTTAGCTCAGTTGGTTAGAGCAGACGGCTCATAACCGTCCGGTCGTAGGTTCGAGTCCTACAAGGTCCATTGGTGACATTGTACAGTTTCGGAGGATTACCCAAGTCCGGCTGAAGGGAACGGTCTTGAAAACCGTCAGGCGGGTAAAACCGTGCAAGGGTTCGAATCCCTTATCCTCCTTTCATATTATCGCGGGATGGAGCAGTCTGGTAGCTCGTCGGGCTCATAACCCGAAGGTCGTAGGTTCAAATCCTGCTCCCGCAATTAAAAACTAAAATTAGGGTTCCGTGGTGTAGGGGTTAACATGCCTGCCTGTCACGCAGGAGATCGCGGGTTCAAATCCCGTCGGGACCGTATGGCTCGGTAGCTCAGTTGGTAGAGCAATGGATTGAAGCTCCATGTGTCGGCAGTTCGATTCTGTCCCGCGCCATTTGCGGGTGTAGTTTAGTGGTAAAACTACAGCCTTCCAAGCTGTTGTCGCGAGTTCGATTCTCGTCACCCGCTTTAGTTTTTATTATGGGCCTATAGCTCAGCTGGTTAGAGCGCACGCCTGATAAGCGTGAGGTCGATGGTTCGAGTCCATTTAGGCCCATTTTTCTTGGTCCGTTGGTCAAGTGGTTAAGACACCGCCCTTTCACGGCGGTAACACGGGTTCGAATCCCGTACGGATCATATTTTTTGGAGGATTACCCAAGTCCGGCTGAAGGGAACGGTCTTGAAAACCGTCAGGCGGGTAAAACCGTGCAAGGGTTCGAATCCCTTATCCTCCTTTAACATTATCGCGGGATGGAGCAGTCTGGTAGCTCGTCGGGCTCATAACCCGAAGGTCGTAGGTTCAAATCCTGCTCCCGCAATTAAAACTAAATGAGGGTTCCGTGGTGTAGGGGTTAACATGCCTGCCTGTCACGCAGGAGATCGCGGGTTCAAATCCCGTCGGGACCGCCATGCGGGTGTAGTTTAGTGGTAAAACTACAGCCTTCCAAGCTGTTGTCGCGAGTTCGATTCTCGTCACCCGCTTTAGTTTTATTATGGGCCTATAGCTCAGCTGGTTAGAGCGCACGCCTGATAAGCGTGAGGTCGATGGTTCGAGTCCATTTAGGCCCATTTCATATCAATTACCATACATAATTGGTATTGGGGAAGTACTCAAGTGGCTGAAGAGGCGCCCCTGCTAAGGGTGTAGGTCGGGAAACTGGCGCGAGGGTTCAAATCCCTCCTTCTCCGTAATATATTGGTCCGTTGGTCAAGTGGTTAAGACACCGCCCTTTCACGGCGGTAACACGGGTTCGAATCCCGTACGGATCATGCATTGGAAGTGATGGCTATATCACTTCTATTTTTTTATCCACAAATGTAAACGTTTTAACAAAACAAAAATATTGCCTCGAAGATAGGATGATTTTATCAGCGAGCGTGGTACTAGTAATGAGTGCAAATTTAAAACGTCTGAATTCTATGGTAGAAAATTCAATTGGAAAGAAAATCCATCTGGGGACTGAAGGAAGCTTGGTATGAAGCATGATATACTTTAGTTAAGAGAAAATGAAAGAAGTGAGCGTTATGCGTATTTTTGCATATATCTTATTAGCTCTTGGGATGTACGAAGCTTATTTTGTCTCAAAAGCAATTTGTCTGGAAAAGAATGGACAAAAACAAGAAGTAGCTATAGCCTTACCATTGGGGATTCCTCAGGGTTTGATGTTTGTGGTTTTGATGTTCTTGCTAGGGATTAGTTTTCTATTACCTAGCTGTTGGTAATGAAATCGAAATGGGGCAATGAAATGTCTGAAATGAAATTGGGTATTCGTTATCTTGAAGCGTTGCAAAAAGCATTTAGTCATCGTTTGTTGCAGACAAGTGATGAAATCAAGTTTGCTGAAAGTTTAAAGGATTGTTTACAACAAGTGAAGCAACGAGAAAAAGTAGATAATCGCTACTATGTTTCCTTAGAACGTTTTTATCAACAAGCAAGTCTTTTGAGTGGGTTATCGACTTTACAATTATCAGATGAGGAAAAGCAACATTGGTTAGCTTTTAGAAAATGGCATGAAGAAATGGTTAAACCTAATCTACACTTATATGGTCCAGTAATCATCTAACAAAGAGCACGTTAGTCTAAATCTAGCGTGCTCTTTTAAGTTTCTAGTTTGTTGAGAAAAGTGGGAATTTGACTTTCTTGCAAGTGATAGCGTTGATAAGGTCGTCCCACTTTGAGATAGATGGTTTCGCTAGTCAGGATTTGATGTTGCTCGAGAAATTGGATATATTTACGAATCGAGACATGGGAAAGGGATAACTCAGCAGCCAATTCCTGAATAGTAAAGCTTGTTTGGCGATTTTTTAGATGATTGAGAATCTGGATTAAGGTATCTTTGCTCAAGCCTTTTTCGATTTCAATAGTAGTTTGACTCGTAACGGCAGGCTGGAAAAGTGCATCTAGACTGGCCTGGTCGATGAATTCTTGTTGCAGCATGCTTCGTTTTTGTTGCCACTTCTGGATTGCTTGCTGGAATCGTTCGAAGGTAAAGGGTTTAATTAGATAATCAATCACGCCAGCTTGCAAGGCTTGTTGGGCGAATTGGCTCTGAGTCGCGGCACTAATAATAATTACATCCGGAACCTTTGAAAGCCCATCGATTTCACTTAATAAATCTAATCCATGCGCCCCATTTAGATGAATATCTAGTAAAATTAGGTCGATATCCTCGTTCTTTAAATATTGCCGTGCTTCATCTAAGTCTTTGCCGCCCACGATTTGATAGGTCGCATCAATTTTGTGTAAATAGCCTTGATGAATGCGCTGAATCATAGGCTCATCTTCAACCATTAATATCTTCATAAAATCCTCTTTTCTGTTATAAATTGAATCTCTAAATGAGTATCTTTGCGGTGTAATTGCATCTGGGTGTGTTCCTCATTTAGGATTTGTTGGAAAAATGCTTCACTTAATTTGTTTTGATAATCTTCAAGCTTTTGCGCACTGGCTTGAATCATCATAGTAAGAGTGAGTGTTTGTGCGTCCTCTTGTAATTGTACCGCTAACTTCTCTGGGTAAGTTTGACTGAAGATTTGTTGTGGATAGCGATAAATTTTTAAGAGATTCAGCATGGTTTGACTATCGGTAAATGCTGAAATTTCCTCTAAAATATCAAACTCGCTTACAACTTTAGCTTCAAGAAGTTGTTGCTGCCAATCTACTAAGAAGCTTGCTAATATCGGATTTTTCACCAATAAGCTGACTTTTTCGCTAAAAGCCTGTGTCATGTCTAATTGTTGCGCTAGAAAATCTTTCAATTGCTCATATTCGCCCAATTCTGTTAACCCGTATAAAATATGCATCTGGTTGAGATAATCATGGGTATGAGTTTGCAAGGTTTTCACAAATTGCTGAGTCGATTGCAGTTGATGCGCCAAAAATAGAGTTTCAGTCGCGTTTTTTAGTACAACCAAATGTCCGACCAACTTACCTTTTACTTCAATTGGTGCAATCGAAACAAAGTAAGCTTGTCCGTTTTGCTGATAATATTGTTCTTGACGTTTATGAAAATCAAGTTGCGAGGAATCTTGAATCAAGGTACTCCAGGGATGTCCGATTAAACTTTGCTTAAAAAATCCGAGTTGTTGCGCTAAATGTTCAGCCTGATGATTGGCTAGTAAAATATTTTGATTCAAATCAAGAACTAAGACGATATCTTTGGTTTCATTAATCATGGCATTGCGTTCTTCTAAAAGACGGGCAATTTCTTTGGGTTCAAGATTGTGTAGTTGTCCCTTGAGATGATAGGCCAGCCCAAAAGCGACCCCTAGACCAATCAAAAGACTCAGTAAAAGACTCCATTGATAATCATGCAGCGTTTGGCGAACCATTTGCTTTAGACTAACCAACTTAATGCCCAGTGCGACAACGCCAATTTGCTTACCTTGATGCTTCACAGGCACAAAGACGCGTAACGACCGCCCCAGAGAACCTCTACTGATAGAATGAGTAATTTTCCCTTGCAAGGCTTGCTTTTCGTCGCCTCCTTCAAAACTTTGCCCAATTTTATCTGGATTAGGGTGCGTGAGGCGGATGCTATGATTATCCATCAGAACAATGAAATCCAGATGGTGATTTTTCGTGATTTGTAACAATTTTCGCTGCAAAGGTGGTGGGGCTTGTTTTTGTTCTAAGGCTGAAATGATATCCTCTTGTTTAGCGAGTTCGTGACCAAGCGTAGTGAGATTGTCGATTTGTTGCGTTTGAGTTTGCTTGGTGACATCACGCATTAAAAATAGATAAAAACTCGTAGCTAAAACTAGAATCACCCCGATAAAAGTCAGTGATAAAAGCGTAAATAAGCGAATTCCTTTCTTCATGTTTACCTCCCATTTCCTCATTAGTATAACATAAGCAGCAACGTACTTAAATTAATTAAAAAAACTTCCCGAATATACTTGTAACCGTTAAACTAAGGATAGTTGTGCTGTCGAGATATTTGTGAAAGATAGCGCAAAAAGATGAAGGGGGAAATCTCAATGAAAAAGTGGCTTTCAATTAGCTTATTAGCATGTTCAGCCTTACTTTTAACAGCATGTAACTCAGGAAAAAGCACGCAAACAAAGAGCACGACAACACAAAGCTCACAAGTAACATCTAGTGCTTCTAAAAACGGATATACCGATCCAAAAGAATTAAAGGATAGCTATGATGTGATTATTGTCGGAGCTGGTGGTGCAGGAATGACCGCAGCGATTGAAGCCAAAGATGCTGGTTTAAATCCGGTTATCTTTGAAAAAATGCCGGTTGCAGGCGGAAACACATCCAAATCATCAAGTGGGATGAATGCAGCGGGTTCAAAATTCCAAAAAGCTCAAGGAATTAACGATACGACAGATGCTTTTTACGAAGAAACGCTAAAAGGTGGTAAAGGCACAAACGATAAAGAATTATTGCGTTATTTTGTTGATCATTCAGCTGAAGCCATTGATTGGTTAGACCAAAATGGCATCAAATTAGATAACTTAACCATTACCGGTGGGATGAGTGTGAAACGTACACATCGTCCAACAGATGGTTCAGCAATCGGCGGGTATCTAGTAAAAGGTTTGGAACGCAATGTCGCTGAACGTAAAATTCCAATCTTTGTGAATGCGGATGTAAAAGACATTCATGCGGACAATGGTGTAGTTGATGGTGTGAAAGTTCAAATTCAAGGCGAAAAAGCAAAAAATATCAAAGCTAAAGCTGTAATCGTGACGACAGGTGGTTATGGCGCAAGTAAAGAAATTTTAGCTAAATATCGCCCTGATTTGAAAGATTATGTGACAACCAACTCTAAAGGTACAACGGGTGATGGGATTGCTTTAGTAGAAAAACTTGGCGGTCAAATCATTGATATGGATAAAGTGCAAATCCACCCAACTGTTAACCAAGAAAAAGGAATTTTAATTGGAGAAGCAGTACGTGGGGAAGGTGCGATTTTAGTTGATGATGAAGGAAATCGCTTTGTGAATGAAATGGATACGCGTGATAAAGTTTCGGCTGCAATCAATGGCTTACCGAAAAAACGTGCTTATCTTATCTTTGACCAAGGTGTAAGAAGCCGAGCAACTGCGATTGAATTCTATGCCAAACAAGGTTATGTCAAAGAAGGCAAGACGGTGGCTGATTTAGCGAAAACAATCAAAGTACCAAAAGCCAACTTAGAAAAAGCTGTTGCAAATTGGAATAAGGCGGTTGAAAGCAAACAAGATAGTGAATTTAACCGTACAACAGCGATGGAGCATACTTTATCTACACCTAATTACTATGCGATTCAAATCGCCCCAGGTGTCCACTACTCAATGGGTGGGGTAAAGATTAACACCAATACTGAAGTGTTAAACAAAGATAACCAACCAATTAAAGGATTATATGTGGCTGGTGAATTAGTAGGTGGCTTACATGGTGATAACCGAATCGGCGGTAACTCAGTAGCAGATATCGTGATTTTCGGTCGTCAAGCTGGACAACAAGCCGCAGCATTCGTCAAAGCACAATAATCATAAACTTCATTTTCATTGCAAAAAAGACCAAGCAGATAATTAGGTTTGCTTGGTCTTTTCCCGTTATCCGTGATTGTTTCCATCTATCACAGTTTGATTACAATTTGAAAAAAGTGCTTTCCTTTTAGGTTAAATCTGCTATAATACTATCGTTGCAAGTTCCCGAAAGGATTCGCCTCTTTGCGAAGATGCCTTGTAACCGAATAATTTTAGGGGGAATACTTCATGGTAGAAAAACATTTATTTACTTCAGAGTCTGTTTCTGAAGGACATCCGGATAAAGTCGCGGACCAAATTAGTGATGCGATTTTAGATGCAATTTTAGAAAAGGATCCAATGGCGCGTGTTGCTTGTGAAACTTCTGTAACAACTGGGCTAGTCTTAGTTTTTGGTGAAATTTCAACAACAGCTTATGTGGATATTCAAAAAGTTGTGCGCAAAACGATTAATGAAATCGGCTATACGCGTGCAAAATTTGGATTTGATGGAGATACCGTAGCCGTCTTAGTAGCGATTGATGAACAGTCACCAGATATCGCTCAAGGTGTGAATACGGCGTTAGAAGCAAGAGAAGAGAAAAAAGATGACAAAGACGAAACAGGTGCCGGCGACCAAGGCTTGATGTTTGGTTTTGCGGTAGATGAAACACCTGAATTGATGCCTTTACCAATTGCTTTAAGTCACCGCTTAGTTCGTCGTTTGGCTGTTTTGCGTAAATCAGGGGAATTAAGCTATTTACGTCCTGATGCGAAATCACAAGTCACTGTTGAATATGATGAAAATGAACAACCATTACGTGTCGACACAGTGGTTATTAGTACGCAACATGATGAAGCCGTGGATAATGCAACGATTCATCAAGATGTGATTGAAAAAGTCATCAAAGCAGAAATTCCAAGTGAACTTTTAGATGAGCAAACAAAATTTTATATCAACCCAACTGGCCGCTTCGTTATCGGAGGTCCTCAAGGCGATGCTGGTTTAACTGGCCGTAAGATTATTGTGGATACTTATGGTGGTTATGCCCGTCATGGTGGGGGTGCCTTTTCTGGTAAAGACGCGACGAAGGTGGACCGCTCCGCAAGCTATGCCGCGCGTTACATTGCCAAAAACATTGTCGCAGCGAAATTAGCGAAGAAATGTGAAGTGCAACTTGCCTATGCGATTGGGGTAGCCCAACCCGTTTCTATTTCAATCAATACATTTGGAACTGGTGTGGTACCAAATGATCAATTAATTGCGGCTGTGCGTGAAAACTTTGATTTACGTCCAGCAGGGATTATCGAAATGCTAGATTTACGCCGTCCAATTTATCGTCAAACAGCAGCCTATGGTCATTTCGGTCGTACAGATGTCGATCTTCCATGGGAACATACGGATAAAGTAGATGCCTTATTAGCTAGCGTCAAAGCTTAATTCAATACGTGATGAGTCAGACATCTCACTTCACTCTATTGGCTAAAAGAGTGAGTGAGGTGTCTTTTTTACTGCAAAAATGAGGAAAATTGTGGAGTTACTGAATCATAAGTTAGTGAAGTATGATTCAGTAAAGTTGAGTTTTACCTAATTGGACAAATAGCATAGTGCTAAATGATAAGAATATCTCTTGACAAATGAAAACGTTAGCAATATAATCTAGTTAACTTAAACGTTTAAGCAAAGTTTTTGGAGGATTGTTAAAATGAAGAAAATGGCTTTACTAGCGGCAGTTGCTGGATTAGGACTTACACTTGCTGCGTGTGGAAACAAAGATGCTGAAGAGAAGGTGCAATCATCATCAAATAAAGATGCAGTACAAGTTTCACTTTATGATGGAAATAAATTAATCAAAAATATGAATGTTGATTCAGCAAAGGACATTATAAAATATGAGCCTAAAGAATCAGGAAAAAGTTTTATGGGTTGGTATTTACAACCAGATTTTTCTAGAGAATTTACCGCAGATGGCGAAATTACACCTGATTTAAAACTATATGCAGGATTTTCAAAATATCAAGATGACACAAGAGAATTTATCATTTTAGGAAATGGTAATAGTGAAGTCTTGAAGAGTTCCAATTGGGGTGCAAATGTAACCGATGAACACAAAATGAAAAAAGAAGATAACAGCAAAAAAAATATTTACACCCTTACTGTTACACTGCAAAAAGGCGATGAATTCCAATTTGCTAAAAATGGAAAATGGGAAAATCAACGTGGAGCAGGCTACTTAGAAGTAACGACCAAAGATGGTGAAGTATACTTTGAAAGTTCTGGTGGTTTAGGTGAAACTTCTAGCAAGCAATCCAATATTAAAGTAGCCAAAGATGGTGTCTATACCTTTAAATTAGAAACACATCCAAATGAAGATGTATATGATACTAAAAATAAAGAGTATAACGAATCAAAAAAAGAAAACTTCAACAGTAATCCATTTGATGTGATTACATGGACCTATAAAGAAAAATAAGGAACCAATAGTAGTCCCTTATACAAGAATATTATGATTTTCGATCTGTTCGCGATGGATAGCCCAATTGATTGCTTGGAATAGTTTATCGAAAAAGGTATCAGAGAATTTAGTTAATAGCTTCATTTGTTCTGAATGAGCGTAGTAGTCTTTGATAGTCTGATTGACTGTAACAAGGTGTTTGTCACTTGGAATAGCAAAAACATCTGTTTGTTCTATCCAATAAATATGTTCAAACAAAGTAGTTAGATAAGTTTTTAACTCCTCGTTGTAAATCGGTAAGCTCACGAGTGTATATGAATCGTTTTGATAATAATCATTTAATTCGTTAGCTATATATTGCCAATCCAAGTTGATTTGAAAGAATACAGGATCGTCAATCAGACTATCTATCGCAATGACAGGGACAAAATTAAGTTCACCGATTTGGTAAAAAGATTGTTTATCAACACCGAGAGTAAGTATGGCATCCACCATATCATACTTTTGAATAGAATGATTGTCGAGATAAATCAGGTTGTAATTCTTTGTGTGAAAATAGGCAACTAAATGCTGAATGAAATTTAGTTGTTCTGCTTTTTCTAATACAGAATTAGCTTGAGCGCAATAAAGGGCAATGGTTTGTGTTTGTTTAGTAACCAGTGATTTTGCCGCTTTATTAGGCGTATAATTCAGCAGATTAATTACCTGTAGGACTTTATTTTTCGTTTCAGGGCTAATCTGTTGGTCTTTACGATTATTAATAATATAAGAAACTGTTGCGATTGAAACACCAGCTTCTCTTGCAATATCTTTAATAGTAACTTTTTTCTCTTTCATAGCTTCATTATAGAAAAAGAAGGAAAAAAGTCAACTTATTTGAATTGAACAAAGGAATGAATAAATAGTGAGTTATAGGCTTAATAAGGCAGGAATTTCCCATTTGCCTGATTCTATGTATTGTTTTGCTATAAACAATGAAAAATTAGTTATCCGTCTTCGTATGGCATTGGAAGATGAAAAAACTGTTGTAAATATAATCTATGGAATGAAATACGAATATCAGGATCATCGGATAAAAAAAACATTAGCGCTAAAATATAAAGATGCAAATTATTGTTATTTTGAAACGATTTTAAATCTTTATGATAGTAGACTAGCTTATGTATTTGAATTGAATGTCGAAAATGAGAAATATTATTTTAGTGAAGAAGGTTTGTCTAAAGAATATGATTTTTCAAAAGGTTTTTATAATTTTTTCCAAATGCCATATATCAATGAAGCAGACATCTATCCGACTGTTGATTGGATGAAAAATGCTGTATTTTATCAAATTTTTGTTGATCGGTTCAGTAGAGGCGATTTCCAAAAAGAGGATAATTATATTGATTTGGATTGGGGGAGTAAACCGACACCGACCAATTTTGCTGGTGGTGATTTAAAAGGAATCATTCAAAAATTACCTTACTTACAAGAATTGGGAATCAATGCAATTTATTTAACCCCCATTTTCTTATCACCGTCAAATCATAAATATGACATTATAGATTATTACAAAGTAGATCCACAATTCGGTAGCGAAGATGATTTATTCAACTTAGTACAAAAGGCACATCGCTTGGGAATGAAAGTGATATTAGATGCTGTATTCAATCATTGCAGTATGCTGTCAAAAGAATTTCAAGATGTCATTAGAAAAGGAAAAGAATCAGCATACTATGATTGGTTTATTATTCATGGTGATTTTCCTGATGTTGAAAATGCTAATTATGAGTGTTTTGCCGCTTGTAACTATATGCCAAAATGGAATACATCTAATTCAGAAGTGCAAGACTTTTTGACGAATGTAGGTATTCACTGGATTAAAAAATATGATATTGATGGTTGGCGATTAGATGTTTCGGATGAAGTATCTCATCAATTCTGGCGGCATTTTCGTTTAGCAGTTAAACAGGAGAAAGCAGATTGTGTATTAATTGGAGAAAATTGGCATCATGCGAATAGTTTTTTACGCGGTGATCAGTTTGACAGTATTATGAATTACGCATTTACCAAAATATGTTTGGATTGTTTTGCAGAAAATAAATTAACTGCTAAAGAAACGTCTAATCGTTTAAATAGTATTTTTATGAGATATAGCTTACAAACCAGTCAAATGAATTTGAATTTACTCGATTCCCATGATACGCATCGTATTTTTACCGAGTTAAAGGGAGATGAAAAGAAATTTTTAGCGGCTTTGGCGTTGAGTTTTGTGTTTGTTGGTACACCTTGTATTTACTATGGGACAGAAATTGCGATGGAAGGTGGTTATGATCCTGATTCAAGAAGAACATTTGAGTGGAACAGAGAAAAATGGAATCTTTCCTTATTTGAAAAAATAAAAGCGATTATTCGCTTGAAGAAATTTCCTGTTTTACAAGATGGGGATATTTTAATCAAGCATATTGAAAATCAGCTCATCATTTGCCGTACATTTAAAGATAAACAATTGACCTTCCAAATGAATTTATCGGCAAAAACGGAACCAATTTTGGTAGCGGATAAAGAAATTTTATCAAATGGAAAGACTGAAAATAATCAATTAGATTCGTTTGGATTTTATATTTCAATGAGTGAGGCGATTAAAGATGAAAAAATATAGTTTTTTAACTGGCTTAGTAGTATTTGCCAGCATTTTTGCACTTTCGGGATGTGGGCAGTCTGATTCAAAGACAAAAGCTAGTGCCGATTCAAGTAATAAAGAGATATTTAGTGGAAAAATTGAAAAAAACAAGACGATAAAGGTTTTAGAGAATGATACAGCTATTTCAAAAGGATATTTTAAGGAAGTACTTGCGGCATTTAATGAGGCCTATGCTGATAAAGGAATTAAAGCAGTTGATGCCAATACAGACCAATTTGTTGATTTGGCTAAAGATGGTCCTTATGGTTATGGCCCAGATATTTTGTACCAAGCCAATGATGTCATTATGAAATATGCTGAGGATAAACACGTCTATCCGTTACCTGTTTCTAAATTGGAGGCTTATAAACAAACTTCCAAGAATGCATGGAATGCTTTCAAAGTGAATAAGGATGGAAAGGATTATTATTGTGGTGTTCCGGTAAATGTACAAACACCAATGCTTTATTACCGAAAAGACTTATTACCAGAAGATTGGCAAAAAACATGGGATAAAGACGCTAATGAAGTTCCAGATATGATTGAAAATTGGAATGATATGTATAAGTTCTCAAAACAAAGACATCAAGAAAATCCAAGTATGTATGGATATATGGAATCTTTATATGATACCTATTTTTCAAGTGGTTATCTGTTCTCTTATGGGGCTTATATTTTTGGTAAAAATAATACGGATCCTAGCAAGGTCGGATTTTCAAATGGAGATTCATATTATGGTGCTAAAGTGATTCAACAGTTGGCATCGATAATGAATGAAGAAAGTATTGATGATACTATCAAAACGAGTGCTTATAGCAAATTAGGAAATGGTACTTATTTTGCTACGATGTCAACACCAGATGTTTATTCTACTTTTCTTGAAGAATTAGCAAAATATTATGTCAGTCAAGGAAAGACGAAAGATGAAGCGGCACAATTAGCCAAAGATAATCTAGTCATGACTACGGTTCCTAAACTGCCTAAAAATGGTGATATAACATCAGAAACAACAGAATTTATCGAGATGAAAACGATGGGTGGCGTTAATGGCTATGCGATTAGTGCATATACAAAAGCGCCAAATGCTAGTTTAGAATTTGTAAATTTTGCAACGAAATATGAAATGATAAAGAAACGTTATGAGTTATTAGGGGTTGTACCTACACGTAAAGATGTCATTAAAGAAGTAAGAGGTGTTAGTGAAGGCGTATTTAATCAATTGGAAAATGAAAATATTATCTTGATGCCATCAAATGCGGCGGTTGCACAAATATGGACACCTACGCAAACGTATTTTGCAGACATTACAAAAGATGTTTTCAGACCAGAAGCAGAAAAGAAATATAAAGATAATAAGGCGTTGAAAGCTGGTTTAGAAAAAGTCGATCAACAAATTAGTGATGCTATTCATACATTGGAGTAGTAGAAATCCTGGATTTTAAGACTAATTTTATGAGGAAGTGAGAAATGTGTCATATAAATACGAACGTAAAAAAGACTGTCGTTATTATATGTCATTTTTATGGATGGGTTTAGGACAGTTTTTATATGGACAACGTATAAAAGGTCTTTTATTAATGTTATGCCAAGTAGGATATATTAGTTATTTGATAGTGCGTGGTGGACAGGATTTTGTCAATTTCTTTACATTAGGTACACAAAAAGCGGATAACTGGTTAAATATACAAGGAGATAATTCCGTAGTTATGCTAATTATGGGAATACTTAGCTTTTTGTTTTTAGGGATTATCATGTACATTTATTATTTAAATATCGTTGATGTCAAAAAAGTATGCACAATGAAGCAAAAAGGAGAGAAAGTGCCTAACTTTGTGCAAGAAGTAAAACTATTATTTGATAGACAGTTTCCGATTTTTGTTCTATTTTTCCCTATAATTGGTGTGCTTATTTTTAGTGTTTTACCAATTATCTTTATGATACTGATTGCTTTTACAAACTACGGTGGGAAAATCGTCCCGCCGGAATTAGTAGATTGGGTTGGCTTTGATAATTTTGTCAAAATTGTAGCACTATCTAAATTTGCGCCGACTTTCTTCAGGATTCTAGGTTGGAATATTGTCTGGGCGATTTTATCTACCTCAATCAATTACTTTAGTGGTATCTTTTTAGCCTTACTCTTTACCAATAAGCGAGTAAAAGGACAAGCGATATGGCGAGCTTTCCCAATTTTAGCTTATGCCATTCCGGGATTTATTAGCCTGTTAGCTTTTAAATTTATGTTTTCTTATGGTGGACCAATTAATCAAATTATTCAAGAATTTGGACATAAGGCGATTGGTTTCTTGGATATAGATGCTAAATGGTCGGCACGTATGATTGGTTTGTTTGTCAATGCTTGGATAGGCGTGCCATCCATTATGCTGTTAGCAACAGGAATGTTATCTAATCGAGATGAAAGTCTGTATGAAGCTGCGAGAATTGATGGTGCTAGTAACTGGGTTCAATTTAAAAAAATTACGATGCCCTATATTCTCACAGCGACGACACCAGTATTGATTGGTCAATTTGTTGGTAACTTTAACAATTTTGGTATTTTCTTCTTCCTACGGGGTGGACTATATCTAGACAAGTATTTCTTAGCAAGTGATACGGATTTGCTTATCAACTGGTTATATAATTTATCAATTGACAACAATTATTACAGTATAGGGGCAACTATCAGTTTGATTATTTTCATTATTACATCAATCGTATCCTTATCTATCTATGTACGGTCATCATCATATAAACAAGGAGGAGATTTTGCATAATGAAATCAAAAGATAAATTAGTAAGTTTTTTTCTATATGTAGCTTTGTTAATCGTGAGTTTTATCTTTTTGTTTCCTTGTTTATGGATTATTTTAGCTTCCTTTTCAAAATCAGGAACAATCTATTCTTTTAAAGGATTTTTCCCACAATCTTTTAGTTTTCACAGTTTTAAAGTATTGCTAACAGATACGGGATTATATAATTATCCACGCTGGTTTTTAAACTCTTTAATTATTTCGACTTGTAGTTGTGTGCTAGGAACCCTCTTAGTCATTTTAACGGCTTATGCGATGTCAAGGTTTAATTTTAAAGGAAAAAAAAGCTTGATGAAACTGACGATGGTTTTAGGAATGTTTCCGTCATTTATGGGAATGATAGCGGTTTATTTATTGATGACACAATTTAATCTTATTAATCGACTTTGGGGTTTGATTTTGATTTATAGTGCGGCTGCTCCATTAGGCTATTTAACACAAAAAGGTTTCTTTGATACGATTCCTTATAGTATAGACGAAGCTGCTAGAATAGATGGTGCAACTAGTTTTCAAATTTTTTGGCATATTCACCTTCCTCTTTCAAGACCGATTATCACTTATACGGCGCTTACAGCATTTACATGGCCATGGAGTGATTTTATTCTGCCAAAATTATTATTAAAGGAAAAAAATTTATATACCGTAGCAGTTGGGTTAATGAATTTGGATGAAACACAGTTTGCAAGATTTGCAGCAGGGAGCGTGTTGATAGCAGTACCGATTGTATTATTGTATTTCTTACTCGTAAAAAATATGGTTCAAGGACTGTCAGCAGGTGCAGTGAAATAGATAAAAGAAAGTGAGGAATAATGGTGAATAAGAAATTAAAGAAATCACTATATGCTTTATTAGGTATGGGGATTTTATCAATGAATTTATCTACACAAATAGAGGCAACAGAAGTTAATTCGGTTGAAAATAAAGCTGATTTTTCAACGGATACAATTTACCAAGTGATAACAGATAGGTTTTCTGATGGAAATATTCAAAATAATCCTACTGGAGCTATTTTTGATAAAAGTAATCCTAGAAAGTATCATGGTGGTGATTGGCAAGGAATCATTAATAAAATCAATGATGGCTATTTAACCAATATGGGTGTGAGTGCTATTTGGATTTCTTCGCCTGTTGAAAATATTACCACACTAGATCCGACAAATGGAAGTGCATCTTATCATGGATATTGGGCTAGAGATTTTTTTAAAACAAATCAGGCTTTTGGTACAGTAGATGATTTTAAAAATTTAGTAAGTGTAGCGCATAAAAATGGGATAAAAATTGTTATTGACTTTGCGCCTAATCATACATCAACTGCTGAATTTAAGGGTATGACTTTTCCAGAAGATGGGAAACTTTATAGAAATGGACAGTTAGTTTCTTCGTTTTCTCAAGATGATAAGAATATATTTAATCATGAAAGTTGGACAGACTATAGTACCTATGAAAATGGAATTTATCATAGTATGTATGGCTTGGCGGACTTAAATCAACTGAATCCAGAGGTTGACCAATATTTAAAAGATGCGATTGATACTTGGGTTGATTTTGATATTGATGGTATCCGTGTAGATGCTGTTAAACATATGCCATTTGGTTGGCAAAAAAATTGGCTAAGTCATATATATGAAAAAACAGGTATTTTTATTTTTGGCGAGTGGTTTAGTGGTGGGACAGGCAATGAAGCAGATATGACAAAATTTGCAAACGATAGTGGAATGAGCTTGCTAGATTTTAGATTTGCAAATGCGGTAAGAAATCTATTTTCTAACACAAATTTTGGTATGAATGAATTTTATAATGTTATTAAAGCTACCGAGAAAGACTATCAAGAAGTAGCTGATCAAGTAACATTTATTGATAATCATGATATGAGCCGTTTTGCCGATGTTGTAAATAGCAATCAAGATGATATTAATCAGGCTTATACGCTGTTGTTGACCTCAAGAGGCGTACCTACTATTTATTACGGAAGCGAGCAATATCAACGTGGCGTTTCTGATCCAGACAATAGAGGAGATATGACTGATTTTAACCAAAATTCAGATGCATACAAAGTGATTGGTTCTTTGAGCAAGTTACGAAAGAATAATCTAGCTTTAGCGTATGGTACAACTGAACAAAAATGGATAAATAACGATGTAATTATTTATGAGAGAAAGTTTGGTTCAAACGTTGTCTTAACAGCGGTTAATAAAGGTAGTCAAAATTATCATATTTCGGGACTATATACCTCCTTACCATCAGGTAGTTATGATAGCGTGCTGTCTTTCTTGACTAGAAATACGAAAATCAATGTAGATGGACAAGGCAAGGCAGCAGATTTTTGGTTAAAAGCCAATGAAGTAAACGTTTGGGAATTTCAATCACATGATAATGAGGTAGAGATTGGTGATGTTGATCCATCTATCGGGATTACTGGTAATGTATTGACAATTTCGGGTACAGGTTTTGGTAATCAAGTTGGACAAGTACTTTTTGACGATAAATCTGCAGAAATTATTGAATGGAATGATGAGGTTATAAAGTTAAAAGTTGCGCAGACAACGCCTGGTCTACATGATGTTATTGTTAAGACAAATGTGGGTAAAACAGTTGTCTATCCAAATTTTGAAGTATTAACTGACAGTCAAATTCCATACCGAATTTTTGGAGAAAATATAAAAACTACTTGGAATGAAAATGTATATGTTGTAGGAAATGTTGAAGAATTAGGTAATTGGGATGTAAACAAAGCGGTAGGACCTATGTTTAACGCAACTCAGAGTATTGCACAATATCCAAATTGGTTTATTGATTTAAATCTTCCTAAGAATCGAGCAATAGAATATAAGCTGATTAAAAAAGATTCATCAGGAAAAGTAATTTGGGAAAGTGGTTCAAACCATAAGATTCATACCTCCAATACTGCCGATTCAAATAGAAGTAGTTGGCAGTATTAGGAAAATAATTACAAAAAAATCTACATTATTCGCCTTTTTTGACGAGTAATGTAGATTTTTGCATGGTTAGGTCGATACCTATTTCTGATTGTTTTTCCGTATTTGACTAGCTGATAGCGAGTATCTGCTTTCTAATACCCGATTCATTGAACGCAAGCCGCTAAAGCCATTAGCTAGGGCGATGTTGGTCAAAGTTTCGGATGTGTTCAAGATATCCTTATAAGCTGATTGCGCACGAACGTTTCGTATCCGCGATGCCAGTGTGAAGGAATAATTGCCGGAATTTGGCTGAGTGGCTGTTCATTGAATAATTCATACCAAATTGGCAAAAATTCAACAGGTTGAACTAATTCATGTTCGGAGTACATATTCATTTCTCTGTATTCACCAATCCATACAGCGCCCCATATAAATTTGCGTCATTACCGAGTGTTGCGGCGATGATTTGCGGACGTTGCAAGGATAATTTCACGATTTTAATCCCTCGGTCTAGGATACTATCAGCCAACAAGTCATATTGCCGGTTAATTTCCTCGATTAAAATGGGTTGCGCGCTAATACCACCGCCAATGGCATAGTGGGTTAAATCGAGCATCGCATGCATATCCAAAATTAATATAGCAATATCGCGACAGTAATTTTCAAAGATTTTCACAGCTTGTTCCTCTTTTTGAATAATCGCTTGAAAGGCAGCCTTGCCATCACCGAGATTTTCAAAATGTAAAGCTTTGCCAATATCATGAATCATTTTCACGGCTGAACCCCGTAAGCCATATAAAATCGGTTTATCTTCCAATTTCCCACCATATAGAAAACTTAATTCACCTGCTTGGAAATGACTACCACGGAAAATTTGGCCGTTTAAGATTAATCCGCCACCGACACCTGTGCCCAAAGTGATAATTGCGCTATTCGGATGACCTTGCAAACTGCCTTGCCAATATTCCCCTAAGGCCCCAGCTTTACCATCGTTTTCAGCGCTTACTTCTACATCTGGTGCCTTAGTGTGAACGAGTTGCTTTAAATCAAGGCCGTCGATGAAAGGAAGTGCGCCACCGTGATAGACGACTGCGCTATGAGGATCGACTTTTCCTGGAATACTGAAGGCGACTCCATGAATTTTTTCAGTCACTTCAGCCACTAATGAAAGAATTTGTGCTTGAAAGTCCTCTAAGTTTTTGGCTGTAGAAAGTTGTTTTTTGCTGATTATTTTACCGTTCTCTGTCATCAGTGCACTTTTGATATTGGTACCACCGACGTCGATAATGAGATATTGTTCCATTTGTTTCACCTAGTTTGCTAAATATTTTTTGAAAAAGTTAATTTCGTCTAAATTACATTGTTGAGCGATGGAATCCTTGATATTACAGTGAAAGACATGACCGCGTGGGTGCTTTTCATCGCCATAAATATGCAATTCATGGTCAATTTCTTTGGCCATCAAGTAACCATCTAAACGAATGGCTTGTTCATAAAGAAAATCTTTGTTGCTGCTCATAATAAATAGTGGTGGCAAATTTTTAGTGAGGTATTTTTCGACATTGAGCACTTCTCGGTATTTTTCTTGAGCTTCTTTGGTAAAGTAGCCAGTGACCGCACCTTGTAGATTGCCTGGAAGGTGAATAAAGTAAGCCCCACAGTTTAAGGCGGCGGCACGAATCGTTAAATCAGGAAGTTCGAAGTTAAAGTGTTTACGATAATTTTCATTGGTTAAAATGGCTAAGTATTGTTCGACCATTTGCCCACCCGCACTATCTCCAGCTAAGAAGACATTGTTTAAATCCAAATAATACTGGTTAGCATGTTCACAAAGCCAGTGCATAACCAAATCGACATCCTCTAAAATACCCGGGAAAGCAACATCTGGTCCTAAATGATAGGTAAAATTCACAAAAGCAAATCCTTCTTTGGCTAAAGACATGCCGTAAAATTGGTAAGTTTCTTTGGTGCCGTAAACCGATGCGAAAAATATATACATTTCTAATTGAATATTTATATTTCTACTGTGGCACAACTTATATCCTAAGAATTTCGTTTTGTGCCTTGCTCATTCATCCTGTCCGATTTTGGAATCCCTACTTTCGTTTGATGTAACAGTCCAGAGCCTTAAATTCCCTAGCATCGATAGGTACATATTTAAACCATCTTTTGAGTGATTCAGTTTAAATTTGATAATTCGCTAAATTTATCGAAGCATTTAAATCTCTGTCTAGCGTAAATCCACATTCACAATGGAATACTCTATCACTTAGTTTTAAATTCTTCTTTATTTTTCCACAATGCGAACAAGTTTTTGATGAAGGATACCATCTGTCTACTTCTACAAATGTTATTCCTAGTCTTTCGCATTTATATTTCATTTGTCTTTTAAATTCATAAAAGCACTGACTAGCAATAGACTTAGCTAAATATTGGTTTTTCATCATACCTTTTACATTTAAATCTTCCATTACAATTCGATAAGGTTTGGTTTTCACTATATCGCTTGTTGTTTGGTGTAAATGGTTTTTTCTGATGTCTGAAAGTCTTTTATGTAGGCTTTTAATTATCTCTTTTTGTTTGCCTATATTCTTTATTTCTTTTAATGGTTTCTTATAGATAGGTTTTCTATTTTTAGTGTAACCTGCTATATTGCGTTCAATCTTTCTGCTAAGCTTTCGTTGTTCTCTTTTTAGCTTTTTCTCAAGACGTCTCACTTTTTTGGTCTTGTTAATGTTTTTGTATACTTTGCCATTGCTTGTAACAGCAAGATTCTTTACTCCTAAATCAATCCCTAAACTTTCATCTGTTAGTTCAGCTTTCTCAAATTCTTTTTCGTAACCGACAGATAAATACCAATTTTTGCCATCAAATGATATTCTAGGGTTTGAATAATATTCACCTTTTTTAATCTTAGGTAATGAGACACACGTCTTAACGTTTCCTATTTTTTCTCCTCTGAAACCATCTTTTGTTCTTTTCAGACTTTCATAATTGACATAAAAACTATCCTTACATCTATGTTTGCTTTTAAATTTTGGCTTACCGCTTATTCCTTTCAACCATCTTTTTAGCGCTAAGTCCGCATCTTTTACAGCTTGCTTCATCACATTGCTTCCGACTTCTTTTAACCATGTATGCGTAGTTGGTTTTAACACATTATTAATATGCTTTCTAACTTCTGTTTCTTTGAGCATTTTTTTATGTTCTGCATAATATTTCTCGTTTTCAGCTAGAAAATAATTGTAAGACCATCTAGCTACACCACATGATTTCCTAAATAAGATTTCTTGCTCTTTTGTTGGTTTCAATCTTATTTTAATCGCTGTTCGCATTATTTTTCACCTCGTCAATCAAGCGCTTAGTTTTCTTAGAACGTTGACCATATAATCTATTGGCAAAAACAGTAATGATTTGTATTAAATCATCTGTCAGTTCCTTTTCTTTTGATGTTTCGGTATGGTCTATAATTTCTATTTCAACATTATTAATAAAACAGAGATATTCAATTAACTCATAGCCAAATCCTACCAGCCTATCCTTATATAGGATGACTATTTTACTGATTTCTTGGTTATTTATTTTGTCAATTAATTTTTTTAGCCCCTGCCTTTTATAATCGATACCACTTCCAATATCGGTAATCATTTCAAAACTATAGCCTTTAGCAATCATATAGGTCTTAACATTATTGACTTGATTTTCTAACTCGTCTTTTTGACTCGGTGTACTAACTCTGCAATATCCAACAACAAGTTTTGCCTTTTGTTGAGTATCGCCAAAATATTTTAATTGTTCGGTAGAGTAATAGCGCGTGCCACCTTTTGAAACATGGTATGGTTTAAGATCGCCACTCGCATCCATCCTTCTTAAAGTCGCTACATTTACTCCTACCTTTTTAGCAAATTTACCAATGGACATTAATTCCATATGTACCACCTCTCTTTAGAATATTTTATTTTACAATGTAAATTATAAAATAAATATAATATTCTATCAAGAGATTAATAAATATTCATTTAGATTTGTATATATTTTTTTCATTCACTATAAAACGCAACTTTTATAGCAGTCTTTCCCTTGCGAGTAGACCTCTCATGCTTTCACATGAGCGTAGACTATATGTTTTTCTCTACATGTATTAGAGAACGGAATTTTTCCAACACCATTAGCTTGTGTTGTACATCCTCCTCAAGAGGCTAGTCGTTAGACGTTTCGCATATCTTAAAAATAAGACTTAGCGCTTTCGTAACGGAACTTCCATTGTTACAGCCCTTAGTGCCTAACGTATCTTCTGTGTCACGTTTAACCATTCATAAGACCTAATTAGATTTTATTTCAACTTAGACTATCCTTATTGTTCTTTCAGCTTTCGCAACATTCACGCTCGCCATTTCTAGCTACGTTGTAGTCAATAAGGCTTTAGGATTTCCACCGTTTTAACTCCATCAGTACGCACCTGTCACCAGATACGCAGGGCTTTCTGTTCAATAATCTATACTTCTATGCACATTTGCATAGATTTATCTAAATTTATTGTAACAGTTTCGTTACCCAGCCGCCACCATGAATATGAACAATGACGGGAATATTTTTTTGCACATTTTTTGGTAAATATAAATCCAGCAAATGCCACTTTGGATCAGGTCCATAACTGAGGTCATCGATACGGGTGACTTCAGGGATTTCTAGTGGTAGATTCGCATCCCGTTTGTCATCATTTTGCTTACAAGCAATACGCATTTGTTCAATTTCTTTTAAGATATCTTCATTCATAATTGTTCCTCCAAATAAAAGAAAACGTTTTTATAATTAAATTATAGCCGTTTTTAGGGAAGGTGGCTAGTAAAAAAGAGCCATCTCACAAAATAAGATGACTCTAAATATTTATTCATAGATTCCATACGTTTCTAGGACTTCTTGTACGAGGATAATCCCATTGCCGGGTTTGTCGATTTCAAGCTCGGTGCGAATGGCTTGGATGATGTCTTTTGCTTGGTCGGCCTTGGCTAAAATTAAGACCACTTCTTTTTCCGGTTCGATATCCATCGCAAATAATTTACTAGTTTCATGAATGCCAGCGCCTCGTCCATGGACAATGGTGCCACCTTTTGCCCCTGCATGATTGGCTGCTGTAATCACATCTTCGGCTTTTCCACGATTTACAATAGTCAAAATAGATTGGTACATAGCACTTTGCTCACTTTCTTTAGGATATTCTTGGTCAGGATAACAACTCACACCGCAAACTTTGAATAAGGGTAGTGAGAAGGCAATTCCGTGATTCGGCTTTTCAAAATGAAAGATTTGGGCCAATTTTTGCATGACTTCACGGCAAAGGGTGCTCGGACCAGCCATCATCACAATTTCTTTTCGTTGATCATCAAGGGCAAATAAATGTAAGAGAGAATTTTCAATCGTACCATGTGCACGCAAAATAGTGCCCCCACGCATGCCTAGTTTTTTCGCTTTTTTGAGTAATTTGCTACCTAGACCACAGTTGACAATAAAATAAATCTCTTGCATCAGATTCCCTCCCGTTTATTTTTCAGTTTAAATAAGACACCTAACAACTCTAACATAATAATTGGCATTAATGCAACTAGGGCTATCATACCAAAACCATCAATAATCAGATTGGCACTTTCGATTTTATCAGCGGCTCCTTGGATAAAGGCGAGGATAAACGTAGCAGTCATTGGTCCGGTAGCTACTCCACCCGCGTCAAAGGCCATCCCGATAAACATTTTAGGAGTGAAAAACATTAATCCCAAAGCAAAAAGATACCCCGGTAATAGATAATGCCATAGCTGGATTTGTGGCACGAGTACCCGCAAGACAGAAAGAAAGACGGCCAGCCCCACACCGACTGCAAGGGAGGCTAGTATCGCTTTACGTTGAATATAACCACTTGTGACTTCCTCAATTTGATCGGTTAATACATAGACAGCGGGTTCAGAAAGAATAGTTGCGACCCCAAGGATCAGACCAACTGCTAGAATCCAAGTTTTACGATCAAAGCTAGCGAGTTGATGGCCGATGAGTCCGCCGATATCCATCAGTCCGCCACTAACGCCAAGTAAAAAGATGATTAAACCAATATGCACATAGCCAAATCCGATGAACATCCGATAAACTTCTCTTTTTTTCAATCTAAAACTGATCAGCTGTAAGACGACAAAAATCAGAAATAGCGGGAGAACCGAAATCGTCCCTTCTTTGATACTGTGGAAAAGCAAATGAGCAAAATGCGACCAGATGGCTTGATTATCGCTAGCAAGTTCAAAGACTGGTGTGGCAAGCTCGTTTTTAGGACTTAGTAAGTGTAAAAGTAAGACGGCCACAATCGCCCCACTAGAAGCAATCGCCACCAGTCCGAAACTATCTTTCTCAGAAGCTTTACTATCTTTCTTCAGTTTAGAAATCCCGACAGATAGTGCCAAGATAAAAGGAACCGCCAAAACCCCCGTAGTTGAGCCTGAAGCATCAAAGGCCATGGCTAAAAAGGCTGGATTGGTTGGTATGCTTAATAGGAAAATAAGTCCATAGATACCAAGTAATAACTTATAAAGTGGAAAATTATAGAAAATCCGCAAGAAACCAATGGCTAACATCACCGCAAGTCCCAATGAAACGCTCATGAGTAAGGTGGTACTAGCCATCATTTTTTGCGTGACTTGTTCAATTTGGTTGGCTAAAACAATTAAGTCTGGTTCCGCCGCGCAGATGAAAAATCCAACGATAATGCCGCCGAGTAGTACGGTCCATAATTTATTGGTCTTAGCGAGAAAAGTTCCTGTCAAATCGCCCAATGGATGAATCGCTAAGTCTACCCCGATTAAAAATAGAGTTAAGCCAATCACCACAAACATTTCACCGATTAAAAAGCGCCATAAAACTGCACCTGGTACCGGACTAATCGTCAAATGTAGCAATATGACAATAAGGGTAATCGGTAAAACGGAGAAAAAGACTTCCTTAAATTTTGCTTGTAAAACCTGCAAACACATCACCTCGAAAATGAAATTTGGTCAACGAATTATTATTTTATCTGTTAATACAAAAGGAAAATATCCGATAAAGATAATGATAAAATAATAAATATGTTATCTAAATTGTAACATGATTAGCATTTTGAATCAAAGATAACGCTTTAAATACAGAGGGATATTTGTTTTAAAATAAAAAAATATTGGTAATCAAACAAAAGTTAGTGCTATTTTTCGAAAAATCTAGTACAATGTAAACGAAAATGACAAGAAAGGAAGCGACAAGTGAGATGGCTTTTTTACAAGCGAATATTTATTCCAATACTTTGGGAATGGAAGTAATGATAGATGTTATTTTACCACAACAAACATACAAAAAATTAGGATCAAATAGTGTGGGTGCGACAGAAGATGTTCCAGTTTTATATTTATTACATGGAATGGGTGGCAATCATAGTGTTTGGCACCGACGTACTTCAATTGAGCGTTATGTAAAAGACTTGGGGATTGCGGTGATTATGCCGTCAACGGACCTAGCGTGGTATACGGATACGCAATATGATATGAAATATTGGACGTTTATCTCGGAGGAATTACCACTGCTTTGTCATGAGTTATTCCCACAATTAACGACTAAACGAGCAAAGACTTTTGCAGCTGGGCTTTCCATGGGTGGTTTTGGCGCATTAAAACTGGGCTTGCTTTGTCCAGAAAAATTTGCGGGAATTGCGGCGATGTCAGGAATGCTTACCTTGGTAGAAGCCAAAGAACAATTATTCCAAGCGCGCGATGCAAGTTATTGGCGCGGCATTTTTGGCCCAGAAGAAACTTGGCGAACTTCAGAAAACGACTTTACCTATCAAATTACCCACTATCAAAAGGAACAAAAGAGCAAGTTTTTCATCTGTTGTGGGACGGAAGATGAGCTCTTGTTATCGAGTCAAATCGTTGTGGATCTCATGCAAAAAAATGACTTTGACGTGACTTTTAAAACAGGTCCAGGGGCACATGAATGGCAATTTTGGGATACTTGGATTCAAAAGGTATTAAGTTGGATGCAAGAAATCATGCAACAAGCAAACTAAGGAAAAAGCGTATCTACTTCATTGGTTACGAGGTAGGTACGCTTTTGTTTATTTTTGCAAAAATTGTTGTAGTTTTACTTTGCATGTTTGGCTCTTAGGCAATCCTTCTTGATAGTGGAGCGTGACTTTAGCTGTTAGCGTATCTTTAGGCGTAATCTTAATCTTTTTAGGAATCGCTACATTAAGGTCTGTGTCTGTTAATCCTTTGACTTGTCCATTCTGCCATTCAATACTACGAGATAAACTTGCTATTTCTTGATCTTTTGCGGTAATAACGACAGCAATATTTTTCACTTTTTCATCAATGAGATTGTCTATTTGCTGTAGTTTCGTGACTACGACTTGCTTTTGATTACTAACCAGTTCTAAACCTTTTAAATCCAAATCTTCTAAATCCTGAAAATTGACCTGATATACTTCTAATTGACTGGATTGGCTGAAACGTCCTACTAAAAAACTAAGCCACGCAACAACCATCACTAAAAGAACAATGGATAAATTCTTTTTCATATTTGCTCGCTCCTTACCTAAATTTAAACGTTTACAATATGATTGTACCAAAAAACGCTAAAGCACAAATCACTTTAGCGTCGTTTTTTTTCAATACAAAATAGAATCGGGGGTTGATTTTTTTGATTAATAAATTGATATTTCAGCACATTGATGCTTTCTTGGGGGAGCGCTTGGCAGTATTGCTCAACGGCCTGTAATTCTTCTGCTCCACCGACATGACCATAGTAGCTGACCACAATGATGCGTCCTTTAGCCTTTAGTCGCGATAAGAGCCCGTCTAAAGCTTGCTTGGTTGTTTCAGGGAGTGTAATACAGTGCTTATCGCTATTCGGCAAATAACCTAGATTAAAAATAGCTGCTTGGATTTGGTCATCTGGGGCTAAATAGTCTAGAACATGCTCATGCCCTACCAGATGGCAAGCAACACGCGAGGTTAGATTGGCCTCACTTAAACGTTTGGTGGTTTGCTCGAGCGCTTGTTGCTGAATATCAAAGGCGTGGACCTGACCTTTTTCTCCGACTAGTTCGGCTAAAAACAAGGTATCATGGCCATTTCCCATCGTTGCATCGACCACGATATCCCCAGGTTGTACACATTCCCTTAAGAGTTGATGGCTAAAATGTAAGGCAGTCTTTAGCATATGTTCACCTGCTTACGAATATCGAATTTACCTTGATAAGAATCACGGCGCAACATTTCTTGATCAATGGCATTCAGGACTTCCCATTTTTTCAAACTCCACATCGGACCGACAATCGAATCAAATGGCGCATCCCCGGTTAAACGATGGATGATAATGTCTTGTGGAATCAGTTCTAATTGGTCGCAAATGATATCGACATATTCTTTAAAGCCTAATAAGCGCAACCGTCCTTCATGATAATCTCGCAGCATGCGGGTATTACGCATCAAGTGAAGTAAGTGCAATTTAATCCCTTGAATATCAGAATCGAGAATCGTTCGTTTGACATTTTCCATCATCATTTCATAAGTTTCGCCAGGGAGACCATTAATCAAGTGGGTGCAGACACGAATATTGTGCTTGCGTAATTTAGCCACACCGTCTAAATACGTTTGATAGCTATGGGCGCGATTGATTAAGTAGCTGGTTTGTTCATAGGTAGTTTGTAGGCCTAATTCCACCCAAAGATAAAGGCGTTCGTTCAGTTCGGCTAAGTATTCCACCACATCATCAGGCAAACAGTCCGGACGTGTTCCAATGGATAAGCCGACTACCCCAGGCAAATTCACCACTTGTTCGAAACGTTCTTTGATGACGGCTAGTGGTGCGTGTGTATTGGTAAAGTTTTGGAAATAGACGATATATTGTGCAACGCCAGGCCATTTTTGATGCATCATATCAATCTCTTTTTGAAATTGAATCGGTAGCGGATCTTCCGGCGCGACAATCATATCCCCTGAGCCAGATACGCTACAAAAAGTACAGCCACCATGAGCGACGGTGCCATCACGGTTCGGACAATCAAAGCCACCATCAATCGGAACTTTAAAAATTTTCTCACCGAATTGTTGTCTTAAGGCATAATTCCATGAGTGATAACGTTTATTTTGATCTTCTGCATATAAAAATTTCATCTAATAACTTCCTTATATTATGATTCTGAGCCGAAAAAGGATTAAGCGCGTTTGTTAAATTCTTGGATAAAACGTTTTTCGGCATAAATAGGATAGGTCAACAGCAGCCAACCTAAGCCTAGCGAATAACCAGCCAGCACATCACTTGGATAATGCACGCCAAGATAGATGCGACTACAACCGATGAGTAAGATGAATAGGCCGAGGATGACTTGGCAAATGCGTTGACTGGTCTTGTTGTGAATAAAAAGTGGCACGAAGAAAATCAGTGTCCCATATAAAACCATACTACCAGAAGAATGCCCACTAGGAAAGCTATAGCCTGGCGCGTGGACCAGATGCTCACCACTTGGACGTAGGCGATGGACTGACACTTTCACTATATTTGTTAAAGCTAAAGCCACACCAATCATGCCAGCACTTAGCCAAAGCGCTTCTAGTTTGTGCTGTCCATAGATTAAGACGGCTACAATAGCGATGGTTAAGATGACCATGGTAATCACATTGGCAAATTTGGTTATCCAACTAAAAAAGGCGGTACCTTGTGGACGTAGCGCTTGAATGGTTTGACTGATCGTTGTGTCAAAGCCTTTCAGAGTTGTCGGGTAAAATTTAGCGATGTAAGTCAAAGCCGCAAATAGCAGTAAAAAGCAGCTACCAGCAAATTGATAATAAAGTTTGTTTTTTGTCATGTCTTTTCCTTTCTAGATACGAATAATTTTCTTAAACATTTCAGTCATATTACGTCAAATGAATAAGTTTGAGTTCTATTATAGCCGAAATAGCCGTTTTTTAGTAGTAAGCAGTGAAAATACGCGCTGTTTTTCTAAATTTTTATAAAGAATTATGTCCTTTGGGTAGGAAAAGTTTGACCATCCGATTAAGAATATAACAAATTGATGAGTTTCATGCGTTTTTAAAGTAAAGCTTCAGGTTTTGGTGTATAATAAATTTTGAGCTTTTAGATAAACGATTTTCAGGTACATATGTTTGTATAAAAGTGTTTTGGATAGCATTTATAAAATAATTTTTTTGGAATCGATAATTTATTTGTGATGGAGGATAGAAAATGAAAAAACATGCCAGTTACCAAGTGAAACGTCATACAACAAATCATAAAAAATACCGAAAATTAAGTAAAACTGCAGCTGTTGTGGGGAGTACTGTGACGGCTGTAAGTGTGGCTGCCCCATTAATGCCTGCAGTGAATGTTCAGGCAGATACTGTGCAATATAGCAGTGCATCTAGTCAACAACAATTTATCAATCAAATTGCCCCACATGCCCAGTCTGTAGCCAATGCCAATGATTTATATGCTTCAGTTATGATGGCTCAAGCGATTTTAGAAAGTGCTTGGGGTCAAAGTACTTTAGCCCAAGCACCAAACTATAATTTATTTGGCATTAAAGGTAGTTATAATGGTCAAACAGTATACATGAATACTTTGGAATTTTTAAATGGCCAATGGGTGACGAAAAACGAACCTTTCCGTCGTTATCCTTCGTTTGCGGAATCATTTATGGATAATGCGCGTACGTTAAGAAATGTTTCTTTCCAATCCGGCGTGTACTACTATGCCGGTGCTTGGAAGAGTAATACGACTTCTTATCGTGATGCTACTGCTTGGTTGACCGGACGTTATGCAACTGATCCTAACTATGCAACTTCGTTAAACCGTATTATTGAAACATACGGGCTAACGCGATACGATACTGCGAGTAATGGCACTCCTTCTACAGTGATTGGTGGAGGGATTAGTTCAGAAAACAATGCAGGAGTAGTTAATAGCCCAAGTCAATCTACTGGTAATCTCAGTGGCTCAACTTATACTGTTTCTGTTGGTGATACATTATGGGCAATTTCACGCAAATTTGGTGTGACTATTACACAATTGAAAAGTTGGAATAATTTGTCCAGTGATATGATTTATGTAGGACAAAAATTGTCGATTCAAACAGGCACGGGAAATACAGCTGTGACTCCAACTCCGAGTACACCGGGAGTATCTAACAACCCAACCACTTCGAACGCTCAGACTTATACTGTGGTAGCAGGCGATTCAGTTTGGAAGATTGCCCATCAATTCGGTATTTCGATGGATACTTTACGTAGTTTAAATAATATACAAAATAATTTTATCTATCCAGGACAAGTCTTGAAAATTCGAAATATTAGTAGTAATAATGTGATAACACCTACGCCTGAGTCAACTCCAAGTATTCCCACAGGTAGTCAGACAAGTACACAAACACCTACTAATCAAACAAGTGATACAATTTATACAGTCAAATCCGGTGATAGTTTATGGGCGATTGCTAATAAACATGGCCTATCTGTGAGCCAATTGAAGAGCATAAACCACTTAACTAGCGATATTATCTATCCAGGACAAAAACTTAATACCAAGACCAAAGCATCTTCGCAAGATACGGTTTCTTCATCGACAACCAAACCAGCACCAAGCCAAGTGTCGACAACGCCAAGCAATACATCAACAAGCACTGGTAAGACATATACGGTTGCTTCTGGAGATAGCCTTTGGGCAATTGCTAATAAACATGGCTTATCTGTGAGTCAATTAAAGAATATGAATGGATTGACTAGTGACATAATTTATCCAGGTCAAACATTAAAAGTAGGTCAAGGGAATAATACAAGTACGACAGCGCCAAATAAAATAGCTACGACAACACCAGCACCAAGCCAAGTGTCGACAACGTCAAGCAATACATCAACAAGCACTAGTAAGACATATACGGTTGCTTCTGGAGATAGCCTTTGGGC
>NZ_JBQKFH010000032.1:0-29852 GCF_052119425.1 Enterococcus cecorum
TATAGGGGGAAAATCCTCTATATTTCATCCAAAAAATCCAAAAATCGAAGGCATCTTTCACGGGTGCCTTCGATTTTTGGATTCAAAAGGGACTAATGGGTCAGCCCCTTTGTCATTCATAGAAAATTTACAGAGTGGAACTGTGCTAGTATCGAAAATATCAACCAAATGGTTTATAATATATTAAATTGAGGAGCGTTTTAGACATGGAGGATTATGATGAAGCCATCCGATATGATTAAAGAATTATGTAATAAAAAGAATATTAGTCTTTCGGAACTTGCCAGACGGATAGGTCAGACTCCACAGAACTTCGGCAGGAAACTGAAACGAGATACTTTGACCTTGGAGGAATTAAAGTTGATAGCTGATGTTATGGGTGTAACCTTTGAGCAGTCTTTCATCTTCCCGGATGGCGAACTGATAAAAACAAGCAACGAATAGGTGGTGAGTTCTACGGATAGATTTTCAGAGAAGAGCCTTCTTTCACTTAGAGATTATTATGTGTATGGACTCATAGATCCACGCACAAAGCAAATCTTCTATATTGGAAAAGGTACAAAAAACAGAGTATTTGAACATGAAAAAGAAAGCCTGGGCAGTCCTGATAGTGAGAAGTTGAAACTGAAGACTATCGCAGAAATTAGAATGCCGGACTTGAAGTTGAAAAGATAATTATAAATTCAAACTTAACTGAAGAAGCGGCATTTGCTGCAGAGGCATCATTGATCAATGCATTCAACTAAGTTGGTGATGCAGGACTGACAAACATTGCTGCTGGACATCATTCAGCAGAGGCTTTATCAGTAGATGAGTATGAAAGGATAAATGGTGCTGTTGAACTTGAATAGGTTACTTGTTGGAGAACCGAGCCATGTCGAGTGCGTGGTGTGGATGTCAAGAAAAGATAAATAAGTGCCAGAAAGTGGCGTATTTCCGGGCTTTTTTGAGATTAGGCAATAGCTCATGAAAGTCCGTATTTCTTATATTGAAACATATCTACTCATTATTAAAAAGATATTTTAGATTTTGGTTTTAGATTTATATGCCACTTGTTAAAATGTTATTCGAGATACAACCCCAATTTGAATGAGTGATTTAAACGAGGAGGAATTCAGATGAAAGAAAACAAATATGATGATAATATATTTTTTCAAAAATACAGTCAAATGAGTCGCTCACAGCAGGGACTAGCCGGTGCAGGAGAATGGGAAACATTGAGAAAGCTGCTGCCGGATTTTAAAGATAAGCGTGTGCTTGATTTAGGATGCGGCTATGGATGGCACTGTATTTATGCGATGGAACACGGAGCGTCTTCTGTTGTAGGTGTTGATATTTCTCATAAAATGCTCGAGGTAGCCAAAGAAAAAACACATTTTCCACAGGTTGAATATAAATGCTGTGCTATAGAAGATGTGGAATTCCCAGAGGAGAGTTTTGATGTAATATTAAGTTCACTTGCGTTTCACTATGTAGCAGATTATGAGATTTTAGTAAAAAAGATATATAGAATACTGAAGTCTGGTGGTAAGCTAGTTTTTACGGTTGAACATCCTGTTTTTACTTCCTATGGAACACAAGACTGGTATTATAACGAAAAAGGAGAAATACTGCATTTTCCGGTGGATAATTATTATTATGAGGGCAAACGGACAGCTGTGTTTTTGGGAGAAAAGGTTACAAAATATCATAGAACACTGACCACATATCTAAATACACTGCTTTCAAATGGTTTTATCATAAATCATATTGTGGAGCCGCAGCCGCCGGAAAACATGATGAATATTCCAACGATGCAGGATGAAATGCGCCGTCCCATGATGCTGATTGTATCGGCGAACAAAAAAGTGGATAGATAGAACTAAAACACTTATAAGGCATCAAAATGGAAATATGAAAACCAGAAGTAAATAGCCCATGACTCTGAAGTAGAGTTGTGGGTTTTCTTTTGCTTGCTGATTATAATAATATTTTAATAAATACTGTTGTGTAACCGTTACAAACTTGATAAAATAAATTAAAAGTAACAATTATGAATGAACTAATTGAGGTGTAACTGCATGAAAATAACGACTGAAAGATTACTACTCAGACCATGGGAAGATAGCGATGCAGCTAATCTATATCAATATGCCAAAGATCCACAAGTTGGACCGCGAGCGGGTTGGCCACCACATGAAAGCCAAGCCCAAAGTTTAGAAATTATTCAGACCGTGCTGCGTGATCCGTATTCTTTTGCTGTATGTTTAAGAAAAAGCGGCGAAATGATTGGTGCTATTGGATTTCATGACTCGCATTCGCCACACATTCATCCTGAAAATCATGAAAAAGAGTTAGGATACTGGTTAGGCGTACCGTTTTGGGGACAAGGACTCATGCCAGAAGCAATCGAGGCGATGTTGGCTTTTGGGTTTGAAGAATTACTACTAAATGCGATTTGGTGTGGCTACTATGAAGGAAATGAACAATCCAAACGCGCACAAGAAAAATGTGGCTTTACCTACCACCATACACTCGAAAATGTCGATGTGCCTCTACTAAAGGAAGTCCGTACCGAGCATTTCACCCGATTAACCAAAGAAGAATGGCATGTGAAAAGAGGAAAATAAAATGGACCGACTCACAAAATTTGAAGCGATGTTGAATGAAATCATGACAACAGCTGCAAAAGAAAAACAACAAATGGATGCGCTCAAATTAGCCGGCAAAGAAAAAAGCGCGACTTATCGACAACTGATGGCCAACCGCTTAATGTACACGCGAATAATAGGACTATATAAGCAATATGGATTGGTGGAAGAATAATGGATTATATCATTTTCTCATCTGATTATTTTGATGGTAAGCAAGTTGAACTAGAATACTTTAGCGAATATCAAGCTTGTCAGACAGAAATTCAAGCTTTCATTTTTAATTATGAAAAATTTTTTGAATAAAACCGACTAATCTTGAATCAAGTAAATTTTACGCCTGGTAGTGCTATTTATCGTGGTTGGATGATGACACCAAAACAATACCAATCTTTTTATTCGCAATTAAGAGATAAATATCAGATTGAATTATTAACTACACCTGAGCAGTACGAACAATTTCATTTATTTCCAAACATTTATCCAGAATTGATAGAAGATACACCCAAAATGTTGCCCTTTCCATTAGGGACTAAGGTAGATATAGAAAAAATTCGTTCTCAGATGTCGGAATTTATGATTAAGGACTATGTAAAATCAGCAAAAGGAACTGAATTACCAAGCCGTATCTCTAGTGTGATTTCTCAGCAACAATTAGATGAGTGTCTTGAAATTTTTTATCGGTATCGTGGGGATTTACTAACAGGCGAAATCTGTATCAAAGAGTATGTTGAGTTAAAAACATTAAATGGCCGCCATAATGAATATCGAGTATTTTATGCGAATGGGAATATCATTAGTATTACTGAATCAGTAGCAAATGATGAGTTTACTACACAGCCACCTAGAGAATTAATTGAAAAATACCAACATTTACCAAGTCCATTTTATACTGTGGACTATGCCGAGTTGGCTGATGGCACGTGGATAGTCATTGAAGCTGGCGATGGTCAAGTATCCGGATTGAGCGACCATCAGGATAGAGTATCGTATATGGCGATGCTGAATGAAGCGATGAAAGGATGATCTGAATGAATGCAAAGATAATGAATAAAATAAATGAATATAGTGAAACCAATTATGCAGATTTGATTCAAGCGATTATCAAGATGGAACGACCAGAATTGAGCCTTGAGGAAATTACTGAGTTGTACCAGCAGTATATGAATAACGATGAGATGAAGTTGCTAGGGGAAGAGTTCTATATAATCTAATAATAATTGAACTAATAAATTGAATAGATTTTGCTATAATAAAAATATTAAGTATTGTTCGGAGGTTTAAATTGGAAAATAATACTGTTGAAGTTTTACCAAATGCTGCAATATTAATTGAAAGTATGAGGAGTATAGGGTATACATTTAAAGATGCAATTGCTGATATAATAGATAATTCCATAAGTGCAAAAGCAACAGACATATCAATATATATGAGACAAAAAGATGAAAATTACTATGTTCAAATAGTTGATGATGGAAATGGAATGAATGAGTCTGAATTAATTGAAGCTATGCGATTAGGAAGTAAGGATCCGCAAAATACTCGAGCAATTGATGATTTAGGGAGGTTTGGCTTAGGGTTAAAGTCTGCAAGTTTTTCTCAGTGTAAAAAATTAACTGTCATTTCAAAGAAAAATGATGTTGTTAATGGATTTATGTGGGATCTTGATTATGTTCGAAAAATAAATCATTTTATGATAAAAAAGCTTACTGAAACTCAAATAAATAATATTCCTAATATAGGACAACTTTATGAATATCAATCTGGCACAATAGTTCAGTGGGAAGATTTTGATAGAATTGAAGCAGGATCACATAAAATGGGTGATGAACTTACAAGATTAATGGATGATGCAGCAAATCATATATCATTAGTTTTTCACAGGTTTCTGGAAGATCATGATTTTAAACTTAGCATTAATTATACTGAAATTGAGCCTAAAGATCCATTTTTAAGAAACAATCCAAGAACTCAACAATTACAATCGAAAAAAGTTAAGTTGGATGGTGTAGCATTAAATTTATATCCTTATGTCTTGCCGTTTTTTTCAACTCTAAATTTAGAAGAGAGAAAAAAAGCAGGTATTGGTGATAAGCAGTATGAGCTTCAAGGAATATATTTATATAGAAATAAAAGATTAATCGTCTGGGGAGATTATTTAGGTTTATATAGTAAATCAGAATTGACAAAAAATACTCGAATTCAAGTAGATATTCCTAATACTTTGGATTATTTATGGGAATTAGATGTTAAAAAAAGTAAAGCTAGAATCCCTTCTAAAATTAAAAAAAATATATTATCAGTTATTCACGATGGAGTAGATAGTTCAAAACGAGTAAATAATTTTCGGGGTAAAAAAGAGATTTCTAAGAAAAATCCAACGTGGCTCGTAATAAAAGACAGAGAAGACGAATTCAGATTTGAACTAAATAAGGATAACGAACTGTATAATTTGTTTTATAATTCATTAGATGAGAATCAAAAGAAATTATTTAAATTGTATTCAAATTCTGTTGTGGAGACAATTCCGTATAATAATATATATTCACAGGTTAGCAGTGGTTACGAGCAAACAAATATTGATGATGAACAATTGCTAAATGAAGTAATGGATATATTTAGTAATTTTACTGCATCTAGTAACCAATCATTGAAAAAGTTAGCTAAAACATTATTGCTAGAGGAGATTTATAATAGTAATAAGAAAGTGTTTGATTATTTAGTAAATCAAATGGGGGAGTAAAAATTGACAAAAAATGAGAAGGTACAACAATTTATCAATTTAGCGAATGATTATATTCATGAGAATAATTATACTGAGAAGCAATTAGATAAAGTGATACAAGATTTATTTCATATTCCGATGTATTCGGATTTTTCAAAAGAAGAGATAGGCTTTATACAAGATAAGTTGAGAGATAGACTCTCGATATCATATAGTGATAGCTTTGTTGTGACTGGTTCTAGTCAACATGAGCCTTGGTTTGAAGAAGCATATGGTAAAATTAATGATGTTACAAGATGGGACAGATATATAAAATACCTAAGAAAGTGTAAAAATTTTTCACCGAGTGTGATTCAAGATATGCGGAAAAATTTATTTAAAATTATTGATTTATTAGGGGATCCAACAGGAAATAATTTTAGAAGAAAAGGGCTAGTTGTTGGTGATGTTCAATCTGGAAAAACTGCGAATTATATAGGCCTTATGAATCTTGCAGCAGATATGAAATACAAAATAATTATTGTACTTACAGGAACAACTAACACATTACGTGAACAAACTCAAAAACGAATATATGAAGGAATGGGAAAAGCTAATTCTAAAGACGGTGTGAACTCCATAAATATTAATTCATATTCGAAAGATCAACATCCAGTATATTTGACAAGCATTGAACAAGATTTTAATAAAAATACTAGTACTGGGTTCCAAACGTCAGTCGGCTCAACTACTGCCCCTATAATAATTGTAACAAAGAAGAATACATCTTCCTTAAAAAATATTAAATCGTGGTTAGATGACTATTCAAAAGATATAAATAAAGATTATATTGATTACTCATTGTTGCTAATTGATGATGAAGCTGATTTTGCGAGTGTTAATACAAAAGATGAAGCAGAAGGTGAGTCTCCAACGATAATTAATAGAAGAATTCGAGAAATATTAGAATTGTTCACGAAAAGCAGTTATATTGGTTTTACAGCTACACCATTTGCAAATGTATTTATCAATCCCAATACTGAGGATGAAATGTTTGGTCAGGATTTATTTCCAAAAGACTATATTTATGTTCTTGGACAACCATCTAATTATATAGGAATTCATTCTATCTTTTCTGATTCGTATGATGATGAAGAAGAAAATTATTCTGACATGATTGAAATCATAGATGAGAATGAAATGGAGCTATTCTTACCTTTAAAACATAAAAAAGAAACAAGATTTGATAAAATTCCTCCTGTACTTCAAGAAGCAATTAATTTATTTTTTATTGGTAATGTAATAAGAGATTTCCGTGAAGATAACAGTAAACATCGTACAATGATGATTAATATAAGTAGATTCCAGAATGTTCATCAGAGAATTAAAGATGCGGTTATTGAAAGAGTAACCGAGATGATTAAGGAAATTAGAATGTATGCAAATTTACCATTAAAAGAAGCTTTATCCTACGAGACTCTTAAATCATTGCGTGACAGCTATTATGCTTATTATGATTCACTAAAGGAGAGTTATGATTTTAATGACATATTAACAAATATGTATAAATCAGTAAAAAATATTGAAGTATACATTGCGAATGCCAACAATAAAGATTTAGATTATGCAAATTCTAAAGAAGGTGTTAGAGCAATTGTAATTGGAGGCTTCTCTCTTTCGAGAGGTATTACATTGGAAGGGTTAATGATTAGCTTTTATTATAGAAATTCAGTGATGTACGACTCTTTATTACAAATGGGAAGATGGTTTGGATATAGGGAAAATTATGCTGATTTATGTAAAATTTTTATGACAGAGAAAGTGGTTGAGGATTTTAAATTCATTTCTCTAGCAACAGAAGAGTTGAAGGAAGATTTAGAGATGAATCTTAAGAAGAATTTAACTCCATTAGATTTTGGTATAAGGGTGCGCAGTGGCCAAGCGGGATTAATGGTAACTGCTAGAAACAAAATGAAAGCAAGTGATAGTATAACTGCAAAAGTGAATTATAACAATGAAATAATATCTATGAGAAAGTTTTCGCTTAATAAAGAGATGAATTTAAGTAATAAAAGACTGATTGATAGTTTTGTTGAAAAACATATAGATAAATTATCGGATGATTTATTATACACTAGAGATGATTCGATTGGACTAAGAGATATTGATAAGTTAGAAATAATTGACTTAATTAGTGAATTTAAGTCGTTACCTAGCTCGCTATTTGATTCAAAATTAATAATTGACTGGTTAAGAGGAAATAATCACAAATCTCTTCAAAAATGGGATGTTGCTTTTGCTCTTGTTAAAGATGGAAGAAATAATGGTAAAGAAATATCTTTTTCTGGAAATATCCAAGGAAATAGTAGGACTTTGGCTGTCCACGTTATGGATGAAGTGAAACAAATTTACAGACTAAATAAATCTCGTTTAGGAAATCCTGATGATGGAAAATATGGTTTATCCAGAGAGCAAATTGATAAAATTTCGACATATTTTGGGGATAAAAATGCTCAAAAGAAATATTTATGGAGTGAATTAAATCGGAAACCATTATTGATGGTGTATGCAATCTCTCCAAAAGTGCATCAAACAAATACATTAATTGATACTGACCCGATATTACTTTTATCATTATCAATTCCTGATTTAGGTATTGGTCAAAGTAAGTCTATTGAATATATAGTAAATAATGTTTATCAAGATATTGAATCGCTTGAAACTGAGGGTGATGAGTAATGGGCTTTGAAAGTAGATTTTCTGAATACCAATCAACTTTTAATAGGATGAAATCGAAAGAATATCATCAATCAAATAAATTTTTACCTCAGAAACATGGGAAAAATGTTTCTATTTTTGCTGGTATATATAATGGAAAATATTCCCTTTCTGTTGAGGGAAAATATTATGATTGTGATGCTAAAAGTACTCATTTAATTGAAGTACTTTATATTGAAAATGGTGATAAATTTGCCACAGTTTACAGATTACTGGATGACTCATTAATTTCTATTTTTATTTCTTTTGCAATAGATTTGGAAAGTTTAGTGGATATAAATAATGATGTACTCCCGATAAATATTTATAATAGGTATATTTATTGGCAAAAAATGTTTATGAAAAGAAGAACCACTATTTCCGAAAAAGAAGTGAAAGGTTTAATTAATGAATTGTTTATACTAAAAAACTATTTAATCCCTAAATACGGCATTGAAGACTCTATTAACGGTTGGATAGGAACAAACATGACAAAAAAAGATTTTGCATTATCTTCAGGTGTTTGGTTTGAAGCAAAAGCGATTAGCGTTGGAAAAAAATCTGTAAGAATTTCTTCAATTGATCAATTAGTTTCTGATATGGATGGTTTCCTAGTCGTATCATTCTTGGAAAAAACAAGCGAGATAAATGAAAAAGGAATAAATCTTTTTTATCTAATGCGATACTTTTTGGAAGATTTAAATATTACTGAAAGTCTAAAAACTGCAATACAGGTAAAGGTTTATAACATAGTTAGTAATCTTGATTTTATAAGTGATTCTTCTCATGTTTTGAATAAGTATAGATATTTGTTCAAAAAGACAAATTTTTATCTTGTTGATAGTAGATTCCCTCAAATAGATTCAAATGTTATACCAAAAGGAATTAATGAAGTAAAATATAGTATTTATCTTGATAGTATTGAAATTTTCAAAGTAGAGGATGAGTTCTAGGTATGGATATTAAAGAATATATGGAGAACTATTTGAATGATTTACAGGTACAAGCAGATACACTGATGATTAGTAAAGAAGAAGCTTTTGTTACTGATGTTGTAGAAAGGCTTAAAGAATCAGATATCGTATCGGAGATTAATATACATTATTTTAAAAATAAAGGTCGTCAAAATCGAACAATTGAATTTAATGGATATGGATACGAAGATAGTGATGGTTCATATAACTTATTTATTGTTGATGATTTAGAGGACCTTGATTCAAATCTAACAAATGCAATGCTTGAAAAATTAATAAAAAAATTGGAAGAATTTGTATATTGTAGTATTGAGAAAAAATATTTAGTTTGGGAACCAAGTAGTTATGGTTATGAAGCAGCAAGTGAAATTGAAAGATTATACAAAAATAAAAGTAATCTAGATACAGATTATGATTTAAAAAGAATCAGATTATTCATATTGACAAATAAAATGCTATCTCAGCGGTTTAAAAATCAACAACGTGAAGAAATCTTTAATATTCCAGTCGAATATTCTGTGTATGACGCAAATCGCTTGTTTGATATTGCTAAGCAAGGTTTTGAGAAGGAACCCGTAAACATATCTTTCTCAGACTTTGGATATGATGGTATTTTTGGTATTAGATGTGCACAAAAAGACGGAGAATATGAAAGTTATTTGGCTTCAATCCCAGGTGATGTACTTTCAGAGATGTATATAGAATATGGCAATAGGATTTTAGAGGCAAATGTTAGGTCGTTTTTAAGTGTTAGAGGTAAAGTAAATAAAGGGATTAGACAGACGATATTAACTTCACCAGATAAATTTTTTATGCTAAATAATGGTGTAACTATTACAAGTGACGGGTTAGTATTTGAAAATCGGGAAAACGGTATTTGGATTAAGCAAATTGATAATTTACAGATTGTAAATGGCGGGCAAACTACTGCTTCATTAGCAAATGCAAAAATTAAGTCAAAAGCTGATTTATCTAGAATACAGGTTATGATGAAATTATCTGTAATAAAGGATAAAGATGTATCTGAAAAATTAGTTCCTGAAATTTCACGAGCTTCAAATTCACAAAATAAAGTTGATGAAGCCGACTTCTTTTCTAATCATCCATTTCATATTAAAATTGAAGATTTATCTAGAAGAGTTCTTGCACCTTCAATCAATGGTAATCAATATCAAACTTGTTGGTTTTACGAAAGGGCTAGGGGTCAATATGAAGTATCATTCCTAAAGTTAACAAAAGCAAAAGAAAAGGAATTCAAACAAAAGAATCCGAAAAATCAGGTGATAAAGAAAACAGATTTAGCAAAATATTATATGACTTTTGAAGGTTATCCTCATGAAACAAGTAAAGGTGCCCAAAAAGTTATGAGAGAATTTTCAAAATTAATTCAAGGTGATGGAAATAAAAATGGATTATGGGAGGAAAATTCTTCTGAAATAAATGAACAATTTTTTAAAGATATCGTTTCAAAAGCTATCCTTTTTAAAGAAACAGAGAAATTAGTTTCACGACAAGAGTGGTATCTTGAAATAAAAGCATATCGAGCGAATATTGTCGCATATACTATTGCCATTCTTAATTGGTATGCTAAAAAAAATAAGAAAGAAATTGATTTAAAATCTATCTGGAATAAACAATCAATCCCTACTGAACTAATTAATCAAATAAAAGTAACCTCAAAAGAAGTTTATGATAATCTTTTGAGCTATGAAGAAAGAACTACTTTAAATGTTACTGAATGGGCAAAAAAAGAAACTTGTTGGAATTTTGCTAAGAAACTGAATTGGACAATTTTAAACGAGTTTGAAGATTCATTAATCGAACCTACAAAGCATAAGAAAAATGATGTTACTGAAGCTACGGTTGATGCTATGAATTTTGTTTTTAATCAACCTAGTGATTTATGGGAAAAAATGAAGGTGTGGGGAGTTCAACTGTCATATCTATCATATAGCGATGAAAAACTATTAGATTTAGCTAGTAAAGTTCTGTCTGGACGAGTTACTCTTAAAGATAGTCAATATAAAGATATAGTTTCGATTTATAATAGATTAATAAAAGAAGGGTATGTTTATGCATAAAAAAAAATAGCGCAAAAAGCGCTATTTTTTTTATGCGTAATACGGATGTTCAGAGGTGAAATACAGAATATTCTTATTATCACTAAAATAAGTCTTATCGATTTCGTTAACTGTTTTGAAAATTTCTTCTAATACATTTACAACAATACTATTTCCAGCTAGTTTTAAAAATTTGGCATGACTGATAAATTTTCTGTTTTTAGAGATTTGTATATTTTGATCTTTTACAAATTGAAAATCATCTTCATCGAATCCCATTAATAAAAATGTTTCTCTAGGTGTCAAATTTCTGTAAGGCGCAAGTGATTTATTTTGTAATGGGAGTTGGTGAATAATAACCCCAGCCGTAGGATTTCTATCTTGCTTTGTAGTAATAGTTTTTGCAATTACATCGTTTACTTGTTGCCCTTCAGCTAAAATGACAGCGTTATTGTGAATTGAAATTCTTGATGGAGTGTAGTTTGGAATACTTTCAATAGCTTCTTTCAGATATGTTGGGTTTGAATAATCCAATCTTAAAAAATTGTCCAGTTTTGGATAATTTTCAGGTTGAAAAAAGCCATAATTATAATCTACTTTTTCAAGCATATTAAGAATTTTTTCATTATAACTATTATTTAAAACACTTAACATATATGTTCTGACTCTATTCTGAGGTATACCAAAGTCTCGAGCGTTCAATTGAAAAACTTTATTTATCTCATATCCAATATCATGTAACAAAGATTGCCATTTTTTGAAATTATCTACGTGCATAGGGCTTTCAATTTGGGTTACATTTTCCATTAGTAAAAACTTTGGCAGAGGTTTATTTATTTCTTTATATTCCTTTAAAATACGTCCAATCTCCCATAATAGACTTGATCTATTATTTGCTTCTGGATCTATTCCAGAGGTATTGTTCCACCAAAAGCTACTAATTGATAAATCTTGGCATGGAAAAGAATAGGTAAGTAAATCAGCATCAGGTAAATCTTGAGCATGTACATTTTGTATATCAACTAAGTTCTTGTTTCGCTCAATCGAATGTAATATTGCTTTCATTTGATCAATCGTCATTCTCTTTAATGCAGATTCAGTTATAGGTTCCTTTCCGTCAGAACTAATATTATATTTCTTTAACTGTTGAAATAATTCATCTTTTGAATAGTTCTTATATTGTTCTAGATTTTGTTTTCCGTGATGGATTAAATCATATGCATACATTGCACCAATCTCCCATTCACATGTAGCAACAATTTCATAGTCGAAATCTGAAATTTCATCTTTGATTCTGCTTAGTGCTTTTGCTTGTGCACCAATACCAGAAAAAGTCTCTATGACTCTAAGTACCATAAAAAAGCCCTCCAATGTTTTTATTTTAGCAGCATTTAAAAGAAAAAACAATTGAGAGGGACCAAATATTAATTTTTTATTTTATTTTCTAATCTTCATGTTCAATCTTGTACAATTCATCGCCAATTCTTTTTACAATTCCGGTAACCAAAGCATTTCCCATAAAGAACATACGCATGCGGTCGGAAACCTCAGAGATAGTTCCGTCTGCTGCTTTTTTGTATTTTGTCCAATCATCAGGAAAATCTTGTAGTCGTTCTGCTTCGATTGGAGTCAATAATCGATAACGTTCATTGATTTTTAGCAAGTGAGTAGAGCGATTTACAGATCCTTCGCTTGTTAACATTGTTCTTGCTGGTAAAGACAAATCATCAAAAGGGGACATGCCACCTTCACTGTATATCCACTTGTGTCCGTCTGCTGTAGTTCTCTCTAATTTTTTTGGACCACGTAAATATTGGAATTTTTCAAGTTTATCTTTATCTGTTAAATAGTATTTTTCATCAACTTCTTCTTCGCTTTGAACGATTTCACCCAATGTTGTTGGTTTTTCATCTTGTGTAGGTACGGTATCAATCGTGAAATATCTACCATGTCGCATAATGCCAGTATTCCAAACAGTACCACTAAAGTTTTCAGAAATTTCGACAACGTCTTCATCTAATTCATAGGAAGCAAATCTGTTTTTCACCGGAATTTGTTCAATAGGGAATTGTCGAGCAAATAAACCATCCTTAAAAATGTATTCGTCATACAAATGTTCATCAAAAAATAAATCAGATTCGGCTGTTTCAAATTTTTGGTCGATTTTTTTGGCAAAAGCTGTGTCATTACGATATACAAAGAAAAATACGCGTCGTCTTCTTTGTGCACGTCCGTATTGTGAAGCATCGATAACACGCCATTCAACAGAGTAGCCTAATTGGTTAAAAGCTGAGAGCATAATGGCGAAATCACGACCACGTTGTTTAGACGGTGATTTTAATAATCTATCTACATTTTCTAAAATCAAATATTTAGGTTTGATATGCGTAGTTGCACGAATAATTTGCCAGAAAAGTACGCCTTTTTTTCCTTCAATACCAAGTTCGTTTTTCTTTGAACGGGCAACAGAATAATCTTGACAAGGAAAGCCACCGACAATCATATTCACGCCATTTTCTTTCATTTCATCGAATTTTTCATTTGGAATTAATTCGACATCTGTATTGATATGCTCCATCTCAGGAAATCGATAAACACCTACTTCAAAAGCGTCTTGAGATTTGCGAGATGGTTCGTATTGATTAGAATAAGTTGTTTGAAAGAAGTCTTTATTGGAATTATTTAGTCCAACGATAAAACCTCCAACGCCATCAAACATAGAAAATATTTTTAGTGAATCCAATTTTTTACCTCGATTTCATTTTATTCAGATAAAAAAATTATACACGAAAATGTCAAATTGATCAAGTAAAAGATATGGCACAATAGTATATTACTTGATAAAATAGAATTAGTAATATTTAGGGGTAATCAAAATGAGTGTAGAGTATAGAACAAAAGAACAAGTACATAATCGCGGATGTGAAGCTGTTGGTATGACGATGGGGGAGTTAGTAGCGAGCATGGACGAAAAAGCATCAGGAAAGAAATCAAAAGTTGGGGATGCTTGGGAATCTTGGTTCGGAGTGGATAAAAATAGTATTGCTGGGGCTGACTTGTCTGAAGCTGGTGTTGAACTAAAAGCTACACCAGTCAAGCATACAAAGAATGGCATTTCCGCAAAAGAGCGTCTAGTATTGAATATTATCAATTATGAAAAAGAATTTGATAAAACATTTCCAACTAGTTCATTTTGGAAAAAGAACCAATTGATGGAATTAGGTTTTTATGAACATGTGCCAGGTAAGAAATGGCAAGATTATGAATTGCTAAAATCTGTGTTGTTTACATACCCAGAAAAAGACTTATTAATTATCAAGCAAGACTGGGAAAAAATTCATGATTATATCAAGACAGGGCGTGCCCATGAGTTATCTGAAGGTATAACCATGTATTTAAGCGCTTGTACAAAAGGGGCAAGTAGTAAATCCGTTCGCGCACAGCATGAGAGTTTAAATGCTCCGATGGCCAAGCAACGTGCTTATTCATTAAAAAGTGGATATATGACATATTTGCTAAGAGAATTTATCTTTGGTGAAAATGAAGACCCTCATATACGGGTAAAGCCTTTTGCTGATGGTGAAGTTTTTGAATGGCGTGCTCCATATTATACAGGTGAAAGTATTGTCAAAGATATTAGTATTTTACAAAACACTTCTTTAGAAAATTATATTATCGATAGTTTGAAACCATATGTAGGGAAGACTGTTTCAGAATTAGCAAATCAATTTGGAATTGAGAAAGATGCAAAAGGAAATTATCCGAAAGCTATTAATGCGATGCTTGCAAGTCGGATGTTAGGAATTCAAAAAGATTTAGAGAAGACGGAGGAATTCTTTAAAGCAAATATTCAAGTGAAGACGATTCGTGTACAAAAAAATCATAGTATTAAAGAAAGTATGAGTTTTCCAACGTTTGATTTTAAAGAGTTGATACAAGAGGATTGGGAAGAATCAACGTTAAGAGATTTGTTAGACTCAGCAAAATTCTTCTTTGTGGTTTTTGAAGAGCAAGATAGTGGTGAATATGTTTTTAAAGGTGCGAAGTTCTGGTCCATGCCTGAAAGCGATTTGGAAAATATTGTGCGCCTAGCTTGGCAGCAAACCGTGGATACAATCAAATTTGGTGTTCAGTTACATTATGACGGTAAACGTGTAACAAATAATTTTATCGGTAAGTCTGATAAGCGTATTATTCATGTTCGTCCACATGCAAGTAAATCAAGCTATATTGCCAATGATAAAAACGCTAATCAGCTGCCTACTCCAGCGATTTGGACGAACAAACCGGCTAATTTTGCCAATGATTGGATGACGAAGCAGTGTTTTTGGTTAAATAATGATTATGTTTTTGAACAAATAAAAGATTTACTATAAAAATATGAGAATGGAGTGATTCATATGGTAGATTATAATGAAATTGTTAAAAAGTCTAATTTTAGAAAAGATACTCGTGCAGAACATGAATTAGGTATTTTTATGGATGAAAATTATTATTCTCGACTGTGTGAAGATAAGGCTCCGTATTTAACTTTTGAACGAGAAACTGATTTGAAATTACAATATGAAGGTATTGATGTTATTATTCGATCAGATGATAATCGTGAAATTATCATTGATGAAAAATCCGCATTGTATTATACCAATAATAATTTACAGACTTTTGCTTTTGAATTGAGTTTCGAAAAAGATGGAAAAGTTAAAGATGGTTGGTTTGTTAAAGATGGGTTAAAAACAGAATATTATATGTTGATTTGGCCAAATGCTAGGTGTGAAAAAGATAAGAAGACTGGACAAAATATACAAGTAGACCTTGCAAAATTGACTTCGAAGGATTTTACAATTGTTGAAGCTATATTGTTGAGCAAGAAAAAGTTATTAGCTTACCTAGCTTCACTTGGTTTGACAAAAGAAGTATTGGTAGATAGAGCGAAACAGATGAGAGAAGTTTATCGATTTAGTGGGAATAATTATGCTCATGAAGATGAAGAGGGCATAGACTTTCTGCATTATACTTACACTTTGAGACTCGTTGAAAAGCCAATTAATTTGGTTATTGATAAGAAAAAGTTAGTAGAATTAGCTGATCGTGCATATTTTATTTCAGATAGAGGATATTTTCGATGCAATTGAATGGTGTAAGTTTTAGATTGGCTTAGTTTGACTAGGAGAATTACATTGATTATTAGAACAGATTCAGATGAAACAATTAAAGAGGATATAAATATGCTTCTTTATCAAAAGGAAATCGAAGTTATTACTACAGTCGAAAAAACATTTATAGATAATAATTTAGGTAAAAAAAATATTACTGATAGGCATTATGAAATAGTAGACAGCATTATAGATAATCATTTAAATGTGGAATTTATTAGTGAGGTATATTTATATCATCTTAGTAGACAACTTCAGGAACCTAATCATTTATATCCGCTCAACAGACTATTGGTTGAAGAAAATGAGATGACTAATTTTTTAAAGAAATATGATATTAAATTTTTAAAAGGCGAAGATAGTAAAATAGAATTGTATTATAAGAACGAGCACATTAACATCAAACATAATAAATATAACGGAGAATGGTACTACTTATTTAATAGATTAGAAAAGGATTTTTGTATAAATGGTTTTACTTTTTTGGAAGATATCCAAAATAATCAGAGTATGTACTACAATAATTTGGAAAGATCTCCAGAAATAATTCGTGATCTTGAAAAGTTTTTTAATATTAAACTTCAAAATGAATATTATGAAAGGTCAAAATTTTATTGTTGTGTGATTAAAGTTCCGATAGAAGAAATAATTTTTGATGGATGTACAGAATTGAAATCAAAATCCGATAAAGCACGATATTTGATAAATCGAGCCATTATGCATGTGTTAGGAATGAGTGATAATCCAATAATACGTCTAAGTGACAATAAAAGTGTTAAAGTAGATAGAATTATTTGTTATTCTAATTAATATTTAGTTATAGTATTAATGTTGTGAGGTGAGCAACATGAAAATATCAGAGTTTTGGCAAGGATTTAAAAAGGAATATGCAATTGAGACAGACAGTTATGCGGCTTATGCATTTGGGGTAGATGAAGATGAATTAGCACAGTTAGTATTATCAGGAAAAAAGACTGCAACCTCCTCGCTTTATTTGGCTTATGAGTTTGAAAATGAACCGTTACCTCAAGTTGGTGCGTACAATATGATTTTGGATAGTCAGGAACAGCCCGTTTGCATTACTCAGACCAAGCAGGTATACCTATATCCATTTAATGAAATTACTGCTGAGTTTGCGAAAAAAGAAGGCGAAGGAGATTTGTCGCTTCACTATTGGCAAGTGGTGCATGAAGCATTTTTCCAATCTGTATGTCATGAAATGGGGATAAAATTTTCACCTGAGATGCTTGTTGTATGCGAAGAATTTGTATGTCTATATCCGAAAAGCTTTCCGCACTAATTTCACATGGGCTAAATGTGTGTTATAATTTATTTAGAAAATTGAAGGAAGTGGTTAGGATGAATGAGCAGACTACTTTGGAAAGCCGTCAGAAAACCAAAAATGGTGTGAAACGATTGATTTTCGTAGTGCTTTCCATTTTGCTCGAAGTGACGCTGATTGTTCTTTTATTTACTTCACTAAATGATTATGCCGAATGGTTGAACTTATTAACGCGTACACTTGCAGCAATTTTAGTGCTCTATATTTATAGCGAAGACAAGACTGCGACGATGAAGATGCCGTGGATTATACTAATTATGTTATTCCCAATTGTCGGTGTGACGATTTATCTTTTAGTAGGTTTGAATAAAGGGACTAGAAAGATGCGCGCCCGATATCAGGCAATTGACGAGGTACTATTACCGCTATTACCTGATTCGTCTGATTTAATCGAAAAGTTAAAGCAAACACAGCCCAAAGCCGCGAGTATTTCTCATTATTTGCAGACTTATGCGAAATATCCACTCTATCAAAATACGGATGTGACATATTATAACGAAGCGGTCAAAGGATTAGAAGCACAACTTGAAGCTTTAAAGCAAGCCAAACATTTTATTTTTATGGAATATCATGCGATTGAAGATAAAGAATCCTGGCAACGAATTGAGGAAATCTTAGTTGAAAAAGTCAATGAAGGGCTCGAAGTTCGCGTATTCTATGATGATATGGGTTCGATTGGCTTTATCAATACGGATTTTGTGCAAAAGATGGAAGGACTAGGAATTGCTTGTCGCGTGTTTAATCCGTTTATGCCTGGGCTAAATGTGTTTTTGAATAACCGTGATCATCGCAAAATTACGGTCATTGATGGCGAAGTTGGCTTTACTGGTGGCTATAATTTGGCCAATGAATATTTCAATGTAACGCACCCTTATGGCATGTGGAAGGATACGGGAATTCGGCTGGAAGGTCCTGCTGTGCGTTCCTTAACGATTGCCTTTTTAGAAATGTGGAATGCCGTCAAAGAAACGGATAAACACGATGAGAACTTTATGCGCTTTTTACCTGTGGATAGCTATGAAGCAAGTGAGACTGGCTATGTCCAACCTTATGCCTTTATTCCAATGTCTAGTGAACGTGTCGGAGAAGAAGTGTATATCAGTATGGCCAATAAGGCGGAAAAATATTGTTACTTTATGACGCCTTATTTGATATTAACGGATGAAATGGTGCATGCGATTGCTCTTGCTGCAAAACGGGGCGTAGATGTGCGAATTATTACCCCAGGAATTCCGGATAAAAAGATGGTTTATGGGGTGACGCGTTCCTTCTATCCTGATTTGGTTAAGCATGGGGTTCGTATTTATGAATGGACGCCAGGTTTCTGTCATGCGAAAATGAGTGTGGTTGATGATGTGATGGCAACTTGTGGGACGATTAATTTAGATTATCGTAGTTTGTATCATCATTTTGAAAATGGCTGTTTTATGGTTGACACGCAGTCAGTGCTTGATATTAAAGCAGATTTCGACGCTACTTTTGAAGAATGTCGTGAAGTGACGCAAGAATATCAAAAGGGAAGTAAAGCTCATTTGTCATTGAAAGAATTATTCTTACGTTTATTTGCACAATTGTTATAAAATTTATCGAGTATCTTGTGAAAATTGCTTACAAGATGCTCTTTTTTTGTTATAATGTACGAAATGAAAAAGGAGTGGTGCGGATGTTGAAAAAATGTAGTGAACAAGACCGGAAACGATTGACCAATTACCTTTATCAAAATCCCGTGTTGAATTTATTTATTATCGGTGACTTGTATAATTACGGTTTTGATTCGGACATTCAAGACTTATATATCGATGAAGATTATCAAGGTATTCATGGTTTGGTTTTACGTTATCGCAACAGTATTTTGGTGCAAAGCTATGAAGGTAGGATTTATCCTGAATTTGTCGCAGAGTTAGTTGAACGTCACCAGATTACACATATTAATGGGGAAGCGAGTTTGGTGGCAAAATATGACTTTACTGCAAGAGAGAATGTATTATGTTACTTCTCGCAATGCAAAGAACTAAAAAATGCACCTGAGATGACATTAGTTGAATCGTTTGGCCCTGAAGATGCGCAAGAAATTTCAGAGGTTTTTAAAAGTGTTTTTAAAAATTTTTCAGCGAAACCTGATGAAATCCAAGAAAGTCTAGCGAAAAAACTAGATCGTGTCTATGGTGTCAGAGTAGATGGGAAAATTGTTTCGATTGCTAGAAGTACAGCCGAATGTCCTGGTTTAGCAATGTTAGTCGGCGTTGCTTCGTTAGAGTCTTTTAGAAGTCTTGGATATGCGCGCCAAACGGTAGCCAAACTAACTGCAGATTTACTCGCTGAAGGAAAGGGACCTTGTCTCTTTTATGAAAATCCGGTTGCAGCGAGAATATATGAGAGTCTAGGGTATGAACGTGTTGGACAATGGCGAGTAGTGAGATTGTAGGTGAGCGTATGTCTATCGTTTTTGCAAATGAAGAGGATATTCCTAAAATTTATGATTATTTAAATACGATATCTACACAGACGCAGTATCTAACCTTTGATTCAGATGGGTTAAAAGTTAGTTTAGATGCCTTTTCTAAAGTACTTCTTTCTCAGTTATCCAATCCGAATATTAAATATTTTTGTTATAAAGTTAATGGAAATATTGTTGGTATTGCCAATTATCGGGTGGATTCTAGAAATAAGATGTCGCATCGTGCCAAAATAGGAATAAGTGTATTAGCTGATTATCAAAACAAAGGTATTGGTAAACAACTACTTGCTTCAATGATTGAGTATCTAGAGCAACAAAAACAAATTGAATTAGTAGAATTAGAAGTTGCCTGTGAAAATAAGGCAGCTATTCATTTATATGAAAAATTTGGATTTAAGAAAATTGGAAAGCTACCTAAATTTTTTAAACTAGGTAATGAGTATATGGACTTTATCATGATGCAATTAGCACTTAATCGTTAACAAACTTTACGTGATACATCTTAAATACGAACAATAAATAGAAAATGACACTATACTATTGTTGTTTTGTTGATTTGTACGAAAGAAAAACCTATAATTTTTGTAGAATATACGAAAATGAGGGTTGGTAATGAGCAAATGCTTAGTGATTGGTTCTTCAGTTTGTGATTGTTTAATTTATACGGATGTGTTACCTAGACGTGAAGGGGATGCACATATTAGTAACCAAAAAATGCAAATTGGTGGTTGTGCATTAAATGTAGCCGCAACTCTAAAGGGATTAGGTGCGGATTTTGATTTTTTATCTCCCGTTGGCCAAGGAATGTATGGTGATTTTGTTGCCAGTGAGTTGGCTAAATTACAATTACCTATATTTCGTGTTGAGGGTGAAAATGGGTGTTGCTATTGTTTTATCGAAGCAGATGGTGAACGAACTTTTCTTTCTTATCATGGCGTTGAATATAGCTTCCAAAGATCTTGGTTAGAAAACTTTGACTTAAATGATTATGCCTATCTCTATCTTTGCGGATTAGAAGTGGAGGAAGAAACTGGCGAAGAATTAGTTGATGCACTCGCTGATTTTAAAGGTACAATTGTTTTTTGTCCTGGACCAAGAGTTTGTGAAATCCCCTCAGAACGAATTGCACAATTGTTATCTTATCAACCATTGCTACACTTAAATGAACAAGAAGTCTATTTGATGAGCGGTCAACAGGAATTATCCGCTGCGATTGAATATCTGTATGCCCAAACGAATGCACCAGTCGTTGTTACATTAGGCTCTAAAGGTGTGCTTGCCTATGATGGTGAATGGGCAGAATGTCTTTCTGAAAAAGTTGAGGTCAAAGATACTGTCGGGGCTGGGGATAGTCATGTAGCGGGGATGCTAGCTGGATTATTAGCAGATCATAATCTCAGTGAGAGTCTACAATTAGCCAATCGAGTTGCTGGGGAAGTCGTACAAGTCTCAGGCGCATTATTGCCAAAAGAAAAATATCTGGAATTGCGGCTAAACGAAACATAAATAGCTGAAATATGGAGATTTATATAATGAGAAAAATGGATTATCTTGTTTACCTAATTAATATTGTAAGTAATCATTATTTTGCTGATGATTTAAAAAAAGGATATAGAACACTAAATGATAGTGGGCTACTTGCCTTTAACGATGAATTCTATGATGTACAACATACTTTGAGTAAGGAAGTACTACTAAAAGAAGTTGGTGAAATCATTCTTCAAAGTGATATTTGTCAGAATGATTACTTGAGAGACAACGTTGCCTTGGTTCGTTTAACAATTGGTGAAATTATGCGTCGTTTAAATATTAGTTATATGGATGCCATGGATTTATTCTATCAATCCATTACAGCTGAATTATTATCTGATGAAGATACTGGCTATTTTACTTATTCTCATCTTGATTTAGCTAAGTTAGTAATAGAAGAACAAAAAGTGAATAGCAGAGAAGAAAAAATTGATATACATGTTGAAGGAAAAGTATTATGTGTTTAATTTGTGAGAGAATCAGAGAAATTACTGAAAACAAGAATCCGTATTTTGTAAAAGAAATGACCACAGGATATGTAGTGATTGGGGATCATCAATATTTTGAAGGTTATACACTATTTTTGTGTAAGCGACACGTCAACGAATTACATGAATTACCACACGAATATAAATTGAAATTTTTAGATGAAATGAGTTTGGTTTCCCAGGCGGTCTCACAAGCGTTCCAAGCTGATAAAATGAATATTGAGTTATTAGGTAATGGTGAAAGTCATGTTCATTGGCATCTCTTTCCACGCAAAAATGCCGATTTAGGTAAATATGGGCATAATGGGAAAGGGCCTGTTTGGTGGTTACCTTTTGATGAAATGTATGATGAAAATGTAAGACCTGGTAACGAAAAATTACAAGAATTGAAAGTAAAATTAATTGATGAGATTAATAAAATTGGCTCTGTCACAACAAATGGTTAATTTTTGACGAGAAATAGCGTATAATAATAGTAAGAAACAGTACCACCGAAGGAGGTAATTGGATATGCCTACTATCAAAGACGCATTAGATATTATCGGTAAGTTGACTGTCGCAGAGCAGGAAAGCCTTAAAACAATGCTTTTAAGTCCTGCCTTTGTAAAGTCTTTGAATATTGAAGATTTCGTAGCAAAGGAACGCTTTGCAAATGGTCGTGTATGCCCTCTTTGTGGCTGTATCCATGTGGTTCGCAATGGTCATCGTAAAGATGGCACACAGCGATATGTATGTAAGGATTGTGGCAAGTCCTTCGTGATTGCTACGAACTCCATTGTGTCTGGTACAAGAAAAGACTTGTCCGTGTGGGAGCAGTACATTGATTGTATGATGAATGGCTTATCCATTCGTAAGACTGCTGTTGCTTGTGGGATTCACAGAAACACCGCATTCCTTTGGAGACACAAGATTTTGGATGCACTTCAGAATATGGCAGACGATGTTACCCTTGACGGCATTATTGAGGCTGACGAAACTTTTTTCGCCATCTCGTACAAGGGCAATCATAGCAAGAGTAAGACATTTGCTATGCCACGCAAGGCTCATAAGCGTGGTCATTCTACACATATCAGAGGCTTGTCCCAAGAAAAGGTATGTGTTCCTTGTGCGGTTAATAGGAATGGCTTGTCTATCTCCAAGATTACGAATACTGGTAGAGTTTCTACAAGAGATTTACATCATATTTATGATGGTAGGATTAAGACCAATTCCACTCTTGTTACGGACAAGATGAACTCCTATGTGAGATTTACAAATGCCAATGGCATTGACCTTGTGCAGTTAAAGACTGGCAAAGCCAAGAAAGGCATTTATAATATCCAACATATCAATAGCTACCATAGCCAGCTAAAGAGGTTTATGCGTGGCTTTAACGGTGTTTCTACCAAGTATCTGAACAACTATCTTGTGTGGAATAACCTTGTAAATTACGCCAAAGAAAGCGACATGGAGAAAAGGAACATCTTCTTAACTTTTGTTTTGGCAACATTGAAAACTGCTAAATGCAGAGATTTATCAAACAGACCAGCAGTTCCTCTGGTCGCCTAATTAGAATTTGTGGAGATGATAAGATGGTCAATATAACAGATGTAAAACAGATTCTTCAATTTGCAATAGATGCGGAGATTAAAGTCTTTCTTGATGGTGGCTGGGGTGTAGATGCTCTTCTTGGATATCAGTCAAGAGCCCATAATGATATTGACATTTTTGTAGAAAAGAACGATTATCAGAACTTTATAGAAATAATGAAAGCTAATGGCTTTTATGAGATTAAGATGGAATATACAACATTGAACCATACTGTATGGGAAGATTTGAAAAACAGAATTATTGATTTGCATTGTTTTGAATATACGGACGAAGGTGAAATTCTTTATGATGGGGATTGTTTTCCGGTAGAAACTTTTTCGGGTAAAGGAAGAATTGAGGAAATAGAGGTTTCCTGTATTGAACCATATAGTCAAGTAATGTTCCATCTGGGATACGAGTTTGATGAAAATGATGCACATGATGTGAAGTTATTGTGTGAGACATTTCATATCGAAATTCCAAATGAGTATAGATAACTGCAAATAACAGTTTGTAGGGGAGTTCTGATACTCCCCTATAAAAATGGCTATTTATCAACTGTTTGTTGTGACATAGCCATAAAATTAGTTGAATGAATAGCGCTTGAATTGTCTATGGTTCAGGCGTTTTTATTTTGATATAATGAAATTTGAAGAATGTTGAAAGGGAAAATTTTTGGCTATGAATAATAAAATCTTAATCATCGGTTGTCCTGGTTCTGGGAAGAGTACTTTTGCGCGTAAGTTAAGAGATCAACGCCAACTTCCACTCTATTATTTAGACCAAATTTGGCATAAACCAGATCAGACGAATATTTCGAAAGAGGAATTTATTCAGCGTCAAAAAGAAATGATAAAGCAGGAAGAATGGATAATTGATGGAAATTATCTCACCACTTTAGAATTAAGATTGGCAGCTTGCGATACGGTATTCTTTTTAGATTTACCGAATGACGTTTGCTTCGAAAGTGTTAGAAAGCGAATCGGTCAAGTGCGCGAGGATATGCCTTGGGTGGAAGAGACGTTTGATGAGGAGTTCCAACAATGGATATTGGATTTCCCAACTAAACAACGACCAGAGATAATTGAATTGTTGAAGAAATATAAAGAAGGTAAGCAAATCATCGTCTTTCATACTCGAAAAGAAGTTGAGGAGTATTTTGCTCATCAATAAACCTCTTAGAAAGTGGTAAAGAAATAATAGTTAGACTTATTTAATCTATAGTTTATTTTGATTATGTGATTTTAATAAGCAAGTCGCATATTAATTTTGTTTTAGAAACGGGTGTGTTAAATGAAAAGAATAGGGGTTGTGTTATATCCTAACTACTCTTTGCAGGAAATTACATGCATAACGTCTACACTATCAATCTGGTTTAATGAAGAAATTGATTTTATTGCTAGTGAGAATATTTGCTATTTTACAGAAGAGGGATTACCCACATATCCAACTAAGCTTATTCAAGAAGTAAATATTACAGATTATGATTGTGTTATTATTCCTGGGTCAATTAATCCACTAGTAGGGTTATATGATGATGAATTAATTCATTTTTTACATCAAGGTATCTCAAGCGATGTTGTTTTTGCAGCAATATCATCAGCACCGCTTTTATTGGGAAAAGCAGGATTATTAAAAGGGAAAAAGTATACTGGAGGATTATTCGTTCAGCAATTGGATTATTTTGACTTTATGGAAATTGATAATTTTACTCATAAATCAATTGAGATAGAGGATGGATTAATCACCGGGATAGGGATGTATTTTGTTGATTTTGTTAAGGCTGTTTTGAAATATTTAGATTATCCAATTGATGAAACCTTTTTAAATCCAAGCCTGAAATACACTGAGAAAGATTTGCTTTTTTATTATTCGGAGGAAGATTATTTAAATTTTGTCAATGAAGTTAAAACTTTTGAGAAATAGAATGAATCTATTTGAAATTTATTTTTGTATCTGATTCTTTTTATAGCAGCTCAATTTGGGTTGCTTATTTTTGTGGAAAAATTAATTTTTTTGATATAATGTGCACTCTATTACTTGTTTATTTAGCTGTTTTGTATTCGGTTACATATAGAAGATAAGACAACGAATAGGGTATAATTTAGAAAATGTTTTTGGGAGGAACCTTATGCAAGCTTTATTAGTTATTGATATGGAGCAGGGATTTTTGAATGCGGATAGATCTGAGCGAAACAATCCTGATGCAGAAAAAAATATATTAAATTTAATGGATTATTTCCGTGAAACGAAACAACCAATCATTCATATTCAACACTTGAGTACGGATCCTCACTCAGCCTTTTTCACTGAAGAAGGTTATCAGTTCATGGAAGGTTTTGAGTCACATCCTGGAGAGAAAGTTTTTCAAAAACACGTCAATAGTGCATTTATTGGAACAAACTTAGAAGAATATTTACACGAAGAAGGGATTTGTCGACTCGTTATTACTGGTCTAACTTTGCCTCATTGTGTTTCTACAACGACTCGGATGGCTGGAAATCTTGGCTTTGAAACGACATTAATTAGTGATGCCACTGTTACATATGCGTTAAGAGACATTATGGGTAATTGGATAGATGCGGAGGAGTTGCATCAGTCTCATTTGGCAGCGTTGAACGAAGAATTCGCAAAAGTAATGAGTTGTGAGGAGTTTTTAAAAAATGGGTAGAAGTGATAAAAATCAGAGTAATATATTGGGATTGTTTTTTGGTAATCCTAAACAAATAATAAAACTAAGTCTGAATATTGTTATAGTAGTAGCTGTTTCGCTTGTATTTATAAGGTTTATTGGGATCCCTGCATTTAGTGGAATTTTTCAAAGTCTTTCTCCGTGGAATGAGCAAAAGAAAGCTATAAGTGAATATACGGATGTAAGGGATACATATTCTTCAATTATTGGCAGTGAGGTTGGAGTGATTCCGCAAAATGGAATTGTAAAATGGTTTTCTACTCGAGAAAAAGAAGTAATTATTTATATTCCAAAAATAATCAACTATTCACCCTTATTTGACGATGATAGTAGGAGAAATGAATTAAAGGGTGCATTTTTAGAGTCAATAAATGAAGAAATGGCCAAAAAAAGTAGTGAGACTGTTAGAATACTGTATGATGGATTAGAAGTTGCAACATATAAAAATGGAGTAAAAATTACGGATTATTTAGACTTAAAATCGGCAGAAAAGAAACAAATAGATTCGTTTGTCAAAGAACAATTAGATAAAAACGATAATATTAAGTTTAATAAATGGACAACTACTAATAATTATTCTTTTGATAATAAGGATAAAAATGTGTTGGTTATTAAGGGTAAGTTCAATGTGAAGAAGTTCTTTGTTTTTAAAGATGTTTATCTATTAGATGCAAAATTGGTTTATAAGAATCATAGATGGGCAATATATCAAAATAATTGGAAGGTAACGAAAGTGAAATGAAAAAAATATTACTTTGGATAATTACAATATCTTTATTAGGTTCCATATTTTTGGGTTTTTGGCAATTTTCAAAAAAAGAGACGATGAAAAGAGATTTAAATTTAGATGGTCTTTTTGTAAATATCAAAGGGGTTGATGTTAAGACTGAAAATTCAAGTATTTTTGATGAAAAACCGTATGATAAAATAGTTATTAAAATACCTTCGCTAGCCTCTGAGAATGACGATAGTTTAATAGATGGAAAAAAAGTTAATAAACTAATTGATCGAGAAAATTTTGATAAATATTTTAAAACGTGGTTAAAACACATTTTTAGTAAAGAAACGGCAAGAAAATATGCAAACCAAATTGTTGTATATTATCGTGATGACAAGATTATTCAATATTCAGAATCTGAAAAATAAGACTTTGAGGTATTCTTTTCATTTTTCCTAGTTTTTATTTTCTCTGTAATATGTTATGATGAGAAAAGAACGAAAAAATAAGGATGATTTATCATGAATGATTATACAGACATCAAACGAAATCATTTCCGTTTTCCTGCTTTTTCAGATGAAGATGGAGTAAAACTTCAAGATGGTACTTTTCGTAAACCTTTCTCATTTGAAGAAGATTGGATTTTAACGGATGAAGATATTGATCGAAAAGCAAATAGACAAAATAAAGTAAATACTTCTCGTCGTGGGAATAAGACAATTGCGCATAAAGCTGGTCATAGTGTGAAGCAGATGGAAGAGTTGAAAAAACATCGCGAAAACTTACCTACTTATTCACGTCATCCAAAAGTGGAAGTGACGCCAACTGGCAAGAAAAACTTATTCGGTAGCAGTCATTTGCATGCGACTTATAAGGTGCGAAATGAAAAGGAAACGCCTGCCATTCATGCCAAACCACCTAAGACAGATGTGTTTAAAAAGTCGGTTTTCGAACCAACTTATGTACCTGCTTCATTAATCCCTGATAAAAAGGAAGAGGTAGACCAATCTGAGTTGTTGAACTCGATGCAAAAGAGCAAGGACAGCTATATGCTTTTCGATACCGAGCCAGCGCCTTATCAAGTAAAACAAGAGGAAAATGAACCCACTGTGAAGAAGTTCAAAGTTCCAAGTGCTACAAAAGATCGTAATAATTTACCGAAAGCAACACAAGAAATGATTGCAAAGAAAAAATCAGTCTTAGGTTCATTAGATACGATGATTGAAGAGGGTGCGAAAGAAAAACGCAATACCAAATATTTTGAATAATAATTATGTCTGGCTATTTTTGACGGCCAGACTTTTTTTCTTAAATTTTCGAAATATTTTGCGTTTTCACTATAAATTTTCTGACAAATTGATATAATGGATGAAAGGCTACTTGGCTAGTAGAAAAGAAAAGAGGAAAACAAATGAGAAGGTTTGAAAAATCACATAAATTAGATCATGTTAGCTACGATGTCCGTGGTCCAGTCTTAGAAGAAGCTGAACGCATGCAAGAAAATGGCATTTCCATCTTAAAGCTAAATACAGGAAATCCTGCGCCATTTGGTTTTGAAGCGCCAAATGAGATTGTTCGCGACTTGATTATGAATGTCCGCCAATCAGAAGGGTATTCAGATTCAAAGGGGATTTTTTCAGCGAGAAAGGCAATCGAGCAATATTATCAATTATTAAAGTTTCCAAATTTGTCGATTAATGATATTTATACTGGTAATGGCGTCAGTGAATTGATCACCATGTCGATGCAAGCTTTGTGTAATGATGGCGATGAAGTGCTTGTGCCGATGCCGGATTATCCTTTATGGACGGCTTCAGTCTCATTAGCAGGTGGCAAGCCTGTTCATTATATCTGTGATGAAGAAAGTGAATGGTATCCAGATATTGCGGATATTCGTTCTAAGATTACTGCTAAAACGAAAGCAATTGTCTTAATTAATCCGAATAATCCAACAGGGGCTGTTTATCCAAAAGAAATTTTAGAGCAAATTGTTGACATCGCGCGTGAATTTGAATTGATGATTTTCTCTGATGAAATTTATGATCGTTTGGTGATGGATGATTACAAACATATCCCAATTGCGACTTTGGCACCGGATTGCTTTGTAGTGACGTTTGGTGGCTTATCGAAATCTCATCGTGTGGCAGGTTTCCGTGTAGGTTGGATGGTGCTAACTGGGAAGAAATCGATTGCGAAAGATTATATTGAAGGCTTAAATATGCTGTCTTCCATGCGTTTGTGTTCAAATGTTTTGTCCCAACAAGTCATTCAAACCGCACTTGGGGGCATTCAAAGTGTGGATGAACTACTTTTACCAGGTGGCCGCATTTATGAACAGCGCGAATTTGTCTATAAAGCCGTGAATGATATTCCGGGACTTTCGGCAGTTAAACCTAAAGCTGCTTTTTATATGTTTCCAAAAATTGATGTGAAGAAGTTCAATATTACTAATGATGAGCAATTTGTATTAGACTTTCTTCATGAGCATCATGTCTTAATGGTGCATGGTGGTGGTTTCAACTGGATGCAGCCGGATCATTTCCGAATTGTGTATTTACCTAATTTGGATGATTTGAAATTAACAATGGATAAGATGCGCAAGTTTTTAGCTACTTATCGTCAAAAATAACCATTCTTCAGCTCGGTCTCCTTTCCGGGCTGATTTATTTTGGCTCTTTGTCAAGTAGTGTTGTTGGCAATTAAGTCAATTGGAGAGAAAGTTATTTTATGAATGCTTTCTCTCTTTTTTTATTTTCTTTCTTCAATCGATGCTTATG
>NZ_JBQKFH010000033.1:0-28182 GCF_052119425.1 Enterococcus cecorum
CTAGAGGGACAATGGGTTGTTTCATCATAAAAAACCTCCAATCTTCTGTTTGAATACAGTATAACTGGAGGACTAGATAGATGCGATACACCTTGTTATTGGACGCTTACCTTCTAACTGGTATTTAGTTGAAGTCGTCATCCTATCCCTCCAAAAAAAAGCATCAAAACAAATTGTCTTGATGCTTAAATTTTTTATTGACTAAATATTAATCCCTAGCAAAAATGCGAATAAATGCTAAGAATAAATTGATGAAGTCAAGATATAGATTTAATGCCATAAAAGTAGCAATACCAAAATCATTTTCCATTTGATAGCTAAAATAAGCTTCACGAATACGTTGATTATCATAAGCAGTCAAACCACTAAAGATAATGACAAGTACAAAAGAAATAAAATAGTCAACGGCACTACTTTGCATAAAAATATTGACTAAGATGACCACCAATGCACCAATTAAAAAAGAATATAACGCACGTGCATTGCCGGATAAATCTCTCTTAGTAAAGATACCAAAGACAGCCATTGTAATAAAGGTTAAAGAACTAGCTGCAAATGCCGACGTCACTGTACCAAAGTCATACACCAATAAAGTAACAGAGAGCGTCACTCCATTTAATAGTGAATAAACAATAAAACCGGCTAATGTCAAAGCTGGATTTTTAAAAGCTTGACGACCAATTACTAAGACCAAGACAATTTCAAAAACCCACAATAAGATAAAAGTCATTTGGTTGACAGTAGCTAGAAACTGATTGACAAAAACGGTTGAACAAAGATAAGCAGCAAGTGCACTAATGGCAAGGCCTACACCAAAAATGCCATATACTTTTGCAAAAAAACGATTTAATCCTGTAGTTGTAGTATATTCTTGATTCATAACTTTCCCTCATTTCGTTATTTGAAGTTACTCATTAACCAATTCATCTTGATTTTCGGTGTTTGGATGAACAATCAATGGCGGTTGAACCATAACGACTGAATCGAGTACGCGATTACCTTCTTGATTATTTCCTTCAACAGAAATGGTTACGACATTTTTCATCTTGTCCACCTTGATTACCTCAAAATTAAAGGTCAAAGTTTCATAATGATAAATAGGCTCAATTAAATTCATTGAGAAATTCACAATATGTGATCCCGGACCAGGCAAATGCTTAGAAATCGCACTCGCAATAATGCCGCTTAACATCACCATAGGCACGATTGGTCTTTCAAATTCCGTTTGTTGTGCATAGTCATGTTGAATAAACAATGGATTCGCATCATTTGTAAGTCCTAAGTATAGTAAGAGTTGCTGGTCTTCGATAGATTCGGTTAATGATAACGAATCGCCCTCTTCTATCTCCTCAATTGTTTTACCAAGCTTTCTAGGTTTACCAATATTCAAATTTCATTCCTCCAAATATTTCATTACAATTATTTTAATCAAATCTAGAGAAAAGTGCAAGTTTGATACTTGAATTTAAAATAAAAAATACCAGCTCAAAATCAAATTCAAGCTGGTAAAAATTTTTCTTATAAAACATTTCTAGTTGTTTTGCTTAATAGGTTTTCGTAGGCAATTTCAAATTTTTGTACATCGCCTGCGCCCATAAAGATAATGACGCTATCTTCATGATTTAATAAAGGGGACATATTTTCTTCTTTTAAGACTGTTCCACCTTTTTTCACTTTTGCAGATAAGTCTTCAATACTTACTTGACCTGATTTTTCACGTGCTGAACCAAAGATATCACATAGGTAAACTTCATCAGCTAAATCAAGTGCTTGAGCAAATTCGTCAAGTAAAGCAATTGTACGTGTGAAAGTATGTGGTTGGAAGACAGCGACAATTTGCTTATCTGGATATTTTTGACGTGCGCCATCAATCGTAGCTGCAATTTCTGCTGGATGATGCGCATAATCATCCACGATTGTCATATCCGCCACTTTCTTCTCACTAAAACGTCTTTTGACACCTGCAAATGATTTTAACTCATCAGCAATTAATTTCATATCAAAACCTTCAACAAAACATACTGCAATAACACCTAACGCATTTTTAATATTATGTTCACCAAAAGCAGGAATAGCAAAATGACCAACAAATTCAGTACCATGATACACATCAAATTGTGAACCAGTCGTTGTGCGTTCAATATTTTTAGCTTGGAAATCATCGGTATCTTTAAGACCATAGTAATAAATTGGTACTTCAGCTTGTAATTTCCGTAAATAAACATCATCGCCATAAGCAAAAATCGCTTTTTTAACTTGATGAGCTAAACTTTGGAAAGCCGTAAACACATCTTCAATACTTTCATAATAGTCTGGATGATCAAAATCAATATTCGTCATAATCGCATAATCAGGTGAATAGGCTAAGAAATGACGTCGATATTCACAGGCTTCAAAAACAAAATGAGTAGCATCGGGTTCACCATGGCCAGTACCATCACCAATTAAATAGCTTGTAGGTACCACACCAGACATTGCATGGGCAAGTAACCCAGTTGTGCTTGTTTTTCCATGAGATCCCGTAATGGCAATACTTGTAAATTGTTCAATAAATTTACCGATAAAATCATGGTAACGAATCACAGTAGCACCAATTTCTTTAGCACGTGCGATTTCAGGATGAGTATCAGGAAATGCGTTCCCAGCAATCACAATATATTCTTTTTTTACATTATCAGCGTTGAATGGCAAAATTAAAATGTTTGCTTTTTCTAAATCACGTTGGGTAAAGAAATATTGCTCCACGTCAGAACCTTGGACATGATAGCCTTTTTGATGAAGAACTAAAGCTAAAGAGCTCATTCCAGAACCTTTAATCCCAACAAAGTGATAAATTTGATCTTTATTAATCATTCAGTTGCCTCTTTTCGTATTTTCAATATAGCAATTTTATAATCTTTCACGTGTTTTTTGTCAAATAATTGATATTACAAGGGAAAAGACAATTCATTATCTAACAAAACACATGAAATATCAATTCTTTTCGCAGCACTTTAAAAAGCTTTTTAATAGTCTTTTACTAATTTCAAACGACCAGCACACTTCCCACATGCATATTTACGCACGTCCAAACGTCTTATTCGGAAATAATCTTGCTGACAAACTATGCATTGATAGTGGAATTTTGGCTGTTGTAACCTTGGTGTATAGCGTAATCCACCTACTGCTTGTAATAGCTTTTTAAAGTCTTGATCTGCATGGCGATAACCTTTGCCTTCTAAATGTAGATGATAATGACACAATTCATGCTTAATGACACCATATAATATTGCTTTATCTACATTTAACAGTAGAGGATTAATATCAATATGATGATCGTTCAAGTGATAGCGTCCGCCTGTTGTTTTCAATCTTTTATTAAATAGCGCACGATGCAGGAAAGGTCTTTTAAAAAACTCAAGCGAAATTTGTTGAACAAGATGCGTTAATGCTTGATTATTCACGCCCATCACTCGCAAGCATAGACAAGCCGATACGACCTTTTTGTGTATCAACACTGGTAATCCATACTTGAACAATATCTCCTACTGCAACGACTTCACTTGGATGTTTAACAAAACGATCACTTAGTTTAGAAATATGCACTAAGCCATCTTGTTTCACACCAATATCGACAAATGCTCCAAAATCGATAACATTACGTACAGTACCTTGCAACTTCATCCCAACTTTTAAATCTTCAATTGATAACACATCCGAACGTAAAATAGGCGCTGGCATATCTTCCCGTAAATCGCGACCTGGTTTAAGCAAGGAATCTATAATATCCTGTAAGGTTTCACGACCAATGGCTAATTTTTCCGATAATTGTTTGATATCTATTTTTTGTAATTGGCTCTTTGCTTCCGGTATATCAAGCATAGTAAGATTAATATTCAAAGCATCAAGCAAATCCTTAGTTGCCTGGTAGCTTTCTGGGTGAATTGGTGTATTATCAAGAATATTTTTCCCATTTGGAATACGTAAAAATCCAATTGCTTGTTCAAAAGCTTTAGGACCCAAACGTGGCACTTTCTTCAATTGATTTCTTTGACTAAATGCGCCATTTTCTTCCCGATAATTGACAATATTTTGTGCGGTTGTCTTATTTAGACCAGCGATTCTTGCAAGCAATTGGCTAGAAGCGGTATTGACATTGACACCGACTTGGTTAACGACGGTCTCAACTACAAAGTCTAATTGCTGCGCTAGTTGTTTTTGGGATACATCATGCTGATATTGACCAACTCCCACCGCCTTTGGATCGATTTTCACCAATTCTGCTAATGGATCTTGTAAACGACGACCAATACTTACAGCACTTCTTTGCTCGACTTGTAAATCTGGAAATTCTGATCGGGCAACTTCACTGGCTGAATAAACGGAGGCCCCTGCTTCATTTACGATGATGTAATAGACTTTACGATTGATTTTTTTCAATTGTTCAGCAACAAATTTTTCAGATTCTCTTGAGGCTGTTCCATTCCCGATGGCTACCATTTCTACTTGATAGTCCTCAATTAATTGAATGAACTTTTTAGCCGCTTCTTTTAATTGCTTTTCTGAGCCCATCGTAGCATAAATCACATCAATAGCTAAGACCTTACCAGTTGGGTCCATAATGGCTAATTTACAACCGGTTCTGTAAGCAGGGTCAAATCCCATGACAACTTTTCCTTTTAATGGCGATTGTAGTAATAGATTTCTAAGATTTTCACCAAAGACTTCAATCGCTTGTTCATCCGCTTTGGCTGTCAGTTCATTTCTGATTTCCCGTTCAATTGCTGGTTGAATAAACCGTTTATAGGCATCCTCATAAGCAGTGGTTAATTTTTCAACAAGCAATTCATTGGCCTTTTTCGGAATAATATGTTTAGCCAGATATTCATGGATTTTATTTGTATCTACTTCTAGATTAACTTTTAAGACGCCTTCTTTTTCACCGCGATTGGTCGCTAAAATACGATGTGAAACCATAGATTTGATTGGTTGGGTAAATTCATAATAGATTTCATATACTTTTCTTTCATCTAATGACTCATCTTTTACTTGGCAGGTATACTGACCATTTTTATAGGTAAAGTTGCGAATCCATTCACGATATTTTGCTTCATCCGCAATTTTTTCAGCCAAAATTTCATGTACACCGTTCCACACATCATCTAGCGTAGGTACTGCTTCATTCGTGCTTAATTGCGCCATCTTTTCCAAAACAGCCTGATCTTGATTTTGAAATACTGCTTCTGATAATGGTTCTAACCCATTTTCTTTAGCAATGGTCGCTTTTGTTCTTTTCTTTTGTTTGTAAGGACGATATAAGTCTTCAAGTTTTTGTAAAACATTAGCAGCTAATATTTCTGCGCGCAATTCTTCTGTTAGTTTTCCTTGATTTGAAATATTTTCAATGATTTCTTCTTTACGTTTTTGTAGATTTTCTAAATATTGATAGCGGTCTTGAATATTTTTAATTTGCACCTCATCTAGACTGCCCGTTTTTTCTTTTCGATAGCGCGCAATAAAAGGAATTGTTGCACCATCAGCCAATAGATTTAAAACAGCTTCAATCTGTACCTTAGTAATTGGTGCAAGTTCTGTCACTAATTGTTGAATAATAAATTGCTCCATTTTTATACTCCTTTAATATCGTTTTAAATAAAAAGAGTGAACCACAAAACTGTGCTCACTCTTGAAAGGATTAGCAAGCGCAAATTAATTGCCAGTGACTGCAAAATAATTGCCTTCTAAATCGACAAAATTAAAGATATAACGATTTTCATCTAGTTGCATTAATTGTCCGACTTCCACCTGATTTTCTTGCATCTTTTGATATAATTTTACAATATCTTCTGCAAAAAACATAATTTGCGGTGCATTGGTATTCACTTGATGCGCATGTTCTTCCACAAATTGGCGATCATACAAACTGAAGGTCAATGGACTACCCTTGCAAGGCGTAATTTCAGCAACTAAACTGCCATCCATTTCTTCAATTGTCAAAATCTCAAAGCCAACTGACTGCCAAAAATCTGCAGCCTTTTTCACATCAGAAACATACAAAACAAATTGTGCTTGATTGGTAAACATGATTACTCTCCTTGTTGTCTGTCACTTTCAAACTCAGAATTAAATTCAAGGTTGATACCAGGTTCATCAGTGATAATTTCTGTTACTTCATAAGTTAAACGTCGTAAAACATCAAATATTGGTTCAACTAATTCTTCAGATTCCTCATGCGATAAATCATCAGGAGACGTAATTTTACGATCTTTAATATGATTAACCTGACGAATTTGACCTGAAATTTTAAATGAACCTAGCACAAGTTTATATTGCACTTGAGCACCTAATAGCGTATTATTTTCTGTAAATTCTGGGTTGTTAGCTGCTAGTGGAACAAAAGCAACTTGGATTTGTGTTTGTTCCCCTTCTTCTACATTATTATCAAAGTGGTAAGCATCCACAATCGGTAATTCTCTTATAATTTCCATTTTGATTCCTCATTTCTGATTTTTTAAGTAAGTCAGTGCCTCATTAAAGGTAGCAACAGGCACAATCTTCATCTTTGTATGAATTTGTTTCGCTACTTTTTTGGCGATTTTTTCATTGTCATCTTCTTTTTGTTGATCTTTTGGTACGAAGAAAAGTTCAACACCAGCCTTATCAGCACTCACTATTTTTTTATCTATACCACCAATTTGGCCAACATTGCCGAGTTCATCCATCGTTCCAGTGCCGGCGATTTTTTGACCATGGCGAATATTTTCTTTGGTTAATTGTTCATAAATTTCGAGTGTAAACATTAAACCTGCAGAAGGTCCACCAAACCCTTCTGAATCAAATGCGACTTTTTGACTTGTTTTCAAATCAATGGCACTACCAATAATAATTCCTAACTTCGCTTGATTTTGGTCATCTTTCATTAACGTGATGTCCATAGTTAATGTTTTATTTCCTCTTTTAACAGTTAGTTTTAGTTGATTGCCAGGTTTTTCGTTCTTTAAAACTTGAAATAAAGTAAGACTGTTTTCAAGTTTTTGACCATTGACATGAGTGATGATATCGCCCACTTTTAATTGTTGCTTTGCTTTTGAGCCATCCACGAAATCTAAAACATATAACCCATTAAATTGGATGGTCGCTTTTTCGTTGGCAGCTTTAAAGGCATTATATACCGCCATTTGTTGGGCATTCTCAAAATAATAGTTTTGTAAAAAATCATAGCTTTCTTGATTCGTTGAGCCGCCAAGCACTTGTTCATAAGATAAAACGTCCCAGTATGGTTCAAAATTTGCTCTGAGCAATTGATAGCAGCTAGCTTGTTGGAAAGTCACATAAGTCAGCGAAAATGAACCTTTTTCTTTATCTTTATGATTATTAATTTTGACTAGCGTACTCAAATCTACAATGCCACCCGGTTTTTCCACATAACGATTGACAGGATAAAAGAAGAAAGCCAACAAAAGAATCAGAAAAACGAGCATACTGACAATCTTTTTCAATCTTTTAGCTTTCATTTTGTTTCCTCCGAATCGCCTCATCAATATTTTTAGGTAAATAATCGGAGACATCGCCACCAAAATAAACGACTTCTTTAATTAAACTAGAGCTGATATGGGTGTACTTAGACTTTGCTAAAAAGAAAACTGTTTCAATTGTATCATCCAGATGATAGTTCATTTCCATGATTTCACGTTCGTATTCATAATCTTTCATATTACGAATACCACGTACCAGATATTTTGCTCCTAATTCCTGAGCAATATTAACAGTTAAATCAGCCTGTTTAGCAATAACTCGTACGTTTGGAAGATAGGCACATGCTTCACGAATTAAGTCAACCTTTTCTTCGATTGTAAAAAAAGATTGTTTTGAAGTATTCGTAAATATACCTACAATCACTTCATCAAATAAATGACTCGCCCTTTCAATTGTATCCAGGTGTCCTAATGTTAATGGATCAAAACTACCTGGAAACAAGGCAATTTTCTTAGTCATGATTATTGTCCATTTCAAAAATAGTTACTTTACAAATGCCATAACTTTGTTCACGAACTTGTTTTAGTTGACCAATTTCATCGGCTAATTCAACCTGATGATCCGTTTCGCATACGATGACGGCATCCTTGCTTAAAAGCGTATATTCTTGAAGCCTTTCTAATTGTTTTTCAATTTCTTGTTTTGCATAAGGTGGATCTAAAAAGACATAATCAAATTGAAGCCCTTCTTGTTTAAAACGTTCAATCGCTTTATTGGCATCAGCTTTAATCACCGAAAATAATTCTGTTTCTTTCGTGAGAGCGATATTTTCTTTAATAATTTTGATTGCTGAAAAATTTCGATCCACACAATAAGCATGTGAACAACCTCGAGAGATCGCCTCAATTGCCAAAGCCCCACTACCAGAAAATAAATCTAAAACAGTCCCACCTTCAAAGTATGGTCCAATCATATTAAACATGGATTCTTTTACTTTGTCGGTAGTTGGTCGAGTGTTATCACCACTCAAACTTTTTAATCTTCTTGAGCGGTATTTTCCAGAAATAACTCGCATAACTCCCCCTAAAACACCTCATCTGCTAAACGAATGGTTGTATTTAACTCTTCTACTTCATAGCCATCATCATCGACTTGATACGCTTTTTTGGTACCAATTCGTTCGGCAAAATTCATTTCAATATCCGGACGATAAGAAGGTTCAACATGGCGTACAAAATGTAGCTTCTCTATTTTTTTTATCACTTCTTCTACCTTCTCTTCGTTTACATAAAGACAAACATATTTTGATTTTTTAGAAATATAATGAACTAACCCAAAACGTTTTAAGCTTTTTAATTGTCTAAGTGAGTAAACCCAGACAATAATCCCGCGTCTTTTGGTTATTTCAAATGCTGATTCATTTTCAGACATGACAACTTCCTCCACACCCATGATGATTTTGACGAATAAAAAAAGGATTTCCTGCGTCAACTTTAATATCATCAGAAATAACTGTACTCATTTCAAGACAAATCTCATCTAATATCCCTTGTAAGGCTGTTTCAGACTGACGATAAGCAATCATTTGAGGTTGCATATCCATCTTACGCTTGGCACGTTGTAATTCACGACGGATTTGTTTAAATTCTGGCATATACGTACCAAAACGTTCTATTTCCTCAAAATGAGCTTTTTTATGTTGAAAATCAAGAATATCCTTTTGCAAATCATTATCGCAATTTAAGGCCTCTTGTGCTTTGATATATTGCTGAAAGGTATCCGAATGTACAATATTAGCGAGTAATTCATCGACTTTTTCATCTAATGCGATTAATTCCTCATTAATAATCACACAAAATTCCCCCTTTATTTTATTCTTCATCCAGTATTAAGACTAACATATCTTGTTTATGAAATGCAATACTTAATGCTTTTGCCTGATTATTTGTTAATTTGTTATGTAAGATTGGATTGGTTTGTAATTGTAAGGTAATATCCATACAATCTACACTCGGTGATAAAAAAATTCCGCGAGCATTTTCTAATTGGGCAATATCCGTCAAATGCTTCAACTCATCCGATGTAAAAGTAAAAAATGCCTCTGTTCTTTGTGTATGCATCTGTTTTAACTGAAGAATCCGTGCAGTACTTAATACTTTTTCAGGATTTTGCTCAAACTGCGCTAATGCCTTATTCGCCACAACATCTGAATCAGAATCGGCTAACTGATATTTTTTTTCATCAAGACGACTGAACAAGGTTAATAAATAGTTTGCTTTTTGCGCACTCAATTCCTCCCAATTTGCTAGTCGACTCTCATTTTCATAAATATCATATTGTCCTTTAATGATTTGATAAGGAGCCACCTTTAACAAATAAGGCGCATCTAAGTAACGAATCGCAAATAATTTTCCCGAAATTGGATGAAAATAGCAAATTGCATAGACTTGATTATTATAGCTAATAAATGGTCGATAGTTCATATCTTCTTCTGATAATTCAAATTGATAATCTTTATCTTGTAACTTTAAAGATAAGGAACTAGATACAGTAGCTTTCGATAATAAGTCTTCTAAGTCCATCCCTAGATAAAAATCATTATCTACTTTCCCTTTACTACCAAAAACTGTTAATTCTTGAATTTTACCATTATGATTTGTTAATACATCATAATTTTGATGTTGATTGGCAAATAAATATTCGGTATACCCATAACCTGTATCCACTTTTTGCAATTCTGTAGGTAATTTATCACGTACTGCTTTGATATCTTGACCAATCATCTGCGCATATAAATCCGCAACAATGTTTTCAGTATTTTGCTGCGGTCTAGGTTGTTTCAGTTTAACCGTATTAGATTGCGAGTTTATTTTCTTATTCATCGGATAAAAAACAGGCTGTAAATATACAAAAAGAAGGACCAAAATAAAAATAATCATAAACGATAATTTACGATATTTCATTTCAATCCCTCCAAATACATATTATTTTAATTCGATAAGCAAATCACCTGACTGAATTGTTTCGCCAGGATGTACATATAAATGATCGACTACCCCGTCAAAACGTGCTTCGATTGCCGTTTCCATTTTCATCGCTTCAGTAATCATCAAGACATCGCCCTTTTTCACATGATCACCTTTTTTCACTAATACTTGTAAAACAGATCCGGACATTGTCGCACCATATTGATTTTTATCTGTAGGTTCGGCCTTTTTACGATGAACAATGGTACTTTGAATAGATTTATCATTTACCACAATTTCACGTCTTTGACCATTTAAATTAAAGAATAAGATACGATTGCCTTCTTCGTCTGCTTCACCAATTTCATCTAACCGAATAATTAATACTTTTCCTTTTTCGATTTCAACATTAATTTTTTCGCCTAAACGCATCCCATAAAAGAAGGTTGGTGTATCTAATAGCTTGACTTCACCAAATTGATCATAGGCTTTACAGTAATCTAAAAAGACCTGTGGATACATCAAGTAACTCAAAACTTGTTCGTCTTTAGGAGTAAAGCCAACTTTTTCAGCTAATTCATTACGTACCTTTTCAAAATCAACAGCAGGTGCTAACTGGCCGGGACGCACAGTTATAGCTGGACGGCCTTTCAAAATAATTTTTTGCAGTTTTTCAGGGAAACCGCCGACTGGTTGTCCAAGCTGTCCTTCAAAGAAAGAAACCACTGAATCAGGGAAACTTAAAGTATCGCCTTTTTCGTAAAGATCCTCTTCAGTTAATTGATTTTGAACCATAAATAAGGCCATATCTCCTACCACTTTAGAAGAAGGTGTCACTTTCACAATGTCCCCAAACATCATGTTTACTTTACGATACATTTGCTTGACTTCATCCCATTTATCACTTAGGCCAACCGCTTTTGCTTGTTGTTGTAAATTAGAATATTGCCCACCAGGCATTTCATGTAAATAGACTTCAGTTTGCGGCGCGTTCATGCCATTTTCAAAACTTTGATAATATGGGCGCACATCTTCCCAATAATGATTCAATGCTTGGGCTTTTTGAATATCCATTTGTGGGGCGCGTTTATCCCCCAACAAAGCATAGTATAGACTTGACATGCTTGGTTGACTCGTATGGGCACTCATTGCAGAAATAGCCACATCGACAATATCTACACCTGCTTGAATTGCTTTTTCATAAGTCATAATCGCATTACCAGAAGTATCATGCGTATGAAGATGAATTGGTACATCCACAGTATCCTTCAATTCAGAAATTAAACGATAAGCAGCTTGTGGTTTTAATAAGCCTGCCATATCTTTAATCGCGATAATATGCGCACCTAAACTTTCCAAATCTTTAGCCATTTGTTTATAGTAATTTATATCATATTTACTACGAAGCGGATCATTAATATCACCTGTGTAACAAATCGCCGCTTCAGCAATTTTTCCACTATCTAACACCGCTTGAATACTTGGTTCCATTTGAGCAGTCCAGTTCAGACTATCAAATATACGGAAGACATCGATTCCTTGTTTGGCTGATTCTTTAATAAAGGCTTGAATGACATTATCTGGGTAGTTTGAATAACCCACAGCATTAGATCCTCTAAATAGCATTTGCATCAACGTATTTGGCATTTGTTTACGAATTTTACGTAATCTTTCCCACGGATCTTCATTCAAGAATCGATACGCCACATCAAAAGTTGCCCCACCCCACATTTCACTTGAGAACAATTGTGGAATAGCAAATTGCGTTTGAGCAGCAATTTTTTCAATATCATGTGTTCGAACACGGGTGGCTAGTAGACTTTGGTGCGCATCACGGAAGGTCGTATCCGTTAAAAGCACAGCCTGTTGTTCTTGAACCCATTTAGAAACAGCTTGCGGACCTTCTTTATCCAAAATCTTTTTAGCGGTAACAATTTCTTTATTTTGTGTAATTATTTCTTTTGGTACACGAGGCACTTCAAAGAATGGTTTTGCTTTTTTATCAATTCCTGGGAAACCATTAATCGTGATTTCACCAATATATTTCATGGTTTTATTCCCACGATCTCGCGTACTAGAAAACTCAAATAAACTTGGTGTGTTGTCAATAAAGGTCGTCTTGGCATTTCCTGATTGGAAGACTTCATTATGAATGACATTTTGCATAAATGGGATGTTTGTCTTTACCCCACGAATTCTAAACTCTTTTAAGCAACGTTGCATCTTTTGAACTGCTGCTTGGAAAGTTGCACCATGCGTACAAACTTTTACTAATAAAGAGTCAAAATAAGGAGTAACAACGGCGCCCGCATAAGCATTACCAACATCTAAACGGACACCAAAACCACCAGGTGAGCGATAGGTATCGATTTTACCAGTATCAGGCATAAAATTATTCAATGGATCTTCTGTTGTAATCCGACATTGAATCGCTGCACCTTTAAGATAAATATTTTCTTGCTGTGGAATATGAATATCTTTATGTAAATCTTTCCCTTGAGCAATTAAAATTTGACTAGTCACAATGTCAATATCTGTAATTAATTCAGTAATCGTATGTTCTACTTGTACACGTGGATTCACTTCAATAAAGTAGAAATCATCGCCACTAACTAAAAACTCTACAGTTCCAGCATTAACATATCCGACATGTTTCATTAATTGAACAGCCGCACCACAGATTTTTTCACGTAATTCAGTTGATAATGATACACAAGGTGCAACTTCAACTACTTTCTGATGACGTCTTTGTACTGAGCAATCACGTTCAAATAAGTGCACAACATTGCCATGCATATCACCTAAAATCTGCACTTCAATATGTTTTGGATCAGCAATATATTTTTCTACATAGACTTCATCACTACCAAATGCGGCTTTAGCTTCACTCTTTGCACGATTGTAACCTTCTAAAGCTTGAGCATCATCAAAGGCCACGCGCATGCCACGACCACCACCGCCAAGGGCTGCTTTAATCATAATTGGATAGCCGTAATCCTTCGCAAACTGAAGCACCTCATGTACAGAGTCTACCGGGCCGTCACTTCCTGGAATAGATTGAATGCCGGCTTTCACGGCTGCTTCTTTTGCTTTAATCTTATCTCCAAAAATATCTAGATGTTCAAGTTTTGGTCCGATGAATGTCAGGCCTTCTTCTTGACAACGTTTCGCAAACTGTAAATTTTCAGATAAAAATCCATAGCCTGGGTGAATCGCATCTGCCCCAGCTTCTTTGGCGACTTGGATGATGCCTTCAATATCCAAATACGCTTCAATAGGCTTTTTACCTTCACCGATTAAGTAGGCTTCATCTGCTTTAAAACGGTGAACAGAATATTCATCTTCAGCTGCATAAATACCGACTGTTGCAATTCCTAATTCCGCACATGCACGAAAAACACGTATTGCGATTTCGCCACGATTTGCAACTAATACTTTTTTCATCGAACCACTCCTTAAATTTATTTATCAATACAACATCAATTTTTTCTTCTTTTCATCAGCACTAATATTTAAGACTAAACCAACACAGGCTGATAAAACAATTAAACTAGAACCACCTTGACTAAAGAATGGAAAGGTAATCCCCGTTAATGGAATCAAACCAGTAATTCCCCCTAAATTGATGAAGATTTGAATCAAAAATAATGAACCGACGCCTAAACAAATCATTGAATTAAAAGCATCATTTGAACGAATACCAATTAAAAGGATTCGTCCGACTAAAAACAACAATAAACCTAAAATAAGAATAGCCCCAATTAATCCCAATTCTTCAACAACAATTGCAAAAATAAAGTCTGTTGAAGCAGCAAAACTTAGGAAACCTTTCTTTTGGATACTATTTCCTAAACCTAAACCAAATAATCGACCATTAAACATTGCATAATAGCCATTTACCAGTTGATGACCGTCGCCAAATTCATCTTTAAATGGATTTAAGAATACTGCAAAACGAGAGGCAACGTGTGCAGGTAAAAAGCTACCATTGGTGATACGAATAATAAACATCGTAAGGATACTAAACGCAAAAGTGCCAAACGCTATGATATAACCATAAAGATAATTGATCCCACTAATCATCAACATTACGATTAGCAGTAAGGCAATAATCGCTGCGTTCCCAAAATCGGGATACAAGGCTAAAATTCCCATAGATAGCGCACACAGCCCTACAGGTACTTTAACAGCCTCAATCATCTTGTCAGGAATCAACACTTGGCGATCTGAAATTTGTGCAGCCAGCATCCAAATCATCACAAACTTCCAAAACTCAACTGGCTGAATCGTTCCCAGTCCAGGAATTTGAATCCAACCATGAGCACCATTAACGGTTTTAAAACCAAACGCAATCACCATCAAACCTAATACAAGTGCGACAAATATCCGTACAAACTTCAAATTTTTTAGCATACTGAGCTTCATTTTATATAAGATAGCCATCAAAATAATACTTAAAAATAAAAAGATGGCTTGTTTGACCATATCAGTGATTGGATTTTTTCCTTGTGATATAAGAGAATATGATGATGCGCTATATACCATCATCAAGCCAATAACGGTCAAAATTAAATAGGGAATTAAAATACTATAATCTAATAAATGTCTTTTCTTTACTTTCTTTGACAATGGATCATCCTTGGGTCGCCCCATTTCCTTTCTAATGACATAAACTACGAATAAAAAAGGGAATAACTCACAAAGCTATTTCGTTATCCCCCCATTATATTTAACTACTTTAAAGTTATATCTTCATCTTTTTGTTCTGCAACATGTTGTTCTTTATAAACTTCTTGATACAATAAATCTAAGTTTTTTTCTAAGTCACTTAAAATTTGTTGACCTTCTGTACTATCTAAAATACCTAACTGAATCGCATAAGCAACTTGTCGTGATAAACCATACATTTGTGTATCCACCACTTCTTCAAAAGCTTTACAATGTGCGACACATAAACTATTCTTTTGATTTGCTATTAAGCGGCGAATGCGTTGGGCTTCATTTTGTAATAACTCTACAGCATGTTCTCTAGAAACCTCTTTCATCTTACTCACTCCAATTTTGTCATGGTATATTTTATTATAGCACAATTTTTAAGTAAAAAAACAGCTTGAATCAATTTTGTAGAAAATCTTTAAACTAATGGACTAAATAAATAAGCGTGTACTAATTGCTCCGTCGCTTGTACAGATTCAATGTGGGTACGTTCGTAGGCATGACTAGATTCAATTCCTGCACCAAATAACGCATGCTTCACTTCGGCACCAGCTGAAAGGGCCGCAGAGGCATCGCTAGCATAATAAGGATAAATATCAAGCTTATAATCAATTGCATTATCTTTACATAATTGTACTAAATGTTGACGGAAATCAAAATTGTAAGGACCTGAACCATCTTTCACACAAATTGAGACACTATATTCATCTGTCTGTTGGTCATCGCCCATCGCACCCATATCCACTGCTAAATATTCAACTACTTCATTTGGAATATTACTGTTCATGCCATGACCGACTTCTTCAAAAGTACTAAAAGCAAAATGTGTAGTATATGGAAGTGTTAAACCTTCTTCTTTGATTTGGTGTAATTGGTTCATTAAAATAGCGGCAGAAACCTTATCATCTAAATGACGACTCTTAACAAATCCTAAATCAGTCACTTGTGTGCGGGCATCAAAAGAAATAAAATCTCCTACTTCGATACCTAATTGACGGACATCTTCTTCATTAAAGACTTTCGCATCTAAGCGTACTTCCATATTTTCTTGGTTTCTTTCAGCTGTACGCGCATCTTTATAAACATGCACACTGGTTTGATGCATTAATATTGTACCTGAAATGGTTTTCTCGCTTCCAGATAGATGAATCAAACAATTTTCACCTTCAACGGATGAATAACCAAAACCACCAATTAAATCAATTTTTAAACGTCCATTTGGTTTGATGGCACGAACCATTGCCCCAAGTGTATCTACATGGGCTGTGACAAATCGTTGTTGGTTATCATTTTCACCCTTTACTGTAACTACTAAACCACCTTTAGGAGTGATTTGTGGATCGTAACCAAATGATTGAAGTGTTTCGTTTACATATTGAATCACCTTATGTGTATATCCTGTTGGTGATGGAATAGCTGTTAATTGTTGGATATATTCCACTGTTTGCATCTCAGTCAGTCCTCTCTTGTGATTGATTTTATAATAAAAGGCGAAAACCTAATGATTAGTTCTCGCCTTAAATTTGACTACGCTTGTTCAGCCATTTTACGTTTTTTAGCGGCTTTTTCACGTTCGTTTTTATTTAAGATTTGTTTACGTAGACGAATACTTTCAGGTGTTACTTCACAATATTCATCATCATTTAAAAATTCTAATGATTCTTCAAGGGTTAGAATTTTTGGCTTTTTAATAACCGCAGTTTGGTCTTTTGTAGCAGAACGGACATTGGTCATTTGTTTTGCTTTAGTGATATTTACAGTCAAGTCATTATCGCGTGAATTTTCACCAACAATCATTCCCTCGTAGACTTCAGTACCTGGTTCAACAAAGACAGTACCACGCTCTTCAATACTCATAATTGAATAAGTCGTTGCCTTGCCTGTATCAATAGAAACTAAAGCACCATGGTGACGACCACCAATTTGACCTTGAATCATTGGTAGATATTGATCAAAGGTATGGTGCATAATACCATAACCACGAGTCATAGATAAGAATTCTGTAGTATATCCGATTAATCCACGGGCTGGTGCTAAGAAGATAATACGAACTTGACCATTTCCAGTATTAATCATATCTTGCATTTCAGCTTTACGCATACCTAATGATTCAATTACTGCCCCCATATATTCTTCTGGTGTATCAATTTGAACACGTTCAAATGGTTCACACTTCACGCCATCAATTTCACGTTCGATAACTTCTGGACGAGATACTTGTAATTCGTAACCTTCACGGCGCATATTTTCAATTAAGATGGATAAGTGTAATTCTCCACGGCCTGAAACAATCCATGAATCTGGACCGATTGGATCAACGCGTAAAGATACATCAGTTTGTAATTGTGCCATCAAACGTTCTTCAATTTTACGTGCAGTAACAAATTTTCCTTCACGTCCAGCAAATGGTGAATTATTCACTAGGAAAGTCATTTGTAATGTAGGCTCATCAATGTGTAAAATCGGCAAAGCTTCTTGATGATCTGCAGGTGTCACTGTTTCACCAACGAAGATATCTTCCATACCAGATACGGCAATCAAATCTCCGGCCTTCGCTTCTTCAATTTCTAAACGTTTCAAGCCAAAGAAACCAAAAATCTTCGTCACGCGGAATTTCTTCACATCACCATCTAGTTTCATTAAAGCAACTTGGTCCCCTACACGAATGGTACCACGGAAAACACGTCCGATACCAATACGACCAACATATTCATTATAGTCTAATAATGACACTTGGAATTGTAAAGGTTCATCAGAATTGTCAATTGGTGCAGGAATATGTTCTAAAATTGTATCAAAAACGGGCGCCATTGTTTTTTCTTGGTCTGCTGGATCACTAGACAAGCTTGAAGTACCATTTAAGGCTGAAGTATAAACAACTGGGAAATCTAATTGATCATCATCGGCCCCTAATTCAATAAACAATTCTAATACTTCATCTACTACATGTTCAGGACGAGCAGATGGTTTATCAATTTTATTCACAACGACAATCGGTGTAACTTTTTGTTCTAAAGCTTTTTTCAATACAAAACGTGTTTGTGGCATGGTTCCTTCATAAGCATCGACAACTAAAAGAACACCATCCACCATTTTCATGATACGTTCTACTTCTCCACCAAAATCGGCGTGTCCAGGAGTATCCATGATGTTGATTTTTGTACCGTTATATTCTACAGCAGTGTTTTTCGCTAAAATTGTAATTCCGCGTTCTTTTTCTAATGCGTTTGAGTCCATCGCACGTTCTTGTAATTGTGTACGTGCATCTAAAGTATGTGACTGTTTTAATAATTCATCTACCAAAGTGGTTTTTCCGTGGTCGACGTGGGCAATAATCGCGATATTACGAATATCTTCTCTATAATTCAATTTAATGACTCCTTTAAAATTTAATTGACTTCACTCAAAATGAAATTATACCAAAAAATTTTCAGAAAAAAAAGCAAAACACTCGATTTCTCATGATTCTTTATTCTGCATGCATAATTTCCAATATTCTTTGATGTGCTAAAGGGGTAGCAGCAATAAACAATTCTCGTTCATTAAATTTCAAATCATTTCCATAAATGTTAGTTACTCTAAGACCTAGCGTTTCAAGTATTATCTTACCAGCAGCATAATCCCAAGGCTGTAAGTTAGAAATATACGCTACACGATTACCTAATGCTAAATTCATCAATTCAAGACCTGCACATCCAGTCATTCTAATTCCTAATGATTCATCTCCAATTTTATGCGCATGAAAAGCATTTCTACGATATATAGCACTGTTAAAGCCAACTAGTCCTTCACTTAGCTCAACATTATTCGTTCGTTTTAATTTCTTATCATTGAAATGAATCCCTACATCCGGTCCACCCCAAAGTAAATTATCAGCCATTACATCATATATATAGCCCAATTTTCCTTCATGATTATCATAGATTGCAACCATGATACAAAAGTTTTTCTTTTCTAAAACCATATTATTTGTACCATCTATAGGATCGATAATAGCAACTTTGCCAGAAAAGTCAGGTAAAGAGGATAAATTATTTTCTTCAGCCAAAAACTTTATGCCTCGTTCTACTCTTAACAGCTCTTCCATAATAAAATCTTGAATTTGTGTATCAACATTTGTCACAAAATCACTGCGACTAGATTTGGTAGACACAATTAACCTCTTTTTTGTGACTTGCTCTTTAATTTTTATTGCCGCAGCATAAATAGTATCAACAATTTTTGTACTCAATGTTTCCATAAATGATTTCCTCACATTTTTATTTTCTTTGCCTGACTTGCTTTTGCTTGTTTCACAGCATGGTAAAGTGAATAACCTGATAATTCCTCAAACTCTCGGCCTAATTTACGTTCTTCGCCAATACTTTTAACAACAGATTTAAAGGACTGATAACTATTTAAAAAAGCTTGACGATCCATGCCTTGTTCATAAACTTTTTCTAAATCAGCCCAAAAATTAACGACTACAATCATTTCTTCTGTAGACCAATTTAAATCTAAAGGATATTGATAATTCTCCATCTTCTTCCTCCTCATTCTTCCTTTACTATTATATACAGGTTAGCAGTTCGCTTGCAACCAAAAAAAGACCAAGACACTGGAAGTATCTTGATCTAAAACATTTAAGGTGCAAAACCATAAAACAATAATACATGAACAATTAACCCAAAATAGCCAATTCCAACCATGGTAATAATGTAACTAACGGTTAAGATTATTTGTAAAGCAAGATGTAGTCGCCGCCTAATCCAAAGGAACAAGCGATAAGCAGCCAATAAGACAAGTGGTAGATAAAAGACAAACCACGAAAGAATCACAATATGATAAAGCTGTTCGAAAATAGCCATTCTTGAAACAGTACTTGGTTGTGATAATCTAAAATAGAAATATAATAATGATACGATAAAGAGAATTTCTGTAACAATACCATAAATGATACCAGCTTTAACCAATTTTGTTTTTCGGCATATCAAATAGATAAGCGCAACATACATAAAGGCAAAAACTAAAGCATACCAACGATAAATAAAAAATAATTTCAAAAATTGCATAACTCTCCCACCTTTCGACTCAATTATAACAAAAATGAAATTAGATGAAAACAAAAAAGAGGCCCAACCATCTGTGATTGAGTCTCTTTAAATTTATCTTTAATGATTTTAGATATGAATTGGTAAGCCTAATGCTAATTCGGCAGTATCCATTACAATTTCACCTAATGATGGATGTGGATGGATAGTTAATGCGATATCTTCAGCATTCATACCAGATTCAACAGCTAATGATAATTCAGAAATCATATCAGAAGCGCCAACCCCAGCAACTTGTGCACCGACAATCACATTATCCTCTACTGTAGTTACTAAACGAACAAATCCTTCAGTCTTACCTAAAGAAATCGCACGTCCATTACCTGATAATGGGAATTTGTATGATTTAGCATTTAAGCCAGCTTCTTTCGCTTCAGCAATTGTCATTCCGACTGTAGCTAATTCAGGATCAGTAAAGGCAACAGCTGGCATAGCTTTATAGTCAACAGCAACTTTCTTACCTGAAATCGCTTCAGCAGCAATCTTAGCTTCATAACTAGCTTTGTGAGCCAAGGCAGCACCAGGAACGATATCCCCAATTGCGTAAATATTCTTCACATTTGTACGTCCTTGCGCATCTACTGGAATTAAACCACGTTCACCAATTTCAACACCAGCTTGTTCTAATCCCATATCATCAGTGTTAGGGCGACGACCAACTGTAACCATGACATAATCAGCCACAACAGATTGTTCTTTACCGTCAACTTCATATTTCACAGTGACGCTATCACCATTATCAATAGCTTCTTTTGCCATAGCTTTAGTAATAACAGTAATGCCTTTTTTCTTAAAGTCATCTTCTACTAATTTCACCATATCTTTTTCAAATGTAGGTAAAATTTGTGGAGATCCTTCTAAGATTGTTACTTCAGCACCAAGGTTTGCATAGGCACCACCTAATTCAGCACCGATAACCCCGCCACCGATAATAACAAATTTCTTAGGCACTTCTTTTAATGCAAGACCGCCAGTAGAATCTAAAATACGGCCGCCAAACTTGAAGCCTTTAATTTCAATTGGACGAGAACCAGTCGCAATAATCGCATTATTAAATGAATAAGTTTGCGCTGAATCACCATTGATTACACGTAAAGTATGATCATCTACAAAGAAAGCAGAACCTGTAATCACATCTACTTTATTTTTCTTTAATAGGAATGACACACCTGTTGTTAATTTTTTAACAACGCCATTGTCTTTCCAATCTTGTGTTTTAGCAAAATCTAAAGTAACTCCTTCTGTATTCACACCAAACATTTGTGAATCTAGAGCTTCTTGATAGTGATGTCCTGCTGCAATCAATGCTTTAGAAGGAATACATCCAACATTTAAACAAACACCACCAATGTATTCACGTTCAATTACAGCAACTTTTTGACCTAATTGAGCCGCACGAATCGCAGCCACATATCCACCAGGGCCTGCTCCAATTACGACTGTATCTAATTCAATAGCAAAATCTCCTACTACCATCGATTAATCATCCTTCCATTAATAATAATTCTGGATCAGCTAATAAGCGTTTGATATTATTCATCGCTTGTTGTGCAGTAGCGCCGTCAACAATACGGTGGTCAAAACTTAATGATAGTTTCATCACGCGACCAATAGCTAATTCACCTTCTGCATTTACGATAGGTTGTTGAGAAATTGTACCTACACCTAAGATAGCAACTTCTGGATAGTTGATAACTGGTGTGAACCAACCACCACCAACTGAACCGATGTTACTAATTGTGATAGAACCATTACGCATATCTTCTGCAGATAATTTTCCTTCATGAGCTAATTTTGCTTTAGCATTGATTTCATCTGCAATTGCAAATAAACCTTTACGATCTGCATCTTTTACGTTAGGTACGTATAATCCATGATCAGTATCAGTTGCAATACCGATGTTGTAGTAGTGTTTATACACGATTTCTTGTGTTGCATCATCAATAGAAGCATTCAAGATTGGGTATTTCTTCACTGTAGTTGTCAAAGCCTTAACAATATATGGCAAGAATGTTAATTTAGTACCATTTGCTGCAGCCACTTCTTTGAATTTCTTACGTTGATCCCAAAGTTTAGATACTTCCACTTCATCATGTAATGTAACATGAGGTGCAGTATGTTTACTATTAACCATCGCTTTAGAAATAGCTTTACGTGTAGCAGACATTTTTTCACGAGTTTCTAATTCACCTAAGTTTGAAGTGAATGGTTTCTTAGCTTCTGGAGCTTTAGCAGGAGCAGCAGCAGGTTTAGCAGCCACTTCAGGAGTTGTAGCTGCTGGTGTAGCGGCTTGACTTGGTGCGCCACCAGCTAAGAATTGATCGATATCTTCTTTCACCACACGGCCACCTTTACCTGTTGGTGTTACCAAGGTAATATCAACATCTTTTTCACGTGCATATTGACGCACAGATGGCATTGCTAAAACGCGTTTGTTAGGATTTGAAGCTGTTACAACTGTTGCAGCACTTGGACTAGCAGCAGGAGCAGCTTCTTGAGCAGGCGCACTAGCTGGTGCAGCGGCAGGACCATTATGACCTGGTGCATCAATTTCAACCAAGACATCACCGACTGTAGCAACAGTACCTTCTGAAACTAAAATATTTTTAACCACACCTGTAACTGGAGATGGGATTTCTTCTACTGATTTATCATTTTGTACTTCTAATAAAGTATCGTCTTCATTGATTGTATCACCAACTTTAACGAACCACTTTACGATTTCGCCTTCAGCAATTCCTTCACCGATATCTGGTAATTTAAATTGGAAATATCCGCCAGCTGCAGCAGGAGCAGCTTCTTGAGCTGGTGCGCTAGCTGGTGCTGGTGCATCATTATCTTCATGACCTGGTGCATCAATTTCAACTAATACGTCACCTACACTAGCGACAGTACCTTCTGAAACTAAAATATTTTTAACCACACCTGTAACTGGAGATGGAATTTCTTCTACTGATTTATCATTTTGTACTTCTAATAAAGTATCATCTTCATTGATTGTATCGCCAACTTTAACGAACCATTTTACGATTTCGCCTTCAGCAATCCCTTCACCAATATCTGGTAATTTAAATTGAAATGCCATTAAAATTCTTCCTTTCTTTAATAAGGGTAAGTATAAAGGCTAGGCTTTATACTTACCATCTGAGATCAATTAGAAATTAACGATTTCTTTGACTTTTTCTTCAATATCTTTTGCGTTTGGTAACCAGATATTTTCAGCTTGACCAAATGGGAAGACTGTATCTGGTGCGCTCACACGACCAATAGGAGCTTCTAATGAAAGAATTGCACGTTCCGCAATTTCTGAAGCAACCATAGCACCAACACCGGCTTGACGTTGTGCTTCTTGAACGATAACTACGCGACCTGTTTTTTCAACAGAAGCAATAATTGTTTCGATATCTAAAGGAGCAACTGTACGTAAGTCAATAATTTCAGCATCAATACCTTCTTTTGCTAAATTATCAGCAGCTTTGATTGCTTCACGAACCATTGCACCGTAAGTAATAATAGAAACATCTTTACCTTCACGTGTCACTGCTGCTTTATCTAAAGGTACTTCATAAGCTTCATCTGGCACTTCTTCACGGAATGAACGATATAGTTTCATATGTTCCAAGAATACCACAGGGTCATTGCTACGAATTGAAGCAATTAATAATCCTTTTGCATCATATGGATTTGAAGGAATAACAACACGAATACCAGGAGATTGCGCAATTAACCCTTCTAAGTTATCTGAGTGTAATTCTGGCGTGTGAACCCCACCACCAAATGGAGAACGGATAGTCACCGGCATATTGCGAGTGCCACCCATACGATAACGAGTACGAGCGATTTGCGCAACAACTTCATCCATTGCTTCGAATACGAAACCAAAGAATTGTAATTCAGGTACTGGACGATATCCTTCTAAAGCTAAACCAAAAGCCATACCAGCAATTCCTGATTCTGCTAATGGTGTATCAAATACGCGATCTTCACCAAATTTTTCTTGTAAGCCTTCAGTAGCACGGAATACTCCTCCGTTTTTACCTACGTCTTCACCAAAAACTAATACATTTTCATCATTTGCCAATTCTAGGGCTAAGGCGTCAGTAATCGCTTGAATCATTGTTTTTTGTGCCATAATTATTTCGACTCCTTCGCTTCGTAGATTTCAATTTGTTCTTTAATTAATTGTGGTTGAACTTCAAACATGTTCTTTAGGAATTCAGATACTTTTTGTTTTGGAACACGGTCAGCTTCAGCAATTGCGTTCTTAATATCTTCTTTTGCTTGTTCGATGACTGCTTCTTCTTTTTCTTCAGACCATAAGCCTTTTGCAGTTAAGAAATTACGGAAACGAATCAATGGGTCTTTTGCTTCCCATTCACTATCCATTTCTTTTGAACGATAACGAGTTGGATCGTCACCTGATAATGTATGTGGACCATAACGGTATGTTAAAGTTTCAATTAATACTGGACCATTACCCGCTACTGACCAATCACGTGCTAATTTAGAAACAGCGTAAACTGCTAGTGGATCCATACCATCAACTTGAATACCAGGAATACCTGCAGCAACAGCTTTTTGAGCTAAAGTCATCGCACTTGATTGTTTGTCGCGAGGTGTAGAAATCGCAAAGCCATTATTTTGGATGTAGAATACAGCATTTGCTTTGTACGCACCGGCGATATTGATCGCTTCATAAAAGTCCCCTTGTGATGAACCGCCATCACCAGTATAAGTGAAGACCACATTTTTCTTATTACGTTTTTTAAGACCTAAAGCCACACCGGCAGCTTGCACATATTGCGCACCGATAATAATTTGTGGTGGTAAAGCTTTTAAGTCTTCTGGATATAGGTTACCAGCTACGTGTCCACGTGACCATAAGAAAGCTTCAGCTAAAGGTAAGCCATGTTGTACTAATTGAGGTACATCACGGTAACCTGGTAATAATACATCTTCTTTTTCAAATGCAAAGTGACTTGCTAATTGACTTGCTTCTTGACCAGCTGTTGGTGCATAGAAACCAAGACGACCTTGACGATTCAAAGCAGTTGAACGTTGGTGTAACACACGAGACCATACCATTCGAGTCATTAATTCTACTAATTCATCATCACTTAATTCAGGCATCAAATCAGGATTAACAACGTTTCCATCTTTGTCTAGCACTTGATAAGTTGGAAAATCAGCATTTACTTTTTCTAACAAAGCTTCAAAGTCAATTGTTGTTTTCTTTGTCATCTAATCACACTTCCCTTTTATTACTTTTTAATTGTAACAGCTAAACTTTCTGTATTACTTATACAATCGTTTACATGTATAAGCTATCATTTTTCAAAAAGAAATACAAGTAATTTGCACTAAAATATTTTAAAAAATGTCTAGACCTATCAATCTTTTTAGTGAAATGAATCACTATTTGCAAACGTTTACGAAAACAGATGATATAAAAAAGCTTACACAATTAACGATTAGTACAGATACTCTAACTGTTCAGCAATACACAATAATAGAAATTAAATCCTTTTAATTCATTGAAAATTTATTAATCTTTAAGAATTCAAATATCGCTTGTTACAAATTCACGTTATTTCAATAAGATTTCACAAATTGTAATATAACAGAATTTTAAACAGATACAAAAAAATACAACAGAACTATTAAATAAATAGAACTGTTGTATTTTCCATTTTATATTGTGTCACCATTAAAGATTGAGTTTTTAACAATGACGTAATCCACTTTGCGAATTGCTTCTAAATCTTTTCCGCCTGCATAAGAAATAGATGATTGTAAGTCTTGTTGCATTTCAATTAATGTGTCTTTTAATGAACCTTTATGTTGAATCCAAATTTTCTTTCCTTCAACATTTTTACGTTCGCCCTTTTGGAATTCAGAAGCTGAACCAAAGTATTCTTTATAAACAATACCATTTTCTACTTTCGTTTCACCTGGAGATTCTTCATGACCAGCAAATAATGAACCAATCATCACCATTGCAGCACCAAAACGAACAGATTTAGCAATATCGCCATGGGTACGGATTCCCCCATCAGCAATAATTGGTTTACGAGCCGCCTTAGCACACCAACGTAGAGCTGCTAATTGCCAACCACCAGTACCAAATCCGGTTTTAATTTTCGTGATACAAACTTTGCCTGGTCCGATCCCTACTTTTGTTGCATCCGCGCCAGCATTTTCTAACTCACGAACAGCTTCAGGCGTACCAACATTGCCGGCAATAACAAAAGAATCTGGCAAATGTTTTTTGATATGTTGAATCATATTAATGACAGAGTTTGCGTGACCATGAGCAATATCAATCGTAATATAATCAGGAACAAGGTTTTCTTTTGCCAAGGTTTCGATAAAAGTATACTCCCCTGGTTTAACCCCTACAGAGATAGAAGTGATTAATCCTTTCGCTTGCATTTTTTGAATAAATGGAATGCGTGCTTCTTCATCAAAGCGATGCATAATATAGAAATAGCCATTTTCTGCTAAAAACTCGGCAATCTTATCATCAATAATGGTTTGCATATTCGCTGGAACGACTGGCATTCTAAAAGTATGTTTGCCTAGAGTCACGCTCGTATCACATTCTGAACGACTATTGACAATACACTTATTAGGTATTAATTGGATATCCTCATAATCAAAAACTTTCATTTCGAACATAGTATTTCATCCTCTCAGATAATGAAAATATTCGGTATGATTCACACACCAATAGCTAGTTTACCCATAAACACTAAGATATTGCAATCATTTTTATTGTTTTTTTAGACAAAAATAGCCGAATGTTCGGTTTTTAAACATTCGGCTATCTCTATATATTCTATGGTAGCATATTTCCCGCTGCCATATATAATTTATACCAATCTTCTTTAGATAATTGTACTTCACTCGCTTTGGCAATTTCTTCTAAACGAGATGGTGTCATAGTACCAGCGATAACTTGCATATTCGCCGGATGGCTTAAAATCCAAGCACTCGCTAAACCAGTTGGCGTAATGCCGTATTTTTCCGCCATTTCATCCATTGCTTGATTTAACTCTGGGAATTTTTCATTACCGATAAAGACCCCTTCAAAGAATCCGTATTGGTAAGGCGACCAAGCCTGAATGGTCATCTCATGTAAACGAGAATAAAGTAAAATCCCACCATCATGATCATAACTACCTTTTGATGTCATATTAACTTGCAATTCTTGATCAATCATCTCAGTGTGTTTTAAACCAAATTGTAATTGGTTCGCTACAAGTGGTTGTTTGACCGCTTTTTTCAAGAATTCGATGTGATTAGAATTTTGATTACTTACACCAAAGTAACGTACTTTACCTTCTTTATGTAATTGTTCGAAAGCTTCATTCACTTCAAACGGATCCATCCAAGTATCTGGACGATGTAATAATAATGAATCTAAATGATCAGTCTTTAAGCGTTGCAAACTTCCTTCAACAGCTTCAATGATATGTTTTTTAGAAAAGTCAAACATGACTCCTGGGACAATACCGCATTTTGATTGAATAAATAAATTTTCTCGATTAATTGAAGTTTTTGCTAAAGATTCAGCAAAAATCGTTTCGCATTCACCTTTACCGTAAATATCTGCGTGATCGATAAATGTAATCCCATTTTCATAGGCAGTTTCGAGCACTTTAACGGGATCCTTTGCGCCATTTAATCGCATACAGCCCAAAACAACTGCAGATACTTCTTCATTTGTGGTTCCAAATTTCATTTTTTTCATCATAGACACCTCCAAATTAAAATTGTAAAGCAAGTTAACAGATATGTAAAGCGCTTCATTTTGACTGGTAAAAATTCCCAAATGAAAAAGGGGGTCTATGATATTTAGTGTTGTTACTCAAACGGAGGATAACACTAAATATCTTTTTTTATACTCATAATAATAGAAAAAGACATCTGTTTCCTCTATAATTAAGTCGACC